>JAGWOI010000002.1 GCA_028870995.1 Candidatus Omnitrophota bacterium | reverse complement strand
CGCGGTATATCGGGCTGGGTATTGCGCAGCACCATGACCCCGGCACAAACGATGATAAAGGCCAGCAAGGTGCCGATCGAAGTCATATTGCCTAGCTTAGAGATAGGGAAGAACGCGGCGAAAAAGCCCGTAAACACCATAAAAAGCAAATTGGAACGCCAGGGCGTACGCCACTGGGGATGGATATCAGAAAAAAGTCTTGGCAAAAGTCCGTCGCGCGACATGGCATAAAAAATGCGGGACTGCCCGAGAAGCATGACCAGAATGACCGAGGTCAACCCCGCAATGATCCCCAATTTCACCATTAACTTCAGCCATGGGTACGGCGTCAAATCGATGGCCGTAGCTACCGGCGCCGGATCCCCCTGCATCGCTTTATAGTTAAGCATCCCCGTCAACACAAAAGAAAATACAATGAAAATAACGGTACAGATGAGCAAGGATCCTATGATCCCCCGGGGGATGTCCCGCTGCGGATGATGCGCCTCCTGGGCAGCGGTAGAAACTGTGTCAAACCCGATATAGGCAAAAAAGATGATCCCCGCCGCCCTCATAATGCCGCTGATGCCGAATTCACCAAAGGTCCCAGTGTTAGGCGGGATGAACGGCACATAATTTTGATGCTTAATATAATGGAAACCGACAAGGATAAAGGTGGTCACCACCAGCAGCTTTATCACCACAATGACATCATTTACCGCGGCCGATTCCTTGATTCCCAACATCAACAGCAATGAAATGATGATAATAACGGCCACCGCCGGAATATTGATAAGGCCGTGCACATGACTGCCGTCGGCCAGAGTGACCATGTCAAAGGGACAGGCTGCCAATCTGGCCGGAATGTTGATCCCGAAATCGCGCAAGAATGAGACCACATACCCCGACCATCCTGCCGCCACCACCGCCGAAGCCACAGCATATTCCAGCACCAGATCCCAGCCGATGATCCAGGCCATGAACTCGCCCATGGTGGCATAGGCATAGGTGTAGGCACTGCCTGCCACCGGGATCATGGAGGCCAATTCTCCGTAGCACATGCCGGCGAACGCGCAGCCGACAGCCGCGACCACAAAAGAAAGCACGATCGCGGGCCCGGCATTCTGAGCGGCCGCCATACCTGTTAGGGTAAAAATCCCCGCCCCGATGATGGCACCAATCCCCAGGGAAATCAAATTAATGGCGCCCAGGGAACGCTTTAATTGATACTCCCCGCTTTCCGCGGCCTCGACCAACTGGCTTATCGGCTTTTTAATAAAGAGATTCATACGCTCATCTCTCCCCGGATTTTGAGGGCCGCTTGGCGGGGAGAAGCGGCCTGCAAAATAGGCCGTCCCACAACCAGGAAATTGCTCCCGCTTGCGATGGCTGCCTTGGGGCTGGCCACCCTTTTCTGGTCATCCAGCGAAGCTTCGGCCGGACGGATGCCCGGTGTTACGATCAAAAATTCCCTGCCCAATTCCCGGCGGATCAAGGCCGCTTCCTCGACAGAAGCCACGACACCGTCCAATCCCGCTTCCTGGGCCAGCCGGGAACGCTGCACAACGATATCATTGGTATCGGCTTCCCTGGCCGTACTGGTCAAGACCGTGACCCCGACGATCAACGGCCGCTCCACCTTTAATTCCCGGGCCCGGATTTCCGCGGCCTTAACGGCGGCCTCCAGCATTTCCCTTCCACCCACGGTGTGTACCGTAAGCATGAACAGCGGGGCGAAGACGGGATCCTGATTGGGGCTGACACTTAAACCAACAGCGCTTTTGACGGCGGAAGCAACGGTATTGGGGATATCATGGAATTTCAGGTCGAGAAAGACCTTCTTGCCCTTGGATTGCACGTAGCGGGTGACAAAAGGCCCGTGGGCGGTGAACATCTGGCTGCCGATCTTGAAAATATCCACGGCCTCGGCCGTCTCATCGATGATTTGGCGGGCCTGTTCAAAGGTGTCTACATCCAGCGCCAGGATCAATTGCGGTTTCATTTCTTAAGGCTCCCGATGATTTCGCGGATATCGCTGATCTTATTTTCCTTCATAAAGGATTCAATGCCCTCCAGCACATCGACGGGGGCCCGCGGATTGACGAAATTAGCGGTCCCGACGGCCACCATGGTGGCGCCGGCCACCAGGAATTCCAGCGCATCAGAGGCGGTCATGATGCCGCCCATGCCGATGACCGGGATCTTGACCAGGGAAGCCACGCGCTGCACCATGTAAACGGCGATAGGCCGGATGGCCGGTCCCGACAGTCCGCCGGTGAAATTGCCGATGCGGCTGCGGCGGCTCTTGATATCGATGGCCATGGCGGTAAAGGTGTTGATCAAACTCACCGCGTCCGCTCCACCCTCCTCGGCGGCCTGGGCGATAACGGCGATATCGGTGACGTTAGGCGATAATTTCGCAATGACGGGAAATTTCGAAAGCTTCTTGATTTTACCGACGAGGCGCATGGTAGCCGCTGGGTCCTGGGCCACCAAAATTTTCTGACGGAGATTCGGGCAGGAAAGGTTAAGCTCAACGGCGGCGATGCCCGTCTGCGCATTTAATTTCTCGATGATGGCGGCAAATTGTTCATCGTCATGGCCCAGGATGCTGACGATCAAGGGAACGCCGATTTTTCTCAAGGCCGGAAGCTTTTTCTCCAAAAATACGTCAATGCCGGGATTTTCAATGCCGATGGCATTGATCATGCCCGAGGGCGTCTCAAAAATACGTACCGGCGGATTGCCCACCTGTGCCTGCAGGGTCACGGTTTTGGGCACGATGGCGCCCAGGCGCTTGACCTCCTCAAGATTATAATAGCGCTCCGCGTGGCCAAAGGTGCCGGAGGCGACCGTAACCGGATTCTTGAAGGTGATGCCTGCTATTTTGACGGAAATGTTCATATCAATGGAACTTCACTTCATCCAGGTCAAAGCAAGGCCCGTCGTAACAAACCGTTTTAAAGCCTCCGGCGGTCTCAATGGAACAGCCCAGGCAGGCGCCCAAGCCGCAAGCCATGATCTCCTCGCAAGCTGCCTGGCCGGCAAGGCCTTTTTCAGAGGCGAAAGCCTGCACGGCCTTCATCATGGGATTGGGGCCGCAGGTGTAAATAAAAACAGGACTGGGCCCCTTGTCGATCTTATCAAACAGCACGCTCACGCGGCCCTTGGCACCGACGGATCCGTCGTCGGTGGCGATATGCACCTTGACCCCGTTGTCCTTAAACTCCTTCATGGGATAGACATGGCCGCGGTCACGGCCGCCATAAAGGAGCAGCAGCTCATATTTTTTCATTTTCAGCACGTCGGAAAGGATCAGCATGGGGGCAATCCCGATGCCGCCCGCGACCATGACCACCTGGCGGGTTTCCGCCGGGGGCATGACAAAAGGCGTGCCCAAAGGCCCCAGCACATCCAGGGTGTCGCCCTTTTTTTTGCTCATCAGCAGGCGGGTGCCGGGGCCGATCACATCATAGAAGATCTCTACGTATTTTTGGGCCCGATAAACGCTGAACGGCCGGCGGAAAAAAGGCTGCAGGCCGCGCTCGTCGGTGCGGATATGCACGAACTGCCCGGGTTTGACCTCCCGGCTCAAATCAGGGGCATCGAAAACCAGCCGCCAATACTGCTGGGAAAGCCTCTCATTGGCGAGGACTTTATAAATATTCTGAATTTTCTCCATGATAATCGGATAAGTATATCATTATTTTTGGCAATGCCCACAATAAAAAGTACTGCGTCCGGCCTGGATGATCCGCCGGACGGGATCGCCGCAGCGAAGGCAAGGACAGCCTTCGCGGCCGTAGACCGCCAGTCGCTGCGTGAAGCTCCCCTTGCGCCCCATCCCGTCTCGGTAATTGCGCAGGGAGGAGCCGCGGTGGAGGATCGCCTCCTGCAAAACCTCGCTGATGATTTGATGCAATATTCCGATTTTCTCTTTCGTGATCCGGCAGGCCGGACGCCGGGGATCGATGCCGCTTTTAAAAAGCATCTCGCAGGCATAGATATTGCCGATGCCGGCCACGAAGGTGTGGTCAAGCAGCATATTTTTAATAGGCCGCGATGATTTTAAGAAATTCTCCCGCATATAATCGGCACTAAACTCATCGGCAAAAGGCTCCGGCCCCAGAACATTAAGGTAGCCCACCTCGTCCAACCTTTTGACCACCCTCAATTGCCCGAAGCGCCGCTGGTCATTGTACAAAAGCCGCCGGCCGCCGGTAAGAATAAAGGCGACCCGGGTGTGTCTATTTTCCTTGCCGTCCATGACCAACTGACCGGTCATCATCACCTGGACCACCAGGAACTCGCCCGAAGCCAATGAAACAATGACCGCCTTCCCTTGTCGATAAATATGCACGATCGCCTGCCCTTTAAGACGGCGTATAAAATCACCGGCCTTCTGGCGCAGCACAAAAGCGTCGTGAACGATGACCTCGGCAAAAATTTTATGGCAGAGGGGTTTGCTTAAATCGCGGACAATGGTCTCGACTTCGGGCAGTTCAGGCATTCTGCAGCTTCTTGATCAGTTTTTTGATCTTCTCCTCGGCTTCGGCGACGTTCTTGGCATCAATCATGCCGTCGATGTTCCAGTTGCCAAGGTCGATGACAGGGCGGCCGTAGACCAGGCCGTAGCAGATTTCGGAATTTGTTCCGTAACTTCCCGGCAGGGCCACGATGATGTCAGCCGAGCAGGCCACCATGGCGTTACGCGCGTAGCCGATCGAAGTAGGCAGGGCGATATCGATATAAGAATTGGCGTCCCTCTTGTCCTTGCCCGGCAGAAGGCCTATCGTCATGCCGCCGGCCTTTTTGGCTCCCATGGCCGCGGCCTCCATGGCCCCGCCCAATCCGCCGCAGACCAGGACACAGCCCAGCTCAGCGATCATTTTACCGACGGATTCAGCCAAGTTCTCCACCTTGGTGCTGATGGTGCTGCCGCCGATGACGGAAATGGTGATCATTTGTTTGCGCATTGCATGTCCCTCTTTGCTTTTAAGGTTCCTAAGATGGCAGCCATGCCATTAAAAACAGTGCTAGGACCGCAATCATGAAGATGACGCAGATAAGCGCTATAAAATAACTGCATAAACGTCCCGGGAGATCATCGAAAACCCATTGTACCACCTGGTGTCCTGTGCCTAAATGCACGGCCTTAAATGCCAGATTGGCGGGGAGTGTTTTTTGAGCCACACCATTGACCGTAACCTTCCAGCCTGGGTGATAACTGTCGGTATAGACCAACCACGCCCCTTGAGGTGACGACACATCCGCATCAACGGTGATGGAGTCCGTCGTAAACGCCTTCACGTCAATGCTGCCCGGGGCCGTATCCGCAGAGCCCTGCTTGGAGGGAGGCTGCGAGGCCATTTCTTTGGCGCCCTGTCCTCCGGCAACAAAAATATTCGAAAAATCGGCGGTGGATCGTAACAATTTTTGCGTGTCCTTCTCATCAGGGCTAAAAATAGCGCCTGATACCAGCCTCAGCTTAGGCGACCCGCAGGCTGTAATGATATTAAAATTATCTCTGGATATCTTTCTATCCATCTTGAACAATTCAACGACATTCTTGGGCATAAGCTGTATAAAGCGTTCCGTGCAGGCGCCGTATTGTAGCGCATTATACATTGGTTGAAACAGCCCCGTATGGGAAAGCATATACTGGGCCATGCTTGCTTGCCGTATATTTTTCTGATCGTTGTGACACTGACCGGAATATTCGACCTTGTGGGTTTGAGTTAAATACGGCTCATACCCGCATGAGCGCATTTCAGCCCAGGACGCGTAGGAGCACAGGTCAAGGATGAAACAGCAAAAAAGGACCAAACAAATCAAATAGTCCGTTACTACGTCCCTGGCGCCAGGATGTCTATTGTCACGCTTCTGCCAATATCTGAAAACGGCGGCCAACACAAGCAAAATAAAACCAATGACATAGATACCCATGCGAAAATAATAATAAGTAAAGGGTATATGTTTTAAAAAAACCTCCAGCGTCTTATAGATTTTTAGGTGCCTGACCCAATCTGTCCTGAAACCCAAACCATCCGCAATAAGAAAGAGTACAATCAGTCCGGCCGCCAGGATCTTGATCTTGTCCCTTGTGGGCATGTCCAAAAACCGCTGTATCCCAAAACCGGCGCATAGGATAAAAAAAACATTATAAACATTATAAGCAAGACCCAAATTCCTGTAATAGGCCATACATGGAAAATAATACAAGAGCGAAGCAAATATTCCCCCACACGACAGCCACCACATGGCCACGCCTGTAAACAAAAAAGCAAGAAATTCCCTAGTGCGGATAGTAAAGACCGCATAGATCAGAAATAAAGTGGGCAATATTCCGATATAATTAAAGTTATTCTTATAATTACCAAAAATATTGTCCTGCAGGAAAACCATCAAGCTTCCTCTTTGAGTCCATGGTTCCCACATTAAGAATGTGATCAGCGAATTCTTTTGTCCTATTTCGCGGTTAGGCGTGGCCGCGAAATCACGGAAGGCGTACAACTGGTGATAGACGCAGAAAACCAGAATGATAAGCACGATGAAGGGGAGTATATGGATTGCCCCCTCCCTGCTCTTCGTCCAAGAAGGCCTGTACGCCCACCATAAGAACAGGTTAAGGAGAAACAAAGAAAAAAGGCCGATAATCTGGACATACGGCGAAGCGCCCATTCCGGAGAGAAAGGCGATTATCCATCCTACCCAAAAATATCCTGCCCGGCCTTTTTTATAGAAACCAAGAAAAAAATAAGCGGCCAACGGCAGCAGGTACCGCATATAAACCTGGAAACCGATCTCCCATTGCCAGTCGGTAATGCACAATACGCTGATGCACAAGACGGAAACGATGAAATGACTTTTAAAGAATTCTTTGGCCAATAGATACATCCCCAACAATAAGGCCAAAAGATCAACCAGGACGGATATTTTGAATAAAAAACTCACGTCCGTGATCTGCAGGATTTTTCCTAATATAAAGGCGAAATAAGCGCTTGGGCCCAAGGCATCCAGTTGATAATACCCGGCGGGCATGCCGTGTTGCACAAAAGGCGTCCACTGGGCAATATGCCCATGATAGAAGTACTCATTATAAAAAAAATAAAAATTATCGTATTTTGCGATGGTGTCCGCACCTGGGACAAAAGGCTGGAAAAAAATATGCCTGTTGATAAAAAGAAGGAAGGCTATCGAGGCGATCAGGGGGCTTTTTTCATAGAGGTAATGGCAAGCGCGGTGGATCCAGATCTTCATACTTTCCCGCGCTCTTCCAGCCCATAGGTGGAACTGATGATGTAGTTAGGCCGCTGTTTGGTTTGTTCATGAACGGAATTCAAGTATAAGCCGATCATGCCGATGCAAAAAAGCTGCACTCCGCCGATGAAGATAATGACAAGCATCAGGGCGGTCCACCCGGGCACGGCCACCCCGCTTACTTTCTGGCTTAGGGCATGGATGGCAAACAGGACGTCCAGAAAAATGGCGCATATGCCGCAATAAGAGGCAATTTGCAAAGGGACCGATGAAAAGTTGACAAGGGCGGAGTTGAGAAAATTGCTGATCACCTTTTCCCCCAAAACGAAGAATTTGCTTTTACCGGCGAAGCGTGCTTCGCGGTGATACCGGACGAATGCCTGTTTAAACCCAACCCAGGCGACGATGCCGCGTATAAAAGGCTTGGTCTCTTTGAACTGCAATACGTGGTCGACAACCGTGCGGGACAGGAGCTTAAAGTCCCCTGATTCGGGCGTAATGGGAACATTGGAGTAGCGGTTCAGAATGGCGTAGCCGATCCTTGTAACGAATAATTTTAACCATGGTTCCCCCCGGCGGCTGAGCCGCAGCGTGTGCACGACCTGGACCTGGTCGTCTTTTAAGTACTCCTGCAGCATGTTGACGATGAGTTCCGGCGGGTCTTGCAAGTCGGCATCCATATAGACGACGGCACCCCCTTTGGCATGGGCCAATCCGGCCACAACACATGGAGCCACCCCGAAGGTGCGGGACATGTTGATAATGGCTATATCTTTATGCCCGGCAGCCAGTTCCAACAGTACTTCCAGAGAACCATCGCTGGAAGCGTCGTTGACATAAATCATCTCATATCCTGTGATCAAACGCATGCCTGCGGACGTTTCCATGGCGGCGCGGGTACGCCGCACGAGTTCCGTCAAGCTGTCCGCTTCGTTGCGGAAAGAAAAAACGATGGATAAAAAAACAGGGGGCTTTTCTTGGATCATTACTCCGACATTCTACCAACCCTATGGAACAAGTCAACGGTTGACTGGATCCTTGGTCCAAGGGCGGTTTGTTTTAATTTTTTATGTTGTCGATTCTTCTTGAAAAATATATAATGCAAAAATGTTCCTTAATAACCCTCTTAACGTCCAGCAGCTGATAGGCTTTTGTCTTATCCTGTTTGGCGGCACCCTGTTCCTGATCAAACCGGTCTTCGGCACCCGGACCAGGGTCCAGGAAAATGCACTCATCGGCATTCTTTTGCTTTGTTCCATCCTAGCCACCGCTTACTATTTAAATTTCGGGCAGCTGCGCGTATTCGGCAAATATGGCGCCCAGAATTATCATCCGGAAGAAATTTTCGGCCAATACATAGGGTCAAAATATTTTAGGGAAACCGGCTACTACGATCTCTATGCCTGCGCCTCCGTGGCCATACAGGAAATGAAAGCCGAGACGCCGCGACAGCCCACCCCGAACCTTTTTACCATCAACGACCTGACAGGCAAACAATACCTCTTGACCCCCTCCGAGGTCATGGCTCAATATCAGGGCCAATGCCACGACCGGTTTTCCGGCGAGCGCTGGAAGGAATTTAAAGGAGACCTGCGGACCATGTTTGACATCAACATGTCCGATTTCTGGTGGAGGGTGACATTGTCGGATGTGGGTTACAGCAGTTCGCCGGTCTATTCCACGATTATAGGGAAGATTGCCAATCTCCTGCCTCTTTCCCACTGCTGGAAATGGCTGGGCTATATTGACATTTTTTTATACGCCCTGTCGGCGTTCTTTATCTGGCGGACGTTCGGCCTGTACCCTTTGATAGGCCTCCTGTTGATTTTCGGGACCAACGAACTGTCCAACTACGCCTGGACAGCCGGGTCCTTCTTCAGGGCCACGTGGTTTACCTGTCTGGCCATTGCCCTGTGCCTGCTCAAAAACAAAAAATTCTTTTGGGCCGGTGTTCTTTTTGCCGCCGCCTCGGCTGACCGCGGCTTTCCCCTGTTGTTCTTTATCGGGGCCCTGGCTCCTTTGGCCAATGATTGGTTTGAATCCCGTGGACAGAAAAAAGAAGCTTATTCGTTGGTCAAAGGGTTCTTCATTACGGGCTGCATCTTATTTCTTTTACCCATTGTCGTATACGGCCCGGGTGCGTGGAGGGATTTTTTCGCCCATATGGCGATGTACAACCACCATATTCTGACCAATAAGGTAGGCCTCATCAACATGTTCTTTTATCATCACGGCTACACAGGCCAGAATTTTTGGTGGGACGCTGGTAGGCTGCGTTTCGAAAAGTGGAATGCCGAGTGCTGGGCCGTTTTCAACAGCCGGAAATGGATTTATTATTCCCTGGCCGGTCTGACCACGATCGCCGTTCTTTTCACGGCGCGCAAGAAAAGCCCTGCGTTGGCGGCCATGCTCGTGGGAGGGACCCTCTTATTTGTCTTGCTCAGCGGACTCCAATATTACTATATTTATCTGGCGCTTTTCCCGGTTGTCGCATGGGCGCTTCCTTCCAACCTTTACACCAATGTCCGGCTTTCCCTGATCTTCGTGCTTATTTTTTCCTTTAAAATCATCCCCATCCTTATTGCCGACGGCCTTATGCAGTTCATGTATTTTTCCTATGCCCTGGCGGCATTTTTCCTGCTTCAGGTCCTCATCGGCTTGGCCGAGGAGGCTTTTCCCCTGCAGGGCACAGAAAAACCCTGACGAGGCCTGTCAGGGTTTTTATTCTCTCTTCCACTGTTCAAAAAATATTAACGCGCCCGGCGGGACTCGAACCTGCATGAGCAGCTCCGGAGGCTGCTGCCTTATCCATTAGGCCACGGGCGCAAATCTTTTTACCACTTAAAGCAAACTCCCCTACGCTGGCATTGCCTGCAAATGGGCATGGAGCTCCGTCCTTGGGTGGCCATCAGCCGGCGGGTCGCCCGGGCTTGCGGCCCGTTCCAAATATCACCCACCTTGGAGGTGCCCGTCTGGTAGGTGGTATAGGGTTTCAATTGGCTCCAGATGACCCCTTCGCAGCACTGCAAAACATCGCCGTTAAAATTGACCTGCATGGCCTTCCAAAGCCAGTCGCAGGACATATTTAAGGTCTCTGTCGGCAAGGGGGTTTCCTTGCCTTCCAGCCCCCCGCGCGGGTTGCCCTGGCGGAAGCTCAACATCAAATCATTCTCCTTGCAGAAACGGCGGATCAAGGGGATCTGATGGCGGTTGTAATGATAGGTGATCCAGTCGATCAGGATCACCGCATGGGATTTGGTTGCGCGCCTGAGACGCGCGACCATGCGGATGTTTTCTTTTAACTTCTCGACATCCCCATAGCGGATTTGGACATTATAAACATCCGGGGTGAATCCGCCCAGCTGAATTTTTATGAAATCGATCCCCGCCTCAAGTATTTCCCTGGCATTGTGTTCATTGAATAAAAGCCCGTTAGTGGCGATGACGGTCATAAGCCCGCTGGACGTGGCGTGGGCAACGAGCCGGCCCAGGTCCTTATACAAAAGCGGCTCGCCGTTGGTATAAAGCACGGCCACCAGCGCGTCGTCCTTGGCCTGGCTTATGATGTCCTTGGCCATTTCAACGGGCATTTTCCCCTTGGAAATGCTACCCACGGCAGCAGCTTCGGGGTTGATATTATAAATATGCCCTTTGCCGTCGCGGCAAAACAGGCAGCCTGCATTGCATTCGTTCCACAGTTCAAGGCTTAATATGAACGGAAACGCGGCCGATTTTTGCCACTTGCAGACATACGCCAATGAACAAATAAAAACATTCCATAATTTGCGGACGGTGATCTTGCCCGACGCCCATGCGGCAAAAAACAGCTTTATTTTCAAAAAAATATAATGATTATGTTTAGGGGGATTCATTGATAAAAGGCATCGTTTAAGTTAGTATATTGGCGAACCAATTATCAAGCTAAAAAATTAAAAATGCAATCATAAAATTTAACGGCCTTCCCCATCTGTCATGGATCCGACAAGTCAAGCCGCCAATCTCCCTTCTTTACGATGGCCTTTTCTTCTTTTGATCGGCGTTTACATTTTCATACTCTCCGGGCTGTGTAATTTTGAAAACACCTGGATGCATCCGGAATCCAATCTTATTGAAATGACATATCTCAAAACAGGGTCCGGCCTGACTGCTCAAGACTTTTTTAATATGTGGGACTGGCGCATCGATGAAGAAAATGTCCCCCGCACCACGCGTTGGGTGACATGGAACATGGATCTGCTCAACACGAAATTCAGGGCATGGCTGTGGCGCCGGCTCCCCCCTCATCCAAGCCTCTCCCTCACATGGCCCCTATCACTGGTGATAAACCCCTGGCTGCTGATCACTTACCTTAGGAAAAGGAAGTTTACAACAGACATCGCCCTGACCGCGGCTGCTTTTTATCTTATGACCCCTTATCTATTAAGCAGTGTTTTTTTCTTGTCGCGCACAGGAAGGATTATGGCGCAATTTTTTATGTGGGCTGCCCTGGTGCTGGTGTGTTTGATTGAAGAACATCCCAAGAAAAAATTATATTCCATTGGATTTTACCTTTCTCTGATATTGGGGGCATTCTGCGATGAAACCGGTGTTTTCATATTTCCCGTCCTGTTGGCCCTGCATCCGGAGTTCATTTTCAGGCGCATGCGGTGGCTATGGATGCTGACGGCAGCGTTCTTGATCGGGGCCGCCTACCTATGGGGCATAAAAATAATGAGCCACCATGTCAGCGGCGCGCCGTTAATGGCACTGAATCAATATGACGTCGTGCAGCAAATCTTCCAATTTAACTATATCAAAAAGTTTTTCAACAACCTCGGCTTGAATTCCCTGTCCCCGCTTTCCGAAATCATGGGATTGGTTGGCCTGCACCCGCGGGCGCCTTGGTCGGCCAAGCTCATTTGGGGGGCAGGAACAGCGGCTTGGTCGATGTTCGCCCTCCTGACGTTTCGCAAAGGTTTTAGGAGCATGTCTTTCAAAAAGGTTTTTCCCTGGGCAGCGGTCTTTGGCCTGGCCTGTTTATTCCATGATTTTCTCCTGAGCTCCGTGGCGAATCAAGTATGGGGGGCCTTTGGCTATGGAAGCTATTTTTCGATCATTTTTCCGCTGGCCTTAGCCGCATTCTTGAATTTTTTACGGTTAGGGACTATTTTGAGGACCCTGTTAATAGCCTGTATCCTTTGTTCCATGGGCAATGTTTTTTTATACACAAATAAGTTCCTTAAAAACGCCAACTGTTACGGTCAAAATGGCCCGGAACGCCTGATTTTTGATGGCCGTGCGCGCTATTTTGATCCTCATGTTCAAACCGTATTTAAAGACAAACAGCTGAAAAACGAGATTTATGCGGCCTGGAAATCGCCTGAAGCTTCCCTTCGCTGGCGCATCCCCAGGGAACTGTTTTGGCTGCCCCTTGAGTTAAATGGATTCAAAAAAGATTATAATCCTCCCGCTCCCGTGTATGGGGACACCCGTTTCTATTTTCCTGAGAAGGAACACACGGCCAGGAGCCTGTCCTCTGTGGAGCCGGCTTTGTTTCCCCTGATACTTAATCATGTCTTGGATTTCCATCAAGGCCCCATTTCCCTTAATCGAGGGCACGTGGATTTTCATCCTTCCCGGCCGGGAGCAAGGATCGGGTTTTTGTTAGGCAGCGATCATCAAGCCTTTAAAGGCAGCGTGTCGGTTTTCCTTACAGAGGCTCCTGACGCCGGGGTGGTGAAACTGTTTTTAAATAAAATACCCTTGTCTGCTGTCCCTGTTGATACGTATAGCCCGCATCCGAAACTCAAAAAACTTGTGTTCAAAAATGCCGCTTTCAGGGCCGGCCCCAACGTCTTATTCATAAAAGTTATCGGACGAAACTCGAAATCGGAGGGCATGAGTGTTAGGATAAGGGCCGTGGGCATCGTTCCCCAGCAAAAGATCGGACCATAACTTGCGCGACTGGTTTCGCAAAGTTTTAGACTTCGCCGCCGAAATAATCCTGTTTATTTCCGTTATTCTCCTCTATGCCGGCTTTTCGGTCCTATGGGCCAAATCCGGAGGCCTCTATTCAGCCTTCTTATGCCATTACCTGCAAGTCGATGCTCTTTTGAAAGGCAAGCTGTTATTAAGTCCCAACCCTTTTGGTAATCTGCCCGATTTTCTTTGGACCGGCCATGGGATGTCACAGAATTTCGGATTAGGCATTCCGCTATTGCAACTGCCTTTCGAAGCCGCGGCCAGATGGTGCGGATTTTCTCCCTTCCCGGACAGGTTGATCCTGTTCTTTTATATAATCGTCATGATTGTCCTGCTGAACTTAGGTATAAAATCCGCGTTTAAAATTTTAGGGCCGTCTTTCTCAGGCATCATGGAGTTTGGAGTGCGATGGTTCTTGGTCCTTTGGGTGGTGCTGGGCGTTCCCATGATGGGCTTGCTCCAATGGCATGCGTACTATTTTGAGGAGACCATTTACTATGGCTGCCTCTGTTCCTGCATCCTGCTTTCTCTCCTTTGGATTTATATGCGCCGGCCCTCGCCCACGCTCTTCCTTGCGCTGTGCCTGACGGCCGGCTTGGCTTATCTGATCCGGCCCACCCTGCTGGCCTATGGGACAGCAACTGTCCTGACAGCCTCGATTTATACATATCAAAAGCGCCGTAACCTTAAACTTGTCCTTACCGGATTCTTGTTCTTCGGCCTTGGTTGTTGCGTCAACCTGATCTTTAATTATTACCGCTTCGGTAATCCGTTTGAATTCGGATATTCAACCAATTTTTCCGCAATCCCGGTGGTCGATTATTCCCTTCGCTTCGGTTACCCTTTCCAGCATGAACCGCTTTGGACCGCCTCAAAAGAGCTTATCAATGCTCTTTTCTTCAATCTCTCCTATCGATCGCCCACCTTTCGTTTCAGGGAAGGGGCATTTGCAGTATTTGACATATTTTACCTGGCGGTTTTGGTTTTAGGGATTTTCCTGCTGCCGTTTTTCTTGCTGCCTAAAAAATCAAAACAACTCTATGACCGCGCAGGATTGATCGGCTTGACTTTGTGCTGGGGACTGATAAGTTTTGGCATCCTGTTTGCATTCTACCTGCATTTCCCCAGCTTGGCCGGGCGGTATCTGTCGGATTTTTCGATGGCATTGAATGCCCTCTTTATGTCCTTGGTTTTGGCAAGCTTGCTTCTGTTCTCGTCAAAAAACCGGCTTAAAAACGGCCTGTTGGGACTTGGGTTCCTTGTCCTGCTGTCAGGCGCCTTTTATTTTTGCAACAAAGAAGACCTGGTCTTTTTTAGGGCCTATCAAAAGGGCGGGGTCGATACGTTCAGCATGAACAGGTCGGAGTTCATCGGCCTGCAAAATTCATTTCACTGGCAGATGATGAGGAACATCCATTTACCCTACAGGTTGGATTGTCATCATGAACCGGTGGCGCAACAGGTGGGTTGGCACATGTCCGGTGATTGTTCGGTGGAAGCTTCGACAACTATCTTCTTGCCGGCTTCCAGGTGTCTTACCGTCAATTATTCGGTTTCTCAACCGGATGTTGTTCTTGACGTTCGGGTCAAGCGCAACTTCACTTTCTTGAAGCTGACGGGCACACGTGAATTTAAGGACCATCCCGGGCCATTCTACCCACTAGCCACCGAGGTGGAAGAAAAATTCTGCTCGCAGGCCTCTCCTGCTTATTCCACAGCCTTGTACACCATCGGATGGGTCCCTGTTGCTGATTTAAAGGAAGGCGCTTACCCTGTCGTTTTACATTCCGTGAAGGTTTCCAATTAAGGCTGGTACACGATCTTGCCGCCGCGGACCGTATATTCAACCATCCCTTTAAGCCGGCGGCCTATGAAGGGCGAATTCTTGCTTTTGGAAACAAATCCTTCCCGCGTCACGCTCCATTCTTTGTCCGTATTGATGATCGTGATGTCTGCGTCATAGCCTTGCTTGATTGCCCCTTTGTTAGTCAGGCCGACCAGCCGTGCCGGTGCCGTGGACATTCGATCAACCATCTGCGTCAGGCTGATG
This sequence comes from Candidatus Omnitrophota bacterium, assembly GCA_028870995.1. Lineage (GTDB taxonomy): Bacteria > Omnitrophota > Gorgyraeia > Zapsychrales > Fredricksoniimonadaceae > JABDGZ01. The sequence continues at coordinate 176,105 of JAGWOI010000002.1, read as the reverse complement.
ATGCCAGGCAAGACAAGCTCGGTGATCGTCAGGGCCAACGAAGTCTCCAACCCTATCAGCCCGAACGGCGCGCCGTCAAAGCCGACTTCCTTGTCTTCCTTGGTGTGGGGGGCATGGTCCGTCACGATGCAGTCGATCGTGCCGTCGGCGATCGCCTGCTTGATCGCCTCGACGTCTTCCTGGGAGCGCAGCGGCGGATTGACCTTGGTGGAGGTGTCAAAGCTGCTGCAAGCCTCATCGGTGAGTACAAAATGGTGCGGGCAGGCCTCGGCCGTGACCTTGATGCCCTGGGACTTGGCAAAGCGGATGAGTTCGCAGGAGCGTTTCAGGGACATATGCGCCAGGTGCACCCGGGTGTCCAGGTAACGGGCGATTTCGATGTCGCGGGCGACCGTCACGGTCTCGGCAATGCCCGGATCGCCCTTCAGTCCGATTCTCGTCGATACGACACCTTCATTCATCACCCCGCCGGCTGTCAAGAGAGGGTCCTGGCAATGCTCGATGATGAGCACATCGAGCATCTTGGCGTATTCCATGGCCAGCCTGAACAGGCGGCTGTTCAAGACGGACTTGCCGTCATCGGAGAACGCCAGGCATCCGGCGGCTTTAAGTTCAGCCATGTCGGTCAGTTCTTCGTCTTTCTGTCCCTTGGTAAGAGCGCCGATGGGATAGACATTGCAAAGCCCCACCCGGTTGGCTTCGCGGATGATGAATTCCACCACCATGGCGTTATCAATGACCGGATTGGTATTGGGCATGCACATGATGGAGGTAAAGCCGCCCTTGACCGCGGCCCGGGAACCGGTTTCGATGGTTTCCTTGTCCTCGCGCCCCGGCTGACGCAGGTGCGTGTGGATATCGATCAGGCCGGGCAACACTTTTTTGCCCGCGGCGTCGATGACCTGGTGGCCGCCGGCCGCAATGCCGGGGGCGATTTGTGCGATCTTGCCCTGCTCGCATAAAATATCCTGGGGCTTTTCCAAAACCTTGTCTGCGTTGACGATGACGGCATTCTTGATCAATAGTCCCATAATGATTTACTCCGTTTTTGTTCCCAAAACCAGGTACAAGGCTGCCATGCGCACGGCCACCCCGTTGGTTACCTGGTCCAAGATGACCGATTGAGGTCCGTCGGCCACCTCCGCCGACAACTCCAGGCCGCGGTTGGTGGGCCCGGGATGCATGACGATCAAATGGCTGCCCGCTTCGTTTAACTTGGCTTGGTTGAGGCCGAAAAGCCTGGAATACTCCCTCATCGACGGCAGGAACTTGTCCTGCTGGCGTTCTTTTTGCAGGCGCAGGGCAATGACGGCATCTGACTGCTTCAACACTTTTTTTAAATCATAACAAACCTCGACGCCCATGGCTTCGATCCCGCGGGGCATCAGGGTGGCGGGCCCGCAGACCGTGACCTTGGCGCCCAGCTTTGTCAGCCCCCAGATATTGGAACGGGCCACCCGCGAATGGAGGATGTCCCCGACGATACCCACCTTTAAACCCTCGATGCGGCCGAATTTCTCCTGCAGGGTGAACATGTCCAACAGGGCCTGAGTGGGATGTTCGCGGCAGCCGTCGCCGGCGTTGACGATGGAGCATTTCAGCCCCTCGGCCAGCAGGAACACGGAGCCCGACGAGGAATGCCGCACCACCATGGCGTCCACGTTCATGGCTTCGATGTTGCGGGCAGTGTCCAGCAGGGTCTCGCCCTTACTCGTTGAGGAAACGCTGGCGGCGATGTTAAGCGTGTCCGCCGAAAGGCGCTTGGCCGCGAGTTCAAAGGAAATGCGCGTGCGGGTGGACGCTTCAAAAAAGAGGGTCACGACCGTCTTGCCGCGCAGGGCCGGCACCTTCTTGATGTCGCGGCTGGAGACCTCCTTGAAGGATTTAGCGGTCTCCAGGACAAGTTCGATATCCTGACGGCTTAAATCCTGAAGGCCCAACAAGTGCTTGTGTTTCCAGCTCATACGTTCATGCCTCCCTTCCACGAAACTAATAATTTTTTCATACTAGAACGGTGCCGCTTCCTTAAAAAGTTTTTATATTAGATACGCGGCCTCGTTGCTTTCTGGCGAATCCCTTAAAATGACCTCATCGGTCTTTCCATCTGATTCCCCCAAAATGACCTGTACGTCCTGGTGCTTGGCGGTGGGGATGTTCTTGCCGACGAAATCGGCGCGGATGGGAAGCTCGCGGTGACCGCGGTCGACCAATACCGCCAGCTGGATGGTCGCGGGCCGTCCAAAATCGACCAGCGCGTCCAGGGCCGCCCGGATGGTACGGCCGGTATAAAAAACATCATCCACCAGGACGATCTTCATGCCCGTGATGTCGAAATCAATGAGGGTTTCCCTGACTAAGGGCTTGGTCGCAACCAGGGTCAGGTCATCGCGGTACAAGGTGATGTCCAATATGCCCGTCGGCACATCCGCCCCCTCGATGCTTTTGATGGCTTCTTTGAGCCGCTGGGCGAGGACAACCCCTCTCGTGCGTATGCCGATCAGGGCCAGACGCTCGAGCCCTTTATTTTTCTCCAGGATCTCGTGGCTCATGCGCGATACCGCCCGGCGGATGGCTTCCTGGTCCATGATCTTGACAGCTGCCATGGCTAACCTCCCTCTTTGGCTTCTTAAACAAAAAACCCCTGCCGCGACCGTTGAACGGGCGGCAGAGGTGAAAGATGACTCAAGCTAAAGAAGCTGTTCATATTCCCTTTCCAGCCTCGCGGGGCCGGATTAAAGGTTTAACAAATTTTTTAAAATATATCACTCTCAAGCGTTTATGTCAAGGGTGGTCCTTGGAACATTTACATTGATTCCGGATTTTACTTGGTTTATAATCTTGCGCTAATGAAAAAATCTTTTGTCCATATCGTTCTTTGCCTGGGCTTCGCCTTTTTACCGGCCCTTGCCGCGCATGCGCAAACCCCGGAAGATGCAGCTGATGCGGTAGATAATGCGGCTGTAAACACCGCCTCTCTGCCGGCGGACACCGAGGCGGCCACGGACAACTCGGCCGCCAATCCCGTGGACTCCAGCGTCCCGGACACCCGCGTCCCTTCAATGGATGCCAACATTGCCCCCGCCAATACCGACACTTCCACAGACAATACCCCCGCAGACATCTCCACTGATTCCACCGATAACCAAGGACCCGCCAACCTTACGGATACCGGGACCTTCATAGGCGATAATGCCGTTGTCAGCCCTTCAGGTAATGGCCAAACTTTCGATAATACAGAGATTATGAATACTCTTCAAAATTAAAAATTCTTGTTTGATTAAACTATTCTTATATTTTATACTTTAATCAGTATCATAAAATGGGCTTTAAACCATTTTTATGAAAAAATTCCTTATTCTCTTCATACTTCCGTTAACTCTTTGCCTCTGGTCGATTGCCGTTATTTCATTCGCCAGGCAAACAGCCACCTATACTTCTTATCCCTCACCCAGCGGAAATTATTCCAAGGTACAATTATCAGCTACATCCACCGCGAACGAAAATTATGCTTCAAGCGGCTCCGCCTGCTTTTGCGCTAAAAACAACGTGAACACCGATGGTATAAATCATAGCGCTAATAACTGCGATACCGGGAGGTCCGGCGCAACTTATTATAATGTCGGCGCTGTCTTTACAGATCCGACCACCGGTTATCTGGAAGCGTGCAAAAGCGACGGGACAGTGGCCTCTTATCCAGGCACATCTTTCACCCGGTTCGGGTCTGGAGCAGCTTGTCCTTCGCCTCTGACACCATCGTCTGAGCCCTGTCCCAGCAATTACCAAGTCACCAGTTGTTCTGTCCTGCCCGGCAATCAGATTACCTGGTCATGCAGTTTTACAGGACAAGGAGCTGCTTCTGCTACGAAGGCAACGACCAAAGCCGGCTGTTTTTCGACTTACAATACCTCTCCCACGGAACCGACGCTTTGCAACAGTGTTGATCCCAATGCCTACGACGTAAGCTGTGAATGCGTCAGTATAGGCGGAAACAGCGTCCTTAAAAGGGATTGCTGCTACAACTACAGCGGCCATGGAAATCTTGGTAACGACAGCTGTAGTGGCCTACTACTAAGCTGCGGCGCCTGCACCGCCCCACAACCAGTTCTTGTTGGGTCTTGCGGCACGGTAACGGAGAATTCTTCACTGACCAACGGAGCAACGGACAGCTCCCTTGCTTGTCCAGGTTCATGCACCGGCAACCTTACTATTCAATGTAATAGCGGCACTGATAATCTTATCGTCAATAATTGCGTTCCTGGCGGAACAGGAGGTTCCGGCGCTACAGGTAACATGGGTAATACGGGCAACACCGGCAACACCGGCAACACCGGCAACACCGGCAACACCGGCAACACCGGCAACACCGGCAACACCGGCAACACCGGCAACACCGGCAACACCGGTAACACTGGTAACACTGGTAACACTGGTAACACTGGTAACACTGGTAACACTGGTAACACTGGTAACACTGGTAACACTGGTAATACCGGTAACACTGGTAATACCGGTAACACTGGTAATACCGGTAACACTGGTAACACCGGTAACACCGGTAACACTGGTAATACCGGTAATACCGGTAACACTGGTAACACTGGTAATACCGGTAACACTGGTAATACCGGTAACACTGGTAATACCGGTAACACTGGTAATACCGGTAACACTGGTAACACGGGTAACACCGGTAACACCGGTAACACCGGTAACACTGGTAACACCGGCAACGCTGGTAATACCGGTAACACTGGTAACTCCGGCAACACCGGTGCATATGGCGCTGCTGGCAACACCGGTGCCACTGGTGCATATGGCGCTTCTGGTAACACCGGTGCATATGGCGCTGCTGGCAACACCGGTGCCACTGGTGCTTCTGGCGCTACTGGCAACACCGGTGCATATGGCGCTTCTGGCAACACCGGTGCATATGGCGCTTCTGGTAACACCGGTGCATATGGCGCTTCTGGTAACACCGGTGCATATGGCGCTTCTGGTAACACCGGTGCATATGGCGCTTCTGGCAACACCGGTGCATATGGCGCTTCTGGTAACACCGGTGCATATGGCGCTTCTGGCAACACCGGGGCCACTGGTGCTTCTGGCGCTACTGGTAATACCGGAGCCACTGGCAACACCGGTGCCACTGGCAACACCGGTGCCACTGGCAACACCGGTGCCACTGGCAACACCGGTGCCACTGGCAACACTGGTGCTTCTGGCGCTTCTGGCAACACCGGTAACACTGGTGCCACTGGCGCTTCTGGCGCTACTGGTAATACCGGAGCCACTGGCGCTACTGGCAATACCGGGGCCACTGGCAACACCGGTGCCACTGGCAACACTGGTGCTTCTGGCGCTTCTGGCAACACCGGTAACACTGGTGCCACTGGCGCTTCTGGCGCTACTGGTAATACCGGAGCCACTGGCGCTTCTGGCGCTACTGGCAATACCGGTGCCACTGGTGCTTCTGGCGCTACTGGCAACACCGGGGCCACTGGAGGATCGGGAGGATCTGGAGGATCGGGAGGATCCGGTGGAGGCACCTAACAATCCAAAATTTTCTTAAAACCTTCCTCTGTTGTTCTTAAATTTCAAGAAAAATACAGCTGAATTAACTTCTAAAAGGCGGGTATTATTGCATTGCGGGCCTTGCGGGGAAATAATGAGGCGTTACTCCTGCCCTTTTATCAAAATAATATTCCTCAAATAAAAAATAATTTGAAGAATGGCGGCTATTAAAAAGACAATATCCCGTCGATGCAGGACATATGCGATCAAAAGCAATGACGCAATCAATCGCAACAGCCAAAATTCTTGGGGCAGGATGCTGCGCTTGGCCTGTTCGGAGCGGTACCATTGAACCGCAAAACTCAGGAAAAACAAAAATTGGCCGGCCAGGCCTATGATTGTCCAAGCATCAATATGAAAATTGTAGAAATACATGAGCCCCCTAGCCTCTTGTTCTAAAAACGATCCTTAAACCCTCGAAAGCCATCCTCAATATTTTTTTAGGCGTACCTCCTTTGGCCTTGCCCGTTTCGCGAGGATAATGCCTTACCGGATATTGATAAATCTTAATGGATGGAAATTTTCTTAGGAGATAGTGGATTATTTCAAAGTTGATTGCTCCGCCTCTTGACGATAAAGGCACTTCCCGGATAAGGTCGCTCTTAAAAATTTTAAAACCGCAATCGAGATCGTTTATATGGCGGCTCAAAAATGAATTTAAAATGGTGTTGGACAACCTGCCCAGGGCAACCCGGTACAGGTTGTCCCCTCTTTTTTGCCGGTACCCTAACAGCACTTCGTGATCATGTCTATGCGGCCATATCTCATTTAATGAATCAATATGGAATTGTCCATCCGGGTCCATCAGCAGCATCCAGTGACTGCTCACCGCTTTAATGCCGGAATAAAGAGCGCCCCCATATCCTCTATTCTGCTCGTGCGTGACTACTTTCAAATTAGGCAGCGTGCGGCTTAACCTATCCAGAACCTTCGCGGTGCCGTCGGTGCTGCCGTCATTGACAGCAATAATTTCCGCCTTACCTATAAAACGAAGGGTGTAGGCTTCTATCTCCCGGATGGTTCTTTCAATGACATCCTCCTCATTGAAGACCGGCAGGACGATGCTTAGCTCATTATCTTTGGGGTTGTCCATCAACGCTTCTTATTATATTTAATTTTTATTAAAAATAAACCTAATACCCGGAATTTGGGTTGCGCGGGGTGATAGGATGATATATATTTAAATTGGCATGTTTTGGACTATAAAAAACTTCTCGCTTGCCTTGATCCTGTGCCTTTGCACAGCTGCGGCCGATGCCCTTGCCGGCAATTTGATCTATAATACCAATTACCCTGCTCCAGTGGGCAGCTACAACAAGCTCACCCTGTCTGCTCCCCCATCGGCACCAGACTGCACGTCAGCTACCAATAAAGGCGTTGTTTACCAAAATGGATCCGACTTGATTTTATGCGCCTCCAACGGGGCAAGCCATGTGTCTGTTCCTTACAATGAAACTTGTTTTAACCGGTATTGCTCCAGTACTGATGCCAGCTGCAACAGTAAATTTACCACCGGTTCTCCTAATCCGTGCCCCACAGGATTTGCCCTGGCAAGCATCAATGGAGCATCAAATAACTACGACACCTTCACATCGAATGGCACCAATATTTATTCCATCGTCTGCTGCACTTCCGGCTCAACGGTGAAACCATGAAAAAATACGCCCTGGTTGTTATTCTCGGTTTAGGCATTACACCTGCCGGTTTTGCGTTTGCCGGCACAGGATCCACCCAATTGACCACCTACTATCCCGCGCCCTCATCGAATTATCAAATGATCAAATTATCCCATACCTTTCCGGCTCCCAATGTTTCCAATGCCTGTACCGGCAATCCCGACGGCATGCTTTTCGCGGACACGTCGGGAACGATCTATGTCTGTAAAGGCGGCACGCCCAGCATTTATCCCCAGCAATGTTATAACTATTTCTGCACAGGGAACATCTCCCCGTTTTCGTGTTCTTCCGATTGTACCCCCACCCCAGGCAACCTTAGCTGCCTGCCCACCACTCTCCCGACCGGGTATGCATATTTAACAACCGGCGGCGGCACCAGCAGCAGCGTAAGCAACTCTGACCTTGTGGACTCCTTCCAATCTTCGGCCACCACCAACGTTTACTCCTCAGTCTTGTGCAGTTATTGATCGGGCAGGAGCCTTAGGCGTTTCTCAACAAAACAAATTCGCCTTTGGGCGGATGGGCATGAAAATGTTCCAGCAGGCCGCTGGCTTTGTCCCGGCGGATCTCTTCAAATTTCTTGGTAAGCTCGCGGGCCACGACGATGACCGGGTCATCCCAAACCTGGCGCATATCCTCCAGCGTCTTCAACAGGCGGTGGGGCGATTCATAAAAGACAACCGTTCCCTCAAAATCTTTTAAAGCCAGCAGCTTATTGCGCCGGCTGCCGCTTTTGGGCGGCAGGAACCCCTCGAAAAGGAAACGGTGCGACGGCAAGCCTGATGCTGTCAAGGCCGCAACACAGGCGCTGACGCCGGGAACGACGGTAATGGGAATAGCATTCTCCATGGCCAGGCGAACCAGCGAAAAACCAGGATCGCTGATGCCCGGTGTGCCGGCATCCGTGACCAGGGCAACGGCCTTGCCTTCCTTGAGCAGGCCGATCAGCTGTGCGGCTTTCTTAAGCTGATTGTGTTCAAAAAAGGAGGTCAGGGGTTTTTGGATTTGATGGGTATCAAGAAGGATCTTGGTGTGGCGGGTGTCTTCGGCGGCGATCAGGTCAACGGATTTAAGGGTTTCGATGGCCCTTAAAGTGATGTCCTTAAGGTTGCCGATGGGAGTAGAAACAATATAAAGCATAAAAAGGGACAGTCCCCTTTTTCCTGTTTATTCCACCGTCACAGATTTCGCCAGGTTACGCGGTTGGTCCACATCGCAGCCGCGTTTGACGGCAATGAAATAGGCCAGCATCTGCAGCGGTAACGCCGCCAAAAGCGGGCTTAAAAGCTCGGGGATGTCCGGCATTTCGATGGTAAAGTCGGCATGGGATTTGATTTCCTTATCGCCCTTGGTGACAATCGCGATGATGTTGCCGCGCCTGGCCTTGATCTCCTGGATGTTGGAAAACATCTTTTCATGGACATGGGATTTGGGATTGATGCATACCACGGCACGGTATTCATCGATCAAGGCGATGGGGCCGTGCTTCATCTCGCCGGCCGCGTAGCCTTCCGCCGGGACGTAGGAAATTTCCTTGAGCTTCAAGGCGCCTTCCAAGGCCGAGGGAAAATTCACATGACGGCCTAAGAACAGGAAACAGCCAAAATGCGAGTTGGCCTCCGCCACCTTTTGAATATGGTGGATACCCTTCAAGATGGTCTTGTATAAGGACGGTACGCGCACCAAATGATTGACCAAACTTTTCCACTCTTGAGGTTTTAAGGTCTTGCGCACCTGGGCCAATTTCAAGGCCAGCAGGTAAAACATCATCAGTTGGGCGGTATAGGCCTTGGTGGACGCAACCCCGATCTCCTGGCCGGCATAGGTGTACAGAATACTGTCGGACTCGCGTGCCAGAGACGATCCCACCACGTTGCAAATGGCAATCACTTTAGCACCCTTCGCGCGCGCTTCACGCACGGCCGCCAGGGTATCCGCGGTCTCCCCTGACTGGCTGACGGCAATGACCAGGGTGTTCTTGTCGATGATGGGGTTACGGTAACGGAATTCACTGGAGGTGTCGCATTCGACCGGGAGGCGCGCCAGGGTCTCGATGATATATTTACCCACAAGGCCTGCATGATAGGCGGTGCCGCAAGCCACCACCACAACCTTCGCCGTCCGCTTTAACACAGCATCAGGAAGCTGAAGACCTTCCAGCGATAGCTGCTTGTTCTTCAACCGCAGGGCCAGCATCTGTGCAAGCACTTCCGGCTGCTCATGGATCTCCTTGAGCATAAAGTGTGCGAAGCCGTCCTTACGGGCCGCGGTCACGTTAAAGGAAACCGTGTCGATGACGGGGGTGGCTTTTTTGCCTTCAAAGCTGTAGACTTCCGCCTTGTCCTTGGTCAAGACCGCGATCTGGCGGTCTTTCAGGTAAATCACCCGGCGGGTAAACTCCAGGATGGCCGGCACGTCCGAAGCAATAAAATTCTCGTTGTCCCCGATGCCGACGATCAGCGGCGACCCCACGCGCGCGGCGATCAGCAAGCCGTGATGCTCCCGGCTGATGATCCCCAAGGCAAAGGTGCCTTTTAATTTGGCAATGGCCTGACGCACGGCGGCCAGCAAGTCCCCTTTATAGAAATGGGCGATCAGCTGAGGTACGACTTCCGAATCCGTCTCGGAGGTAAAGTGGCAGCCTTTTTTCTTTAATTCCGCTTTGAGTTCCTGATAATTCTCAATGATACCGTTATGAACAACGGCAATGGTATGTTTGCTGTCTGTATGCGGATGGGCATTGGTGTCGCAGGGAAGGCCGTGGGTGGCCCAGCGGGTATGCGAAATGCCGGCATGGGCCAGAGGCAGGGTGTGGCTTGCCAGCAACTCTTCCAAATTGCGGATCTTGCCCTTGGATTTATGGACGATCAGCCGGGCATCATGGTCTAAAAACCCCACACCGCTGGAGTCATACCCGCGGTACTCGAGTTTTTTGAGGCTCTCGAGCAATATGGGCACAGCGTCCTTATTTCCGACGTAGCCGACAATCCCGCACATAGGTATTTGATTCTTGAAGTAGACGAACGTTTACGAAGGCTTAACGTTAATGAGCGTGATGACCTTGTTATAACTGTTTTTACGGCGGGTAAAATAAACTTCGCCATCGCACGCAGCCGTCAATGAACTGCGGCCGATCACGTTAAGGCCGGGTTTCCACTGGTTGCCTTGACGGGTCAAAATAGTCCCGGCTTTGACCTTCTGGCCCCCAGAGACCTTGATGCCTGCGGTTTCGTAATAATATTTACTTGTAATTCCACCTACGCGACCACCCATATGTTTAAAAACCTCCCTTTCTTCAAAGAGGCTACACTATACACTAAAATGTTTTTTTTGCAAAGGAAAATTCTTGGGGATCACCCACGGATGGCGTCAAAAAGCTTGAAAGGGCCGCAGACCAGCCGGGCTTCTCCCCGGGGCAGGTCAACCGGCTTAAGTTCAAATATAAGGCGGTGCCTGATCCGGTTGCGTGAACACCAGCGCTCAAACTCATTCCCGGCGACCAGGGGGCTTTGCACAATATAAAAATGGGCAGGGGCGGCGGCAGGCAAAGGGCTTTTGACGCCCAAACCGCGGACCGTGGGCAGGGTTTGTCCGTGATCCATCAACGCCAGGCTCAATACATCGCTTTCAAAGTCCGCCTCATATAAAGAATTTATTCCTCTAGCCATGCTCACATCGCCCATCTTGGTGTAATACCCGGGGTTTTTTCTTTCCACATAATACAAATCACCCTCAAGGCCCATCTCCCTGATCTTTTCGGCCAAAGGCAAAAGGCCTATGTCCTGCCGCGTCAGAATGCGCCCGCGAAGTATACCTCCCTCTGATATAAGAATAAGGCCAAGGGCACCGGCCAAAATAATGGTTCCCGTCCATTTGATCCGGCCGCCGACGCGAATTATCCCGTCGAAAATCTGCTTCATCCCCAGCCCTATAAAGCAATAGGAGGGCAAAACATACAGCAGTGACCGCCTGGCCTGCCAATAACCGATGTGGGATGTCAGCAGCGGCATGGTCAGATAAATGACGGCGCTCAATATCAGCAATGACCGGCCGGCCGCCTGGCGGCGCTGCCTGAAGGCCGCTGCCATGCCCATCACCAGGGGAACAACCAGCCACGGGCTCCAAAAATGGGCATGGAAGGTGTCGCGGACAAAAGGTTCGATATAATGGTCCCTGCCCAGCATGCAGCCGGCAAAGGACTGGAGGTTTAGCACAAGCTCTTTAAAGCGGTGGATGTTTTCCCTGTCAAAGAACAACCTACTGAAAGGACGCTGCGGGATCTCATTATGATAAATCCTTAACATCACCAAAAATCCCGGTACGATGACAACCAGCATGCCTGATAAAAAAAGCGCAACCGATCTCCATTTCTTTTCATCCTTAAATGACAGCAGTTGAATCAGGGCTGCCGGCGTCAGGCACCTTAGGATGCCATAGCCGTACCATGTCCATCCCGTGATCAGGCCGAATCCTAGATAACCGGCAGGGCTTGGGGAGGCGCTCATGCGGAAAAAATATAGTATCCAGACCATGGCCGCCATAAGGCTGTAGGCCTCATAACTGCCGGACCTAGCGATCTCCTGGAACACCGCGGAAAAGCCGAAAAGCAGGGCGGCAAAAAAAGCGGCCTGCCTGCCCCAGATTGTCCTGACCCAGGCATAAAACAAAACCAGGGTCACAAGGGAAACGGTGATGGTAAAACAGCACATGGTCTTGAGGCTCAAGCCCCCAAGAAAGCTGCAAAAAATGAAAAGCGGCAGCAGGTAGAACGCGGTCCGCCATTCTGCTTCGGAATTGCCCTGATGAAAAGCACAGCCGCGGTATATAAAATCCCTAAAGGAATGCTGGTACAAGGCGTAGTTCTTCAACAAATTGACCGATCCCCATTGCAGATGATATTTGACAACAGAAATCCCCTCTCCGGCATGGCTGTAAGAAATCTCGGCCAGTACCGCGAGCAGGACCATCAAAATGAGGCCCTCCAAAACCATCCCCTTCTCTTTTAACAGCATGCCCGCCCCCTCCTTGATGATCTTAAAAATGACCTGCGGGCGGCCTCCGGTGGACAGTCCTGAATGGCGGGGATGATGCGTCACCGCAAATTGCCGCATGACCGCCGAAGGGTGGGTCTTAAAAAGCTTTTGCAGGATCTCGAAATTGACGGCCCCGCCCTCGACTGCCAGGTCCAGGTCTTGGACAAGCTCCCTTTTAAACAATTTAAAACCGCAGTTAACGTCGCGGATGGAACGGCCCAAAAAGACTGAAGCCAGCCCATTCCCGACTCTGCCCAGAAACTTTCTGTAGAGACTGTCCTTCCTTTGCCTGCGGTATCCCAGCCAAAAATCAGCCCGGGCCCTGCAGGGCCAGATGTCTTTCAGGGAACCTGTCTCAAACTGGCCGTCGGCATCCATCAAAAGGACCCACCGGCCTTGGGCGGCTTTGATGCCGCTTCTCAAGGCGGCGCCGTATCCCTGGTTTTCAAGGTGTCTTATCACCTGCAGGTACGGGCAGGAGAGGGCCGCCGCTTCCAGGACCTGCGGTGTGGCGTCGCTGCTGCCATCGTCTATCACGATAATACGGGCCCTGGTCCCCTCACGCCGGATGAACGCGCAGGCGTCTCGAAGAACGCCCTCGATATTCCTGGCTTCGTTAAATACCGGTAAAATGATATTTAACTCGTACTGCTCGTCAGCCATAGGTCAATTCCGCTAAAAGGCCTAAAAAAAAGGGGACACTTTAAAGTGTCCCCTTTGTGTCTCTTTGGGCGGTGTACACGCTATTTATTTTTGTTTGCCAGGATGGGATCTATCTGGGCTTTAAAACTTTCCAAGTCCCTGGCATTGGTCTTGCGGCCGTCAAGATAAAATGTCGGGGTACCGCGCACATCCACATCAGCGCCAAGCTTCAGGTCATCGTCGATCTGTTTTGTCCAGCGCGCGTCCTGATTTTTATAATCCGCCATCAGCTTGTTGTAATTCAGCCCCAAATTCTGGGCGTATTCCTTGATCTTGGCGTCGGATACGTCCCCGCCATTGGCGAGCAGAGACTCCATCATCCCCTGGAACTTGCCCTGCTCATTGGCTGCCATGGCCAGCTTAGCAGCCGGAAGGGCATTAGGATGAAACGCCAGCGGAAAATTCTTGATAACAACCCTGACTTTATCCGGATAAGCCGCTAATACCTGCTTGATGACCGGATAGAAACGGGCGCAGAACGGGCATTGAAAATCCGAAAACTCCGTGATGGTTACGGGCGCATTCTTGTTGCCCAGCACGGCGGAGTCGCCAACCGGGATGTTATAAACCTTATTCATGTCTTCCGGGGGCGGCAGTTGAGGCTGCGGCTGGAATCGAGGGACGCCGTTGCCCATGGAATTGACCTTGTTTCTCATCTGATTCAGTTCCCTATGAATGCCGTTCAATTGGTTTAAGATATTCCTTTCCTGTTTCCCGATACCGTCAAGCTGCTGTTTTACGGGAGAAAGGGCGACCTGGACGCCGTTTTTAACGCTGACTTGGATACCGACCATGGCGATAACGGCGATCAGAACAACCAAGAGAATGGCAATAACGTCATTTTTATTTTCCATAAGAACCCTCCGTGAGTGAATATTCAAATCATAACATAATATGGCCGTAATGTTCAATGATATACTTCATGTCCGTCCAGCGGCGGCGGCATCCATAAACCGCTATAACCAGCATGTCTTCCTTCCCCCTTGGGATATAGCCGACAAAACAATACCGGGCCTCTCTAGTATACCCGGTTTTACCGAACACCTGCCGTCTCCAGCTAAAAAACAAGGTCTTGTTGAACGATTTCAGAAAAAGACGCCGGCCTGCAACGGAAGAGATGGTCATGTACTTATAGGTGAGGGCTTGCCGGAAAAAATCATTCTTGAGGGCCTGGAGGAATATCCGGCTCATGTCGGCCGCTGTGGTGAATTGCGGGCCGGTGGACGGCAAGCCGTCAGGATTGGCGAAATGGCTGTGCAGGGCCCCCAGCTGCCTGGCGCGGGCATTCATCATATCGACGAATTTTTCCTGGGACCCGGCCACGGCCACGGCCAGGGTCACGGCGGCGTCGTTGGCCGAATGAAGCAGCATGCCGTAAAGCAAATCCCTGACCCGCCAGACTTCGCCGGGCCTCAAACCAAGCTTTGTCTGCGGCATCAAAGCCGCCTGCGCCGGCACCGTCACTTGCTTGTCCAAAGGAAGATTCTCTAAAACAAGGATCGCGGTCAACACCTTGGTCGTGGAGGCGGGATAAACCTCCCGATCCGCGCCTTGCGCGAAGTAATTTTGATTGCGGGCGGGGTCCCACAAAAGCGCCGTATTGGCGGTCAGATGGTACGGGCCGTGGCGGCGGAACGCCAGGCGGTGATAAGCCAAACCTTCCCCGGGGGCCACCCAGGCGACGACCAGGAGGCCGATCAAAATGCTGCGAAAGATTTTAAGCATAAATGGCAATATACTCGAGGAAGACGAAGGACACAATACTTAATTGGCAAATTTTTGCAGCGAACTCAAGGGCTGCTGGCCAGGGCCGCCTGATACACGCAATCAAGGGCCTGGGCCACGGCCTGGGTTGGCATCAGCATGGTCCCTTCCGCCAGATTGATGCGCCAGCCCTTCTCCGTGAGGCTTATGACAATACGGATGTTTTGGGCCATGGGTCCGTCGCAGGCCATCACATGCACCAGGGCGACTTTCTTTTTGGCATCGTACAACATGTCCTTGAAGGACACCGCAATACCGTCCTGGGAATAGTCTTTAAACCTAAATTTGTCGGGATCAAACCGCTCGGTGCAATAACTTTGCATGAACCTATCCTCCACAAGCCCCACGGGCTGGTGCTGCTCTTTTTTAAGCAGCAGCTGGTAGAATTCGCTCTGGCCGCCGTCGACCCATTTTTTCTCAAACTTAGTGCCGTAATCCGCCCGGATCTTTTTGAATTCGACGCCGAATCCCGTTGACGGGATATTGTCTTGGACCCAGCCGATATAAGGGCAATGATCGGTGACTATTTTCAAAATGCCGCCGTCCACGAGCCGGCTGTTGACAAGCTTTAAGAAACCCGCCGTAAAAAGCCGGTGTTTGGCATCCGATTTCTTGGGCCAGGGCGGCGGATAAAGGCAATGGACTTCGGCGACTGTTTTGGGTTTCAGGTAGCGTTCAAAGCCTGCCCTGGCATCCAGCCTTAAGACCCTCACATTGTCCAAGGCCGTACGGCTTAACTTGCGCAGCGTGCGGTTGATGCGGTCGCAATATTGTTCAAATCCGATAAAATTCGTCCCGGGATGCTGCGCGCTCAGCCGGGCCAGGTACTCCCCGTTGCCAAAACCTATCTCGACGATCAGCGGAAAATCATTGCCGAAGATTTTGTTCCAATCCGCCGGCCGGGAGAGGCGGCCGTGATTCAAGAATGGCTTTAACGAAACGTAAAAGGCCTTCATTTTTCCAAAGAATGCGCCAGAGGCCAGCCGCGCCCGACAAGTTTGCCGTCCTTAAAAACCAGGGGCATCAGTTCGTTGTCATGGACGGCGCCATCCGGCTGTATGACGGCCTGGACATAATACTCTATCAAATAACCGGACCCTTTGACCGTCTCGCTTTTATACGGATTGGGGATGGTCAACGGCTTGTAATCAGGGGCCTGGTATTTATAGCCGATCACCAATTGTTGCCCCATGATTTGATGCACCTGGTCGACGGTCATCCCGTTCTGTAATGCCTTCAGGCCGTTCTCATTCAGCAACAGCTCCTGCTGGACAGCCACCTGCATGGGATTGTACACCGGTGCCGAGGCGCAGCCTGCCAGGCCTAAGCTCAACAACGTCATCAAGACAAAACGCATAACCCAAGGCTCCTTCCTTAGCGGTCTTCCTTAATCAAAGGTTTTTCATTATAATAGCTTTGGGCCGATTTTTTCCACTAATAAATTAAAGGAAATCGGCACCTTGAGGAAGGAGGGTTTCCTATGGAACTTTATTTTTTGCGGCACGGCCTTGCCGGCCAACACGGTGATCCCAAGTATAAAGACGACAGCCTCCGCCCCCTCACGGCCGAAGGTGTAGAAAAAATGCACCGGGAAAGCCTGGGGATGAAGGCCTTGGATTTAAAATTTGACTGCATCCTCAGCAGCCCCTACCTGCGGGCCAGGCAGACCGCCGAGACCGTTGCCAAAATCTACAACATAAAAAAGGAAGATATCCACCTGACCGAAAACCTGCTTGAACCCGCCTGCGCCAAGGAGCTGCTGGCCGAGATCCGCCGCCGCTTCCCCAAAAAAGAACATTTTTTGCTGGTCGGGCACGAACCGCACCTGACGGAGCTGATCTCCAGCTTTTTAGAAAGCGGTAAGGAGCTGATGATCGATTTAAAAAAAGGCGGTCTTTGCTCCTTGAGCCTGCATGAGCCTTGGGACGATCCCGATGCCGTCCTCAACTGGCTGTTGACGCCGTCACAATTGACCTGCATGGGTCAGGCGGGTTGAAGCCATATCTTTAACCTATCGAAAAGGGTGCTGATCTCATCCTGAGTCAGTATCTTGTTAAGCAAGGTCTTGTCTTCCAGATCCACAAACTCCTTATGCCGCCGTCCGATGAGCACAATATCATGCCCGCTGAATTTGTACCGGCGGTTGGCCGAAATCACAAAAATGAAATTGTCCTTGTCGAACTTGCCGTCCACCGAGGTCACCGCGAAAGACAGCAAATAATCCTTTTTGATGTACAGCGGCATGGCCTGGTTGACGCTGAAAAAAACGTCGTGGGACTTGTCCTGGACAAAGGAAAGGGTGTCTTGAACATTGAGGACTTTATATTCAGGGAGGTCCTTAAGCCGGCCGTATCTGTGAAAACTGGGGTCGATTAAATAAACCTCACCGTTGGATTTGTCCGCCAGCAGCAAAACGATATGGTTGGACTGGCGTGATGAAAAAAAGTCTGATTCCGTCACCATGGCAAATTTAAGATCATAACGCTTGTTGTCAATAAAGGGCTTTATCTTCTCGAACAAGTAGGTGGCCAATTCCGCGCAAAGCCCGTAACGTCCCTGGGCCAGGATAATGTTGCCCTTCTGGTCATATTCATGGATGTTGTGGATGGTCCAGGTCCTCTTGGCAAAATCGAGGCTCAAATAAACCTGCGGCTTGACCATCACCGGAACTCCCGAATACCTCAAAGGAGCCATGATCTCCATGATGGTCTTATAATAAGGCAGGGACGGGGCCGGATCGCCCCACGACAGGCAAGTCCCGGTGAGAAGTAACAGCAGCGACAAGCATAGATTTCTCATGATATCCTGCATGGTAAAATAAAAAATCGTGCCTGTCACCTCTTTTTATGCTATAAATCTCCCTTGATGCACGCTCCAACCCCCATGCTCAAACAATACCGGGACATCAAGGCCAGACATAAGGATGCCATCCTCTTTTTCCGTCTGGGCGATTTTTACGAAATGTTCTTTGAAGACGCGACCCTTGCCTCGTCCCTCCTGGACCTTGTCCTGACCTCCCGCGGCCAGGATGCCTCAGGCAAGATCCCCATGTGCGGGGTTCCCTATCACTCCAGCGATAATTATATCGCCAAGCTCATCAAGGCCGGTCAAAAAGTGGCCATCTGCGAACAGGTCGAAGACCCGGCCGCCGCCGCAGGACTGGTCAAACGCGATGTCATCCGCATCATCAGCGCCGGAACCTACCTGGATGAGTCCGTCGACTCCCGTTACTTGTTGAGTATTTGTTCCGGAAAAACTTTCGGGGCGGCCTTCATCGACAATGCCGGCGGCACCATTTTTGCCAATGAATTTTCTTTGCACCAGGCTGTTGAGCTTCTGGCTAAACTGCCGGTTTCCGAGTGCCTTTATCCCGAGGCCCAGGAAGAAAAGATCAAGGAGCTTTTTTCCCACCCCTTAGTCAAAATGCGCGCCATCACCTTAAGCCCCCTGGGTGACTGGGCCTTTAACCAGGAGATGTCCCGCCAAAGCCTCTGCGCTCATTTCGGCACGCAGACGCTGCGGGGGTTCGGCGTCGATGAACTGCCCCTGGCACAGGGCGCGGCCGGTGCGCTGCTGGAATATTTAAAGACCATGAACAAGACCGGCCTTAAACACATCGACCGCATGCGCCTTTATGCCCAGGATGATCATGCCTTCATTTCGCCGGCCGCCCATTATGGCCTGGAGTTGGAAGTACTGCTGTCTGCCATTGATTTGACCGCCACCCCGATGGGCAAACGTGCTTTCCGCTTTTGGCTGTACCATCCGCTCAAGGATATTCCGGGCATTCAATCCCGGCAGGAGGCGGCCAGGTCCCTGGCCGGCAACGACCGTCTGGAAGAATGCCTCAAAAATATGCCTGATCTGCAAAAAGCCCTCTCCAGGCTTTCCTGCGGCTGCGGCTCCATCAAGGACCTTTTGAATATCCGCCAGGCCCTGCTGCGCGTGCCCTTGATCGCCGAATGCCTGGCCGGCCCTTCCAACCCGCTTTTAAAAATCGAAGATCTGGCGGCTTTACGGGAATTGTTGACGAAAACCATCAACCCCGACGCGCCCCTGGCCAAACCCGATGGTAAAATGATCCTGCCGGGAATCGACCCCGAATTAGATGAGCTTAAGAATATCCTGGAAAACGGCAGGCAATGGCTGGCCCAATACCAGGCTGAAGAGATCAAAAAAACAGGCATCTCGTCCTTGAAAGTTGGTTTCACCAATGTTTTCGGTTTCTATCTTGAAGTTTCCAAATCCCGCCAAAGCAGCGTGCCCGGCCACTACGTACGCAAGCAAACCCTGGTCAACGGCGAGCGTTATATCACCCAAGAACTTAAGGAATATGAAGAAAAATTCCTCACCGCCCAGGATAAAATTTTGGCCATCGAAAAACGCCTCCTGGGGGAAATAGAAAAGGCCCTCCTGGCCCAGGCCGGCAGCCTGCATGAACTCTGCGCCCAAATAGCGAACATCGACTGCCTGCAGGCCCTGGGACGATTGTCAGGCTGGGACCGCTATATTTTCCCGCAGGTCAATGCCTCTACGGTCTTGGAAATCAAGGAAGGCCGCCATCCGGTGGTTGAAAAGACAGTCACGGATAATTTCATCGCTAACGACCTGCTGCTGGATACCGATGAAAACCAATTGATCGTTCTCACCGGGCCGAATATGGCCGGCAAATCCACCTATATCCGTCAGAACGCCTGCCTTGTCATCATGGCCCAGATGGGCGCCCCCATTCCGGCCGCGGCCGCCACCATCGGGGTGGTCGATAAAATTTTCACCCGTATCGGCGCTCACGATGATATCGCCAAGGGCCAAAGCACCTTCATGGTGGAAATGACGGAGGCCGCCGACATTCTCAACAACCTGACGCCCCGGTCGCTGGTCATCCTGGATGAGATAGGCCGCGGCACCTCGACCTCCGACGGCTTAAGCCTGGCCTGGGCCCTGGCCGAGCACATGCATGCCCAGAAAGTACGCACCCTCTTTGCCACGCACTTCCATGAACTGACCGCCCTGGCCGACCGGTTTAAGGGCACCAAAAACTACAACGTCGCGGTGCGCGAATGGAAGGACAAGATCATCTTTATGCACAAAATTGTGCCCGGCGGCTCCGATGATTCTTACGGCATCTATGTCGCCAAGTTGGCGGGCATTCCGGAGGCGGTGATCAAGCGCTCCAAGGAAATCCTCTCCGAACTTGAAATCGGGACGCCCCACCCCTTTAAAAAACAGGACAAGCAATTAAACCTCTTCGGTGCAGCCGACAGCCCGTCCCTACCGGACGAGCTGCGCGCCGCGCTAGAAGAAATCGACATCAATTCCCTGACCCCCATCGAAGCTTTAAAAAAGCTGGATGAATTAAAAATAAAGCTTGGACCGTTTCTATAATGCCCCTAGAAAAATAAAGACTTATGACAGAAGTGTCCCTTTCATTATTAATACGTTTTGGACCAGTTCTATTGTAACCTTTTGTGGCTCTAAGGCTTTGCTAGAAACGGTCCGAGAATTCCAAAGACTCAAGGATTGGAGATTATGAATAAAGTGCATGTTTTAGCTGCAGACGTCATTGCCAAAATCGCCGCCGGAGAAGCCGTGGACCGCCCGGCGGCGGTCGTCAAAGAACTGCTGGAAAACGCCCTCGATGCCGGTGCAACCGCCATCGACATTCATCTTAAAGATGCCGGCAAGGAACTTATCCACCTGCGGGACAACGGCAGCGGCATCTCCAGGGACAATCTGGAAAGAATATTCCAGCGCCATGCCACCAGCAAGATCAACTCCATTGAAGATTTGGAGAGGCTTTCTTCCATGGGTTTCCGCGGGGAAGCGCTCTACTCCATCGCTGCGGTCAGCGATGTCACCCTGACGACACGCACGGGGCCCCAAGACGGCTGGCAAATCCATTGGCGGGCCGGTACCAGGCAGGATCTGCAGCCCGCAGCCTTAAGCAGCGCCGGCACCGACATCAAGGTGGCTGAACTTTTTTTCAATACCCCGGCCCGTCGGAAATTCCTTAAAAATAACGCCTCGGAGTTGCATCAAATCCTTAACGTGGTCATGCCCTATGCCCTGATTTATCCGCAGCTGCGCCTGGCGCTGACCCATGCGGGCCGTGCCCTCCTGGATTTGAAACCCTCGCCGTCTGCCGTAGACAGGGCCGCCGCGGCGTTAAACGTCAACATGGAACACTGGCTGGAGTGTGACCAGGAATATCCCCAGGAAAAGATCCGCATTAAAATGGTCCTGGGCAACATCAATGTGCAGCGGCCGCGCCGGGATTTGCAATTTATTTTCATCAACAACCGTCCCGTCGAAAGCAAAAACCTGAGCTTCAATCTTAATGACGTCTACAAACTGATCCTGCCGCCGGGAGTGTACGGCGCCTTTATCATCAATATTATGCTGGATCCAGCCAATGTGGACGTAAATATCCACCCCACCAAGCGCGAGGTGCGGCTCAAGGACGAAGCCAGGATCATCAGCCTATTGCGCCGCATGACGGAATACCAGTTGATGCACAAAGGCCGCCCCAGGCAACCAGCCTCTTCGGTACTGGAAAACGGGCTGTCGGCTGACCAGGTGGTTTTCGCCCCGGGGCAGGTGCAGCCCAGCCTGTCATTTCCTAACATAGGGACATCTTCCTATTTCAGGCCATCCCAGGACACGTGCCCAACCGAAGGCGATCCCCTACCTTTGGATTTTCATCTCTTCGGCCAGGAAGACACCCTGCGCTCCAAGTTCCAAAGGGCACGCTTCATCGGTCATTTCCTGCAGAAATTTCTGATCTTTGAGGCGGACCAGTCCCTGCTGATCGTCGATCAACATGCCGCCCAGGAACGCATTATGTTCGAGAAATTCAAGAACCAGATTGAAAAGGCCGCAGTGGAAACCCAGCCTTTGCTGACGCCTCTGCTGGTCAAATTAACACCGCAGGAAAAAATCGCTTGGGAAGAAGCTCAAGAGAAGATGAGTGCGCTGGGAATCGAAACCACCCAATTCGATGAAGACACCATTGCGGTGCAGACCCAGCCTTTATTGCTTAAAAACATGGAGGCGGTCGTGCGTTCCTTATTGGCCGGTAATGCTGTTCCCCGCCTGGATAAGGAGACCCTGGCCCGCCGCGCCTGCAAGGCCTCGATCGTCGCAGGCGACAAACTGGATGCCTCTCAAGCCGATTATCAGCGCCGGCAGCTGCTCGACTGCCGGGACCCGTTCACCTGCCCTCATGGCCGGCCTACACTTATCGAAGTCACCCAGGATTTCCTGGACCGCCAATTTCTACGTACCTAGGCGCTCTGCTGCCACCAATTATTCCTGATTTGGTCAAAACAATTGGTATTAATGTATTCGGAGATCCTGTCCTTGTAATCGTCCCGGATCTGGCTAAAAAACAGCCCGTAAACACACCTGTCCGCTTCCTGCTTTGTCCAGGGAACCTGGGCTTCCACCTTGATCAAATCCAAATTATCTTCACCGATCGTAAAATAAATATTAACCGTTTCCTGCTGGAAAACCGGCTTTTCAAAAGATATGCACATCCCTTTTAAATGCATATCCTCGATAAACCCTTGACTGAAGCTTTGCACCTGCGGCATCCATACCCGGGAGCTTTTTTTGATCTCCCACCGCGGCAATTGCCTGCGTTCGTTCATACGCTCTCCTTCCTTTCTAAATAATCAGGGTATATCGGTACGTGGTTGTTGTTACGTTGACATCAAAATCAAATACGGTCAAAAACATTTCCTTGAATATGAACGTTAAACCTCCTTTCACCAAACCGGCAATGGCCAGGATAAGCTGTCGGCACCTTGCTATGACGGTAATCCTGACAACGGGTATGGTCACCGTCACCACCTGCCAGTAAATCCAGCGGTAAAGCCACCAGGGCCAGTAGATCCAGAACCATTCCAGCCAGATGCCCCATGTTGTGTACCAGAACAACTGGTTGCAGAAAACCCAGGCAGCAGGTCCTTCTATCCCGCCCTGCACAGCTTCTGTCTGGTTCGATGATCTTTGCTTAAAATATAAGGGAACAAAATTAAGCAGCAGGCCTAAGGATGCCGGGGGCCCGGGTGATACCGGCAGGCCAAAAGGCAGCCATAAGGCCGGCAGCGGCCTGAAAATCCTTACAATAACCTTCTTCCCTTGTCTGACGGTGAGCACATGTTTGACCAACAGCCAGGGAAGAAGGGCCATCAAAAATATAAGCAACAACAAAAATAGGATAAAATCTTTCAGTTCCTTGTTTTCATCATCCTTTTTCTCCTTATCCTTTTGCTTGTCCGGATCATCCTTTTTATCAAGAAGCGAAGGCTCCGCCATGGCCCAAACACCCCAACCGGTAAGGAAACGGAAAATATTGTGCCAGAAATGACGCCCTGTCCTTTGATAAAGCGTCATCCGGTCAGGCCCGGCATAGGGAAGAGAATCAAAAAACTTCACCAGTTTCTGATACTCAGGCTGGCCGGGAGCATACCCATGGCGGCGGGCGATCTCATCATTGGTCAGCTTTTCATACTCGCGCAGGACTTCTTCGCGTAATGCGTGCCGGTCGATGAGAGGCAGAGCCTTCATCAGGGGAACGGCCAGACCCAAAAGAAAACCCGCCGTGCCGGCAACAAACGCCGCGCGCCATCCGATGATGATGGCAAGCACCGCGCCGGCGGCCGCGCCTGTGATCAATCCATATTTGAGCCAGATCTTCTTTTGAGACAAATAAACAACCCTGTCCCTGTCTGCGGAAGGCAGCATGGCCAGGCCGCGGACCGGCTCGATCATCCCCACATGATCGATCCCCGAGGACCCATTGATCTTTATGCCTAAAGAAGCAAAGGCCTGTGCCAAAGCATCCGGAAGGACCTTGTGGTACCTGTGCAATGTTTGGGATGCGGCCGGCCGTGCACCGGTCAGCCGTTCTTTGGCCTTGATGCGCAAGTGCCTTATTTCATGCGTGCTGACCGTGCGCTGCAGGCCGGATATTTTATTTCTTTCAAAGAAAGCGGCTATGGCTGCATCATCCGCCAACCGCGGTGTGCCGATCCCGTAATGCAGAATCAATGCCGCCGCCTCATGGATGGCAAGTTTCATCCAATTGGACCGCACCCTTTCAGGAGTAAGCCTAAGTTCCTGGGTCAGCCAGTCAAACCCTCCCTTATAACGCCTCATGTGGTTCACCGCATTTTTGACCAAAAGGCTCAGATTCGGAATCGTCAGTGCCGACGGATTGCTGCGCAGGTCCCGGAACCGTTTAGATGCCATATGACGGCTTATCTGCATCAATGTCCGCTGCCGGCCGTCCAAACAATAATATTGGACCACCGCTTCCCTGGCCCTGGGAGCGATCATATTCAACCGCTGCTGTAAAACTTCTTCGGTCAATGGCACTGCGGATATATTTAAATCGTAGGCCAGTACTTCCAGGCCGCTGTTATTGACCGGAGCTTTCCTTTGCAGCCGTGCAGGCGCATTTTTATAAAATTTCTGATGAAGCCCGTATCTAACAGCCCAGTCAAGACGCTCAACGGCTTCCTGACGCAAGGTATCCAGCTGCTCAATGGTCAGTTTTTCGTTCTTCAGGGCCTTTCTGACCTCTTGAAGCAAATTTTTTTGCAAAGGCCGGTGCACGCCTATACCAAAATTAATACGGATGACCGTCTTATGGGTTTCAGGCAAACCCTCGATCATGTCAGCGGTGATTTTCTTAACATCCGTTTTAAGCAAGGAGGCCAGCTGTTGACGGCCGATCCGCACTTTCTTCAAATTCTTGACCACCCACCGGCGCATCATGGCGATCCAGCGGAAATTGCCGTAAGCCATTCCTTTGGAGCGTAATTTTTTATGGATAGTTCTTAACTCAGCGACAGGCGCCTGATGAAGGCCATAATAAATGTCCAAGAGCTGCCAGTGCTTTGAGGGAATCGAATGAATGAAGTCTTGAGTGAACGCCTGCGGCTTGAGCTGCGCATGCTGGGCCAACAAGTTTAACCCTGCCGGCCGGAATTCCTCACTCATCGCCGTTGGGATGGGCGGCAGCGCCAAAATGCCCTGCCGGTTTTTCCAAGCCTCGGCTTGAAATTTAAAAAATATTTTACCTGCTTCGACAAGCGCCAGCTTATGCGCTTCCCCGCCTTTTTCCCTTAAATAGCCGACCAAGCCCGGCCCGGGCGCGATGTCACCCAAATAGGCCCAATAATGATTGTCGTAGGTACGGCAAGCTTCCCTGTACATCAGCCTGATCGCCTCAAGCTCCTCCTGACGGGGTTTGCGCCATGTGCGAAGGCCCACATCAAATACTTCCTGATGCGCCTTGATAAACTCCTCTTCCGGCATGGGAGAGCCCCGCTTAAAAGCCCATCGCAATTCCAGGTTCGTTGCCCTCCGGATGGCGTCCCAATTCCTGCGGGCATCTGACGTCCTTAATCCCTGGTCCATGACCTGTTGTATGGCCGGCAAGAACGGCAGGGCCAGAATAACGGGGCGCTTGTGGTGGCGCTCCAAATGTTCTGCCCAGCCGGCCATGAAATTGACCCTGTCCATGGCAATGCTGTCCTCACGCATCCCTTCCGTCGTGCCCTGCATCTTAAATGATTTTCCTGCAAATTGGGTCAAGACATACTCGATACCCGGACGGGTTTCCTCATCAAAGGTCTTTAACCCTTTGGCCACTGTTTCCGGCTCGTCATCTTCACGCGGCTTTTCGTTGTTGAGGACCGCCTGGGCCTTTCGATGGCTGGCCCGTTCATAGAAAACAGCGTTCTTTTCATTAGGTATGTCCAGATAAACATATAGATCAATGGCCAGGGGCGCGCCCCGCCAGGTAATTTTCTCCAAAGGAAGCCTGGCCTGCTCCAAATTCCTAGGGAACCCGTCGAGGAACAACCCAAAGGCGTTCTTATAGGGCTCTGTTTCCAAGACGGCCGTGATGATGTTAATGACCGTCTGGTCGCTGATCAATTGGCGCTCCTTCATCCGGGCCAGGTCCTCTTCAGTCACCAGCGAAACAAAGGGCCCATACTTTTTCAGGTCTTGGGCACTGGCTGAAGCGGGGTCCATCTTGACCCTCTTGATGCCCCTGAAATAATCCCCCAGGACAAAGGTTTCATACCCGCGCCCTTCGGGCAGCAATTCATTGAGCTGTTTAATGATCCACCTGGACAATTCTCCCTTGCCGCCGCCCGGCTTACCCATGATCGTAAAAACCTTGACCTGCGAAATAAACATCGTCGAGAGGGCATTCAGGGGCTGCTTTGCCAAAAGGTCCCTTCCCCCAGGGAGCCGGCGGGCCTCATAAGGCAGGCCCAGCACATCGGGAACCTGGCTGAGGCCATCGACCCGGCTGCGCTTAACTGCGGAGCAGTCGAATTCCCAATGACCTTCGACGGCCTTGCTCAAACCGCTCTTGATGGCCAGATCAAGACGGCCCGGATAATGGTCCTGACTCAAACGGTAGCCCCGTCCGTAGGCCTTAAGGCTATTGGTGGCCTGGTGCCATAATTGACGGATGGTTTTAAAAGGATGCGGCGCCCAAAGGATAAAGGACCACCTCCAGCGGGCGTTGTCGTAAACCAGCACCTTGCGGTGTTTCAACAAGACCCACAGCCGGCTGCGGCGGCGGCCGTCTTCTCTAACATAGGAAGTTTCTTCCTTCACCACCGCCTCGTCGATAAACTCCAGGGCGATGCTCCTTAAGTATGCCGACCCGCTGTTCAAAAGCGCCTCGATGGTTGGCGCCTGTTCGTCGTACA
The DNA here is from genome assembly GCA_028870995.1 of Candidatus Omnitrophota bacterium. Taxonomy (GTDB): domain Bacteria; phylum Omnitrophota; class Gorgyraeia; order Zapsychrales; family Fredricksoniimonadaceae; genus JABDGZ01. The sequence continues at coordinate 149,618 of JAGWOI010000002.1, read as the reverse complement.
ACATTCCCAACACATCCGGCACCGCAGGGCGGCCGGCTTTCCACTGCTTATCTTCACCCGTCGTCATGGACAGGTATCCGTTGCGGCCTTTAATCGCCTCAAAATTAATATCGGCATGGGCTTCAGCGGCGGCTATAAGGCCCCTTTCATGGGCATACCAAAGGAACAGCGAGATGTCGGGAGAACAAGCAGGACCCCTTGTTCCCTGCATCAGTAGGCGCAGAACGCTATCATGGGCCATGCTGTACTTCATGAGCCGCAAATAAATACCGCCCCCCAGGTCCCTGCCGTGCTTTTGCTCGTCGAAATCCTCTGATTGACCTGTTTGAGCGTTCAAAACCTTGGGATGCGTTTCAAAGACTTTTTCAAGCACCTCATAATGATCGCGGCTTGAGTAAGGCAGATCTTTTTCTTCCACCAGGGCCAGGCCGTACAGCTCTTCCCACAATTCTTCGTCGCCCGGATCCGGGTGTTCGGCCTGCCAAATCTTGAACTGCTTCTGGCTTTCCGGCGTCATGCTCAAGGGGCGGTAAAGTTTCTCATATTCTGCAATTAATCCTTCCAATTCCCCCACCAGGTAGCCCGACATATGGGCCAATTGCTTGGGCAGCTTATCCATGTTCCCATACGGCCGTTCGGCGGCCATGGCCTCGAGGAATTGTTTGGCAATACGGTTATCTGACCAATAAGCGGCGTGCTCCTCCAGCAGTCTCTGCGCCTTCAAGGCGCTGGGATGTTTTTGATTGATGAGAGCAAGCAGTTCTTGGGCAAGATTTTGGTAAACCGGATAAACTTCGGTGGAAACCAACAGTCGTTCTGCCTTTTGTAAAATCTCGCGCGCTTCCTTCTTACGGTTGGCCTTGGTCAGGCTATCCGACTTAGCAATAACTCTTTCAGCCGCCTCATCCCATACCGCCTTCATTTTTTGCGTTTTGGTTTTACTTAAAGCTGCCTCGGGCAAAAGCATGAGGTCAAGGGCCGGGATGATATCGTCTTCCTCTAGCAATTTTCGAATGTTGACCCAGGCAGGCAGCGCCCTAGACTCCGGCGGCATTTTCAACGGCTTTCTCAATTCTTCCGATTGCTGATAAAGGAGGACCATCCTGCCGTAAGCCTTTTCATTCAACGGCCTGGCCATCAGATCCCATATTTCTTTTTCTAGCTTTACAGCCGCCCCCTGAATCTGTGCCTTGGATGGGACCTGAAAGGCCTCTGGGACAGGAGTTTCCTCTTCCGTTGGCGGTGCATAATCAAGGATGTTTGCGGCCAGGCTGAAAAGGTGTTCTTTCTCTTCCGCTTTGAGGCTGCCATAGAGAAAGCGGTTTGACAGGTCCCGGTAACGGACGATCAAAACAGCAAGCCTGTCAGCGACATTTGCCAGGACTCTTGCCAAAAATACCTTGGGCGTATCCCCGGCTTTCCCCGACAATGCCTGCTGGGGATCTTTCTGCATCAGATAGAGAACAAAATCATATGGATCAGTCCTGAGATATTGGGTCACCGCCAGTAAAAATTTGCTCCAGTGCTCGTTGCCGGGATTTTCACGATGCGCCAGCAAAGCCTTGGCCTGCATCTTGAGTGTATTGAGTTGGAGTTCAATTGTTGCGGCACTGTGATCAACGGGACAGCGGGATACATACGGACGAAGGATATCAAAGACAAGCCGCCGATATGCCATCGAATGGCCATCGTTGCAGAAGAATTCATTTTGTGAGTGGGTGGTGTTCTCAAAGGCCGCCAGTAATTCGTGGGCCACGTCCCAGCCGGTGGCGTCCTGCCTTAAATAAATATCGATATGCCCGGGGAATTCGTCCAGCCAAAATGCTCTGTAACGGCTTTGGGGAGGCGCGCGCAGAAAAATGACTTCACAGGAAGGGGCCAATCGTTTTTTCCCGGTCAACTGCAGGTACAGCTTGACGCCCTTGTCGATTTCCTTGCCGCCTGAAGGTATTTTGTTCCACCTCCAGCCCGGCGGCAGCCCCCTCAACCGCATCAATTCTTTGACAACTTGTGTTCGGGTCGCACCATTGGCGGCATGGTCTTTGCTGTCAGACGGATGTATTGGGGCTCGCCCAGGACGCCGCCGGGTCAATTGTAAGGCGCCACTGACAAGTTTTTGGATATAGGCGCGCAAGGACGGGTGGTTCATGAAATCAATTTCATCATATATGTCCACAACCTCTCCGATGGCGTGAGGGTTTTGGACAGAGGCCAGAAAACTTTCTAAAACCCTGTCCGCCGCCACGGAAATATCCAGCTCTTCATCGAATCTGGCTGCGGGATCATCGAGATCGAGGAAGCCGTCCCCTTGTTTGCGTTCTAATTGCACATAGGCCAGCAAATCTTCGAATCTCCGTCTCTGCGCTTCATCCGCCTCTACGGCCTTCTCCAAAAGCTCCTGCAGCCTTATCATTTGACCGCTGATCTCCGGAGTCCATCTTGTTCCCAGGGTCATGAGTTCGGCAAAATTTCCTTCTCCGCGGCTGCCGAATTTGCCTTCCGCCCATTCATCAAGAATGGGGCCAAAGACATTCATCTGCCATTGGACGTGGTCCTCCACAGGATCGTTCCACCTGTCCATTTCATACATCATCGCCAGCCGCTGCGCGGGTGTGGTCACAACCCATTTTTTTCCGTCGAAAGCCTCCGTGTGGCGCAGGGCAAGGCCCGATGACCCTTCCCTCATGATGATGTCCCTCTCTTGACGGGCTTTCTCGTATAAAAACTCGAGCAGGGCCCTTGAATCCTTTAAGGACAGCAGGACAGCCAGATCGCTCTTATTCTCTGCAGTGGGAAGGAGCAGGGCGAGCGGCGCAGGATCTGCGCGTAATTTTCTCACCGCGTCCAAAAATTTATGCACTTCTTGGGGCGCTAAATTTAACGGCCGTGTTATTTGCGAAGAAACCCACTCTGGAAGCTCCTCTTTAAATTTAATCTCCACCACGACCTTGGGGCTGTAGATGTCCACCAGGGTTCCCGGCTCCGCAGCAGCCAAAGGTTCTTTTTCAAAGGCAGCGCTCACCCGGCGGTCAAAACTTATCCTTAAGGCATCATCCGCCGATAAATAGGCCTCCCTCAGATAAGAAATCCGGACCCTGGGCTCAAGAGCCTTCTCTTTAACCAATTGCACAAACACTCCCAGCGCCGCCCGTCCCTGGGCCTTGTCTTCGGCCAAAATATCATCATCGCCCGGCAGTTCGCCGTTAAAGACAGCCCGCGCCCCCGCGGGTGTCACCGGCGTGCGTTGTTTTGTTTTAACGTTCGCCTGGCTGCGTTCGTTGATCTCAAAAAATAAAACATGCCTTGAATCATAGGAACGCATCCTCAACTTGGGAACACCCGCGTTCCCTCCGTCTTCCTCATGCCAAAGCCGCCACTCAGGGCTGTCCCAATAAACACTGTCAATAAAATAAGGCCCCCTTGCACAGTATTCATCCAGCAACATTCCCTGGGCTAAAATAACGCCGCGGAACCTTTGGGCCTCTTCTTCAGTGACCAGGAATTTCAAATCAACGCGTCTTTTAAACGTGCGGTCTTGGGGTCCATGGGCCAGCTCTTCGGCCGTTTCATCGAACGTTTTGCCGTCAACGGAAAAGCCCATTAAATCCCCGGCAATGTCCTTCTCCATCAGGCCTCGCCTGTGATGGGACCGCATCGTATATTCTCCGGCCACGGCAATGGAGGTGATCTTCATGTGGAACCGGTTGACCCGGTTGCCGTTCATGACAAATACATAGGTGCCGCTTTTCGTCATCAACAGGTTATAGGCGATCTTGCGACGGTTCAGGATTTGAATATAGTTAAATATCTCCTCGGTCAGGGCAGCGTCGTCCTGCGATGAAAAGACAAGACCCTTGACCGGATAATCTTCCAGGCCCATGACTGTCACTGTCCGGCGTTCAAATAAAACCTGCCGGGCCGCCTTCTCCGCAGGAAGCTTGCCCGCGTTAAACAAAGGCCAGAATAAACCCAGCCCCAACCCGGCCCCGCCATAATAAAAAGCATTAAAATGCAGGTGGTCGATGGAAGCCGTGTACTTACTGCCGAACGTGATCTTTAAATTTTTACGCCGTGAAGATCTTAAAATAGTTAAAGCCGCCTTCAAGTATTCGGGGCTGTCAAGATACTGGGGCAAATGCGCGCCGCGCCGGGGCATGATCATAAAATGGCCTTCGGCCGCCGGATTGGCATTCACCACGATGTCCGCCTCCATGCCCAAAATCTGAAGACGCGCAATGATCTCCTCTTCCAGAAACTCAATCGCCTCGCCCGGCATGTACGGCCTCGGGCTTGAATCAGAACCTCGGAGGCGGTGCGTGCGGGTATGTCCCTTTAATTTTTCAAGAGGATGGACGACAAAACGGCCCTTCTTATAACGGGTCCGCGAGAAAATATAGTTCAAGATGGTTGGCGTATTGGCGTCAGCCGCCTTTTGACGCCGAAAATTTCGTTCCAACTGCCGGACACGCTGGATGATCCGCCGGTCCAAATCAGTCCTGCCGGTGAAATCACCGGCCGCGGATGATAAAACCTTGCTTGCCAACAGCGCAGATTCCCGGACGGTCTCTTCACCGGAAATAAGATTGGCCATCTCAAAACGCAAAACTTCCAGTAAATGCGGATTATCCAGAAGGCCTACAGGAACTATGATATGGCCGTCCAGGACACAGGAAACCAGGAAATGTTCTTTTGATTTAAACCAAAGATACGGCGGGCCGCGGCCATCAAGGCTCACAGCGGGGATAAATAGCCGCACCCGCTCGTCTTCCAGAAGTGCGGCAGCGAGGGGGTCATAAGGCCCCGGAGTCGCAGGCTTGAATTCATTGAATCTTACCAATTTCCCGTCGCTTAGTGCCTGGCGGGTCAGGTGTTCAGCTTGCTTGCTCATGCTGTTGCCCTCAACCGTCCCCATCCCGCAGCTGAATCCCTGTTTGATTTCATGGACCTTGCTCGAGAGCCACAGCCTCATGGCTTCGGTCCCGGCCGTCATAAAGGCCTGGCTCCTGCCCAGCTCCAGGTCCATCGTTTTTTCGACGGCAGCCACATGGGCCTGCATGTCCTGCCCCGAAATGCCCCCGCCTTGGCCGCTGACGACCATGTTGCGCACAAAACGGTCCATCCTCTCATCGGTAAAATAGAGCCCGAAAACACTAAGAAGGACCCACACATACAGGCGTTCGTGCTCAAGATAAATGCTGTTGTTCAGCAGGGCCAGCCGGTGCGAAGAGGCGGCAAAGTCCGCGATAATGGCCCGGGCGACAGGTGTCTTTTCTTCCAGGGTCAAGGACGCCTGCTTTTGGTTCAAAGCTGCCAGGACGTCTTCATATTGGCCGCCAAAGACCTCACGCATTTGTCCCAGAGAGACCTGGTTCATTTCCTTGCGGAAACGCAGCAGGCCGGGTGAAACCGCCTTTAGAAGGCCATTCTGCCCGTCGGTCAATTGCAGGAACGCCTCTGCGCCGAGCTTATTCAACGATTCGCGCGTGATGACCCCTTCCATGAATTCGCGGTGCTCATTGACATACCGTGACAGCGTGCTTCCCAAATCAAAAGATGTATCGTAAACCTCGGCCATATCAGTTTGATGGTTCTGTGTCAGGCTGTTGGTCATGAAGATGCCCATAAAAGTATGCGTAAGCACGTTGGGCCTTGTGACATATTGCGCCAGGTTGACCAGACAAGGGGCCTGGCCGTCCGGCACCTCTTGTTTGGCACAACGTTTGCCTGCCTCGCGCCAGGAAATCATGGAAGAGAGGGCCAGACGCGCCTGGCGCATGTCCCCGGCCTTCATCCAAAGCGGCCAGGCCTCTTTGGGGCGAAACATGGCCAGCACGGTCCCTTCCAGGCGTGAAGCATCGGCCAGGCGTGCGGCAAATTCATAGTGCCGCTGCTTTTGCCTCTTGAGGGCCTGGGCCGATTCCAACAGGTGTTTTCGCGTCCTTTCCGGGCATTCGGGAGTTCCGGCGTGCTCTTCCAGGGTCCGGGCCCACATCTCGCTTAAGACCGCACAGGAACGGAAATCGCCGGCCGCCGTGACAAAATCTGACTGTATTTTGCTCCCATGCGCCGCCTTCTCAGGATGGAACCCTTCATCGTCAAGCCAGCCCTGCATCCTGAAATAGCCGCGCCAGCGCTCGATCTTTTCGTACGCCTCATCATAAAGCTCCCGCCAGGGCGGACTATACTGGCTCAACGCAAATTCAAACCACTTCTGCACGGTCACATCCATTTGGCTGTAATTGGCCATCTGATTGAGGAGCGTGTCACCCGCCGAGGTAATGTTCATCCTTTCCAGAGCCATCATGCAAACCGCGTTAAGGAGGCGCTCTGTCCTTTCCTTGTTGGTCACCACGATGGCTTGGGAAACGCTTAATGTCTTTAAGGCGCTGGTCGAAAGGCTTTTGCTGACCGGATCAGCCCTCAGGCTCAAGGAGAACATCTGGTCCATCATGGAAACGATCTCTCCCCTTATGGCCGGCGGAAGCTCCAGGTGAGAGAGGGCAAAGATGGCATTAATGGTATCCAACGGTTTGGTTTCCTGAGAACAGCGCATTAAAAGTTCCATCCATTGATCTTGAGAACGGTAGGACAACAGCCTGCCGCGGTAGGCCTCGTCATAAACAGCGAAGTGGAACGCCAGGTTAAACGGCAGGTTCACGATAAAAATATTGTAGGCCAGACGCTTCAAGACCCTTAATTCCGGTGTCCCCTTGATCCCGGCCAGGAACGTCTCAAACCCTGACCGCAGGGAAGGAGGCAGTCCATTAAGGTCTTTTTCATAATCTTTCTTTTCTTCAGGGATCCTTTTTTCGATCTTGGCTTCATCTTCCCGGGCCGCGGCCAGATCAACAAACACTATGCCTTCCCGCTGCTCCCCGACCAGGATCTTTATCCTCTGGCGGACGGCAGCCAGGGTTTGCATGGACTGATCGAGCACGTCCCACCGGCGCAGGGCCAAAAGCGCCTCGTAGGTCCGGTTATTCCATAGCGGAGCATCGCCTTTGACCAAAGCCAGCGACCGCAAGGCGGCGACCGAAGCCCCGCTCAACTGGGTTATTGTCTTATTAAAAGACTCTTCCCCCTGAAGAACGATGTCCTGATAGGCTTGCCCAAATTCCGTCGGTGTCTTATCAAACTTCCTGGCGGCAGCTTCAAGGTCGTTCATGAGCCGGACCATCATTTCAAAGAACATCCTGTCCTGCAAAAGCATTTCGGGGGGAGCCGCTGTCCCTTTTTTGGCGCTGATATACCCTGTTTTGGCTGCCAGGGACGGCCCGATCTCAACGACAGAGTTACCCAATACAAAAATGCCCTTGGCCAGCAAATGGTCCCTGGCCTCCGCCGTGATAGCGCCGGGCGATGACTCGACAACAATGTACCCGGCGAATTTCTCCGCGTAATCGCGGCTGAAGGATCCCTGTTTCCCTCCCGCGATAACGGCATCCGCCTGCTTTAAGGCGTCGCCCAACCGTCCGCCTTGGGAGGCATAATAATCGACCGCCTGCTTGTAGCGTTCCAACAGGTTTATTAACCCTTCGGGTTTTAAAGGAATGGGCCGTTGGGCCAGAACCTGGCAAAGTCCGGAAGAAAGCCTTCCGGCCTGAGTTGCCGCCAGTTCGCTGAAGGAACCGTCGGCATCCGAGAGGCCGATAAGCCCTGTAACGGAAAACTGGCTGTAGGCGCCGGAAACCAGGTGGGCCAGGGGTTCGCCCGGAAAGCCGAACAGGCAAATTCTCAACGAATCGATTCTCTTGCCTTCGAAATAAATCTTACGCGCATGCGGATTGTTGAACCAAACCCACAGGCCTTTAATGGGCCCGGCGCCGTTTCCGGATATGGTGTCGCCGTTACGGCCAATAGTGAAAATTTCCTTTTGCCTTACGGTGCCGGCACAGGCCAGTGCCGCCTCCTGGATAGTGGATATGTCGGTGTTGTCGCTTTGCCGGCGGCTGCTGACAATCAGCTTGCCGCTCTCACCGAGGATTCCCGCCAGGACCAGCCCCCTGGTCATGCGCTCCAGTGCTTCCCGGCGATCCAGGCCAGGCCCCAACAAAAATACTCCGTGGCTTCCTTGAAAAGCACCCACCGCCTGTCTCTGTCTATGGTAGACGTCGGTGACCGGAACCACGGCCAGCAAGTTGGGGCGCAGTCTCACATAGTCCTGGTGGTCATGGGCGGTGAGGATTTCCCAACTGCCCTCATGTACCCTGGGGATGACCTTATTCCGGCTGTCATCTTGCAAGGACAAAACGCCTTCCATGTATTGATTCGGGTCTTTCGGGTGATGCCAAACGGCATAAACAACGCTGCCCGGTGCAAGCTCTGAACGTCCGTTTAATGGCAGGCGTTGCCATATCTTTTTCCCGTCAAAGGTCAAAACCACCGGTGCCTCGGCCGTCCCGGGCATGTATTGATTCCCCTCGCCCTGCAGATCTCCAGCTGTCGCTGATTCCAATCCCCGCTGCATTTGAGGATTCTGCGGATGGAGCACTCCCGTAAAATTATTCAGGGCCCAGCCTTTTTGTTGTATCCGCAAAATATTTTCCTGGGATTCTTTCATGGCCAGCGTTTTCATGGCCACGTCCGGCGGCAGCGAAACAGCATGGTTTGCTCTTAAAGACGCGGAGCCAGGCAAAACGATGTTGATCTGCAAATGTTTTTTGATGGAAGGCAGGCCCAGGGAAATCCATTCAAACAACCTCATCTTAAACCGGTCGTGCCAACGTGTGGTTGATACGGTCAGCAGCCATTTCATAAAGCGGGATTGGGGACGCAGCAAGACCGTCATGGAAAACAGGGTCCCTGCGACGGCCATCATGACGCCCGCCGCAAGGTCGGCCACAGCGGCTGCTGCGTGATGACTGCTGCAGCCGGTCAACGAAAGGCTTGCGGCCATAAGAAGCAAGAACCCTGTAAAAGATTTAATATCCAGGCCCAGATCCATCTGGCGTCCTTCAGGCTCCTGCCATGGCCTGCCCCAAGAGAATGCTTTACGCGGTCTTTCGGTAACGGGTATATCCTTTGTAAAGCCCATCTCTCCCTGGTCTTGGTCATTGAATCGTATGCTCCCGGCCTGGATTTCCTTCTTGAAAATTTCATGCGCCAGCACCTGGGAGAGGGAAAGTTTGGCCATGGCTTCACGCTGGCTCTGGAAATAAAGCGGCTCACGGGTCAGCATGTAATAAACCTCCCCGGCCAGGCCCAGCGGCCCTTCATAGCGGTTGTTGTAAATAAGGGAATAGATCCTGTACATGCCGTTGACATCGGCTAATTGGCGGTAATCCTCGAGGAGTTTTCGGGCCCGGCGGCGGTCTTTGGTCACCAGCGCCATGAATTCCCGGACATCAACCGTCAGATGACTGAGCATTTCCCTGACGATCATGGGGATTTGGGGATACTTTGCCTGGTAATATAAATCCTTGAATTCATGACTTAGAACTATCCGCAAGAGATCAGGATTGATAAAGGTCCGGGTGTCGAGAGCGATGCGGGGCACTTGCCTGCCGCGGGTTTCAAAGTGGGCGGCAGTACGGGCTGGCGAAACGATGCACAGTTGTGACTCCCGGAATACGGCATCCTGCAGCAGGGCCTGTCTCTGCCTGGTCAATTGGGCATTGATTTCCGCCAGTTCTTCTTCGGTAAGGCTCGATCCTGATGTTCTTTCCACCTTGCCCCAGGAGCCTTGGGCCAGCAGCCACGGCCTTGACTTATCATCCAGCACACCAGGCAATACCGCAGGTCCGTTATATCCCCGCCTGAACTTAAACCCGTTATAGCCATTCTTCTCCACTGCCGCAGGCAATCGGGTCAACCACCATTGCTGTTGATGATCATAGTCATGCGGCAAGGTCAGCGGCCCCAGCTGTACACCAGCGATATTTAACACCGGATTCGAAATAATATTCAGCGATAATATGGCGTCTCCGGCACGGGCATCCCTCAAAAGGGCCTTCACCCACTGCGGGTCCTGCCTTAAGCACCCTTTCTGTCCGGGAGTTTTATCGATAAATAAGGTTCGTCCCGTGGTGGGGCCAAGCGGCGGATTAGCTCTATAATCCCCGGTGATGAAGGTCGCCTCCGGCACGTCGGCAAGGCCCCAAAGACCGCCTTGGGTCTCGAGATTGTCCTGCCATTGCCTGATCGACTGCTCATCCAGCACGGGGTCAATGAAATGCAATTCCTCGATGTTCGGCCAGATCCTTAAGGCAGACAATACCGTCATGTGATCGCCGCCCGCCGCCGGATAAACCAATCGTGTGAAACCATACGCACCGAATTTTTCCCGCAGTTCGCGTACCAAGTCCTGCTGATGGGCCTGCGCGGCAAACCGGTATCTTTCTGCCAAGTCCGTCGGGACAAAGGTGGCCAGGCCCATCGGCACCCCCTTATCATCCTCTCCGGATTTTATCCGATGATCCGTCGGGCCGCGATCCGTTCCCCTGGCCGGATAAGCATGCGCCGTCAAAATCTTTCGCCTCTTCCAGAGAACAACCGCTCCTGCCATGGCCATGGTCACAGGAAGGGTGGAGTTATTGGACGATAGCGGCTGCGGCGCTGTGACGCGGTAAAACTTTTTAGGATGCTGTTTGACGGCATTCTTGTCCATCCAGGAATTGGTCCGCGAGGACAGGCTATTGGTGCTCAACGGCAACCAATCGATCAAATTTGTCGAATATTGCACCACGCCTCTGATCAGCCGCGGATCATTGCGGATGATCTGAAGGAAAATATTGGTCTTCTGCGAAATCCCCACGGTCAGATTTAAGGACGGCATCACATCGAATGGGTTATACCCATCGGCCGACTGAACGATCCTTGCCATCACGGCAGCGGATCTGCCGTTAACGGTCTTAAAAGAAGGATTATTCCAAAAAACCTGGATACCAACGGCGGGACAATACGGATAGGTGTTCGTTGCCGTCAAAAGATAGAGGTACCGGGCTGCCTCCACGGCATAAAGATCCGCCTGCGCGGCGTGCCCTTGCTGCAAAGCATCCTGGGCCATCAACGCATACGCCTGGGACATTTGGGCCGTGAATTCGCCGAAGGGATACATGCCACGCGGCACGCGCAAGGCATTGAACGCATCTGAAATATCAAATCCCCGGTCTCCTGCGGCAAAAACAACAACGCTTTTGGCAAAAAGCACATCAGGATCCATGCCCCAACGGCGCACCTCATCGGTCCCAAGAAGAATGGACAGGCTGGTTGTATCCGCCGCACGGGTATTGTCGATGCCTGCGGCATTGAGGCCGCTGTTGAAAAGGCCCGCTGCCCTGTCAAAGGCCGTGGTGCTTAACCAGTTCCTCGCCGCATTTAGATCGTTTTCGGCTGACGCCGCCTCGACGCCTGAGGCCAACGGCAGGAATTTACGCAGGAAACCCACATTATCGATACTGTGCTCTGTCGAGAAAATCCCCGGCCAAATGCCGCTGTTGCCGAAGGCAATGGCGCCGTTGAGATGCCTGAGCCCATGGGTCCAATGAAAGACAGCCTCGGCAAGGACAATGCCGTTGGTGTCCTGCATCGCTGCGGCATAATCGATGCCTGCGATCCCCCAATACAGGTTGGGCCCTGCCGTCGGGTAATTTTCATTGCCCACAGCGCCATTGGTAACGTTGTAAGAATTATCGAAACCGTCAAAATTAACTGCGTTGTCCTTATAAACATCAAAGAAGGCATAAAACAATCTTTTGGCTTCGTTGGTCCTGCCTGCCGACAGCATGGACTCGAGCGCTTCGGCATTGTCATAAGCATAGGCCTGGTTGATATTATAAGCGTTGGTTGTCCCCTGATAACTGACGACCATCCCTGTGCGGGGATTTTGGCTGGCAATAAGATCATCGATCACCGCTGCCTGGACTGAGGCGGCGCTCAAGGTCAAGATCACGATGATCATCAGGCTTCCCGCAAATTTACGCAGCCATGACAGCCTCCAGATTTTCTCGGCGGGCAGGACGTCCCTGATGATCATCAGATACTCTATGCCCGCTCTCGGACCCAATATGGTGGAATTGATGAAGGGTTCCGGGATTTTTTCCGCCTCCCGATGTCCCACATTAATGGTAAGCCCTATCCCGAGAGCCGCTGCCGCATGGTCGTTGCCGTCTTCAAGGAACTCATCTCCTAAATAAACCACCTGCTCCTTGTCAGCCTTCAAATGTTTGAGCAGCAGCATCATGCCGCTGCCCTTATTGACGTTCTTGGGCAGGATGTTGATGGTCGATGTCCCGGAAACCTCTGCCTTGAGCGGTATCCCGGCCTCATCCAATCGCTGCTGGATGATCCTGGCCCAGGGCTGGCGTTTTTGGCGTTGTGGATCAAAATTATTCCGGAGCGCCTTAAACTCTTCACCCAGATCGCCCAGGATCTGTAAATTGGCCCTCAAATGCGTGACCCTCACCTGCCTGGACGCGCCCCGGCTGATTTTGCCTTTGGCCTCAAGGTCCTCCATCATGATTTTAAGCGTTCTTATTTCCTCCTGCTCGCTGACAAATTCGTTAAGGATCTTTTCAACCAGCGGGAACTTGCCCTTGCCTACGATCTCTTCCAGGTTGTCCTCATAAATTTTCTTGCGCCTGCCGTCGGCCAGCCGTATTTCATAAACCGCAGAGCCGTTGTTACAGATCACATAAAGGAGGTCGTTAGCCTTGATCTCGCCGCCCATTGCTGCACGCAGCTGGCTGATAAATTCCTTCTCCAGGCGCTCTATGCCTGATCCGGAGGCCAGAATAAAGGCACCGCCCAACTTGATGATCCCGGCGATCAATGCCGCGGTTCCCGGAGGCAAATCTTCATGAGATTCCGTCAGGGTCTTGTCCTTGTCCGCGGCAACGATCAATGTCCTGTACTTAAAAAAGATTTTATCGAGCGCGCTGTGCACATGAACGGCATCCCTCAAGTAATATTGGGAGAGGATCTTGATGTCCTGTTGGGCACTTTCCATGCTGTCGGCGCTGTGGATCCTGTTTTCAACCAGCCCGGCGTTAAGGTCTTTGCGGATACCGGCGATCACCACGGTCTTTAATTCTTCTATCTTGATGCCTTGCCGGCGATAGACCAGCACCGGCCTGACCGGTCCAGAGGCCATATAGGGAAGAATGTCATCGAACAGATACCAGCTGCCCTGCTTGTTCAATTTCGGTGCAGGCTTGCCCCCCGTGCCCCAAAGATGATCACGGCCGTAGAATTCGAATGCCCCTTGAAGACCCAAGTCAAGCTGCGGCAGGAGGTAATATTCATATCCCTCCTCTTTTAAGCGGCGCAAAATAAAGTCATGATAGGTCTCTCCGTCGGGCCGCTTGGCCCAGGCCATCACTTCGGGTTTAAGCATGATGTCCACCATGCGTCCGGCGGCGATCTCTGCCTTCACCCAGGCCCAGAAATGCGTCGTCAAGATGCCGGGTGCAGTCGGGCCGCTGCGGTGGAACTCCCTTAAGCGCAGCACCGTCACTGGATTGATCCATAAGCGGGCTTGCTTTACGACCCCCAGCAGCATCTTGTACGCGTCCTTGCCGAGATTGATCGTGCTTTCTTCAGCGGAATCGAACCAGGCGATGGAAACTTCGGCGATCTTGCCCCTGGCCAGCTTGGTCAACAGCAAAAGCTCGGTATCGAATGAAAGCCCCGGTTCTTGGGCATATTTAAAGGCGTTCTGGTCATGCGAATAGGCGAGAATGAATTCGAGGAGGCCGCGGTCGAATAATTTGAAGCCGCGCTGGGTGTCTGAAATCCCCTTCAACGGCGGCAAGATGGTATGCACCGCCGTAAGGTATTGCCGGGAGGACTTGACCCGCTCCGTGGAAACGCCCCGGGATTCAGCGTCAGCGGCATAGCGGGAGCCGATGGCGGCATCAGCCTGACCGGAAAGCAGAGGGAAAAGCAAAAGCGGGACCTGCACCAGGTTGGTAGATATGTCCACATCAGTATAGCCGATAAACTGTGCCCAGCCCTCCGCCAACGCCCGGCGCATGGCCTTTTTGACCGCGTAACCTTTGCGGCTTCCGGTCGCTTTCTTCTCCTGCCCGGACACTTCCATGACCTCGACCATTTTTTCATCAAGAACCATGCCTTGGGCCGCATACTCGCCGCGGATTTCGTTCCACAACCGTTCTACGGCCTGACGGGAAGCCATCTGCGGGGTCCCATCGTCGATGAACAACAGCCTGCCGTCGAAAAACACGCTGTTTTGTTTTAAATACAGCATCTGGGCCACCTTCATGCGCAGCGCATCTTCACCCTCAGGGCTTAAACGCTTCATTTCTTTGTACATGGGCACCACGAACAGAACTCGTGTGGGATGCTTCAGGTCCTGCAAAAGCTTCAGGGAAAGTTCGAATTTGGACTGTTCCTTGGCGCTGCGCGGGCGCAAGGCCGGCGGGATTTCGGCAGGAGCGGCAAAAGCTGCCTCTTGCGGAACACTCGGATTCTCCGAATTTTGTTTTCGGGCCAGAAACTTCCTGATACCCCAGACGGCCAAAACCCCCATGCCGGCCACGAGAAGCGCGGCAGCAGAGACAAGGACGGCCGACAGACCTGCCTTAACGGCTGCTGCTCCTCCCGCCTTGATCAAGCCTCCCTTCAACACGGCTGCGCCCGCGATACTGGATGCAGCTGTCCCGCCGGAATTCGACGGACCAGACCTGGGACCATTAGGAAGATGTATTATCTTTTTCATCTCGCTAAAGGATTCTTTGGCTTCAACCGCACGGATCAATTCCTGTTGTTCCCTGCTGAGGGATGTCCCGGACTTCTGTAAAAGACTGTAAAGCACGTACCTGAATAGTTCCTCGCTGTTGATGAGCACCTTGGATGACGGCACATGTTCCGGATCGAAATGCGGCGGGTAAACCACTTCTTTATTAGTCAAACTTCGCGCCCAATCTCCCAGCGAGAGCCCCTTTTCGATGGTCACCTTTTCCACCAGCCGGTCTTGTTCCTCAACCATCATTTTATACATGACCACCACACGGGTGTCGGCCGGCATCCCTGCAGCCCTCAAGCGCTGGTTGGCTTTTTGTACCTCGTTCTTGCTGACCCGCTGATAAATGCCGTCCACATACAACTTCTCTTCAATGGTCAGCTGTTCATAAGGCTTGTCCGTCACCCATCCGTGCTGTTTCAGGAACAACATGCGGCTGCGCATGTCATAGGCCTGGAACAATATTTCGAACCGGGTGGATTTTTTCTCGATGATCCCACGCAAGGTGTAATAAATATTGTTCAGGTATGAATCGGGCGGGAAAATATCAAAAATGGATAATCCGCCGTGGATGTATTTGAAAAAGAACAGGCCCGAAGAAGCCGGCACATAAGGTTTGGCGGCAAAGATACGTTCCAATATGGTCTTGGCCTTTTCCTCCTGACTCAGGCTGCCTTCGGGCGCGCTTTGAGCCATGCTTCTAAACTCCTCCAGGATTTTCTTGGTTTCTTCCCACAGTTTTTTGTAAAGTTCCGGTGTCCAGGTGCCGTTTAATATGGCATCGATGATGTTCTTATAAAATCGATAGAAATCCTGCGCCCGTTCCGCCGGAGTTTTATCCGCATTAAAATAATATTCCCAGGTTTCGCGCAACTGCCGTGTGGTTTTAAAGGGAACTATCTCCGATTCCGATTTGATATCAGAGCCCGGAAGCCGGCTGGCCTCTTCCTGGAGGCGGATATTGTCCCACTGGCCTTTCCAAATATTGGTGGACAGCCTGTCGATCTCATCCTTGTCATTGACCCCCATGGTTTTCAAAACTGCCTTGATGGCATCCAGGGCAAAGAGGTCCCTTTTGTCGATCTCGGCCCACCGGTAGACGATCATGGGCATTTCGGCCAAAAGACCCAGGTACTGGTGCTGCACGCGGCCGGCCGCTTCCAGCGCGGCACGTAAATTGTCCGTCATCCCCGGGGGAATGATCCCCAGCCCTTCGTAGGAATAAACATAGGCAAGCCTGGCCAGCGGATTCATCTTCCTGAATTCCTCCAATGATATTTCGCGCAGCGAAAACTCATTATTGAATTCGATCGACAAATAAAACTTCTTCAATTCTTCTTTAAGGCGTTGAAAATACTCCTTGTCATTGTGCCTGAGCGCATAGCCAAGCAGGTTCTTTAGATCTTCGTCTTCATCAACGGCATATCCGGTGGCCTCCGCAATGGCTGCCCGGGCCGCAATTTCCAAAACCACGGTACGCGACGGCCTGCCCCTGACCCTGCGCCACGAACCGCGATTACGGCGCTGGATACCGATGGCGATCAACTCGCGGTCGAAGGAGAGGCGGTACGCCGCGCGTTCCGACAAAACTTTCTTCAACCTGTCCTCGATAAGCAGCAAGTCGATGTCTCTTAAGAAGGAACTGTCGAAGGCGCCGGCGCTGAAATATTTGTCGCCGGCCCTGGACCCTGCGGGCATATGCATCGATCTGCGGATCACGTTATCGGGGGTATTCTCGAGATAATTCAAGATGATGTGATAAAAGAAGGTCGTCCTTAACGCGTTGATGGTGCCGTCGTTTTCCAGCCATTTCAAATTAATGGCCAGCACATCGGGCGTAATATAAAAGACGGTATACGGCACCTTGGGATCATAGGTCAGGCTCACTTGGCCGGTGGCCAGTTCTTCCAAATGGGATTCGTTTAAAAGAGGAATGACTTGTTCGTGGAGAATGCTCTTGGCGGCCTTCAAGGGTGCCGTGAAACCTTCCAAAAGTATTTTCCCTTCTACAAAGTAAGCCTTTGCTTCCGGTGCATACCAACGTCGGTGCGTCATCTCATGGGCGATGATGGCATGACGCTGCAGGTCGGGAATCTGTTCCAATATGCGGGAGCGTTCGAAATTACTGGCCCAGGCGGCGACCCCGCCGTGAGCGATGAATTTCAAGATGCCTTTAAACTTTCCGTAAACCTTTAAGAATGCCCGGATAATGTAATAATCGGATTGCAACAGGGCCAGGACCACCCGCCAGCCGTGATGATAAACCAGCGCCGGCAGGTAGGGCAGCCAGCCTAAGACCCGGCGGGCCTGCGGCGTTTGCTCGTCCTGCTTGTCTGTCCATCTTAAAGCCTTAATATGGATCAGCCTTTCCAGTTTTTCCTCTACACGGGTTTCGTCAAAAGTTTTATTAAGTCTTTCGGTGAGTTCCCCATCCTTGGCCAGTATCTCTTCCCTGGTGTGGTTTTCAGCCAGGAAGGCCTCCATTTCGCAAAGCGCCTGGTCAATGGCCCGGTTGATTTGATCCAGTTCGGGACATTCAAGCCCTTTGAGGACCTTGATCCAGGCTTTGAATTCCGGTATCATCGGCGCCGGCATGCTTAATCCCACCTCGAACCCGCGGCTTTCCCAGTTGTGCCACACAAACCAGAATCTCTTCATGGCCGCCAAGTCCCCGCAAATGGAAATGTCAACGCCCTCATCATTGGATTTGCCCACGGCCTGTCTGATCAGGGTTGTGGCCCACACCCGCACGTTCTTATAGTAACTGGCGCTTTGATTCGGATTGGAACGGTCGACCTTATACAGTTTGGCGATAAGGTCATTGGTCCCGACACTGAAAAATAACACCTTTTGCATCAGGAGTTCCATGTTGGCCAGGGCCTGCGGCGTCTCGAGCATGGAGCCTATCTGCCTCATGAATCCGCGCGGATCCAATCCGGCGGAGTTCATGGCTTCCGCCACCAGGCCCAAGGCCCGGTCAAAATCTTCGACGGTCTCGATCATGGGGAACATGGCACGGAAGGATTTCACGGTCTCCTTGTTGCTGATTTTCCCCCAGCTGACGGCCTGTTCGACGGCCAGGGCCCAGACGAGGGGATGCTCCAAACAGCCTTTCTCGCCGCTGTATTCGATGTGCTCAAGGCACAGCGGTTTTTTGTCATTAGCAAACGCGTAATCGATAAATCGCGCCGTGCTGTTGCGGCCCTGGGCATTCTCGTACATGGCCTCGTCCTTTATCTCCTGCTCGCGTTTGGAACGGAACACTATGGTTTCGTAGCCGTTCTCAGAACGGCGCAAGCCGATAAAGCCGGCACCGTACTGGATTACGGCCGTCTTAAACTCTTCAGCCGTATCCGCATTGGCCCCCGCCTTCGCTGCAGAACCTTTGGCCAAAACCTGGCAATATCTCTCATAGGCTTTCTGCATCCTCTCGGCGGCACGAGCCTGTTGTCTGGTTTCATGGTCCGGATTAATATAAATCTTGCCCCGGCTGATCAAAACCAGCTGCCTCTTCTTAAAACTGCCTTTGTCTTCAGGCCGGATATTCAACAGCGGCTTGCGGGCGCTCTTGGCCACGTTGCTGTAATGCGAAGTCCTCACCGATCCTTTGGAGTTGAGCGCCCCCCGGAAGGTCTGCCGGTAAAAGCCCAGTATGTTGGAAAACTCGATCGGTGTAGGCACCCGGTCGAACAAAATAATGACCTTGGCGTCTTCGTCGATCTGGACGCTCTTCTCGCGGATCCTGCGGTCAGCTTCCTGGACAATGTAATCCGCTATGTTCTCAAAATAGCGGCGGCTCTCCAGACGGACCTGATCGGCCAATTGATCGGGGGCAATGGCCTTTCCGGCTATGTTGATATAAAAACTCTCATAAATGACCGTCATGCGAGGCAATATCCCCCGTTCAAACTGCTCGTCGTTGAGGGCAGCGTCCACCGCCTCATTCAAGGCCCGGCGGTAACTCAAATAATCCGATTGCCCGTTGACGATTTTTTCGACAGCCTGCCTGGCCAGGCCAAGGTACAGGGCCGCTTGCTCGTTCATGAGACCGGGCAAGACGCTCATACCCTCCCGGGCATTGATATAATCTATTAAATCTTTGATCACATTCTGGATGGCGCCCAGTTTGACGGAGACGATATGCTGCTGGATGACTTCGCGCGATTCCTGGAAACGGTAGGAATAATCCATGATGAGCTCCCAGGCGATCTCCTCATAAACGCTATGGGCCTCGGAATGCATTTCCAATGGCTTTTTCTGCAGGTCGGAGATCGTCTTGCCGTCCTTCCTCATTTCCCTGAACTTCTCTTCTTGCTTCTGAATGAACGCTTCGCAATGTTTCATGATGTCAAAGACCATGGCCTCAGCCCATTTCATGGAGTTCAAGGTCTGGCTAAAGACGGCTTCGATCTGGATGAATTGCTCCTCGGTATATTCCGGATGGTCGGTCCTGACCATGGACTTGAATTCCTCGTCCAGTCCATTGAAGCGGGGATTGACAAACCCTTTGATCTTTTGGTGATCAAAGGCGATGACGTACCCTTTGGCTGCCGCTGCGGCGAATATCTTGGGGAAATCCAGCTTCCCGCCAAAGGAATTCTTCGTCAGGGCCCCGGCAAAGCCCGCCTGGTAAGGAAGCTCTTCCTGGATCATATATTGGTACACGTATTCCATGGAACGGTTCGAGCGGCGGATAGCCCGCAGGAAGGGATTCAATATGGTTTGAAGAGCTCCAGGACGGGGAAGGGCGCCTGGGCGGGAAGTCTCACCCAAAAGTCTCCTGACCTCCGTCTCATAAACAGCCGAAGGATTGCCGATAAGCGGAATGAAATACAGACCTTCGCCTTCATCCAGGCTCTTGTAGATAAGATCATGAATGGTGCCTTCGCCCTTATTGACCTTGACCACCTCCCCTGCACCGTCAACGCCCCACTCATCCAGCTTCTTGATTTGGTCATCGCTGAGGGTTTCGTTCATGAGATTTTCGAACAACTGCTGAACGCTGGTGGTGGGCGAAATCCGCCCCTGTTCCTTAATGAGCGCCTGGTGGACTTGCTCAATGATATCCGCCACTTCATGGGGACGTGACTGGAACAGCCAGGTCAGCGGGTTTCTCCTAATGTGGCTGTCGATCTCGCGGATGGCCGCGACAATATGGGTGAGGTTGCGGTCGGCAAAGGCCAGTTCCAGCTTCTCCTGCGGGAAACCTTTTCGCTCTTCGGTAATAATACGGCCGTAAACGTTTTCGGCCTTGATCCCGTTGTCGGCGATCGGGATGATAACGACCTCAAGATCCTGCAATCGCTCCAGGCGGCTGCCCACCCCGTTATCCCGGTATCCCTTGACCGTCTTTTGCAAATCCACGGCATGAGGATGACTTGTGCCATCGAGCTCAACCGCCTCATGCACATCGATGCTGGTGCAGGCGACCATCTTGTCCTGCGGATTATCGTCAGGGAACAGCTCGTCGAATACTTTGCGGGCCATGGCGGAGAAATGAACCTTCCTGATGATCTTCTTTTTCTTGCCGTCGACTGCCTGTTCGGTGGCAAAGATGGTGGTTTCCTGAAGATCGTTCATGGCACCATAGGTGTCTTTGTCCAGGGCACCGCTTTGCAAATCGGCCATGATCCGGTCGAAATCAAATTCATAAAATTCCGTTTCGGTCTTGTTGAAGAACTGCTTCAACTCGGCAGGAACTCTGCGGCGGTCGATCTTATAACCCGCGATCCGTGTTTCTTTGATCTTGCCTTCCCTGATGCCCTGGGCAAAGGCGCGCTTGGCAGGATCGGTGGCGTTGCCGCAGAAGCCGATGAGATCGTTTCCGTTTTTCTGCTTGTCGCGTTCTTCATTGCGCTCGTCGCGGCGTTGAGCATAGAAATGATGGCCGATAAGGCAGGTCACGTAAAACCCTAAAAGACCCAGCGCCAGAATACCTGTCCGGTCCACCCAATCCCAGGAAGCCAACATGTGCCACACCCTGCTGGCGGCAGGAACGTCCGCAACACCAACAAAGAATAGAGCGGTTCCAATCGCGGCCTTTGCGATCATGCCATTCTTTGCCCCAACAGAAATTTGATCGGCCATTAATTCAAATGTTTTTGAATAGGAGGCGGTTTCAAAGATCACTTTAACAGCGTCTCTTAAGGTTGTTCTGGAAATATCAACATGTACGCTGGCAAAGCGGATGGTGATTTGATCGGCGGGCACCGTTGTGATCGTACCGTCGCGTTTCTGGGCCTTGATTTCGATGGAATTCTTGAGTATTTTGGCAACTTCAAACTGCAGGGACTTCTCGACTTTCTGCTGGGAGAGCGTGATAACAACTGTATCGCCTTCCTGGACCGGCGGTGCGAGGTTGTGAATATTGTTAAGGATCTGCTGTGCAACAGCCGCCGCCGGCGTTTCAGGCATGGCGGCTTGGGTTGATTTCGCGGTTATTTGCGCTGTCTCTGCAGGTGTGCCTGCATCTGGCTTATCATTGGCAATATTCAGACTTCTTTGTTCAGGCGTATTTGTATTTGCCGGCTTGTTCTCCGACTTTCCGTCCGGCATTGTCCCTGCCGTCTGTCCACGGCGCAAAGCCTTGAATTTCTCTATGACAGCTCTTGCCTCGACCGCCAATTTTTGCCAGGATTCAGTCCATTCCTCTCCATATAAATGAACGCGCTCCATCTTACGCTGATCTTTAAAGAACCGAACGAGACTCATAATTCCATAAATACTTAATCCGGCTAGAACGCCCATCGTCAGAACAACCAGCGGATCCCATGAGGTCACCGGGCCTTTGACCGGCAGCCGATGCGTTCTCGTGAAAATCCAATGCAAAATTTTAACAGCAGCAACCCCGGCGGCAAAGACAGCCGAAGAGATGACAACAACCCTGGTTAAGATGCCGCGTCCAACAGGAGTATCGGCTTTAGCCGACACCCCTGTTGTTATGCCTCCCTTTGGCATTGCGGCGGGCGGGAAAATCTGGTCTTTCTTCAGCACCTTCACAGCCGTTCCAGTCAACAATGCCGTTAATAACATGGTGATCCCCCGCGCCTTCCTTGAAGACTTCGTCTGGATAACGGCTGTTGGCAATTCGGCCACAAAGATGGAAAATGCGATGTCTTTGGCATCTTGCTCTGAAACTTTATTTATGCCTATGATAACTTTTTTCAGCTCAGGTGAAAGCCATTTCCACATGACATCTTTGATCTCTTCTCTCATCTGATGGCGAGTCTGACGCTGTCGTACAGAAACGGCATCGCCGGCGCTCCTGTCAAGTACGGCCAGTTCTTGCTCTAGGGCCAACGCCCTTAAAACCACTTCCACTTTCTGAACATCATCAAAATTTTCGATGATGGTCTTATAGGCTCTCGCAAAATCTCCGATGCTGCGCTTAAATATTTCATCGGCCAAAATCTTCAAGGCATGATCTTTAGCTTTGCTCTCATTAAATCCACTGATAATTGTAAACGCTTCCTGCACATTCAGCGCGTCAGCAGGCGCTTCCACTTGTCCTACCCAGTTCCAAATCACATTCTTGTTGTGACCTGTGTTCTGACCGGCAAGGGCCTCTTCAACGGCTGTTCTGCCCCCAGAGTTATTTAAATGACTAGTGATTGCGTCGGTCTTCTCGGTTATTAGTTTATTGGCGCGCGCCGTTAACTCTTCGAACAGTATTGCAACCAATTGGCCCTTGGCCTTTTCTTCATTACCGTTGTTGACTATCTCAAAGGCCTCTTGCAAACCATTGATGGACAAGATCCAGCCCCAAACGACTGTTTTGTTTAAGGCAGCCTGCTGGCCGGCAATGGCAGCTCCAACAGCTGCTCTTCCTGCAGCGGTATCAAGACGCCTGAAAACTTCTTCTTTCTTATCGGCTATCAATTTATTGGCACGAGCCTTCATTTCCAGAATCAAAACTTCTACTAAATGGTTCTTGGCCTGAACGGCATCACCTGAATTAGCAGAATAGAATGCCTGCTGTAAGCCCGGCACTATCCAACCCCAAACCCGACCCCTGTTAACAATAATGTCGTGGCTTGCCATTATTTCTCTGACAACGTCTTGCTTCCCGGGCACATCCAAATTTTTCACAATCTTGCTGGTATTGTCAGTTATTATTTTGTATGCCGCCGAATGATCGTAGATCAGGTTATCCTGTACAATCCTCTTGTAATGGTTCGCGTACTCTTGCTCGAAACGGTCCGGACCGACTTCCTTTAAAAGATACTCGACATCATCCAAGGTCTTCTGGATGTACTCTTCTTGGGCCTGATGGATATAAATCCCTGCGTCCGCAAAGAGACCCCGGATCTTGGCAAATCTATGAGTTGCTCTTTGCCGCTGCTCATCGGTAAGGGTGTTATCCTTCTGCACCATTTCTTCGTATTCCGTCAGGAAGCGATAAAGCACGCCGAACCTCACCTGACTGCCGTCGCGGAACAATTTAATGTTAAATACAGTTTGCGGCATTCTCATGTAATTAAGGGCTTTCTGCACAAACCCTTCGCGCTCGATCCATGAAGTTAAAAGACCTGCTGCTGTCAGCATTGATACGCCGCCAAAGACCCACAGAGCGTCTTTGAACAAATCGATAAACTGAAGCACAACATGGGCCTGTTGAGTTTCCAGGAACAACAGGCCTGGCACCGGGACGATGAAAAACCAGAAAAGCACCCCCATGCCGATGACAAAGCCGCGCATGCTCACAGATACGAAGCGTGTGATTTTCTGGTTCTTGAAATTAAGGGCCTTTATGTTCAAGGTATCAAGAGGCTTGGCCAAAGGTGCGGATACCGCCGTCAAGGCCAAGAGGGCCGCATTCCAAACCGACTGCCAGACCGCTTGACCAACGGATATCTTGTTGTTCTTATAATCTCCTTTTATACTTTCCCAACGCTTGTTGAAGGCGGTAACGGCGTCGGTTAAGGTAATTTGTTCGCTAATGACTGCACCTATATCCTTGCCCTTAATTTCCTTAACACCATTGTTTCTCAAATGGGACAGCACTCTTCCTTTTAACACCCAACCGATCAATGCCAGCGCCGTATAGATGCCAACTCCTACAACGGCATAGAAATTAACACCTGCCAGGATAGTCATGCCCCAATAGACCAGACCGGCTCCGGCAAACCCGCCAACGGCTGCCAAATACGTTAACAACGGATTGATATGCTTGCCGGGAATGGTCCTCATAACAAACGGTCCTATCACAAGACCAACGTTAAATAACAAGGTGGGGAACAATAAAATGATATTAAGCATGTCCAGGTAGTTTGTCATGAGCCATATGTTCATGGCCAGCATCGACACCCCTATGAGGCTCACCATCTTGAAGGATAGGAAATCGTTCTCTACGCGGCCGATATAGAAACGGATATCCGCTTTATGCCAATCTTCCGAGGTTTTGGATGGGACGAATTCCAGGGTCTGGCGTTTAGTTTGCCCAAGCACGTGGATGACAAGCAGCGGAGCAAACAATAAGAAATCACGTCCGCGGGTCTTGATCCATTGAGCAAAGGCCGTGACAAATCCGCCGATAATAAACCCTGCAAAGGCAGTAACAGGAGCTATGGATATCCCTGACATTGTTGCCCCACCCATCAGGCCTGCCACGGCCCCAATGGCAGCGCCGAAGAAGGCAGCCGGCCTATTGAAGCCGCGGCCTTCCATATGGGCCAACAAACCATTGACTGTAAGTACCTGGTTAAAAATAAAGCCGATGAGCCACAAGATAACATTGACCCCAACGAATGGCAGCACGCCGAACTTAATGGCCAACGGTGTAAGAACCACGTTCAGAAGACCCAGGCGGGCATTGAAGAAGAAGTCTCCATTGTTTTCGCGGATTTCCTTGGCATCCAATGAGAATGGGCCGAAGTCCCAAGCTTCCTGCATGACAAGGTCCCCCATCTTCTGGATATAGCCGCCGGCCCAACGCGGCATGGCCGCCATCCAATCAGGCTGGCTCCATGTCTCACGCAATTTATGCCAGAAGGATCTGCCGCGTTTAAACACCGGCATATAGCCCATGGCCATTAAGTTGTGGGCAGCTTGTTGCACAGCCCAAATGTCCTCGCTGATACCCACCGCATTGGGAGCAAACCCAATAAGGCCGAATTGACCATGCCACAAGCTGCGCAAGAATCCACGCTGACGACGTCCGGAAGAAGTCAGAGGCTTGATCGGAAAATCCTTGTGCATCATGGCCATTTGAGTGGGCCAATAGGTGTTGCGCAAGATGTTCCCCCAGCCTGTACCCGTAGCTTCACCGGCGGAACCGCCGGTGAGCATGGAGCCGGCAATGGCAGCGCGATGTCCCTCCTCGATGCTCATGGAAGCCTGCCCCATGGGCATGAGCACATTGGTGGTGCCCCGGCTGGTAACGATGATAACAGTGTTGGGATCGACCCTGGCCCGGCGCAGATCATGGACAAAAAGTTTCATGTTGTTCACCACCGCATTGCGATCAATGATCAGCATAAAATCGTAATCATTGGTAGGGCGGGTCTGCTGGCCCGAAAGGATGCCCGGCACAAGGTCTATACCGGTCATGGCCGTGGCCTTGGCGCCAAATGGGGTCCAGTCATGGATAATATTGACCTTCACGTCGGAATACCGGTCAATTAAATGTGCGAGTTTAATCCTCTGCCCTAGGTCCGTATCCCATTTCCAATTTTCTTCCGTGGGAATCGAAGAGGCGTCATTAAACTTGTTGGCCATGATGTTCAGCACCACTTCATCCTGCATCCCGGCCTCTTTAATGGCCATGACCATATTGAGCAAAGCCACCCCTGTATCTTGCGACTGGCCGCCGCCGGAAAGCATGGCCACCAGGAACAATCTCAATTGCAAGGCATTGAGGATATTTTGTTTCTCGTCTTGCTCAACATAAACCTTTTCATTGTTGTCGTTGACGGCGGCAACATCCGGAATAACACCAGCTTCGATTTGTCCCGGGAACCACAAGGTCACCTTAGAATGGTCTTCCCGTTCATGCAGCCTCTTAAGCCATCTGGTTGCTTCTTGAGAACTCCAACCAAATGCTTTTAAGTACGCTTTGGCGGATTTTGGATCATGCGTTCTGAAGTACTCCCAACGTTCCAAGGTTTGTTTTTGAGCCAATCTCTTAACGGCACCGAGCGCGTCTCCTCCCTGGTAAATGATTCCTATCCTATGAGATTCTCCCGCGCTGTCTTGCTCGGCTTTGATCGTTTCGTATTCCTTCTTAATGTTCTTGATTTCACGATCATCAAGCCATTTACGTAACGGTTTATCCAATAAGACCATTCCCATCAAGATGCCTGTAACCAATCCATTGATAAGCAATGCTGTTGGATGAGCCACCCCCATACCCAACAGCATGGGAGTGACCATTTTAACCGTGGCTATCTCTATACCAATGGCTGCCGCCATCAAGGGCCAAGCGCTGATCACCTTGCCGATGGAACCAACAATTTGTGACATGGCCTGGCGGGCCAATATAAGGGCAGTCCCATAAGCGATAATGGCAAAAATCATCTTCGGCACGGAAGAATGGATCAAATAGTTGTTATAGAACCACCCGCCAATGACCGGCACGCCCATAAAGGTAGATGCAAGGCCCATAAACCCTAGAACCATCCCCGCATAAACGAACTTTGACATGATCCAACCATAGATATCCCCGCTTGGACCAGACAGGCTGAAGGTCAGCCGCAAAGATTCACCGATAACGGAAGTGGACCGGGATTCAAAGAAATTATGTTTATTAAGTCTGGTCAGTAAGGAAAAAGTGAAAGGCGATAAGTTGTACCAGGCCTCTAAGAATCTTCCTCTAAACAATAGTTTCAATGCTGCGGAAGCGCTGCGTTGCTGTGTTGTATTTTCAAACACGGCCGCAACTTGGGTGATCCTGCTGATGGTTGTCTGCATCATCGGATAAATAGCCCCGTAAATTTCAAATACAAACGGCACTGCCAAGGTGTATTTAAAGAATTCCACCGTTCCTTCCACGCCGGGCAGGTGAAGAATGGCGCCAATGAAGATCATGGAGGCAATGGCCCGCATCATATGGCGGCTGTATTCCCAAATATTCCAGTTCCAGACCAAGCCGTTCTTAATTGATGAAGTGTAATTATTTTTGAAGCGATAGGTTTCAATTAAATTCTTCTGGATGATCCACAAAAGCGTGGCCGCGCCAAATAAACCGGCCGCCAACCAGAAATGGGGAGAAGCCACCAAAGCCGGCACCATCTTATACAAGAAATAGGTGAATAAATGCCCGCTGCCAATTGCTGCATCCAGGCTAACGACCCCTGAGAGACTCCCGGCAAATAATATAGGCAGCATCTTTGTCCACCTTAATACGCGGGGATGGCGGGGCTTGAGGTTCTCTGTTTTCATGAATTGATTGAATTTATTGATAAAGATGTCCACCTGCGGATTCACAGGTTCCCTTTCAGCAGGCGAACGCATGGCGGATCTAATAACATCCAAAACGATCGGCAAAGTTACTCTCTTATAATTATAAACCTCCTCATTTTTAGCCCCATTGTCCCTGACGCCGCCTTTGACCCCAAAGGCTTCAAGAATGACTTTTTCCTTGGCCGTACGGGAATTATTCTGGATCACGTTCTGAATAAGATTCATGCGTTCGAGGGCTGTTAGAAGAATGCCTTTCACCGGCATGGGAGCGGCCTTGTCATTAAGATCTACCGGCTGGTCCTCTCTTTTGCGCGCGCCCATATCGTTAAAGACCAGATCAAATTTATCCTGCCCCCCATCGGCCAAGGCTGCCGTGAACCGGTCATAGTAGGCATCGTGGTACATCAACAACCGGCTCCAAATGTGATTGCTGTCATAAGTCCTGGTCTTACCTTTGCCCGCATCCTTTGCCCCGTCCTTGATAAGGCGACGGGCAAAAAAGGCAACAATTAACAGGTACTCATTTAATCCTCTCATGTATTTACTGTCCTGCAGCGCCAGCTTGGACACGATGGTTTCTTTTTCAGTTGCGGTTAAAGGCCGCTCAATTCGTTGTTCTGTCCTGCCTATCTCTTCAACAGCTTTTCTCCAGGATAGGATATCGATCCCCTGACGAAGGACGTAGCCGGCGACTAGTTTATAGATGGCGCGCAATTTAGTATCAAAGTTGATTTCAATTGGGCTGTTCCCTAAGGTGATGGTGCCAAACGGTACAGCCTGTTTGGAAATGGCGCCCAGAACATCGCGGGCATAAACTTCCTCAGCTGCCTTGGCCGTCAGTTCATCTGTCCACAGACCTTTTTTGTCCTCAAGGACTTTACGTACCTTGCGGCGATGGACCAGCCATATCCCGACCCCCATTCCGCTGATGGCCAGGGCCAGACCGAAGAATCCGCCAACCAACCATTTGAAAATTCTCCAACTGAAAATAATGGTCTTATCATTCTTAATGCTGATGGTTTGCGGTTGTTGTTGCACAGGACCAATCCCTGGACGATCGATCAAATAAGCTTCTGCCGCAGGTGAACGGCTCCAGCGGCCGTCTTTGTCTTGGATGATGCTGTAATTATTTTGTCCGGTGATAAGCCCTTTGTCATCCGTACGGTATCCGGCAGGCGTTACAGCCTCCGGTAGCGTGCCTTGGTTTTCTGCTGTAATTCTGGCCAGTTGATCAGCAAGCACTCGGGCGGGTACGGTGTAATTAATTTTCTGGGCTGTACGGAAAGCCAGCGCCGTGACTTCTGTTGAAATAGCATCGGTTCGGCCTCTGGGGATGTTCCAGTCAAACCCCCATTTCCCGTTGACCTCGACCATGAAGGCTTTGGATGTTCTGTCAAAAATCTTTTGGAGTTCAGCATCACTGCGGCCGAGGGTATGTTCTACCTGGAGATATAAAAGCATGTCCTGAGGCGTCACTGAAGGCATCGGCGCAAAGACAACCGTCCCGTTCTTCTTATCAGTAATGTTCTGGACTTCAAAGGCCCCCATGCGGACATCATCGTTGGTAATAAATGTATCAATCCACCTTGATTCCCTGGCCCGTATATCTTCAGCAAAGCTCTTAAGTTGGGCATCTTTGACCATATCATCGGCCAAAAGGTAAAGATTAAGTTGGTCAGCGGTCATAAATCTCTCTGCCTCCGGCCAGAACACAATGCCGTCAATTTCCCATTTTTCGTGAGCGCGTGCGGCCAAAACGCCGATATTGCGGTACCCGCTGTATTTAGATACATTTTGTTTGTTGGGATCAGGATTATTGCTGCCAACCAAATGCTTAAGGATGTTGACCGTCAAATCTCGGGCATAAAGAGCTTCTTGAGCAGGAATACCCTTGACCTTAGCGTGCTCCCAGGCGGCCTGGGCCACGGCAATGGCTGAACCTGCACTCGCCGGAGCATAGGAGGGCGCTTTAAAGCCGGGGATGAACATTAAGGGACTGCCTAACTCGCGGTCATAAGAATCGTTGACATCCTTGGTCCCGCCTTGGGTGACATCCCAATAAAACCTTAAGGCGGCCGCGGCATCGTTATGTAAGCCCCGCGCATCCCAGGCGCGAATGATTTGGGAAACGGATTTCGTATCGGCAAATCGGGAAACATCCAGGCCGAAGCTGGTTGTTAAACCAGGTTGCGTCGGCGGTAGTTTGGCTTGAGCATCCAAATAATAAGGCACATTGGCGGGAACCTGCCTGAAGGAAAAGCTGGTAGCAGCAATCCGGGCCGAAGCGTGCGGCTTTACCTGCCAAGGCAAATCAGCCGTATTGAGATAATCATATAAAGCCGGCATGGATACAAGCGTATTCCTATATGTTAAAGGCTGTAAATTGACATCCAGACGCGACTTAATGTCTTTAAACTTGACATTTTCAATCGTATTGTCGCCGGCAAAGTGTATCTTTAATGCTCGCCAAAGGTCTGAATTGATGCGGTTCTTCAATTCAGGAGCGCCGCTATAGGAGGCCGCATACCCTTCAAAGCCCCAGGCCAGGACAATCTCTTTGCCGTTTTCGTAAATCTCTGTACGCGGGGTATAAAAACCGCTGGCAAAGGACAGAATAGCTACCTCATCCGTATCTTCCTTAGGATGTATGCTCTTGAGCAAGGCAATGGCATCCCCGGTGCCTGTATACAAGGAAACATTCGGTTCATGTTTCTGGGAATCAAATACAATGGTCGTCGGCAGGTCAGGCTTGCCCCCCTCTTGGGTCTGGGTATAGCTGACAGCAACCGGATCACCTTGCATCTGGACCGTGGCGATATGGCTGAATTGTTTGTTGGCATTCAATTTTTCATCAATCTTATAAATAGTATTCTCTTCTCGTGAACCTTCGACGATTTTGCCGGGCCTCAAAATCTCCAGGACCTTATCAGCATCTTGACCTGCTATGGCGCTTAAGCGGGTTTCCAAAGCATTGATGGCCGCGGTGGGGGTTTCAGCGGTGCCATTGTTCTCCTGTTTCAAATGAACCTTATTGGCTCCTGGGACCTGTTCCAAGATGCCTGCCTGTTTCAATTGATCGACAATACTCTTACCCTTAGGACTGCTATCCAAAAACCGCTGTATATCAATGTCATTTAAGGCATAGAGACGGGTATTGGCAAGGCCGTCGGCATTCCGGGAAACTATGCCGTAGGCATCCCACTTAATAAGTTTAAAGACACTGGCTTCCAGCTTAAAGTTCTTGAGTTCTTCGCTAT
Organism: Candidatus Omnitrophota bacterium; assembly: GCA_028870995.1. Lineage (GTDB taxonomy): Bacteria > Omnitrophota > Gorgyraeia > Zapsychrales > Fredricksoniimonadaceae > JABDGZ01. The sequence goes on along the minus strand of JAGWOI010000002.1, from coordinate 119,261 downwards.
TCTTAAGGGCTATGGTACCGCTTCTGACCGTGCGGGGCTGGGTGCTATTGTCCGCCGCATCCACTTCGATGGTTCCGTTCTTATAAGCGATAAACAAAATTTCATTATCTTGGGCGCCATTGATGCCGGCTGAGCGCATCCAACCGCCGGCAAAGGCACCGGTTTTACGGTCGATTTGAGACCAAATACCGTAAGTATGGCCTTCAAAGTTAACCGTGCCGTTAAAGCTGATGACCGCTGTCGGCTTAGAAATATTGAAATCAAAAACATTAATGCCAGACCTGAGTTCTTCTCTATTAATGTTATAAAGCCTGTACTCGTTGCCGGCATGATTAAAGTAAAAACTTGGACGAGGCCCGGTCATCCACGGCCAGCCGATGGTAACCCGCCCATCGTAAAGCTTTGTCAATTCCTCGGTTTTCGGATTAATCTCCAGCACCGGGGACATGTAGAACTGGGCGGCCTGCCCCATGACTCCGTTATTATCTTCCGCATAGGCGAAAAATTGTCTTTCCACGCGGCCGTCCGGAATGCGCGTACTGTCGAAAATATCGGCCTTTACCCGTCTTGCGCCATCCATAAATTCGAGGGTGTTCCTTTGCACAGCCGCGTGATTGTCCTGCCAAAGGTCGCTTTGCGGTGCAAATTCCGGCTTTTCACGTTGAAGGACATAATCATTGTTGACATCAAGGGTAACAAAGGAGGTTTTATTCGCCTTGTGGTCTTCACCGTCTGGATAGGCCATGCTGTTGACTGTGGTGAATTTGACCTGATTTAGCGCGGCCGTATTCTTGCCCTGCGCGTCGAAATGCTTAGTGATATCGGCCACGCGGTTGCGCAAATCAGGAAGAACCGTCTCATGTCTGGTCTCGTTTCTCAGGGAATCCGTGACCGTGTTTGTCACTTTGCCGTCCTTAATCTCTGCGGTTGTATCGGAAACCTTTACGGCTGCTTGCGGCAACGGCAGCAATTGTCCGGGGATGGTTCCCATCACCCGGCCTACATCCATGGTGGTGGTTGTTGTTGCCGGTAACATCAGGTGCTTGACATCGTATCCATACTGATCATGGGCTGTACCGATATAGGTATTTCCTTGCGCATCACGGAAATCAGCGTTAGGCGTATCTTCGTTAATTGTCAGCCCGCTGGCCAGATCAATGGTCTCTGTCACGTCCTTGTTGACCATGTCCGGCGTCCTCTCGGCATCATGGCGAACGCGGGTCAACAGGCCATCAGTACGGTTATGGCCATAGTTATCAAATGTATAGATCGTCTTCTTGAAGCCCGCAGCATCATTGTGCTTAACCTGCTCTGCCTTGGTCTCCTGGCCTAAAGAATTGTAAACCGGCGTATTCGTAACATCGTAATGATCGCTATACAGGGTGTCGGAACCAAGCAGGTGTCCAAAGTCATTCTGGGTTTGCTTGATTGTCAACCAATCGGTCTTGGCATTCGGGCCTAAATGATTAACCTTAAGACCCGTCCATTGTCCGCCCTCATACTTACTGCTGGCGGTAGCGGCCCCGGCGGTCTGGCCATCCTTACTCATGGTCGTGCTGGAATCAATGATGGTCTCGTCCCTGTTGGGTTTGTTTGTCGTAGTCCAGGCAATGCCCTGCTTATCCGTAGTCTGCAACTCTACAGGATTTTCGAATTGCGGCTTCCATTTGAGAGTTGTCTGCAAATCCGCATTGAAATGATCAGTCTGCTTGGCTGTTGTTTCTCCGGTCAACGGATTATACCCTGTGGTATTGATTGTTTTTTCTGAGACGCCGTTAACGGCGCTTTCTGTTTTAATTGGAATTTCCCCGCCAAAGAAATTGGCCTGATAACCAAAGATAGAAGTATGGATCAGATTCCAATCGTATAAGCCCGGCTTGGTTAAATGTTCAACTGCGAAAGACCCAACTTTGCGGCCCTGACGGGCATTGTCAAACACGAAGACACGATCTGTGCCCTTGATCACATCATGGTTTAGCACATAGCTGAAATTGCCGCGGCCGAGGTCTCTTAAATCGCGCAAGCCGGGGCCGACATCCGTCGTATTGATGAATCTAAACTGGCCTTCCTTGGGTGCCTGCAGCGTGCCGTCATTGTCATAAACTTGGGACCTCTGGAATTGGCCGTAGTCGTTATAACTATTGTCTGTCGCCTTAAATTTATCTGCCTCCTTTATCGGTCTGGCAAAAATGCTATAGCTCTCCGTACTGATGACACCGGTATGGTAATCCGCCGTCAGATTGACCTGGGTCACTTTTTTGGCATCGAGGGTCGATGGTGTTAGCGTGGTCGGGTCAACAAAGACGCTCTTAACGGTGACTGACTCCTTCAACGGCACCTCCTTGGTGAACAAGGCCTTTCTGGCCGCAAGGTCCGCCTGTCCAAGCAATGCCTTGACTTCTCCCTGAATGCTGCCGACACGATTGACATATGTCTTGGCGTCGGAAACAATACCGGTCTTGGCCTCATGTTCGAAGACGGTCACCGTCTGGTCCGTCACCTTGAATTGAAGCTTATTATTTTCAAACACATAACTGTTGGTCTGGCCGCCGTTCTGATAATCCGGCAAGGCTGGGGAAACAACCACCTTGTTTAAAGGGAAGAAGACATTGGCCATAACATTCCTGGTTTGGCCGTCAATAATAAAGCCCTTGATCAAAAAGCCGTTGTAGTTGCCCTTATCAATAAAGTATTGTTCCTTGGCCGGCATCCTGCTGATGGCCTCAAAGACCTTTCTGACTTCGTCGCTGCCGCGAATATCGCCGATACGGCTTCCTGTGATCGGATCCATAAAGGCCACACCGCCGATCTCAAAGCCGGGAGCGCCGGTCTTGGCTTTTTTCATCAATTGAGAGTTGCTTAATTGATTGGCTACTAATTGACGGAATTCATGCTGTTGGTCAACGGAAGCCAGAAGAATAATGTGCTCAGCCAAACCGGCAGGCGTGACGAAGACAGTTTCCTGGCCGTTAGGATTGGCATAGATGGTTTCTTTCGATTTTCCCTTTAATTCGGTATCTACCTGATTGAGCAGCTTTTGCTGATCCGCAGTCAATGGCTCATCAGAATGACGCATATCGTATTGCTGCTTCAACCGGGTAATCAAAACGCGCATATCCTGGTATTTAGCGCCGCCGGCTTCAACCCTGGTGCTGTTGACAACTTGGTCCCAAGTCAGGGTCTCGGCCGGGCGCTGGATATGGGGAAGGGCGGAATTGGTGGCCCACGGTCTTAAAGAGTTAATGCCGTTTTGGCTAAAGGCAAATTCTAAAGTCGGTGCCAAGGAGACCTTGCCCTTAGGCGTACGGTAGCCAAACCCTGTATCCTGATCCTGTGCGGTGGCATAAGGCAGATAGACAACCTTGCTGTTGGCCGTATCGGTTTCCTTATCGCGATAGGCCATGATGCCCTCGGTGTACTTTTTGATCAGTTTTTCAAGATCAGGGTTCCCCTTCAGATAAGATTGAGCTTGCGTGAACACTTCTGTGGCTTCGGCCGTGACTTCAAGAACACCGAAATGCTGCTTGTCGCCTGTCAAGGCGCGGGAAGCGGCATAATCTTTGTCCGCCAGATCAAGCATCCTGCCGCCGTTGACATCAACACCAAAGGCGGTATCAATGTTCTTGAGATACTGCAAAAAGTCTTGATTAATCTGCTCTTGGGATTTCTGATTGCCGCCAAAGGCATGCTGGGCAAATCTTTCAGGTCCTAAGAACTTCAACCAGCGGGTCTGGGCATCGGCGGAATAGCCGTTTTGACCTTCCTTGGCCTTTATCATGTTGCCGTCCCAAAGTTTCTTAAAAGCCCAGGTAGTGATGTTCTGCGAAGCTTCCGTAAATTTATGTTCATGCTTTAAGGTGCCGTAGTTCTCAAAGAAGGCGGCAATAACAGCATTAGGTTCGGCAAATCTTTCCTTGCTGCCGGCAACATTAGACAAGCCGCCGTAACCATTCTTCTCGTAGACGCTGTACAGCCACTTGGCCGTGGCCTTGAGCATGTCATCATAGGTTTTGTCGCCCTGATGGACTTGTTCATACGCCAGGACACCGTTGGCAATGGCAGCGCTTACGGCCGTATCTCTCTGCCCGGTGACCGTTCCTCTGTACGCATCGATGACCGTTGTAAATCCGCCAAAGGGCCGGCCGCCCTTGGTCTCGGTCTTATAGATGGACTCATATTTGTCCAAGATGCCCTTCGCAATGCCGTCATTGCCGGAATGCAAGGCATACACCAACATGTTGTATTGATCCCAGCCATAGGCTCCGGCGAAGAAGACGTCGGTATCCCAATCATGGCTGACGAATAATCCGCTCCAAATCCTCTGATCAAAGGTGCCGCCTTGAGCGCCGTAATCGATCCTGTATCCGCCCTCATCCATGGCCTTCTTGAAGTTATCGTAATTCTGGATGTCCTGCTTGATTTCGTTAATCAAATGCTCCACGCCGGTCGAAGTCAAAATAAGCACGCTCCGGGCGCCGTTGCCGTCTTCGATAAGATATACAGGAACAGGAAGGTAACCGCCGCCCACATGCATTCTCACCATGGCGGGCACCCTGGCCACGCCGGGTGTTTGTAATAATTCTTCAACCTGTTGACGGGTAAATCCGAAGGGCTTGCTGCGGAAGTGCGTGTCAACGACCCTATAGGCATCAAACTTGTGATCATCGTCCCTTACACCCTGGTTGGTGACAATGGCCTTCAATGTGTTGGCATCCTGGGCATCCCAAATAAGATTGAGCGGGAAGCCCAGTGCGTAAATATTGATCCTGGTCTTTTCAGGTGAATTCTTAAACGGAACCGTCAAGGGATCATTGGTGACCTTCATATGCCATTCATTAATCATGGACGGCACATCCACGCCAAAGCCAACCATACTGAAGATCTGATCAGCCACCGGGTAAGCGCTGCTGCCGATGTCCTTGGCAGGCACCGACTGCAAGGCGCGGCCCTGGACCGCCAGCGAGATAAGGTTGGCGGGATTGGCTTCGCCCCCAAAGGAGAAATACCGCTGAGAAAGCACATCATTCAGCCACTGGTAACGAGCCACGGGCCATTGGTAAGATCCTTCAATGTGCTGCTTGGTCGGCAACGCGCCTGCCGGTTCCATGATGCTGGCCAGCTGGGCGGTTTCGTTCAAAATGAACATCGCCACACCCTGGTTATGCTGCTGGGTCAAATAACCATACATCTCCTTTAATTCTTCGTCGGAATGGACGGAGGCGACAAAGTCCCTGGCCTCGGCGAAATAATCATTGGTTTTTAAAGCTGCCTGATTATTGGCATCCCGGGCCTTCAAATACGGGACCCAGAATTCGCTGATCTGTTCGGCTGTAGGCGCCTTGACGACCGGCTCAGAAGCCTTTCTTTCGATATCATAAATAAGGTTGAGTCCCGGCGTGATGGCGCCTGATCCTGTAAAGTTCACAAAATCCAGAGGAATCAGGGCCACGTTGAGGGCTAATTTCCCTTTCAGCGTCTGGGCATTGTACTTGATGGCCCTGGCCTCGTTGTCGGTTACCATCTTCAAGGTGGCGGCATCCAACAATTCATCCCAGTTGGCATTGTTGCCGAGGACGATTTCACCGCGGGTATAAGGATTAACGGGCTTGCCGTTATCGAGCAGGGTGTATGCCGTCAAAACGGTCTTGTCTCCGTTCCTCAAGCGGGCTTCTTCCAACGGCGTCAGCAAGCTGTACGCTTTCACCGGCTGGTCATCTCTCATAGGCCAATATTTTAATGTGTGTTCTTTTCCATCGGTATCTTTAAAAGCCTGAACAACAATTTGTTCACCGCTGGGCAAGGTTATCCTCTTATACACAAGTCTGGAGTTATCATAGAACCCGGTGATGTTGGTGATGCTGCCGGATTGATCGCGATTGACCCTAAAGAAGGTGGCCGGATAATTGCTGACCGTGGTGATGCTTGAAGGAAGCAGGGTCTTGTCCTTAAGCTCGCCGAACATCGTATTCAGCTTGGCTCTCTGAGCTTCCAATTCCCTGCCCTGATCAACCGCGGACGTGTTGAAATCCGTCAACTGCAGACCGGCCTGCAACAGGAGAGAACCTTTCCAATTATCGAAGGCCATGGTGCTTTGGGCATCGACCGCGCGTCTGCCGGCCTTCAACACCCCTTCATGGGAACCATTCTTATCGGTCCATTTGACCAGCACTTCATAGGACCGGTTGTGTTTCAAGGCATCAAAAATATCCATCCCGTTCCATAAACGCTTCCACTCTTTGATATGGGAGATGTCGGTAATGCGGTTGGCATCCAGGGGCTTTTCATAAATTTCTGTATGAACATTAGGCTGATTTAAGAACCAGTTAAGGGCCTGATCATTGAAGCCGGTATAATTGGTGAATGTAGCCCCGGGCAGGACGGTGAACATCTTCTTATCCATCTTAAAGGAATAGATAACCGCCACATATTTCTCATTGACCCACATTTCCGTATCCAATTTGGCATAATTACTGGAAATCGTTTCTGCTAATACAGCATTGGTCTCATCGGTGGAGATGTTCTTGTTTAAGAACAACGCTTTTTCTGTATCCAATTCTTTCTTAATAGAGCTGTATTGCTCTTTACTCGGTGCCACCTGCGGCCCAACATGGTCCGTACTTGCCTTGGCCACAGCATTGGAAATGACCTGATTCTGGATGGCGGCCTGGACCAATCCATCGGTTGCTGTCTTGGTGGGTTGCATTGCCGCAGGTTTAGCCGCAGCCTCCTTCTCAGCGTTGGTCAGGTTGACCATGGCCAGCTTGACGGGTGAAATCTCTCCGTTGGCATCAAGCAATCGCTCCTGCGGGGTATCAGGATCAAACAGGGTGAAAATGACGGTCCTGGGGATTTGATTAAATAAGGAGATCCGGGCATTATTCAAAAGTCTCTGATATTGCTTGTTGTATTGGCGCACCTTGGCCACGTCATTGTCTTGGAGGGCTCTGAAGGCCTGCAGCGTAGAGGTTCTTTCGATGGTCCAAACCAGCTGATTGTCCCTGAGGGCTTCTTGGATGTTTTGCGGAGGCAATTCATCGGTGCCGAGGACATTGGTGTTGTTGACTGTGGCTTCGAAATACTTGCCATTATCCAGCCGCCCGAAGATGGCCGCTTGCGGGCCTTCCATGGACTTGGTTACAACGGCAGTCGGGTAGCCTTGATCGCCAAATAGTTCGATGGCCTTCTGCGCGCGCAAAGGCACACTCAGGGCAGGTGCGCTGGTCAGCATAGGACCAGGCAGTTCAGCCCCGAGGGCAGGAGATACACCAAGGGCACCTAGGAAGAGACCAGTGGTTACGGTCCCTATGGCGAAGATCCTCTTTAAGGATGCAGTCCATCCACCTCTGTTTTGCACCTTGGGCAAGCCGGTGGAAACAGCTGTGGCGGTCGTGTTTGCTTGGTCAACAAACACTTCTTGCGCCTGGAATTTATCGCTTATTTCCGGACTTCTAGAACCTTCCGGATGCTCGCGACGTTCCGCGGACGCAGTCCATACACCTTGAGGTAATATCTGTTCGTCATTTCGAGATACAGTCCTCGAACTGACGCTATATGTCGTTTGAGCGTTTACGGCGCCACTCGAATCTTCCAGTCTGCCTTCAGACTTCGTCCAGGTTGCCGGAAGTTGTGCAGCCGCTGTGGTCTCTGATCCTCCTACAGCTTCCGCACCTCGAGCGCTTATGCCTTCAACGGTGGCCGCTGTCTTAGGCGCACTTTCTGCAACTCGCACACCTCTTTCAGCTTCGCCGTTTCCGGCTAGATTCGCTTTCTTTACATCTTCACGGTTGCGTTTCCTTATTAGGGAGAACGCAGCCATTACTGCTATAAGCGTGCCCAAAACCGCCGGGACACGAGAACGAGTATTGCCTGCTTCTATTACTGCACTTCTTGCTGCTTCGCTTATAGCACCAGCGTTCACCACGCCGGTGGTACTGCTTATTTCATTATGTACTGCATTTGCTGCACTTTCGTTCCTGCTTGAACTGCCAGGTACAACACTACCAACTTCACTGCTGTTGACTACGGTGCTTCTTACTTCATTGACTGCAACTGCCGCACTTCTTACTTCTTCACTGCTGATACTGCCTGCTTCATTTGCTTCTGCTTCTTGATTCTCAGTGGTCAGAGCTTGCGCTAAGCCACTTTCCTGCAAACTGCCAGAAACTGAACTATTTGCTGCAACTTCATCACTGCTAACAACTTCTGTTACATTACTATTTCCCTCGTCTCCTTCATTTCCTCTGCCTGAGCCGTTGAGGGAACGGCTGGCAGAGAGAGTCAGGACCGGAATATACGTCCTCGGCGAAGTTGCCGAAACTTTACCCTCCGTATTATTTCCTTCAAATATATTAGACTTATCCAAATTAATGTTCTTATTAGGCCCTTCTTCTAATAAGGCCATTTGCCAGAATATAGGTGCTGTAGGAGGTGCCGGGGCCACTATGGGCGCATTCCCGCTGCTTGAACCCCCGCCACCCGCCAACGGTGTCGGCTCAGGCATATTCCCGGGACCATTGCCATCAGGCACAGGAGGCACAGCCGGCGTCGGGCCAGGGCTCGGCGGCGCCGGAGGCGGCGTGGGCGGTGCTGGCGGCGTCGGTGGTGTCGGAGGCGGTGTTTGCGGTGCCGGAGGCGCCGGCGGCGTATAAGGCGTCACCGGGCCGGTAAACGGATCTTTATGGTTCTGCGGGCTGTTCGTAAATGGCTGCCTGGACTTCTCAGGCTGGATCGGCTGCTGGTACTCAATGCCTTGCCTGGGCATAGTATCTGCCTTGGCTGGGGCCGGATTAAAGGCTTGTTGCCCCATAAAAAACAGCACAGCGCCAGCCAGACCTTTAGGCAGAAGCTTCTTTATAAAGGAAACGGCCCCATTGGCTTTCTTCTTGTCAGTTTGGAAATTAGTTGGAAGATACCCTGCTGCCACAGCCTCTTCCTGCTTTTGCTCCTGGACCATCTGGTCATATTTCTTCAGGATGGCTTCAACCATATCCTGGCCTGCCAGGGAACTCCTCATGATATGAACCTGGGTACGGACGTAATCTAAGGCGGCACGGGCAAAGGCTTGCCTGGATCCTTCGGTAGGCGTGCTTACCTCATAAAAGCTGCGGGCTGTCTCAATAAAATTCTTGGTTGTATCCTGGAATCTCAAACCAGAAGCGCGCGGGCTGACTTCAACCCCCTGGCCGATAAGCAACATCAGCTGTGCTACGGCTTGGACCATGCCTTCCCTGGTCTTAAGGGCCTCGTTTGTGCCGTTGATCCTGATAGTAACGATAGCCGGACCGATCTCTCCGGTGGCGGGGCGTTTGAGGGTATAGGCAGCAACAACGTTCGTATTGTCCGTAATTTGGCCCAACGGCCGCACGATAAGGCCGTCTTGAGAAACAGGGATGGGTTCATACTGGCTGCTCTCATCTGCGGCAGCATCATAGGCAAAGAGGGCCTTGATGTCCCTGGTATTGACGCCGTTAAGGACCGCCCTCAGGGTCTCGCCGTTTTCGAGCCTCAAATTAACGATCAAGTCGCCGTCATTTAAAGGACGGTCTAAATTCACGCTGCCCAGGGCCGTTATCTGCTGGTCCTGCTGGTCGTCCGGCAGGGCGATCTTCCAGCCGATGACCTGCGGGATGCCTTCTTTATTAATATTGACCACCTCAACAACGGGCAGGCTGGTCCCGTTAATGTCCATCGGCTCAGCCGGCATCTCGACGGTGTCCTGACTGACAAAATCGGCGCGTACCATGCCGTTCTTGCCAGGCAACAGGGCCGCCTTGGGGCTGCTGGCATCATAGCCGTTTTTAAGGGTCGGATCATACGCAAAGAACCTGGCATTGCCCGGCGTAAAGACCTCCTGGCCTTGAATGACGATCTTGTTGCCTTCGTAAGAATATTCCTGGGGCTCATCGCCTTGATTATAAACAGCTGAAATCTCTTCCCCATACTGCTTGGAGCTGTTGAGGATGGTCCTGACTGTTAAATTATTATTCGTTTCATCTTGCCTCACAGCAAACAACTGGTCGGGAATGGGGCCGGCAAACTGCTCAGGGACTCTGTCCTCAGGTGTAATGCGGGTAAAGGTATCGACAAATTCCTGCGGCGTTGCCGCTTCCAGAAGGCTCCCGGCCTGAGGACCGAGCTCTTCGTTAGGCTCAAAGTCGACTTCGACGGGCAGTACTTGGGCCTTGAGATCCTCCTTGGCGCTGTCAGGGACATTGCTTAAGGCTATCAGGGCCTCGGCCATGGTCTGCATGCCCTTGATCATCCGCTTCAATGAGCTTTCATAGAACTCCCTCATCGGGGTCAGCTGACCGTCGATGTTCAAAAGCCGCAATTTATAGACATCCTGGTTCACTTCGCCGGAACGCTGACGGATCCAGGCCTTGACGCCTTCCGGCAGCGACGGATGCTCCTCGATGAACCGTTCCCAGTAAGCCGTATTAAATGCCGTGATCTCGTTGCTGCGGGCCTGGCCGGCCACCTGCTTATCAAATTGTTTTTCATTGGCAATAAGCAGCCCCATGACGGCCGGGAAGCTGAAAGGCATATGGACGCCGATCAAGCGTTTCTCAACAGGTTCTTGGGTAAGAACGCCGTTTTCATCCGTAATGCCGCGGCTGCGGCCAAAGCTTTGGCTGACCTCGGTATAGGTACCCTTGGAGTCGGTGATGACCAGCTCTACATCCCCGCGTTTGGAAAGAACCGTCTCCCCGCGGATGCGGCCGCGGGCCAGGACAATGAGGTACCTGCCGTCATTGAGCAGGCTGTTGAGCTTTTCCTTAGTTACCTGCTCGCGCTGGCCATTGGCAATGATATAGTTTTCGCCGTCTGCAGCCAGGAAGGCCAGGCCGATGCCGTTGCGCTCAGCAACACCTTGAAGTTGATTTAAATAAATCTCCGTCGGAGAATTGGTTTTCCCGGGTTCTCTGACCGCCAGCGGGACTATGACGCTCCTTGTCCCGGGTTTCTGCACCACGGCCTCGATGTCGGCAACAGCCTCTTCAATGTCGGCCGCAGGCGTGATCTCCTTGATCCATTGGCCTTCGCTCGTCTTTAACCGGCCAAGATCAAACCCATTGATGGGCGTCAAGGACTGGGCGCCCAATAAAAGCCTAAATTCATCGGCAATGAACGGCGTGACGCTGCCTGACAGGAGGATAACCGGTCGCTTGGCATGGCCGAATTCCCGGATAATGGCATCCCCGCGCACGCGCTCGCCTTCAACCTGGTGCTCGATATTGTTCAAAATCTCCTGAGTGACCGGCTGATGGTCGATCATCCTCTTGACCAGGACTTCGGCCGCAATCAAATAAGGATCTGACGTAATGACCCCCTGGGAAACAACGCCGTAGGCGTCAGCCTGGTTCATGATCTTGCCGTCAGGGCTGATCGCCACTTCATCTTCCTTGATCATGGCAATAGCTTCGACCACGGCTTGCAGGTATGCTTCAGCGTTGCGGCCTTCTTGGGTGCCCCTGATCTCTTCGAGGGTGTTCATGTCAGGAAATTCACTTAACAGCACCTCTTCCGCCGTCTTGCTGGTGGATACGCGGATGCTGCCCTCTTCTTCGTTCCTGGTCTTGACGCTGGCAAATACATCTTCCAGTGAGCCATTGCTGGCGGCCTTGAGCTGTTCAATGGCATACTGAACACCTTTAATAATATCCTGAGAAGTTTTACTGTTTGACTTGCCGCCGATATTCAAATCAGGTGCGGAGACGATTTCATCGTCATAGAGAGCCCCTTGAGAAACCAAAACACCTAGAGCCGCCTTGGCTTCGGCATTACCGTTCCTGGCCAGGCCGATCAATGTTTGGGCATCCTTGTTGTTGATCAGGAGAATATTACCCTCATTGACCTTTTGCAGCGCATCTTTTATGTTGGTACCCTGCGGATCAACCTTGATCTCTGCCACCTTGATATTGGGATCAAAGCCGGCAGCATAGGCCTGGACTTCCTGCAGGTTCTGCTTGATCAAGGCGCTGGAATGCTGCAGGACGACCAGTTTGGCGCCCTTGGAAGTATCCTGAAGTGCGGCCCAAATCGCTACAGGACCCGCCGAACTCTTGCCCGCGCCGACACCGACATTACCTATCCAGATTCCGCCTTTTTCCAAAGCCTGCTCAATCCGGCCGTTCTTCTGCAATAAATCTCTGAATGCCTCCTGTTGGCCCTTCCTGATGCTCTTGCCGCCGGAGGCCGCCAGCACTTTTTCAAGATAATTGTCGCTGCTCATCGCCGCATTGCTCAAGGCGCCTGAAGGTGCCGCAGCCAGCAAAGCTCTCTCATCCGTCGGGGAAAGCGGCGTTTCGTTGACATCCGTCCTGACATTGGCCGCCGTATTCTCGGCATACCGCGGCACTTCATCACTGCCGGCCGCCATGGCCAGATCCAGGCTCTGGCGCACCACCGGCAGCGGAACGGCCGGCGGCATGACCGGCATGCCGGGTTGAACATTCGTCTCAACCGGTGCGGCGTTCCGGGCGGCACCGATTTCGTCAACCATCTGCTGGGCCTGATCAACAATATCGGACGGCGGCGTGTAGTCGCCCTGGCCCTGTTCTGTAGTCAGCGCCACCTCAAGGAGTTGCGTCAAATCATTTCGGCGGGCTTTATCCTTCAAATCGGCGGCCACATCATACTTTCTAAAGTAACCCACGATCATGGCCGCATTGGTCAAGCCGGCTGTCTTAAAGGCGCCGCGGATGAGATCCCTTTCCTGCTTCAAATTGGCCCTGTCATCATCGTCGGGGGCAATGTCATTCTGCGGCATGGCCTTCAGCAGATTGAATCCAGCCATGTTCAGGAAGATTTCCAAAACGATCCTGGCCTTCTCGCCCTTGAAATGACCCAGCTGATAGGTGAACATGACCAGGTCGCTCAGATTGAATTTAACCAGGCTGACCGTCGACGAAGAAGTAGCGATGGAAGACCCTACCTGGTTGCCGGACCTAAGCGCCAGTGAATTGATCAAGGCCAAACGCTGGGCCCGGAACAGGATAGGAATCAAATGCGCGCTGTCAGCCAACACATCGCGGCGGAAACCTGGCCCACGCTTGGCGAGCATCGCGAAATCATAAGGATATTGGGTAGCAAATTTCTCAATGTAGGACTGCACGGCAGGGGCAATGCTGATTTCTTCCTGCGGCGGCGCGGTCGCCGGTATTTCATACTTGGCCCGTTCCTGTGCCGCCATAGTCCTCACCGCCGGAGCCTGCACCAAGGAGAGCGCCGTTTTAATGTCTTGTAAATCGGAGGCGGAAGCATGCTTGACCTCTGCCCACAACTGGCCGAAGCTAAACACCACCTCAAAAGCTTTGCTGTCATGGCGGGCCTGTAAGGCCTGCACCAGGATCGGGACAAGCTGGGCTTTGTCCAATTTGGCCAGGGCGGCACCTGCGGCGCTGCGGCCGACCTTCCATTGCTCCAAGGCCACGGATGCATCGGGATCATCGTCTTCCGGAGGATGGCGCGGTGTGAATTTGAAAATGCCGTCGGGGATAAGCCCTGCCGCCAGCCTGAAGATATCGCCCTTATTGGCCCAATAGACGATCATGGCCTGGTCATCGTAGGCAATGGTCTGGACGTTCTTGACATCCACGGCACCGGCATAGGTGGAAGAACCCACATGGTTGGATGAAGTATCCATCTGCCTTTCACTCATCTGGCGGTATTCATCTGTCAATCTCTGCAGGCGATCTTCCTGCTCCTGTTTCATCATGGCCCAGTCAGGCCTATTTAAGGCCGGAGTCATGCTGAGGGCTTTAGGCGCGCCGATATGGATGCCGATATTGGCCAGGGCACTGCGCAGGGCATCCCAATTATTCTGCTGCGGCATGCTCATCTGGGCCGGGTTTGCGGGTTCCTTCATGTAAACAACCATGACCGCCGGCACCCGGTATTCTTTATCGCCGACCTTTAGGGTTGTCTCAATAAGCTTCTGGGCGGCCTGTAAATGCAGGGCTTGCAGTTCGGCGGGATTGAGGATATAGGGCTCGTACTGCCGTTCATAAACATTGATGAACATGCCACCGGTCTTGAGCGCCTTGACCAGCGGTTCATACCTCTTGATAAGGGCCGGGCGCAGCCCTTGGGCATCGGGAGTCGCGCTGAACTGTTCATGAGGATAAAAGGCAAAACGGGCAAAAGCCACATCCACGGAACCCTGCGGTTGTTCTTTGAGATAATCAAGTCTATTCACTGTCGTCACATGATCAGCCCCGGCCGACTGCAGGAAGCCGACGGTTGAAGGGATGGAGCCTTCCGTCTCTCCTAAAGCCAGGATCGTTTTATGTTGCAAGTCCGGAACACTTTTAAGGATGTTCCAAATGGGTTGGAACTGCTCGGCTGCATCGCTGGTCATGGCCTGGTTCTTTTCTTCCTGCCATCTTTCGATCAGGCCTTTGCGGGTATCGTAAGATTTTGAAGAAACCGAGGTATACCCTTCGCGGCTCAAAGCCACTTCAACGGGCTTGAGGATTTCTTTGATCCTGCCATCCGCCTCTTGCGGCCTGATGGCCCCGGTCTTGAATTGCCTTTCCACCGTCTGAATGGCCTGCATGGCACCGGCATAGGGCTCTTCGTTCAGGCGGGCTTTGACCTTCATCTCGCTTAAAATCTCATCCTTGTCCGTGAAAGAATCGCGGAAATGCTGGATTTCTTCCTTGAAGGCGGTGAGCATATCGGGAACGCTGGAGTCGACCAGGATAACGTCCCGCTGGCCCAAGGCTGCGGCTTCATAATAGCCGGCCCTGTCCAATTTTTTGACGGGGAATACGACGGCAGAAATTTCCATCGGCCGCTGGCGGTTGGCCGGCAGCGTCAATACCAGGGCACCCGACGAGGGGTCATAATTGGCCTTGACCCCGTAGCTCTTGGCGAGTCTGATGGCCGCATCAACCGCAGCCTTGCCTGCGGCCGTGCGCCAGAACTTCTTGGATTCGGCTAATTGTTTACTCAAACCTTCCGGCGTCCCCAATAAGCTCATGACCTCATTGGCGCTGCGCGGCGAGGCCATGGCCTGGTTGGATTGATTTTCCTTGGCTTGTCGGGCTAACTCTTTGAAGTTTTGCTCAGCTTCAAATCCGGTAGTTACTCCACCCTGCATATGTCCGGCAAACGATTTTGAAACCAGCCTGTTGATATTGTCGGAAACTGAATTCCAATACTCTCTATATTCAGGATTTAAAAGCCCTTGCTTCACTAATAATAAATCGGCAATCTTATCTTGCGGTAAAGGAAGCCTTTGAATCTCCCCTGCACTCATTTTATCTAAGCTGCCGAACGAACCTATAAGCGTATTTAAGTCCGCCACCCAAGGAATAAATTCTTCTTTTTCGACTACTTCATTCTTACTTGCTTCATACCCCAAAGCCCTGTAGGCCGCATTGAACACCTTTAACGCATTAAAGGCTTCTGTATTATTTTTCCCATACTCCATACTCTTCGAATCCAAATATTCATCAGCCTGCTTCCTAACTTCGGGATCCGTTTCAATAAGGCCGTGAATATCTTCATGGAAGAAGGTGTTGGCAAATTCTCTTTCGTGGCCGGGTTGAGGCTGAAGTTGAATTTGAATGGCAGCCTGACGCACCATTTCATACTTTACCCCCACCTTCTTTATATATTTCATGTTGCGAAAGAAATTGAATAAGGTTTCATCTCCCTGGGGCAATTCCACCCTTTGTTCAATGGCGTTATTTTTCGCTGAAACCAATTTAGAAACTGTGATGTTCACCCCCCTAAAGCTGGCTGAAATGGCCTCGGAGGCTTTTTCCGGCAATACCGTCCCCGCTTTCACTGTCATTTCACGGCTGTTAGATCCCTCATAATTAACCATTGTCGAAACACCCATCTGTGCAAGCAACAATGGGTCTGCGACTATTCCCGCAAAGCGGTCTGAACTTCCCAGCCTGACAAAGGCATTGCCTCCTTGATTCTTTGCGATTTCCAGTAATTTGCCTGCCGCTTGACGTGCATCGCTTAAATCTGCCAAAGACATTTGAATATCAGCTGTGTCCTTTTTCTCACCGGCCTGGGATATCTTCTGAAGCATCGGATCAAAGGTCGTTTCGGCCTTGGTATGGGCTTCGGAAAGTTCTCTAAGAGAAGAGTTGATCGTCTCATCAAATTGGGAACGCATATCTTGAATCTGTCGATCTTCGCTTGGCTTAAAATTTTCTTGGGCCACGAACCTGACCAAGGTCCCCTCCTTGGTGAAAACAGCGCCTCTGCCGGTCTTAGGGTTCATGAACTTAATATCTTGTCCGTCAGGAATCGCCTTCGTCTGCGTCGAGAAAATTTCTGCTAATACCCGTAACGCAGTCTCAGAAGAATTATCCGCAATCAGGGCATACGCGCTTCTGACAGTTTCATTCCCGCTTTCGGCCGCCTCTTTCAATTTGCTCATCATTTCTTGCATATTCTCGGTGTCTGGTCTTAACTGTTCGATACGCTTAAGAGCATTCATGGCCGTATTGTCTTGAACAAAATGCGCCACTATCTGTGCTTTAACATCTGTCAAAGCCGCGCGGAATTTCATATAATTGATGTTGTCCTCTATCAGTTTGCGTGTTACCTCCAGCGGGGTCAAACCCTGATCCTCCTTAGAAAGATACTCTTTCAGAGGTAATTGCTGCGTCACCCTGGCAAGGGCCCTGCCGGTCTTCTCGTCCTGGACAATGATCAATGCTTGTTCGGGTTTCTCTCCCTTTAAAAGCGATTCTTTGTTGGGTTGTATCTGCAATATCCCTGGTATATGCTTAAGTTCCGCATTTTTGTCGGTCTCCCTTAAGACTTTCTCAGTGGCGATAGCTTTATCGACCACCTTTAATGCCCTTTCATAAGTGTCTAAGACCGACAAGGAAATATTACGGCCGCGTTCCAGGACTTTCACCGCCTCATTGACGAATGCCGTGAATGTTTTCTTGTCTCCTAAGGCCAGGGCACGCTGGGCGTTGGCTAATTTCCCTGCAGCTTCGATCCAATGGGTATAAACCTCACCCAAGGAATAATCGCCCACATAAATACCCCGATCTGTACGTTTGGCGATGTCAAGCAGGTTGGTGATACGGGAAGCGCCGCCGACAGTAGGAATACCGTTTGTGGCCAACAATCGTTCGACAATGTGAGAAACTTCATGTTCCGGTACGCCGGCCTCCATGGCATCCGGACTCAACTGTAGAATGTCAAGCATAGCGTTGGTGCCCAGGGAAAGGCGTTTGTTATCCGCCAGTCCGGCCGTACCTTTACGCTCCATATAAGGATCGAAAACCATCTCCATGGGATGCTCTTTCAAAGATTCTTCAATCCTGTCCATGGCTTTCTCTTGCAATTGAGGCGCTATATGTTTTTCAATCTGTTCATTGGCCAGTTGCGTGATCTTCCCTTTAAAGAAACTCATCATGTCGAAGAACCGGCTGCCTTCTTCATTGGTGGCCTTGATACGCAAATATGTTCTTTCATCTTTTCCTGTTCCTTCTGTAATTCGCTCTACGATGACGCCTGGCTGGCGTTCCAACATAGCCTCCATTTCATCCGTCAATTCCTTGATGACAACGCTGCGGTCCTCTTCCCCAACCTGTCTGTTCAATTCACCCAATGCGTTTATTCTCTGCAAGCTTCGGTTGACGGAGGCGACAGCATCGATAAAGTCCTTAGGTTTGACATCCACCGTACTCCCGGCATAATTTTCATTGATAAGGCCTAAACCTACCATGTCATTGCGACGATATTTATTAAGAGCACTGTCGCCGCCTACGGACACCTCAAAGATCTCCTTACCCTCTTTAACTACGGGCTTATAGAAAAAGGTTTTGTAATAAATTCCCCTGATCTTGCCGTTGCCATGGGTGACCACCCCGCTATTGGGGTCAATACGGTCTCCTTTAAGGATGCCTAGCGATTCCTTCAGCTTATCAGTGTCCACCACCATGGCTGCCGGCTCCCAGGTTTCCTGCTTAGTCTGGGGGTTCATTACACGGACATACTCATGGATTGTCGGCACTTCAACGGTCAAGGGCTTTCCGTCAACAGGGTTCTCTTCCATGACCAACCGCAAAGAATCACGCGCCATGACGGCCCTGCGGCCGTTAACAAGCGGCGCGGCCGTATCGTTAACAATCAATGCCTTCGGCGTACCACTGGAATTCCTGACCTCCCAAACATTGTCGCCATTATTATTCCTGCTCTGGAATAACTGGTCCCCGGCTTGGATGGTGATCCCGTCAAAATGAATGGGTTCCCTGTTAGTAACAAGCATTCCTTCCTTGATTAACATTCCCTGCCGGTCACCCATTTTAAAATCAACCCTATACAAATTCTTACCGCGCACATATTCATAACCGCGTTTAGGCCCGAAGAAGACCTGCTTCTTCGTGGCTATTTCAAAAACCTGCTTTTCTTTCTTGGCCGCTTCTTGAGAAAGTTTCAACAAATGCCCTTCTACGCCAAGGGCAATCAATTCCTCTGAGCCGTTAGAAGACGGCTTAAAGAAACGAAAATAATGCTGGCCCAGTAAGTTGGTAGCTTCTTCAACTCTGGCCTTCCCCAGGCTGGGAACAACAATATGTTTGTTTTGCTCCAGTTCCTTGTCGAGTTCCCATTGACCGGAGACAGGATTGTGCTTAAACGTCACGGGTACATGGATGATTTCTCCATTGGAGAGGAGCGGCATATCGTATTTGACCACATCATAATTTCCCTCAACCACATGCTGAGGTGCGCCCATAAGGACCATCCGGGGCTCTGTTTTAGGAGCGTCGGGCGAAAAATCTTCCATCTCACTTTCAGGAATTGGGACGTCCAATTCCTTGACAGCCGCCACCGGCGTTCCCCTCATTTCCGGCTTCAAATTCCATTGGGCATTGGTCCACACGCTATTGGTGATCTTGTCATAAACCTGACCCTGTTGAATTTTTGCATATTCCGAAATGCTTGTCTCGGGTTGATTATTGGCGGCATGGATGGCAACTTCCCTATAGGCATTAAAGTTGCGGTTCTCATTCAACTGGACTTCCATTCTTGCCCCATTCGAGAGAGGCACAAAAACCGTATTATCACCTGATATCTTCCCGGCATTTACCCTTCCCTCAATCAGCGGAAGCATCAGGCCTTTGCGGGCCTGGCTGACCACTTCCGAAATCTTCTCACCGCTTATCCCATTGTCTTGCAAGGTTTGAACAATGCTGCTGGTAGACTTATTCCTCGAGAAATCCCGCATCACCGCATTGACCAAATAATCCTCAGCTGCCCTATACACTCTGGACTTTGTTCTTTGATTGCCAGATTTGAGCAGTTCGGCAAGTTTGTTAAACTGAGCTTTCTGGTCGGATGTTAAATTTGGATCGTCGGCTGTGTTAATGACTAATTTATATTCGCCCCTAGTACGGGAACTTGGTCTATTATCCTTGTAAACATTCAAGCGGCCCATGGACTGTAATTGCTCTGCCAATGAACGAACGCTGAAATCCACATGCATGGCTTGCACGTCTTTGACTTCAACGGAAACACCTTCACGCATGGAAGTAAAAACAATGGTCGGCTTCTTGATGCCCTCTTCGGCCAGATCCTTAAATCCATTCTTAAGATTTGATTCGGGGATCACCTTGATATCATGGTCTTTCACCCATTGATCAGCTTGCTTATTGGCCTGATCATCGGTCAACCCCTGGGCTTTTAGTTTGGTTCTGATTTGTTCCTTGATTTGATTCTTAATGGAGTTAATAAATCCTGTTGTCCCTTCTCCTGTTTCAGCAATCATTTTGGGTACCAAAACTGAGTTAAGTATTAACAATTTTTGATTGTCGAAATCATGCCCGACGGCCTCCCGGACCATGCTCTGGCGGGTGGTCAATTGGGATTCGATCTGGAATCTCCAGTTCATGTCTTCCAGCTTCGCTTCGGGATGTATTTGCCAAAACCTTGATCCTATGGACTGCAGCAGGGCTTGAGAATCACCCAAGGTGGCGCTCAAGCCAAGCACACGGCCAGCCAAATGCAAAGCATCGGCCCCTGTGGAACGTTGAGTTTCATGCGGTAAAACATGCTGGGCATAGATAGCAAGATCATCCATGTTCACGGGAACGCTGTCATTTCTATCTTTGCCAGGGACGGGAATGCCCTTGACTTCCAAATAAGCCATCATGACGCGCGAAAAGGCATTAAATCCGCTTTGGTCTGAAAAGATACGGTTATGTAACAATTCACCTAAATTCTCAAACTGGCGGGGAGAGATAACGATCTTTCCATCTTTTAGGCCTTTGTCCACCGCCCTTAAAATCGTCTCGATCTGATCATTGTTGTACACCGGGGAACCATCTTCGTTCTTTAATTCCCGCAATCTATCTTCAAATGTCTTTCTATTGATGCCCTCTTTAAGAATACCCGTCCCGGAACCCTCGGAGACTTCTTCCAGCAGGTTATTGTCAACCAGGTTTCTAAAAACTTCCTTCCCGTTGAGCCCGGCATCAGCAAAGCCTTGCCTGTCAATGGCCCTGGTGATGTTGATCCTGCCATGCAATAAACCCTCATACCATACAGCCCCGGCATCCAATAGTTTATTGATGTCAAGGTTGAGCTTGCCATAATCCGGATTGCTGTTGATCAAATCTTCGAGTTTCTTGGAAAGGGTTGTCCTGACGTCATCTTTAAACTTTGTTGCATTAACTATCTGTTGCCCATTCTCGCCTGTTCTTAAAGTCACCATCTCGTTAATGGCTGCCCTATCCGATCCGGCGCTTACGGCTCTCTCGCTTATGGTATTTTCCAAGATATTAATGAAGGCCTTGCCGAATTCCTTACTTATCTTCAAATGTTGGTAGGCGCCGTTGTTTTTGCGTTCGTTCTCGGCGATCCATTCCTTCCCGAAAGAATCACTCTTGCCGAACACCAACGCTGCGTCGGTCACCATTTTCTGGATTTCATCGACAATAACGACATGGTCTGACAAGACCCTCGGGGTCTTAATCTCAGTATATTTTCCGCTCTTAAGATTCAAATCAATGGTTTTAAGCTCTCCCTGGCTCAAAACTAAAACTCCTTTTTGTCCTTCTTTCGGGCTTAGATCAAGTATGCCGTTATCAATGCTCTTTGGCCGATAAAATCCTTCGATCCCGCCATTTTCAATAAATTTCTTTAAACCTGCATCTTCCACCACATAGGCCAGTTTTTTACCAGTCATCTCCTCCACCACCGGCAACGCCTCGGCCAACGCCGATTTACCCGCGCCCATGTTCATCGACATCGTCACTAAATCAAACGGGCCTTTTTTATCTGGATCATAACTTTCGATATACTCAATCGCCGCGCGCGTCAGTGCTGTCTGCCCCTCCCGGTATTTAAACATTCCGGGTGTATTTTCAGAGGGATTTTGCGCAACGAAGTTGTCCCTCATCCGCCTTAAAGCCATCTTAGTCAACTCATCAACCTTTTCTTGTAACGGCAGTTTTTCTAAATCTTCCTTTGTCAAAGAGGCCGCAGGTGACTTCATGGATTCATTAAAGAACGCTTCTTCTCCTGAAAATGGTTTTCCTTCCTCTGTTGCAGGGAAATATTTCTCTACCAAATCGCGCTTAGTGCGTTCAGTTATTTCTTTTTCACTCAACGGTTCAGGTGAGATCAGCCGTTCAATGTTATGGCGCACCATGGCTTCTCTTCGGGCTTCAGGGGTCAGCGGGCCATAAACATTTTCATAAAGACGGGCAAATGATTCGGGAGCTTCTTTTCTTTCAAAAGAAGGAGTGGACGGTTGATTGACGGGTAATGGTTCGAGGACTTTATCATTGGCGGCAAAAACTCCAGGGGATCTTAAATCGACCGCAGGAGGTCCTTGGGATTCAGGAGTTTCCAATTCGCCTTGTGTTTTGCCTGCTCTTTCAACCGGGCTTGGCGCAGCCAAATATTGTTCGGCGTACTCGTGTGAAGATCTGAATACACGCACGCCTGGAGACCTCTCTACCGTCAACTGCTTCCATAATTTTTCAGCCCCCGCAGCCTCGGGATTGATTCTGCCGTTGGAGGCGGCTTCCTGTAACTTTAATGCCATGGCTTCTTTCATTTCATGGGTACGTATAGCGTCTTCACCGTTATGAATGATGGTCACCAACAATTTTCCATCCGGTGCTCTTCCGATAAACCCTGCTCCTCCGCCGCCCAGCTCCAAGCCGGGAACGGTCCACTCTTCTCTAATGACATTGCCTGATTCAATCCTTGTGCCTACCAGTTTTCCATCGGCATCCCTATATTCAACCTTGCTGCCGCGGCCATTTTCACCGTAGGGCATAGGGGCGCTTTCGGCCGTCCCGTCTTCAGCTTTGTTCCTTTCCTTCATAATGGCATCCCTTGTAACAACCGAATCGTTCGCCGAAAAAGTCTTCACCTGTACAGGTTCCTGACGAACCTGCTCCAAAAGCGATTCCAACCCCTTGACATCCTGATCAAAATGTTCGGCATTTTGTGCCTTGAATTCATCAGAAGAATTGGCAGTCTTGAGCTTAGCCAGTTCATTCCCTGCTTCTTGCAGATCTGTGGCTTTTTGGGTTACATCCCCCAACCTTGCCCGTTCGGCATATAAAGCCACCTTGGAAAAGGCGATTTCGGCAGGAGTCATGCCCTGATCTTCTGCTTTATTCAACTTGGCTAAAACAGGGTCTA
Source organism: Candidatus Omnitrophota bacterium (assembly GCA_028870995.1). GTDB lineage: Bacteria > Omnitrophota > Gorgyraeia > Zapsychrales > Fredricksoniimonadaceae > JABDGZ01. The sequence continues at coordinate 96,614 of JAGWOI010000002.1, read as the reverse complement.
TATCGGCAACAGTAAGATAGCCGCCCCGGCCGGCATTCTGCTGGGCCAATCTTTCCATAATGACCCGAACTTCATTCCTAAGACCTGTCAATCCGGTCTTTAGCCTCTGGTCGGCATTATTAAACCCTTCATCGGCCATACCCCTTAGTGCTTGTATTCTCTTAATACCGTTTGTATCTTTTGCTGCCTCATACATTCTCTTGGCCTGATCGATCAATCCGGTAACCCTGCTTTTACCTGCTTTTAAACCGCTCGCTGTCGGTGTTTTTATGGCTTCCTGCCAAATGGCAATTCTAGCCAACGATTCCGCGGCCCTGGCCTTGTCGATAGAATTTTCCGGGGCCTTATTCATGGCCTCTTCCATCTTAACTCCTGAACTGTCTGCCATGGCTTGGCTCATATTCGTCAATATGTCCGTAGCTCGATTGATGAGTTCACGGCCCGCCGTTGTTTTCAATTGGCTTTCGTTTTGTCCCAAATAATCATCCAGCGCCTTAATCAATGACCTGGCGCTGGAAATATCTTTTTTATCTTTCACTGTGCTGATTGTTTCTCTTAATGTCTTGGCCGTCTCGGCTGCTTGCGGGGTTTCTATGGCTTGCACGGGCGTTTCTACGGCGGACTTGAGATACTTGCTTAATAAACGGTCTACGGTGTCTTTGATGGCTGCCGACCTGGCAAAATCAGCGGCGGCGCTGGCATTTCCAACCTCATTCTCACGGTTAAAAATTTCAAGCCTAGTATCGAAATATTTATTAAATTCTCCTCTTTGCAAATGCGCCTCTGCCTTTTCGCGAAGAACCGACACTAAAAATCTATCCATGCCGTTGCGTATTCCCTCGGGGGCTGCATTGACTTTCTTGGTCAACTCGCTGACAAGTTTATCGCGTGCCTGGTCAAGCCGGCCGGCCGCCTGCAAATCATTAGGATTCAATTCCATCTCTTTTTGTGCCGCACGGAAAGTTTCATAAGAACGGACATTGGATTTCAACCATTGGCCGCTTTCAGTTAAATCAGCGGCTTTGTTGAGCAAATCAATGGCTTTTGCCTGGTTTTCTTTCCCGCCCTGCTTCTCCCGGACCTGCGATTCGCGCAAGAAATAATACCGGGCATTGTCCGGATCGAGCGCCCTGGCTTTTTCATATAAACCGGCAGCGTCTATTGTCGAGCCGGATCTAATCATCATGTCCGCCCTGTCCGCAATCCGGCCTGCTTCTATACTGCTGCTTATGTTCTGGAAAACTTTTCTGGTTGCGGCATCCTGGGATGCCAGGCCTTGCTTGACAAACTGGTCGATGGCATCCGCCGCCTTGCCGATCCTGCCGGCTAATTCAACGGAAGGCTTTTCCAATCCTTGCTGCTGGACCCTCAAGCTTTCCAATCTTCCCTGCATGATCTGCATTTGCGGCAGGTAATACTTGCTGCCATTTTGGGAATCGACTGTTCTGGCTTTTGTCAAAGACTCGTCGGCAAGATTGAAATAATCATCGGCCGCTTTAAAATAGCCCTGTTGGGCAAGGCTTATGGCCCGGTTGTAATATGTTTGGCTGTTCGCGTTTTGTTTCGTTGCCTCCATCTGGTCGGCTAAATCGTTATTGCCGGAAGCTCTTAATTGGGTGATATAGTTGTTTAACTGCTTTTCGGCAGCATTTTGCTCCAAAGGCTTTACTAATTCGGCTTCATTGACACCGGCTGTCCTGCCTTTGCCGGCCTGAAAGACCTGTTCGTCCTGGTTGCGGGCGATGTTATATCTTAAATTTTGTAACGGGGCCTGTTTTTCCAGCGGAAGACTTTCCATGGCATTATCAAGGGTTTCTATCGCCCTGCCGTGTTCTCCGCCGTTTGCTTGCTTGACGGCAAGGTCCATGGCATATTCGGATTTACTTAATACCGCCGATGGCTTCATGGCCAAGATCAGCCCAGCCCAACTGCCGATGCTTCTTTCGCTGAAAGGATTACCTGTATCCGGGCCAAACCCGGTGGAAATGTTCTCATTAACCGTATAAACTTCGTTGGGATACTTCGGATTGGCGACAACCCAATGCCTTGTAGATGTCATGTCCATGGCGGCATCTATTCCTGTTACCACCGCGGCCACCTTAGCCAATCCCAATGGTTCGCTCAAGCCGCTATTTTGCAGTGTGTCCCGTAATCCGATTCTCCATTCACTTGCAGGACCACCGGGTTCTCTAGCCAAGGTTGTTGCCGCAATCATGGGATTCAAAGTCACCCCGCTTTCAGGGGCGGTTACAAAGGCGTTCCATAGACTTGCCTTTGCTTTGTCGGTAAGGCTCCAGCTTCCCCTGTCAAACATCCTGACCAAACCTGTTGCCGTCTCGCCAGAGTTTGTTTGAACTTCATCCGGAGAAACCGATTTGTCTTCTAAGTTGAGCAAAGTGCCGTTGGGCAAATATCTATTTTCTATACCGAAAATCACGGATTTATAAACACCGGTGTAAACAGGGAACTGAACTCCTATGGGTATCCATTTTAAACCTCCCCAAGCGCCATGGGCACCAAACCGTTCCGCCGGGTTAATCGCAATTTTGTCAAACAGCCCTTCCATAGTTGATGCAGGCTGGGCTGAAGAATCTGCCATTTCCATCTTCCCAAGACCAAACTTGTTTTCGAAATTCCCTGCTATATTACCTGCATCTTTAACTGCCAATCCGGCCATTGTCGCCCAAAAAGCGCCGCGAAAAGCAGAAGCTTCCAGCTGCCGGTCCCAATGCTCACCACCGATACCACTGTCGGATTCGAAATTATATCCCGGAGCTGCGACGGCACTGCGGGCCACGATCCTGCCCTCGTTGTTTCTTTTTACATACATATCCAGGTTATTGCCCAACGAAATGTTTGTTGCATGCTCAAATTCTCCAACCAATGCATCCTTGGCAATATTGGCCACTGCGCCCGTAGCGGCTAAGGCGGAATATCTTCCAACATTGGCCAAGGTAAGTCCTTTTATTTCAGGATTAGTAAGATAGGCGCCAAACTTATAAAACCCTGTCACCTTTTCGCTGCCTCCTGCCGCCGTCCCCGCTGCAAAGCCTCCTGCCAGATAGCGTGCGCCTAGCGCCATAGAAGCCACATCGATGTAATCTTTGGCGGTGGCATTTTTTCCATTCAATAATGCTTCGCCCCCTACAGCCAGGGTCGGCCACGTTAAATAGCTCCACCTGGAAGAAGGCGAAAAGAACTTTACGACTTGAGAAGAGAATTTATTGCCAAGACCAAGTGTTGGAGAAGAAAGGGAAGAGTATGCGCCAACAGCAGTACCCGTTAAAAAGGCCGGTTTGAAATCTTTCCAACCAACAGACATCATGTCTCCAAATCCTGCCTGCGGATTTTGCCATTCATTGCTGATCATGCCCCAGGAAGCGGCCGCGCTGCCTAATTGCACACCATAATTCAGTGAATTTGCCGCTCCAAATAAGGCCCGATTAGTGAACGCAGCATTTGCCAAACCGCTCTTTATCTCTTGCGAAAGTCCTGCTGTTATTCCTTTTAAGAATCCTTGACCTGCAAGTTTTCCTGTGAGACCATTAGCCAATGCCCCGGCGCCGATTCTTCCCGTATTAACCAAGGCCAATGCTCCAGCAAGTTTAGCGTCTTGTTTTAAAGTAAGCGGCCCGTTCCCTCCTATCATTGTCCCAGCGTTGGCCAATACCAAACCACCCCCAACGACTGTCCCTGTGCTGATAGCAACATTTTTCAAGGCCGTACCTGCGGTCATGGGAATGATTTGCCCGTCGGCGCCGGCTGTTTCTGTTAGCGGGCTTATAACCGTGTTTATAAATCTCCCGGTGGCCGTGTTAGCCAGAGCCGCTCCATAGGTCGAATTAATAGCCCCCGTTAATTTACCTAATACCACCGGAGCAATGACGGTAGCTAAAGTATTGTTGCTTAGTTCTTCCGAACTAACAGGCCCTTCCCCTTTATGGTCTTGCCATGCCATTCTCCCTAACCCGGTAGCTTCGGCGAACCCTAATGTTCCCCAGAATGCTCCTGTAGGCGCAGCGAGTGTACCGGCGGGAGTGAGCGAACCAAGCGCCCCCAATCTCATGACTCTGGCGGCGGTAACGGTCTCTAAGACAACTTCACTGGCATGTCCTGCGTAATAGTCAATTTTCCAGGCCCCGCCTTTATTATAAGCATCGGCAAAGGGATCATATTCTCCGGTCGGCATCTGTGAAGCTAATTCAAAAACCTGCTTTCCGGTTTGCCTATTAACAAGCCATGTGGGCACGCCGGCCACATAAGTCACGCCTGATTTAATAGTTCCCCAAGGAGACCATGTCTGTATGTCCCCTGTGGCAATTCCGGCAGCTGTTTCGTTCGAGGCGTGCCAATAATTTCCGTAGTTATTTTCACCATTAACCAGGTAGTCCCAGGTCCCATTAATACCCGTAATTCCTATCTGAGTACCCACCCAGCTTACGCCACCCTTGACTCCATTCCACATCGTTCCTATAAATCTCCCTGTTCCCGATAGCGGTTCATAATTAGGGTCATAGTTATAATCAAATTTACGGCTGTTCCAAAAGGTTCTCCATCCATTGGTCTGCAAAATGGCGGCAAAATTAACATCGCCATTCTCGCCTCCTTTAGTATTTTCTGTATTTATATCGCTAATTAGCTTCCCTGTATTCTTTATCAAAGATTCAACCATCTTCTGCACTTCCGGTGTCAGCGAAGATTTGTTGGAATTATAAATATTAACGAGTGCCGTTAGATCATCTTGCTTCTGGCCCATGCCGTTTTTAAAATCGCTAATTTGGTTATCCATACCCTTTTTAAACAGCAAGGGATATTCATATTGATTGGCGCCAAGAGGTATCAAGTGATCGCCACCCGATTCAGCCAATTTATTTTGGGAATCTGCAAAATAACTAAGCTCTCCAACGGTACGGTCGTTATTCTGCTGTACTTTTAAATACGCAGCTATTACTTGGGACTGCGGCGTTCCCGTTTGCAAAATATCATTGACCGCTTTGAGTTTTAATGTGTCATCAATAACGGCACCCGGGACCGTGTAGTACCGTTTATCGCCTAAATCTTTTTGCATATCCAGCAAATCAGACGTGGACATAGTCAAAGCAAATTTCATCATATACAATCGCTGCAATCCTTGGGCGAGAGCGTCTCTTTGGCTCCTCGAATTATCAACCCATCCTTTAGGATTAATCCAGGAGCGGCCTATCTGTGTTGCCACATCCTGATTAAGCTTGCTTAATTGGTCTTCGTAAGAGGCGATTTGGCCGTTAAGCCAAGTAAGGTCTTTGCCATTCTTCTTTAATTCATCGGCTGCTTCACCCTTGGCCTGCGTCAAAGCCTGCTGTAAAGCGGGGGTAAGTAAATCTACTTGAAAATGTCCGTTAGACAATGTCCATGCAATCTGGCCGCCCTGAGCGTTTTCGACACTAGAACCTTCTCCTGTATACGTTCTTGTAACCATGTCCCTGCTGTCCAAACCTACCGCCACCGTCAGGTCCTTATTCGCAATCGCCAAATCTCCGACCTGCACTCCCGACGGCATTTGCAGCGTCGTGCCCGGCGCTCCCAGCATGGAGGTTGCCTCTATGTCTCCTTTGGCATTCTTCATCAACACTATCGGCAACTGTGTCCCTTCACCCAACAAAATCTTTTCAACAGATGGATTTTCATCTTTAACCAAATTAATTTGGTAATTATCCCCCAGCTTGATGCCCTGATATGGTGTTATTGAAGAAGAGGGTGCTGATGAATCGCTGGGTAAACCTGACGGCAGCAAGGCCTGTGCCGGGCCGGAAGAATGATACAGAACATCATCCTTGCCAAACACCGGCGTCACATAAAAGGCACCGTTCTTATCAAGACCGAACGCCGCCTTTAACGTATGTGCGTTGTCGGTAATGTTAAGCTTCGATGCATCCGACGCCTTCGGATTCAAGAAGAACTGACCGTTGTTGTTTAGTGTAACTCCTAATTTATACTGGCCGGTTACCGTCTCTAAAGCAGAGTTATTTTGAATATCTTTAACGCTTGCATGCATATTCTGGAAAGCCGCATTTACAAAACTCATCCCTTCGCCAGTATACGTCTTGGTAACCATATTTTTGTTATCAAGACCAACCGCCACCGCCATCTCATTGTTCGACGCCGGATTATGATCCGTGTTGGCCACAACCACATCCCCCACCTGCATACCGGCCGGCATATGCAGCGTCGTGCCCGGCGCTCCCAGCATGGAGGTTGCCTCTATGTCTCCTTTGGCATTCCTCATTAATACTATTGGCAGCTGTGTCCCTGTCCCCAAAAGGATCCTGTCCGCGGAAGGATTCAAATCCACTGCTCCGTAGATTTGATAAACATCTCCTAGCCGGATGCCTTGATAGGGTTGTTGTGCAGGAGGATTGGCCGGCACGGCCGATGGCAATGACGGTGTCACGGTTAAAGCTTGCGCCGGGCCGGAAGCGTGAACAATAAAAGTACTTGAGTCATCCGTGGGTGTCGCAACAAAACCCCAAGCTCCCTGGGAAGACCAAAGCCGGGCAAGTGCCGTGCGGTGATCGACTCCGCTGGTCAATACAGAATTTTTATCAACTTGACTTTGAGCCGCAGATACATCCCAAGCGTTTGAAGTTCCGTTCCAGCCGTATCCAAACTTAACATTGGCATCAATGTTGCCGTTGATGATGGTTTTGTCAGCGGGAGCCACAACTGCCTCGAAAGCAGTGTTTTTAATAAAAGTTTCCGGTGCACCTGTTAAGGGTTTAATCCCGAAACTATTGTGGGCTGTTGGAAGAATGTACTGCAAAACCCCCTTGCCGGTAACCGTCTTGCCCGGTAATAATGGAAATTCGTATGCCCCGTTAGTCCGCTCTACCATTGCGCCGGGAGTAAAGTTGATGTCCTGCACGCCGACCTTTTGAGCGACATCCGGCTTTGCCCAATTTATGCCCTGGATGGCGAATTGGAAATATCCTTCTCCCGCACCCACTGCACGGCTGTTTGTCGGCGCTAAGGAAAAGTTAGCACTGGTGGTATAGCTGGTTTTCTCACCTACGGAAGCATCGTTGTTCTGCAGTCCTGGATAGCCTACAAAGGCTTTGCCGGGAAGCTGCCCATTGCCGACAATCAAATCCTTCCCGTTGCCTGCTATGGCATAAGAGTCCAGCGCCAACGGAGAGGATGTTTTTCCGTTCATTGTTGTCATTGTCCCGAACGAGTTTGCCTCCTGAACAATACCAGGTGCGGCCAGGACATTGCCTGAATTGTAATCAACCGTAAGGCCGGGCGTTGGCTCAGGAATCTGTGTCCCCGCGAGCATATTAACGGGAACCGTTGCATTGACAATCTGATTCTTGGCAGCACTTGCACCTTCCATTTTATAAAGCGCCTGTTGAACATTTGCTGCCACTAGACCGCCCTGTCCCTCTGTTCCAGGCTGGCCTAATCCCTGCTGCCATTCATTGCTGACAAGGACCGGCACTATTTGTGAAACGCCGTTTAGGTTTCCCTGCGTTTTAAAATTGTAGTTGCCATAAAAGGCATACGCATTCCCGGTTGACGGAAGGGCCGCAAGGTATTCTCCAGTGTCTCCCGGATTAAAATTAAGAACAGCCCCCTTAAGCGCCACTTCAGTGCCATTGCTCAACCGGAATGATTCTAGCCCGGCGCCGACAAATTTATTTCTAGCGGCCACTGCCTGCGGATCATCGCTTGTAGCTACATAAACTAATTGTTGGTCCGTTGCTCCCTGAGGGAAGTATTGTGTTCTCAGCGCTTTAATCTGATCCACATTGGCCCAGGGATGGGCCCAATCGTTGGCAACAGTTCCCCAAAAAGTCGGGCCGCTGGCGGCATATGGATTATTTAACCCTCCGGCCTGCGGGGCAAGACCAGCTTGAGAAGAGCCCCATGGTCTGTATACATAAGGAAGGTTCCCCTCAGCATCCAGTTGAATGAATCCCTTGGCCAATGCCACCTTGATCTGGGCATCGGTCGGAGGGATAAGCCCGCCGCTCTTTTTCGCCGTCTCCAGAGCCGCCAAAACTTCTTTGTCTGATGTGCCGGTATTGGAAGCGCCTTCCTGGTCAATCTTATTGCCTAATGCCGCCACTAGCCCGCCAATGATAGGAGAGCCATTCTCCGCCATGCCGCTTCCAAAAGTCTGAAGTATTCCCTTGGTGGTGGTGTTGGGCGACGCCGATTGTGTCGCTTCGCCGGCGATGACATTGTTGATTCCTGCACCGATACTTGATATTAAACTACCCCCCGGAAGCCCAAACAAAGATGCCACTTCTCCGAGGGCTTGAATGCCCTGACCGACATTTGAGGTCGCCTGACCATTGTTTCCTTGCGCAGACTGAGTGGTGCTGGTTGAAGGAGATTGTGTCTCGGGAGAGTTGATGTCTTGCCCCTCAGAAGAACCGTTGTTCAAAAGACCGAAACCGCCGGCGCCCGGAGCAATCGGCGCTCCCGGCACGGATACCGTGGTCTGTTGGGAACCGCCCGCAGCGCCATTGCCGGAAATCACCTTAGTTGTCATGCCCGTTGCCCCATAAAAAGCATTGAATGGCATATAATCAAGGCCGCCATTGACAACCGCTAAAGTTCCCCTGCCTCCTGCGGGCGTATTAAATGAAGCGAACCCTGAAATGATTGAAAACGGAGCGTCTGAAGTGGAGCCCGGAGAATTGACCATGAACACCACTCCGCCATGTACAATATAATTTGCGATGGACAAAGGATCGGAAGGATTGACCTTGCCCTCCAAAACGTCCGCTGTGGGAACAGCTACTCCCTGCTGAGCCCCAGTTGAATTGTTTTGTACGGGTGAAAGATAAACTGTCCACGGCTTCTGCTGGTCATTGGTGTTTTGAGCGGGATTCTGTTCGGCTTTGTTAGCCGACCCGTTTAGAGGCGCTCCTTGCAAAGTATTTGTTCCCTCGTCTGACTTGATCGCCGTAGGCTCCTCCTGATTAGAGTCCGGCTTGATCGTTGTGGGTTCCTCATTGTTAGAACCTGCCGCAGGCAAAGATCCGGCAAACATTGCCGGAGAAAACATTTGAATATTGCTATTTGAGGGTTGAAGGGTTCCCCTTTCTAAAGTTTTCTCGGGGCCATTTAAACTTTGATTTACCTGCTCTCCGCCAGATGTCTCGCCTTCAAAATAAAGCCCCTTATTCAAATCCTTATGGGCCTGGCCAATAGCAAGCTGACCGCTCTCGGTAGCAGCAAACTGAAAATCCGGAAGCCCTATGCTTAACAAGAAATCTCTCATTGGGGCAACTGTTAAAGTATTGGTCTGCGCGTTATAATCTCCGCCAACCACGGTGCCGCCAGCTGCATCCCCGGTACTATAGACATTTATCCCGTTTTGCAAGTGGTCTACTCCTGTTGGAGTATATTCTTTGGCCATCCTGTCAGCAATTGCATACATACCTAACGAGAATGCATTAAATGCCCCCTCGTTTGCCGCTTCCTGAAATTGTCCAGCGATATAATCAGGGGCAAGGCCGGGCATCCCGATAGAGCGGGATTCGAATTCGCCAAGCAGGAATTGGTCATGCAATTCACTATCGGAAGCAGCGGGGGTGGCCGGCGTATATGAAATAAGACCGTCAAAATGACCTGGAGCATTATAGACCGCCTTATTATTCTTTTTCATCTCATTCCAGGACATGTCATCGCCTGCGACCCTTTCAGGAGTCCATCCTGTCATTTGCCCCTGGACCTGCATAAAGTTCATGTAATTGCCAAGCCCATCTACTTTAAGAAAGCTTTTGCCGGTTTGAGGATCGACTTGCCAAACATCCGTAAATCCGGATCCGGGCGCTGTCCCTGACACCTCCGAATAAGGAGTTCCGGGTGCCACGCTTTGTACGGCATAATTCATGCCGCCGAAATTGACGGCCGTGCTTCCTAAAACTGAAGGAGTATTGCTATCTATATTTTGAGTGACCGTAACGGGTTTGCCGTTGATATCAGTGGTAACAGCCGACGCCGCCAACTCCCCTGGAGCAAATAGGGCCAGTCCAAACTTATCCAAGAACCCGGGTTTCTTACCTGTCACGGAATTTGCGGGCACATCTGTGGTCAATGCCATGTAGCCTGCCATGGCGGCGCTGGCAGTCAAGGCTACGATTCCGAAAAACTCCGCCTGTTGATAAGCATAGTTATTGGCATAGGCGGCATTCTCCTTGGCCTTTTTATCGTCATATTTGCCAATCGCCGCATCCGCCGCGAACCCCATGCCCAAATCAATGGAGGCCTTAATGACCGTCCCCCAAAGCTGCTGACTGCTGATCCCATTGCGATATGGGTTGTTTGGGTTTGTTGAGGATATCTCATGATCAATCTCTTCTCCGGCTAACTGACCCACGGCATTGAAAGCCAGCCCCAGCGCCTGGGAAACATTATCATTGGCTTTAACCCCGAATGCTTTATAGGCAATGAGCCTTGCCGTCATCCCCGCGACGTCGCCCACCACCTGCGGGAGTTGCTGATAAAAAGAGGCTTCCAGCCTGTCTCCAAAGTCTTCAAAAAAATTGGTCGGACGGGCAACGGAAGGAGACGAGGAATTATTGCCTACTCCGAGCAGGTCAGCCCACAGGGGCGTCGGCGTAGTTGTCGGTGTGGGGCTTGTCGGGCTTGATACAGGACTTCCGGCCGGGCCGGTTAATCCTGGATTAGAGGCCGGCGCGTTGTTGGCCGGAGGATTTTGACTTGGCCCGCTTCCTGGACTTCCATTATTAGAAGGTCCAGGGCCGCCCGAATTAGGATCTGTGCCGGAACCGGAAGAAACTGCATTGCTGACCGCGTCCGCAACCGCACTCGCCACGGCGTTTGCCGCTGCATTGGCAACGGAGGTGGCCGCCACGTCTGCCGCTGACTCAAGGATTAAACTCGTATCACTGCATTGGCTGGGATGAGGGCAGATCGCGCTGTTGATGGCTTCAATAATTTCCTTGTCCATATACGCTTCTCCAATGGACATGGCAAAACCTAATACTGAACCCGAGGTAAAAGCTGCTGTAATGGCTGTGCTTAGAAGAAAGGCTTCATCCTGGCTGCAAGCGCCCTTCATGACACAGATGGTAGCCAAGGCTTGGGCCAATTGACTGACTTCATAAGCAAACATGGCAAACTCGATGCCTGTGCCCACATACGGAACAAAACTCAAAACAATCCTAAGAACTAAGATGGCTATTTGAATGCCCAGCTGAGCTCCGGACACGATCCCCGGCAGGTTCTGGGACATGTCGCGCCATTTATCGCCCCAAACAAAGGCTTGCAGAGATTCGGGAACGGCTTTAGCGGTTATGCCTTCTGTTGGTTGAGCCAAAACAAACCCATCGGCATTTTTCAGGAAATCCCCAGCTTTGACGATATGCGGATAATCAAGATCGGTATAGTAAACTTCGCCGCCCACGGCTTTCTGGACCGTCACAAAATGCTCATTCTTAAAATGGGCAATAAAAGGTGTCGGCAGATTCAATTCATCTTGCGGCAAAACCTTCAGGCTCTGGTACTTAAGCCCCAGCGCTTGGGCTGTCTTGTTGATGGCAAAAAGGGTGGTTTTTAATTTCGGCTCGCCCACCTTGATGATGTCCGCCATGATGTCCACGGACAGGGTCATCACCGAAACTTCCTGCAAGGAACGCTTAATACCGTTGGCTTCTAAAATATCTTTCAGGGCATACACGCCGCAATTAAGCACGTTCAAATTGGGCGTCTTCAGCCATTGTGAAATCCGGGTGATCTTGTCAGGAGTAAAAGTCGTTTTGGTATCGATTTCCAAGGTGTGCGCCTTGGAACCGGCATTCAGGTTAAGCTCCAGACGCAGCTTGGGCTTGTTCTGGATTTGCTTAAGCAAATACTCCATGCTGTCCGCAACCTGAACGCCCGGCATGGCCGGTTGGGGTAAGACGATACCTTCTTCATCCTGCACAGGAGCAACCGGCAGGTTCCGGTAAAGCACGGACGGGTTATATCCAAAAGCCCAGCTGGCCTGATTAGGGACAAAGGCCGCCAGAACTACTATAGCGATAACCTTCATCCATTGATTGAAGCGGCTGACAAAAGGGGTGGCGTCTGCTGCAGGTGTTTGGGGGGCCAAAACAACGGAATCAGCAAAATTTTCTTGAGCTTCAGGAAAATTCTGCTTCTGCTCTTGGGGCATGTCAGATGTGTTTTCCAAGTCTTGGCTCATGTTTTCAGGTGCTTCAAAGGGACTGATTTGTCGTCGACACCTGAAGTATAGCATATTATATACAGATGACCACCTTTTGGCAAATTTAGATTGAGATATAACCCCATATATTTCAAATAGTTTTGTCCTTAATGAAAAAATAATAAAAATTCATTGTAAAAGGGATATTATTTTTTCTAAATTAAAGTATAGAAAGCGCTTTCTAAGCCAAAAACGTTGATTTGGAACAAAATTTATGCTTTAGAAGCAATAAAAGGAATAAGACCGTTTCCAGCGGGAGATGTTAAGTAGAATGGATATTTATTTCAGATTGGATATTAAAATCTAAATTTCCATTCAGAATGGATATTTATAATTTCCACTCTGAATTAATGACCAAGGTTTTTGAGAGGATTGTTTTGGAAGAAGTCTAAGAATACTGGACCTGCAACCAATATGGCCACCACAGGGAAAATAAAAAAGAGCAGAGGTATCATCATCTTTAAAGGGGCTTTTAGAGCCAACGCTTCCCCTCTCCTGAAACGGGCCTCACGCATGTCCTCAGAGAGGATGTTGAGCGCTTCTGTAACCGAAGTTCCCATGCGGTCAGCCTGGATCAAGGTACGGGAAAAGGTGGACAAATCAGGCAGGTCATAGCGCTTGGCCAGGTCCCTTAAGGCATCCCTTCTGGGCTTGCCTACATTGATCTCCTGCATCATATTTCTTAGCTCGTCAATAATGACGGTGGGTTTTGATTTTTCGACCACGTACTTTAACGCCATCATAAAATCCAGCCCGGCATTGACGCAAAGCCCCAACAGGTCCACAGTATCGGGCAAATTCCTCAGAATATCATCCTTGATCCTCTTGATCCGCGATTTAAGCCACATTTCCGGGAGCATGTAGCCCAAGGCAATGCTCATCAAGAGAGAAAATGTAAAGAAATCGCTGCCGCTGCCCAGCTTGAAAGCCAGCAGGACCATGCCGCCTACCAGGATCTCCTTAAGAAGAAAAAACTCTTCGACCGACATGTTGATCCGGGCGGTGGACAGGTCCTTAAACATGCGCCTGCCCGTAGAGGAGGCTGCCAGGGGCCGGTTGAATATGGCCAGCTTGCCGGTCACTGCCGAGAATGCGGCCGCCAGCCCCTTCCTTTTAACCGGCGCGCCCGTCGGTCTTAAATCCGCAAAGGGATCATCGGACATCTTTAATGTTGGCCGGTTATCGATGGCCAGAGGCCAAATCCCAATGATCAGACCAAAACCAGCCAGAAAAAAAAGCAAAAGGGCTAGGGCCATATTAGAAATCCTTGAACGTCGATATTTTCATGACGGTTAACGCCCCTAATATCCATAAGACTGCGCAAATAATAAGAAGTTTGTGCCCCATCTCCGAATTAAGCATGGTGTCAAAAAAATGAGGGTTCGATCCTGAGACGGTAAAAAAGAAAAATATGGGCAGGCCGGTCATGACAAGAGCCTGGATCTTGCCTTGAAGGGTAAGGGTCTGCAGGTTCTTTTCTATTTTTTTGCGTTCTCGGGTGCTGTTGACGATGCGTGAGAAAATGACCGGCAGGTTGCCGCCTGTCTCGCGCGCCAGCAAAATGGCGGTCACCATCTGCTGCATGGCCGGAGAAGGCATGCGCCGGTAAAACCGGTTAAGGGATTCGTCCAAAGACACGCCCATTTTGTTCTCCCCCAAAACGATGCCGAATTCGCCTTTGGCTGGATCAGGCATCTCGTCGGCAACCGATTCAAAGGCCTGCACCAGACTCAAGCCTCCGCGGAAAGAACTGGACATGATCATGATGGCGTCGATCAGCTGGTCATCGAATTTTTTGGCGCGGCCCTTGACCAAATGGTTGACATACATGCGCGGCAGGATAAACCCGCAGACGGCACCGATCAAAAGCCCTGCCCAATGGGTATCCCCGGGAAAGACGATAAAACCGACGATCCCTATGGCCACCGGACCAAATACGGTCAGACGGTAGAGCTTCTTGATTTCATCCTCGCGCAGGTACCGGTCCACCTTCCCGACGACCGACTGGGCCTGCGTTTCATTGATCTGGTTGTATTTGGCAGCGGCCAGCGGGGCAAGGTTGACGACCAGCAGGTAAACTGATGCGAATAATAAGGCCAAAGAAACAATGAGGATCATAAACTATGGTCTTAGGTTCTAGGGGGCTCCTAAATTATTGCAATAACTGCCGCTGGTTGCTCCACAATTATTAACGATAATATTTGTTCTACAGCTGACATTGTTACAGCCGTCCAGGCTTTTATAATATTCAAAGCAATTATAATCATACCACTGGTTGGTGACGTCATCAAAGGCGCATTCAATAGTTTTTTGAGGGTCATATTGCCTGCCGTACGCAAAACTTCGGCCGGCCTTGGCTGAGGCGCCGTAAATGCCCCGCTGGATGTAGTTTCTCATGATCAGAAAGGCCGTGATGATGATAAGAAAAAGCCCCACGAACTCGAGAATGGAAGCCGCTTTTTTATTGGTTATTCGCATAACAAGCCTTTGTTAAGGGCCGTCACTGGTCGGTGTGCTGCCCAATTTATTGCAGTCGACAAACTGAATGCAATAATCGCCCGCTCCCGAGTCCGACCCTCCGGCAGGACACCTGATGTCCGCCACATACCTGGCGCAGGCATGGCTCTTGACCCCCATTTCCAGCAAGGCCGAAACCGCCCGCGTGCAGTCTCCGCCGACGCCGGCCCCATGTGCGACGGCAAAAGGATCGATCCTCCCTCCATTAGACCTGTCGTTAAGCATAAATGCCCCGCCCAGTGCATCCACATCCGGCGCCAATAACTGGCCCTTGCTGCTATAATAAGCCAGCCCTTCTGCCATTTGCTGCGTGATGCCAAGTCCTATTTTCTGGCCTGCCGGAAGGCCGAACTGGGAATACGCCGTCGTTGAACAGGCATCGATGGGATCCGTGTCTTGAGAAATGTTGGATTGGGCAGCTCCTGGATTCGTAAACATGAATTGCCACAAAGAACGTTTGTTAGGGAAGGCCACCGCACTGGTATGGGGCTGGTCCCAGCGCTCTATCCCGACGTACACATAACCGTCACGCTGGGTCAATTCATAGTTCTGCGTGAATCCCCAATCGGAAGTATAGGAATCGATCCACGGCAGCCTGTCTTGAAAGACGCCGTTACCGCCGGTGCGGCCGGGCGAGAAGGCCGTGACCCTGACAATGTGCTCGCAGCCCAGCGGCTGGCACGCGCTGCCGTTCTGACATTTGCCTGTGCCGCCGCTGCCGCACAGGCTGTTGTCCGAACAGGCAGTTCCGCACGGCGACTGCCCCAAGGTGGGCTTGTCTCTCCATCCATAGATGACCGAATTCGGCAGGGTGGCAGTGGTCTTTTTCTGGGTCCGTGCATACATGATCTGGGCCACCGGTCCGCCGTCGGCGCATTGATTGCATGAGCCGCCGTTGCTGCAATCGCTGTCGGAGCTGCAGGTGGTGTTGTCCGGGCATAACGACTGCCCGCACGCGCTGCCGTCGCCACATTTGTTAGGGCCGCCGTCCCCGCAATTACCGTAGGCGCATCCGCTGCAGGGCTTAAAGAAGTTGTGCAGTGCATAGTCCGCATCAGCGGTTATCCGCTGCAGTGTAATAGCCCTGTCATAGACGTCCTTGAGGTACGCATAACGCAAGGCGAATTTGGGACTTTCATCGTTAAAAAGCGTGAGGTTGTTCTGGACCCAGGTTTTAAAGGTGTTGTTACAGCCGCGGCTTCCGCTGTAGGCCGCGGTCAAGGAGCGTCCCAGCACCGATGCGGCGCAGACACTTGACTGCGACGCATAAGAATTATTGGTCGTGCCGCAGGGGCCGCATGTCTTACCGTTTGCACATTTATTGGGATTGGTCCCGCCGCTGCCGCAGACGCTGCCGTCATCGCAGCCGCCGTTAAGTACATTCAAGCAGGTTTGGTAATTATAAATGGGTCCGTACCTGTACTGATTGGCCACCCAGTCCGCATAGGTCCCCTCGACACAGGCGCTGCCGTCCTGGCATTTGTCTGTGCCGCCGCTGCCGCATAAGCTGCCGTCTTTGCACACATTACACCTGTTGCTGTCTGTGACAGTAAAGGACGGGGCCGGCAAAAGCGGGGTCGACAAAACCGTCGGCGAACATGACGAGGGCAAATTCTCCAGGCAGCTATTGTTGGTCACCAGGGAATTTGCGCAGGCTGAATAGTTCGCCGTTTCTGCGCTGGTGGGACCGGCATTGTATTTTAGACAGGCCAGCACATGCGGAAGGTCGCCCCACGTCCCCGTCGGTGCATTCTTATCGATATAATAAAGTTCTGTTGCATCGGAAGCCATGTCCGTTCTTTCGGGCAGACACCATTCGGCGGGATTGGAAGAACTAGATCCGCTTATTTTGCTGGTGGCCCCGCTTGCGGTAAAGGATGTATTCAACCAGCTGGTGATGACTGTATTCCAATCTTTAAGCTTGTCCACCGGCGGGCTCACATAGGGATTGTAAATACTCAGCAGCCGTCCCGGGCCATCGGGGTTGCAGTTGTCCCTGTTGAAAGCGCAGGCATCGCAGGTTGTTACCCCGTCCCCGCACAGCCCGTTGGCGCCGCATGTGCTGCCGTCGGCACATTTAACCTGCTGACAACTGCCTGAACCGCATTGGGGAGCGACCCACGCAGCAATTTGCGTGTAGATGCTGTGAAAGCTCGAGGTGGTGGTCTCCAGGCTCTTGCCGAGGATCGATTGGGCGAATTTGTCAAAATCCGAAAAGGTGTGCAGCACATCATTGAGGCTGGATACCGTGCTTTGAGGGGAGGGCGTCCTGGAGGCGCTGGTGCATGCGCTCCCGCTGCAGGGGGCAGGACCGTCAAACCATTCGCAGGTTCCGTCGGGAAAAGCCGCTGTCTTGCCGTTATAAGGCCAGTTGGTCATACACATCTGGTTGTCCCCGGCCACCCAATAGTCGGTACTGTTATGAGAAAAATTATGGTCCAGCGCGGGATTAAAATTCGTTCCGTCATATTTAAAATTCGGGTATTCATTGCTGCCGACCAGATCAATGGGACCGTTGGTATTTGACCCTGTAGCATTGGTGCTGCTGGTAGAGGCGGTAATAGAATACGCCGGACAGGGCGTGCCGACCGCACATCCCGGCATATTAAAATCATAGGTATAGGTGCACGGATCGCTGGTTGTGCAGGCTGTGCATGAACCGGTGGTGCAGGATTGGAAAATCCCCTGGCCCAGCAAGGCCCCATTATTATAAAAAGATATCCTCTGAGAAGGGGTCCCGCTGCCGATCGTAGCTATGAGCGTCACGGTCGTTCCAGGTGTGCAGGAACATGTTCCGCTTGCCATGCTGCATTGAGAGGGACAGGCCACACAAATGTTGTTGCCATTCAACGTGCAGCCCTCGGCCGACGCCGCGGCTGGAATGATAATCAACATAATTAAGAACCATAGATAACGCATATTTTAAATTCCCTATCCCCTCCGTTTAGGGACATGTCCCGTTACAGCCGTTGCTCCCTCCTGTAGGTACCCCGCTGCAATTAGGCGTACATCCGCAAACATTCGCAGTCCCTCCCCCGCCGCAGGTCTGCGGAGAGGTGCATGAACCGCAGTTGATTGTTCCGCCGCAGCCGTCCGAAACACTGCCGCAATTGTCCCCTGTCGGACAGGACGAAGCCGGTGTGCAGCATGTGCTGTTGTGACAAACATCCGCGGCAGAAGCACAACACACCAAGGAGGTGGTTGTCCCGCAATTCCCAGGAGTAGGACTGTACGTGCACCCACAAGTACCCGGCGTTGTTGTCGTCGAGCAGCTTTCATTTGTGCCGGTCGGGCAGCTGCCGCAGGAATTGCCGCATATGTCTTCCCCGCAATTGGCATTGCTGTACGCACAGGCATTTTGGTCGGTCATTGTCACGGAAGAAGGCGCTGTCGTGCTTCCGCTATACCCTCCGGCGTCCTGCGCCATGGCTGCCAGGGAGTAATCTCCTGTGGGCAGGGTATAGTACGTGTTCGGCGGGGCCGACGGATCTGAAAAACACGTCGGGATCTTGACATCGACTGTCCCCGTAACCGTAGTCTGCTCCGGAGTGTATGGCGTAGAAAGCGATGATCCGCTTTGATTTACATATTGGCCTTGGAATACATATTTGGATTGGCTGGTATCATAGGCAACGCTGGCAATGTTATTGTCATTCGCGCTTCCCGGTGGCGTCAGAAAGAAGGCAACGTTTACTATGGGGTTGCTCCCGGAATTATCTGAAGCTGTAAAAGAGATCTGGAGCGTACCCATATTGTCTGTCTGCCCGGCGGTAGCGGCGGTGAAAGAGACAGCGGTTATCACAACCGTCACGGGGCTGCTGTTGTTTGTGGCAGCATTGATTGTCAAGGTATTGGATGGCGTCGTGCTGCTGTTCGTACCCGAGGAGTCGGGCAGATAGTTAACGCAGCAGTCCTTGCCCTGGCAGGTGTAGGAAAGCCTCAGTTGATTTAAATCAGGAAATGCCGTTGATGAAGGAGAACTGACAGGAGGCACCCCTCTGTTGCCGGTACCCTGTACCGTGCAGCTGGAATTGCTTTGGGCCACGCACCAATGGTACCATGACGATGTTTGCAAATAATTGTTGCAATTGGTCGGGTCGATCTTATCCACTTCCGGGCTGAAATAGTTGCTGGGGGCCTTATAGGCATTGGGGTCCGCTGAATTTGTTTGCGGATTCATGTCCATCAGCCAAAAGAAAGGATAAATGCCGTTGGGAAACTCCCCCTTGACCGTCATACCGGCCAAGGGTACGGACGTGGCCGTCGGCTGCATCAACTGTTGATCGCGGCCGTATTGATCGAGGAAGGATATGCCGTTGGCATACTGTTGATACGTCGGATCATAGATCAGCGTATAGGGATTGGGAGATGCCGTGCCATAGGGGTTGCCGGTATAACACTCCGATGGCGCGCCAAAGCCGCCATTGATGGGATCGCCGCCGGGACCACTGATCTGAGAGCACAACGGCAGCCCGGTCTTTTTGTCTTTAGCGGTTGGGTTGGTGGCGCAAACCGTCGGAAGAAGGCCCTGGTTGTACGGATAGCATGAGGCCGGGCGCAGGGGCTTATACACTGTGCTCCCTGAGCTGGAGCCTTTCTGGGCAAGAGGCTGACAGCAGGGATTGCAATAAGGGTTGCTCGGGTCCGAGCAGGAATCATTGAGCTGGAAACTATAGTTGTTATTGACCATTATGCGGCACGCCGGCTTGGAAGCGTAGTCTGAATAATTAGACGTGGACGTGTAAGAATTGTTGCAAGAGCTGCAGGACGGGTTCAGGTAAACCTGAAGCTGATTGCTCTCGTAAACATTTTGGGCGCAGGTGATCTGAACCGGTATGGGGCCGGTGCAAGCCGGGTCCGTCGTGCTTTCGGCGCAATAATCATTGCCTGTCGCCGGATCGATGCAGCTGGGATTGAGCGGCACCCCCGGATAATTTTTATTGTCGCTGAAATTTTGCAGGCAGGTCTGCCCGCCGATAAATTCTCTTAGCTGATCATAGAAGAAAACCGCCTGCGGAATATACCCCACGTTCTTGTTAAGCATTTTTAACCGTTCCGTATAAAAGAACCCGAACCGGGGGATGGTGTCCCTGGCCGTGGGCGACCCGGAATTGGTTTGCACGCCGAAAAGCCCGTTGGCGTTCTCATCGAAATAATCCGTAAGCCTGACCTGGTCGGTGACGGCACCCTGCAGGGCCGGCCCCACCGCCCCTTCATAAAACTGCTGTACGATGGGCTGGCTTTTCTGCAGCTTATTCCATAGTTCGCACATTCCGGGCTGGATGACGGTCAACTGCAAAACCAGCGTCACCACCGCCATGACCAAGGCCAGCGTAAGACACAACCCCAAAAAGGTGGTCACCAACGGCGTTGCCGACCCCCAAGAAACGATCTCGATAACGATGATGACGATGATAACGACCACGAGGATGACGTCCATCAGCAGGCCGCTCATCCCGGAGACCTTGTTGCTGTCGCCCAAACTTGTTTGTTTTTCTTGTTCACCGTAACTGGCGGCATCCGAAGCCAGCAGGGATGCGGACTGGTCCGCAGAGATGGTCAGCAGGCTTTTGATCTGGGCCACACGCCCCCAATTATAGGTAATGGCCAGAAAGACCAGGGCCGCTGCCGACAGCAGCACCAGGATCAACGCCGTTTGCCCTTTTTTATTAGTTCGTTTGCTCATTGAGATCTTTCCCTGTAACGCTGCCGTGATAAACAGCACTCATCGGCAAAAAATAAAAGTCGTCCGAGCTAAGTTCTTTATACGGGTCAGCACTATTCGTCAACGTGATGTCCTGCATCACCCGCCGGTTGGCCAGGTCCAGGCCCGCCCAACGGAAAACCATCACCAGTCCATAGATCAAGAACATAGTCACCACCACGGCGAAGGTGAATTCGATGGTTGACTGAGCTTTTTGACCGCGTATCCTCATCAGCGCCCCACTTGGTAACGTCCCGACGTGTTGGTTGCCCACATAAAGCCGCGCCGGTTTTCAATACGGCTGCGTACAAATATCTTGTTTTGCACAGTATCATAGCAGGTCGATTTAATATTGTCCTGAGTGCTGAAACAATTGCAATACGGCCCGTCTGGACAGCCTGTCTGGTTAACGCAGACCTCAACCGGATTGGGATTGGCGCAAGCCGAATCACAGTCCCCCTTAGCGTTGGCGCATCCTGTCAAACAGGCGGCTTTATTCGTCCCGGTAGCGCAGGCGGCCGTGCAGCTGTTGAGATTGGTGACACAGGCAGCATTGCAAAGCTGCGGCGTGCCTCCTCCTTTGGAACAAAAACGGCCGGTATTGTTGGTCAGTTGAATGACCCGCTGGATCAGATCAATGGTGTCCCGCTTGTTGGCGCTGCGCACGAAGGTATGGCTGCCGTCGGGATTGGTTTCCGGATTGTACAATTTACCGTCCTGAATCAACAGGTAGGTGCCTTTGCCGTTATTGGTGGCATTGGCGCTGTTTTTGGTAAAGGTAAAGACCTGCTGCTGAGACTGAAGCCCGGGCTGAGGGCTGCAGGAATTTACATCCCAGGTGCCGTCGATATCCCCTCCCTGCTCATCGACATAGTCCACGACCGGCCAGCCAGGATGAGACGAATCGGTCGTAAGATTATAAATCGTCACTTCCTTCAGCCGGCCGTCAATGTCATATGTGGGGTAGACATGGTTACTGCTGCTAAGACCGATCTCTGCTGCAGATGTACCGGCCGTGGCCGCCCATTGCCAGGCAATGAAGTTGCGCATGCAGGGACTGCCTGCAGCGCACGGGGGGAATTGATACAGCACCCCGTCGGTAAATTTGCCGGCAGCGTCATTTTCAGCGGTTTGGGAATAGTCGGCGATGCGGTAAAGGTCATACTGCATGACCCCATTGCTGTTGATGGAAGAACCAGAGCCATCTGTAGTAGGCTTGCCCCAATAGTCCAACAGGGGCACGTCGCTGGACAATTCCATGTTCCTGCAGGCCGTGCTGCCATGGGCGCTGCAATACGGGGCCGTGGTGCTGAATGACATATTTGAAGAATTATTAGATGCGTCCGGCGTTCCGCCGGGATTGGCCACCAAGGTGTAAAACAGCTTAAACCGGCCGTTGCCTGCGGGCGAGATAAGACCTTCGATGGCCACCAGATAAGGAACGGCCTGCCTGGCTGTCAACTGAAAATCTCTTTCATAGGCCCTTTCGAACTGAGGCCAGCCGGAACTCCATTGTAAGTCCACCGTCGCCTGGGTATTGCCGCTGCAATAGGTGCTTGACGTTGGATTGGCCAGGACGCCGGCATTAAGGAGGTCGGTGAAAATGGTGCACGCATTGTCCGACTGCTGGGTTAATCTTACGCTTGCCGTGGTTGCGGTGATGGGGGCGACAGCCGGACTATTGGTGTCGAACATTTTTTCCGTAACAGCCGCCAGGTTGCTTTGGCTGTTTTCCATCCCTGTGCTGATAAGCCCTGTCCCTAACCCGCCCCACTCCCGGCGATTGCGCATGCACTGGTTGAGCTTGCACTGGCTGACCGCCGCCAGCTGGCATTGCTGGGCACAGGAAAGGTCTGTTTCGCCGCCGCAACCCTTCAAGCATTGGGCCTGGGCCTGGGCAGGCGTCATGGGAGTACCGTCGCCGCAAGCCGGAAATTCAGCACACTGACCAGGAGGGCAAATGCGCCGGTTGGCGACATAGGAAGCCAGTGTGAATGGAAAATGCTGGCCGTTAATGTAAACATCCATGATCGGAAGGCTGTTTTTGATGTCAGCCGGGTCATCATTGTTGATGGGGTAAAGCAGATTGTATGAAAATGTCCCTGATCCGGAAACCATGAAAGGATTGCGGTCCATGCTGCCGTATTTGCCGTAATCAGGCGCGAGCCTGTCCTCGACGAAAAGGACCGTGGCGCTGTTATGGGCTGTCACCTGCGGACCGGAGCCCGGGTTGGCCCTGGAATCATTCCAGGAGGCCAACATGGCCATACGCATGGCCTTAAAGCTTACGTCCTGTTGATAGCCGTTGCTCACGGCGGTGCGGATGATCGTCCCGAGAATAAAGATCAGGATCGCTCCGAACACGGCAAGTTCGGTGATGGCCTGTCCCTTCGCCTGATGTCTGGCTCCATTCATCAATTCCCTACCTGTGAAGTTCCTGTCTTTGTTTCCAAAGAATTCGTCGCATCTGTACGCGCCGTCAACTGCCCTTCGACACCAGCGAGGCTGGCCTGAGTGACCTGTACGATAGATGTTGAATTCGTCTGTGCCGCGAATTGGATATTGGAACTCACCCATTGCGGGTCGTACTGGCTGCCTAAATTGTCCGCCGAGGCCTTCCACCGGCCTTGAATGCCCCGCTTGATATAATCCTTCATGGCCACCAAAACACCGATGATGATGATCATGATGACCGTGTACTCCAAAATCGTTTGTCCTCGACGAATATGCATAGGCCTTGTCCTTGCTCTTTATTGCGCGGGCGTAAATCCCCCATTGGTGATGGACTGAGTCGAGGTGTACGTCGACTCATTATACCCTGACGTCGCCATAAAATGCCTGGTCCCATCGCTGCTGATGTAGCCCGTTTCCGCATTCCAATCGTTATGGGCGTCCTGCATCTGCGTATTGGAACCCACCATATATCCCGTCTCGGGGTTGGTAAAATCCTGATCGGAGTTCTGCTGGTTGCCTACCTGGTCCGCCGTCACCTTGACAACGCTTTGCACCCCGCGCTTGATGGCCGCACCCATGTAATAAAGCACCAGCATCAGGATGCTCACAAGCATCGTGTATTCCAATATCGTCTGTGCCCTCCGGGAGAAAACCATTCCCTTCCTCACGTTTGCACCTTTTAAAAACAAGGATGGGCGCAATTGGCGCAATTCCACCCATGACCAGGGTCATAAGGGTTTACAAACCAACACCGTCCCATAGAACAGAACGTCGTATAAGTTTTTCCGTCATATGGCCATGTATAAGAACCGCAGGAGCCGCAGGCGTCGGCATGCCCGCATGAATCCGCTCCACAGTCAGCCGTATAGGTTGCAGGACACATGCCTTCTAAGGTCGATTCCGTATAAACTTGACAATGACACGGGTCGCATTGCCAGGTCGAAGTATCACAGGTTCCCGAATGAGGATCTCCTAGCGGCCCGTCAGGATTACAACTCCCGCTGCCATTCGCATTTCCGCAAGTGTCTGGGCCGCAGCTATGACCTGAAATTGGTGAGCATGAGCGGCATCCCGTGCCGTCATGGCAACATATCGGAGGGTAGGGGCCGCTGCATATAGCAGGGAGCTGGATGGAATTTGACCCTATTTGGGTGGATGTGTTCTCGCTGGTAAGGTACTTTACCCCTAATGCCTGGGGGTTCCCCGTCGTTGTTCCCTCTGCTTGGGCCTCGTTGGTCTGAATATTCGCCGTTGTCACCATATAGTAAGGCTCGTATTCGTGGGGGATCCGCCCGGTGGCCTTCAGGCAATTGATATCGCAGGCATTGATGACGGAATCGACGGCGAAATTCCGGGCCTCATGGATGCGGGCCTGCAGGCCGCGCTGCACCAAAACAGAAATGGCGGTGATGGCGGCGATCACCACGAAAAAAACCATCACATGTTCTGCCAGAATGGATTGCCCTTTATTGTTCATGCCCCGCCTCATTTCTTTGCTGCGTTTACGCATGGCTTATGGGGCACTTCAATTCGCCGCGTTCTGTTGCAAATAAGTAGACGCGTTGAGCATATCCTGTGTGGTCTGATTAAAGACCTGATTAAGGGTATTTTGAAAAGATCCTTTGCCCTTGCCCGTGGTGAACAGGACCACCACCACGGTCACGGCCGTGACCAATAGGATATATTCCACCAGGCTTTGGCCTTGTCTATCGCGCATGCGTTTGTCCTCTATATTTAGAGAAGAGGGGGATTTTCATCCCCCTCTTCTTGATGCGCTATTCCGGCTTGGTGCCCCAGAATTCTTGCTGGGTATTTACGATCAACGAGTTCTCGGTGGTATTGGTCGTTTCCGGTTTCAACATCGTTGTCGAAGAATTCCCGGCATTGAATATCTGCTGGGTATCGCTGTTCCTGACGGTTACCTTAAGCACATTGCTGTTGCCATCGGAATACTGATCGCCGATGTCATCCGCCGCACTCTTCAAGCGGCCCTGTACGCCGCGTTTGATATAGACCTGAAGGGTCAGCAACGCGCCTACGACCACGACGATCATCACTGAATACTCCAGGAAGCTTTGACCACGTTTGTTGTTAAGATATTGCAACATAGGATTCCTCCTTAAATATATCGTTGAGATTCAGGCCTACTCCTGACCCGCCGCGTTCGAACCATAAGCATTGTAGGTGGCGTTCTCGCTACCTGTCCTGGAACGGTTGCTGCCGCTGTCGGCTTCAACCAGGTCTTTGCCCAAACGTTTGTTATCAACGCTGTTGGTGCTGACGTCATAGTTGCTTTGCATATAATACGGCTCATACTGCGTGGTGTTGCCTATGCCTTCGGTTGAATTGCTGGTGGCATTGGCCATGTACAGCGCCGCATCATGGATACGGGCCTGCAGGGCGCGCTGGGCATAGGTCTGCATGGCGATGATGCCTGCGACAACCAACGCGATCAGAAGCGCGTATTCCGCGAAGTGTTGACCTTTTTTATTCTTAAGGAAATTTCTTAACATAGATTCCTCCTAATATTAGCTTGTCAATAGTTTTTAGAGCCCTTTAGTCGGATTGACAGTAACACCCGTGGGCACCCCAGTGTCGGTCGAAGTACCCCAGTGATGAGAACCGCTTAACTGATCTGATTCTCCGTTCACTTCGGTCAGCGCCGTATTAAGGGTAACGTTCATTTGTTTTTGAAACGGACCGTTCTTATTTGACACAAAGGCAACAATGACGATAAGAACCGCGGTCACAACCAGGATATACTCCACCGTGATTTGACCTGTTTTGTTCTTTATATGCATAATTCCCTCCAAAGGAATATTTTCAGTTTAAGGAGTCCTCAGTAACTATCTTCTGTTCGGCTTGGACGGAACGGAACACATAGGTACTCAACAGCGCCAGCGCTGCCGAGATCAAGGCCACGACGATCGCATATTCGATTAAGTTTTGTGCCTTTGTGCTTCTCGTGAGTCGGATCATCGTCCTTCACCTTATGTGCCAGAAGATCGATTAGACCTTCCCCCTGCCTTAAGCAGGAGCGAGGAAAAATAAAACGGTCTTTCATCTATGTAAAAGCCCCGAAGGGCTGTTGATACAAGCTGTGATTTGCTTTGATAGAAGTATGCCATATATAATAGACGCTGTCAACCCCGCCAGCTCAAAAATAATCGGAATTTAACCTATGATTATTTCGACCTTAACCTGTTTATTATGCTCGTCAAATAAGTACATGCTGTTTAGCTTGTCTGCGGCTTCGTTTAATGCCTGTATTTTGTCATAATCTATTGGTACAATTATCTTTACTACATTTTCTGTGTCGCTTATCGAATCAAATCCCTTCAAATCAAATATATTTTCTATAAGCTCTTTAATTTCAATTGATTGTGGAAAAAACAAACCTTTTGCTCTTTCTGTGGCGGTTTTAGCAAAATTCTCCACAAAACATATGTTTTTAAATGAAAATTTTCTTATAAACTCCACAATATCACAAATTTCTAATATTTTATGGTCTTTTCCATCCACCACAGACACGGACATTATTTTAAAGCCTGGCCTGGCTTCCATGCACGCCTTAAACAGCTCCTGATCGGAAACCTGTGACAAAAACAGGGGCCTTACATTATTGATTAAGCCGTCTACTGCCCACTGAATACAACGCTCAATAGGAAGAGGCATTTCAACAATGACATCTCGATCACCCTCCAATGCGATCTTAATGCCTTTGCAATACGTCAGGTAATAAAGCCAGTCCGTCTCTTTTATATTCTCGTCGGAAAAAATCCCCAGGTCCCAAAGGGCAGCCTTCAAAAAAACCCTGCCCGCCCCTTCATATTCGGGTGAGATCTCAATATTTTGAGACTTTTCCGGCTGTACCACGACTGGCGGGACCTTTTGCACAGGCAAAACTATGGGTTGCACGGCCAACGATCGCGGTTCAGGCGGAGCTTCGGGAACGGGCGGCGGAGGCAGCAAATTTGTCTGGGAAAGACTGTCCTTGATCTGCAGTTTTTTTTCTTGAGGAATTTCGAACTTATTTTTAGGTTTTCTGCCTCTGGGCGTGATGATTCCCGATTCTTTAAGGACATCATGAACCGAAGATTTTGATAATCTTAAGCCAAACTTCTGGGACGCGGATTCAGCCAGCTGACGGCAGGAAAAAAGAGGGTTAGCTTTGCGTTCATTGATAATAAAACCAACGACTTCTTCTTTTAATTTGTATGTTACGCCCATAAATGTCCAGTCTGGACATTATAACATTATGAAGTATGGAGCGTCAACAACCTTAAGATTTCCCGTGTTTAGGGAAGAGCCGCTTTTAATGTCTTTGCTTCTCTACCCTGGTTGATTTGGATCGCAAGAGTTTGATGGGAGTGGTTTTTAGGGCCTTGGCAAGCTTTTCGATATTAAGCAGGGTGATATTGATCTCTGCGCGCTCGATCATCCCTATATAGTTTCGATGAAGATCCGCAAGCTCGGCGAGTTTTTCTTGGGAAATACCCTGGCTGAGCCTTTCGGCCCTTATCCTTTTGCCAAAGTCGATAAGCAGTTTTTTAGTCATTGATTTACTCAAATTTGCGTGTAGTATATATATTCGTCCCTGATATTTCTACACATCATCCTGTTCCCCATTATATTGGTTACTTCATTAAGACAGGATGAATTTTCGGCAAGGAGAGCCGATGCTTCCCAAGTCACGGAGGGAAATATTTAAGATCGACCAGATGAAGATTGTTTGGAAGATCGGAGAGAATGAGATCCGTTGTGACGGTCTCTCCCACTTTGTCTGGATACCGTCCTCCGATCATGTGCAGCGGATCGGTGGTTGTGATTGCAAAAAGGACGGTAAAAAATAACTGCCTACGGCAACGGCGGGCACTTCAAGGCGTCGCCCTTTTGGGTATGTGAAGAGGCGATGCTGCCTGCGGGCAGTTCGATCGCATAGGAAGCTTTAAAGAAAATAGGCGACATGCAAAAAGGCTTGATATTGGCGCAAAGCCCCACCACCTTGTGGTTTCTATCACAAAAAATCACGTCGATAGGGAACTTCATAAAAAACATATGAATGGATTCGCAGTAGGGAATGATCAGCGCCCGGCCTTGGGGCAGACCTTCCCGGCCCAGCAAGCCCTGGGTGCGCTGCCATAGGTTTCTGGCGATTTCTACGTCGGTGGCAACGGTCGTCTGGCGGGTGAGATTGGTGATCATGAGGATCAAGCCGGCGGTTCAAAAATGGTTTTGCTGATGGGGATGCCGCGCGTGACAAAATCTTCGTAACTCTTCGGTACATAGCCGGTGGCCACGTAATCCCCCATGATGCGGCCTTCGGCATTGACGCCCTTGTGCACAAACACAAATATGTCCTTGATCTCGGGCAGATTGTCCACCATTTTGCCGGTTAACTCTGAAATCTGGGTGACCTTGCGCGACCCGTCGGAAAAACGGTTGATCTGCACGATAATGTTGATGGCGGAAGCCGCCATCTCATAAATAGCGCGCAAAGGCAGTTCGATGCCGGAAAGCAGGACCATGGACGACATACGCGAAAGCGTGTCCCTGGTGGTGTTGGCATGCAGGGTAGTCAGAGATCCGTCGTGGCCGGTGTTCATGGCCTGCAGCATGTCCAGCACTTCCGGGCCGCGGCACTCGCCGATGATGATACGGTCCGGCCGCATACGCAGCGTATTGATAAAAAGGTCTCTGATGGTGATGCGGCCACGGCCCTCGATATTGGGCGGCCGGCTCTCCAGCCTGGCCCAATGCGTCTTGACCAGGCGCAATTCCGCCGCATCCTCGATGGTGATGATACGCTCATTGTCCGGAATGAACTGCGAAATAATATTGAGCAGGGTGGTTTTCCCGGCACCCGTCCCGCCTGAAACGATGAGGTTCCGGCGGCCGATGACGCAGGCATGCAAAAAGTCCGCCATGGGCTGGGAGAGGCTTTGAAAGCGCCCCAGCAAATCATCGATGGTGTAGCGGTCTTGCGAAAATTTACGCACCGTGATCATAGGGCCGTTCAATGACAGCGGGGGGATGATGGCATTGATACGGGACCCGTCCGGGAGGCGGGCATCGACCATGGGAGTGGACTCGTCCACGCGGCGGCCCAGGGGTGCTATGATGCGGTCGATGGTTGCCCTGACCTGGTCGTTGGAAATAAATCGCTTGTTGGTCAGTTGGATCTTTCCGTTCTTTTCAATGAAGATTTCGTCCTTGTTGTTGACCATGATGTCCGTGATTGTCTCGTCCGCCAGGAAATCCTCCAGCGGCCCTAAACCCAGCGCCTCGTTGACAATCTCACGGACGATCTTGGCGCGCTCCTCGTGGCTGGAAAGGAAGGTCCCCGAAGTTTCCGCCAAAAGTTCGGTCACCACCTTTTCCGCGGCACGGCGCAAATTGGCCGCCTGGGTGGGGTCATTCAGGACCTCTTGAGAAATTTTCTGCAAATTCATGCGCTCGACAAGCCCGTTATGAACCGCGCGCTTGACCTTGATAATCTCATCTTCGTCTTTCTTGAATTCCGTCGGAGTCTCGGCAAGGGCCGGGGCGATGCCGAACTTTTCCCAAAATGCACCGCTTTTTTGAAGCGGCTCGTCGTTGGCGCGCACCCGTAAGACATCACTGGCCTGCACATAAAGCTTATCGTCGTTCAAACTGCTGGCAATTTCAAAAAAGCATTCCGAAACCTTGGACTTAGGCGCGTCCATGACGCAGGGGATGCCGCGGTTAATGGCCACCCCCACGGTCTTGCCGTCCGAAGGTATCAATGAAAAAACCTCGCAAGCCAAGGCACTTTTGACTTCCTGCCAGGCCACCCCTCCCCGGCTCTCGGCGCGGTTCAAGATCAAATGCATCATCTTCAGAGGATAATGCAGGCTCTGGAGAATATCCAGGCAGGTTTTGACCTGGTACACCGATAAAATATCCGGCGTACCTACCAGAAAAATAAGGTTGGAACAGTCCAGGACGCTGATGAAGGATTCGCTGAAGGTGCTGCCGCCATCGACGATGATACAGTCATAAAGATTGACGGCCTTCTTGAAAAATAAACGCAGGTTGTCGGAGGTGATGTGCCCGATCTGCTTGGGCGACTTGACGGCAGGCAAAAAATGCAGCCCGCTGGCATGCGCAATGCACATCTGCCGTATCACGTCCCCCGGCTTTTCTAAGCCCGCCAAAACGTCCACCAGACAGTTGGTGGGCGGCAGGTTCAGCATGCGCGACATGTCCTGGGAAGCCTGCAGGTTCAAGTCAAGGACCAGCACCTTGCGGCCTCTTAAGGCCAGGGCTGCGGCCGTATTGACGGCGATAAAGGTCTTACCGACTCCGCCCTTATTGCCGAATATGGTGATGATTTTTGCCGCCATAATATCTTTTTATTGTACCACGTTTTGCAAATTTGTCGCTGTTGATTCCTTCAAGGGGCGGGAGAAAACTCCTTTTCTGCGTCCGGCTGTAACACAGCGAACTCTTTGTCGGCGTCCACCGACAAGGGGGAAAATTCTTTCTCGACATCCAGCGACGGCACCGAATTAAACTGGGCCTCGGCATTAGGCTGCACAGGAACAAATTCTTTTTCTATTTGAGCATCCAGATCGCCCTGTACCGCTTGCGCCTTCACGGGGGCGAAAAGCATCAAGCAAGCCGCAACGATCAGCATAAACCGGTTAATGCGAGGCAATGATCTTCTCCGCCGGTTGGTTTCCCGGAATCAACCTGTTAAAAATGATGGGAACGGTGAACTCAAGGTCCTGCTGATCCATCTCGGGGGTAAAAGCAGCGAAAGGCGCTGCTGTTTTAGCGGCCCTCATGGCATCACTATCCAGGGTATTGTTGCCCGAAGACTGAACCACTTCTTCCGAATCAAGGGACCCGTCTTTAAGGATGTGCAGCTTGAGCTTGACCGTGCCTCCCATGGTGCCCTTCAAAACCTGGGGAGAAAGAATGGCTCTGGAGATCTTTTCCTGCACCATGCGCGCATAGGCTGCGGTGGCCGGAAGGCCCACCGTATCCACAGGAGGGATCATCAGCGGGTTCACCGTTGTCGAATTCCCGGTGTATTGCGGCGCCAATGGGAACGAGGGGGCAAACGACGGCATCTCTGCCGAAGACGGCTTGGCCTGTTGAACGGATGGAGGCCAATTAGACACGATCGGTTCATGTTCATACTTCGCATCGATTTCGTTCCAGGAGCTGCGCTCCTCGGGTGTTGGCATGACCAACTGTTTGTGCTCGTATTTCTTATCCGTCAGCACCGTAGGGGTCAGGATAATGATCATTTCCGTATTGGAATCGGCGGGCTCGCTCCTGTTTCTAAAAAATCCGCCCAGCAAGGGCAGCTTGGAAAGGAACGGGACTTCCGTCATCGTCACGCTGTCTTCATATTTGATCAATCCGGCCAGGGCAATAGTCTGCCTATTGTCCAGCAGCAGGTCCGTGGACGCGGTCCGCGTGACGAAAGCCACATTGCCTCCCGAACTGGAGATCGGTGTGGCCGAATCCACGTCGCGGATGTCCACATTAAGCAAAACATCGATTTTCCCGTCCTTAATGGTGGGCGTGACCGATAAATTGACACCGTATTCCGCGTAGGTTGTGTTATTGGTCAAGGTGCTGCCGGTGGTGCTGACCGTGGTGGATTGGATCGGGATCTCGCCGCCCACCAGAAAACTCGCCGGCTTGCCGCTGACCACCACCAAGCGGGGCTTGGAGATGAGCCTGGCCTTGCCTTCCTGGACCAGGGCATTGACCGTAGCCTCCAGCGACGAGCCGCGGGTAAAATTACCGACCTTAAAGAGGTCCTTGAATTTGTCTCCGCCGGGAATGGTTTCGCTGTAATTAAGGTTTATCTGTCCGCTGTTGGTACCGCCTGTGGAAGAGGATCCTCCTGAAGATGTCCCCCACAAAATGCCGAGGGTTTTTTCCAGGCTGACGTTGATCTCTACAATCTGCATATCCACCTGGATCAGCTCTTCATTTTTTTGTTCTTTGACGAGATTCATCAAATTATCGCTGTAGGGCAGCAGGACGTCCAT
Source organism: Candidatus Omnitrophota bacterium (assembly GCA_028870995.1). Classification (GTDB taxonomy): domain Bacteria; phylum Omnitrophota; class Gorgyraeia; order Zapsychrales; family Fredricksoniimonadaceae; genus JABDGZ01. The sequence goes on along the minus strand of JAGWOI010000002.1, from coordinate 64,684 downwards.
CATCCGGTTTTTGTCCTCCTTGGACAAAGAGCCTGTCAGGATGACCTTGCCGATATCGAGATTGATATCTTCGGAAACCCCCTTGATGTTGGCTTCTTCCAAAAGCTTCTGCACCCTTTCCTTGAGGGCATTAAGATCTTCGGCGGCCACCCGCACCTTGACGCTGCGCTTGCCGGCGGCATCCCATATGAACAAAACCGTTGACCCCGCCCTCTTGGCGATCAATGAAACCTTGTCGTCTGTCACGTCGGAGATGTCGGCCACCTCGGGATTGGTCACCGATACCCGGATCAATCCATTGGCAGGGACGGACTGGATATCGCCGGAGACCATATCAACGACGTCTCCTGTTGTCGAGGAGTCCATGGTGAAATTCTCATCGGCTGAAAGCGGAGGCAAATAAAAGGCGGTCAGCGCAAAGCCCAGCATGACGAGGGACAGCCTCTTTAAAAACTTGTTTTTCATACGCCTCAAAGTTCCTTGCCGCCTCTAAAAATCTGGATCATGGGTTTGCTTTCCACTGGTTTATTTTCGGGAATTTCATCGGGGTTTTCAATATTAAGCCCCTGGTTCTTCAAGATGTAGTCCGCCAGGGTTTTCCAAGTATCGGCCTTGACCAGCCTGTGTTCGGTATCATCCGGTGACCGTAATGCCAGTTCCAACGTTCCGTTCTTGTTGGCAAACTCCAAAAGGCCCGCCTCTTGCGGGTCCACAGCAAAGGTAATTTTTAAAGAATTGGCCGCCTGCTGATCGTCGTATGCCCCCAGCTCTTCTTCATTGGTATTGACCGCAAGCACCTGTAAGTCCTGAAAGATCATGGCTGTTACGGTCAATTTTTCGGAAGTTTGCGAGGGAACATTCAACTCACCGATCACATCCACAAAATCGCCCGGATTGATCAATCCTCCGACAGCAGACAATGAGTCGATCTTAACGGTCACGGCGCGCTTGCCAACCGGCGTTCTCAAGGCCAGCGAGGGCTTCCTGGCCCCTTGTTTGTTGACGGCAGCAGCCTGCTGCTGTTGCTGCATCAGGCGCATCTGCTGCTCCTGGGAGGCTTTCAGTGCCGCCATTTGCTGCTGTACCTGTTGGGCCTCTTGGGCCTTGACCCGCTCCAATTCCTGGGCCAGCTGGGCCATTTGCTGCTGGCTTTGCTGCTGGACCTGGGCCACCATATCCTTTTGTCTGCTTTCGTATTGCTCGGCCAGGGCCCGGGTCTGGCTTTGAATGGCGTTCTTGACGTAATTGCTCGCCAAAAGAACGGCCACCATCCCGGCCGCCACAGCGCCGATGATAATGAAAAGTTGTTTGCGGTTTTCGAAAGGCAATTTTCCCTCTCTTTGTTTAAGCCTTATTTATGCGCCGGGTTTCCGATCACCTGGCCGATCAGTTCCTTGTTATATTCCGGCTTGTATTTCTCCGCCAGTTCATTGAGGTGCTTGAGCAGCACGGCCTGCTGTTTCTGCTGAGTCAGGAAATAGAGGATCTGCTCTTTGAAGTCGGTAAACGGCTTAAGCTTCCCGCCTGTTTTAGAGTCCACCTTGACAATGTAGTAGCCCTTGGGTCCCTTGAAAACGCCGCTGACGTCCCCTGCCCCCAAATTGGCAATGGCCGTTTGCATGGCGTCGAAAGGTGCCTGGCCGGTGATAAAAGGTTTTAATTTCCCGCCCTCGGCAGCATCCGCAGCCTTGGACTGCGCCTGGGCGATCTGGGCAAAATCCCCGCCCTGTAAAATTTGGACTAAAATGCTCTTGGCCGCAGCCTCATCGGGGACAATGATCTCGCTGACCTGCCAGGTCACCGGCTCGGTCAACGCGGCCTTGTTGGCATCATAATAGGCCCTGGCTTCGCTTTCGTTGGCGGCCACATTCTTGGTCAGACGGCTGACCAGTTCCTGGACCAAAAGCGTCCGGCGAAAATCCTCAACCGCCTGCTGAATGTCCTTACTGTTACCAATGCCTGAATCTTCGGCTTCCTTCACCAGAAGCTGCTGGCGGATCAGCTGATCCAAAACATAATTTTTTGCCGCCGGGTCATCCTCTTTGAAATTTTCTTTCATCCCGGCAAGCTGCTGTTTTAAAAGGGTAAGCCGCTTGTTGAAATCTTCTTGGGTCAGGGTCCAGCCGCCGATACGGACCAAGGCGTCGCTGGGTAAAGGGCCTTGTGAAGAGGGCGTGGGTGAAACCGTTGATGGCGGCGTGGAAGGGGCGGCTGCGGGCGACTGCTGGCTGGCTTCTTGTTTTTTATTGCCCAGTCCCAATAAATTCTGCAGTTGGTCGCATCCGGTCAAAAAAGCCATCCCCGCGATCAGGAACAGCACCCCGTATGTTTTAATTCCGGGTCTTTCCATTGATTCCCTCCAAATGTTCTTCAAGTATACCCGCTTTCTTAGAAAAATCAATAAACCGGGCGCGAACAGCGTCGAAAATCTGGGGCTTTATTGTTGTAACTTATTTTTTTTCAACAAATAAAATCATATATGAAGATTTTATGAGGGTCAACGGAAAATCGAAATATTTGAGCCCCGCTCTAAACTAGCCCTGCTACGGCCGCTTTTTCTGCCAGCAATTCATCCAGGGTAGCCTTGATTTTGGACTGCGCAAACTCATTATGCTGGATGCCCTGGACAATGCTGCATCGTTGACCGTCCGAACGCAAAGGAAAACCGAAGATAAGGCCGGGCTCGATGCCATAGCTGCCGTCCGAAGAAACGGCGGCCGAAAAGAACTCGCCGGCCGGGGTGGGCGTTGTGATCGCGCGCACGGTATCGATCACGGCATTGGCAGCCGAAGCGGCCGACGAAAGGCCCCGTGCTTTGATGACAGCCGCTCCGCGTTTTTGCACCGTCTCGATGAACGCGCCCTTAAGCCAGGCTTCATCCTTGATCACCTCCGGTGCCGGCCGCCCCTGGATGGTGGCGTGATAAAAATCAGGATACTGGGTAGATGAATGATTACCCCAAATGGCCACATTCTTGACCGCCGCGACCGCCACGCCGGCTTTCTGCGCCAACTGACTCAGGGACCGGTTGGCATCGAGCATGGTCATGGCAAAAAAGTTCTGAGAGGGAATGTTTTTGCAAACGCTTTTGGCGATAAAAGCATTGGTGTTGCAGGGATTGCCCACGACGAGGACCTTGGCAGTCGGCTTGGCATGATCGGACAGGGCCCGGCCCTGCCCTGTAAAAACACCGCCGTTGATTTTTAAGAGGTCTCCGCGCTCCATACCTTCCTTGCGCGGCACGCTGCCGACAAGCAGGGCCCAATCGATGTCTTTGAACGCCACCGCCGCCTCCGACGATACGGATACCGACCGCAATAGAGGGAACGCGCAGTCATCCAGCTCCATAACCACCCCGTTTAACGCAGGGAGGGCTTTTTCCAATTCCAACAAACTTAAATCGATTTCGATGCCGGGGCCGAACATCTCCCCGGAGGCGATACGGAACAACAATGCATACCCTATCTGGCCTGCGGCACCTGTCACCGCTACTTTAAGACGCTTAGACATACGTTTTTCTCCTTCCATTGAACTAATAAAATTTACTCCTAGAAAAGTGCCGCTACCTTAATTTTCATTTAGAAGGCGGCCTCTCAATAATGCCGGGCAAAGCTTGCCGGGCCTTCTTTATCTCTTCAATATCGATATGTCCGAAAATGATTTCCTCTTTATCGCCGCTGCCGCAGGCAAGGACCTCTCCCCACGGCGATACGATCATGCTGTGGCCGTGGGCCAGCACGCCGCGCCCGTCGGCGCCCACCTGGGCAGGCGCCAGCACGTAAGCGAGGTTTTCAATGGCCCTAGCCCTTAGCAGCGTCTCCCAATGCGCCTGTCCGGTGCGGCGGGTAAAGCACGCTGGGACCGTCACTATCCCGGCCCCTTGGTGCGCGTATCGCTGATAAAGTGCCGGGAATCGCAGGTCATAGCAAATGGAAAGTCCGGCCTTGAACCCCGCGACGGGAGCCGTCACGGTCCTGTTTCCGGGCCGGAAACAATCAGCTTCAGTAATTATTTTAGCATCGAGGCGGGCATCGAATAAATGAATTTTACGGTATTTGGCAATGATTTTACCGGAAGGGCCTATGAGCACCGACGTATTGTAAAAATATGCCGAGGCTGTCTTCTCTATAATAGAACCCAGCAGAACATGGGCCCGGTGTTTGAGGGCCAGCGGCATAAAAGCCTTGCTGGATACGCCGGGGATCCTTTCCCCGGCGCCTCGGAACATTGTTTTATTTTTTGGATCCCCTCGAAAATTAAACACCTCCGGCAGGAGAACAAACCCGGCCCCCAGCTTCAGGGCTTCCTGGGTCATCATTAAAGCGCGCTTAAGATTATCCGCTTTGTCGTCGGTGGCGTTGAACTGGATGAGGGCGGCCTTCAAGGGTCCCTGTTTCTGGGTCATCGGCTTTATCGGGAAGCAGGCACCTTTAACATTTCGCCGTATTCTTTATAGCAACGGGTGTAAAAGGGTTGTTTTTTCAATCCTGAACGCCAGGCTGTTAATTTAGGGTATGGGCTTAAGTCGATTTTGGCCATCTCCGTCGGTTCCAAAACGGCGAACAAAATAATATCAGCCAGGCATACCGCCGTTCCTGTAAGAAATGCGTTCTTGGTCAGCTGGGCCTCTATAAGGGGAAAATATTGCTTAAGACCGTTTTCGCCGTCCAGCATGGCTTTTTCATCAACAGGAAGCCCTCTCAGGGGAGCAAAAAGGCGGTTAACCATGACAGGGACGTAATAGGCCAAGATATGAAAAGAAACGAAATCAATCCACTGGTCAATGACCGCGCGCTTCCGGATATCCTTCGGGTATAGCGCAGAATCGTACTTATCGCAAAGGTATTTGCAGATGGCATTGCTTTCGAATAAATGAAATCCGTCATCGTCAAGGGCCGGAACCTTGCCGGCTGGGTTGATCTTCAAAAACCATTCCTGCTTTTGTTCCTTCTCCCGCAGGTTAACGAGTTGCCATTTATAATCGATTCCGAGGTAGCTGGCGGTTAACCGGGTTTTGATGGCTGGGCCTGACAGGTCTGAACCGTAGATGGTCAACATAGGGCGTCTCCTTTAAGAAAATAACGGACGGTATTTTGAAAAGCGACCCCAACGGGATTTGAACCCGTGCTGCGAGCTTGAAAAGCTCGTGTCCTAACCAGGCTAGACGATGGGGTCGGGAAAGTTCAACCCTAACTGGAGTGGTTATTATAAAAGGACGCCTGTTTTCGTCAAGGAGAATTACTCCTCTTCATGGCTGACCACGTGGGCAATGGAAGAAACCTTGTCCCCCGGATCCAGCGAGATGAGGCGCACGCCGACGGCGCTGCGGCCGGTTTCCCGGATTTCGGCAGGCGACGAGCGCACCACCATGCCCTTCTTCGTCACCGCCATGATTTCATCGCCGTCACAAACCGCCATAACCCCCACCACCGGCCCGTTCTTGTCGGTAAGTTTCACGTTGATGATGCCCTTGCCGCCGCGGGACTGCGTGCGGTAATCGGTGAAATCGGAGCGCTTGGCATAGCCCAATTCACAGACCGTCAGAAGCTTGGCACCGGTCTTGTCGATGTCCGGCGCAAAAACCAGCATGCCGACGACAAAGTCCCCTTTTTCCAGATTGATCCCGCGCACCCCCTTGGCGGAGCGGCCCATATCACGCAATTGTTTTTCGGGAAAACGCAGCGAGATCCCCTCGCGGGTGGCCAAAAGCACATCTTCCTTGCCGTTGCTCAACCCCACCCCGATCAGCTCATCGCCCTTTTCAAGGCCAATGCCGACAATGCCGCCTTTGCGCGGATTGTTGTACGCCGAAACCTTGGTCTTTTTGACCAGGCCTTGGCTTGTGGCGAACACCAGGAATTGGTCTTCCCTGAACTCCTTGACCGCGACAATGGCGCTGATCTTCTCCTCGGGCTTGAAGGAAAGCAGGTTCACGATGGCCTTGCCCTTGGCCGCGCGTGAGGCCACGGGGATTTCATACACCTTAAGCCAGCGCACCGCGCCGGAATTGGAGAAAATGAGCAAAAAATCCTTGGATGAGGCCACGAACATGCGCTCCACGAAATCCTCCTCGGAGAGGGTCTGCGCTGTAACGCCCTTACCCCCGCGTTTCTGGGAACGGTAGGCGTCCACCGACAAGCGCTTGATATAGCCCTTGTTGCTGATGGTGATGGCCATATCCTCGTCGGCGATCATGTCTTCGATCTCTATGTCTTCGGCCTTGGCGGCGATTTCGGTGCGGCGCTCGTCCGCATATTTTTTCTTCAATTCCATCAACTCGTCCTTGATGATCGCGTCCACCCGTTTTTCCGAAGCCAAAATCGCGCGGTAATTGTCGATGTCTTTCAACAGCTGCTGGTATTCCGCCTCTATTTTGTCGCGTTCAAGGGCGGCCAGGCGCTGCAGCTGCATTTCCAGGATGGCCTGGGCCTGGACCTCCGTAAGCTCAAACTTCCTGACCAGGGCCTCCTTGGCGTCCTGGGTGGTCTTGGAAGCCCGTATGGTCTTGATGATCTCGTCCAGGTGCTTGAAGGCGATCCTCAAGCCTTCCAGGATATGGGCACGGCGCAGGGCCTTGTCCAGATCGAACTGGGTGCGCCGGCGGATGACCAGGCGGCGATGGGAAATATAATGACCCATCAGCTGTTTCAGGTTCAAAACCTTGGGCGATTTATTGACCAGCGCCAGATTAATGATCCCAAAAGTAATTTCCATTTGGGTATGTTTATAAAGGTAGTTTAAAACGATGTTGGCGTCCACGTCACGGCGCAATTCAATGACCACACGGATGCCGTCCTTGTCACTTTCATCGCGGATATCCGTTATGCCGTCGACCTGCTTGTTCTGCACCAAATCCGCGATGGCCGTGATCAGGTTGGCCTTATTGACCTGGTAGGGGATCTCGGTGATGATGATCGCCTCCCGGTTGCCTTTCTGCTGTTCAATGCTGGCACGGGCGCGGATGGTGACCTTGCCGCGGCCGTTGTTGTACGCATCAATAAACCCTTCCCGTCCGCAGATGATCCCACCCGTCGGAAAATCCGGCCCCTTGACGAATTTGGTCAGTTCTTTGATCGAGGCCTCCGGGTTGTCCAGCAGGTGCACGATGCCGTCCACCACTTCCCCTAAATTGTGAGGCGCCATGTTGGTGGCCATGCCCACCGCGATCCCGGAGGATCCATTGACCAAAAGGTTGGGGACAAGTCCGGGCAAAATGTCCGGTTCTTCCAGGGAGCCGTCGAAGTTGGGGCTGAAGTCCACCGTCTGCTTCTCGATGTCGTTGAGCATCTCCTCGGCCACCGCGTCCATGCGGGCTTCTGTGTACCGCATGGCCGCCGCCGCATCGCCGTCGATGGAGCCGAAATTCCCCTGCCCATCGATCAGTGGATAACGCAACGAAAAGTCCTGCACCATGCGCACCATGGTGTCGTAGACGGCGGTGTCGCCGTGCGGATGGTATTTGCCCAACACTTCACCGACGATACGCGCGCTTTTTTTGTAAGGCTTGTTGTGCTCGAGGTTAAGCTCCTTCATGGCGTACAAAATGCGGCGGTGCACCGGCTTGAGGCCGTCGCGCACATCCGGAAGCGCCCTTCCAACGATAACCGACATGGAATAGGAGAGATAGGAGTTCTTCATCTCCTCTTCGATATAAACCGGGATGATGCGTTCTTTTTTGTTCAAATCGCGTGACATGAAAGAATACCTTTCTATTAAATATCCAGATTTTTCACTTCGTGGGCATAGCTTTCGATGAACTTCCGGCGGGGCTCGACCTCATCGCCCATAAGCATGGCAAAAGTCTTGTCCACCTCCACGGCATCTTCCAGGGCCACCTTCAAAATGGTGCGGCGCTCGGGGTCCATGGTGGTTTCCCAAAGCTGCTGGGGGTTCATCTCCCCCAGGCCTTTGTAGCGCTGCACGTGCATTCCTTTTTTGGCGGCTTCGCGCACATAGTCGAGGATTTCCGCCACCGACAACAATTCTGTTTTGGCTTTTTCATCCTCGATGACAAATAAAGGCTTCCGGTCTGTTTTTTGCTTGCCTTTTTCCTTCTTGTCCTTGGCCAGCAGGACCTGTTCTTCGATGCTGCGGCTATAGTCCTGCAAAAATATGTCCAGCTTGTCGAGTTTTTCCTGCAAGGGCTCTATCTCCTCGGATTCGAAGACCTCGACGTATTGGGTTTCCGTATCGTTCTTGGTGATGTCTGCCAGTTCCTTGTCATCGAAGACGTATCTCTCCTGAGTCCCGGCCTTGACCACATACCGGGGCATTTTCTTTTTCTTGGCATCATACTGGGCCATGTAGGCGTTGAAATCCACCCCCCGGCGCTTGAGGCGTTCGACAATATGCTCCAGCTCCACCAGCGCTTCCAGGATCTCCTTGAGCTGCGAGGCGGTGTAGGTCTTTTTCCCTTCGATTTTGGTCAGCTTAACGCCTTCGGTGCCCAGATCCAGGATAAGGTCGTTCATTTCTTTCTCCGTCTGGATATACTCCTCCCTCTTGCCGCGGGTTACCTTATATAAGGGCGGCTGGGCGATATAGACATACCCGTTCTCGATAAGCTGGGGCATCTGCCGGTACAGCAGCGTCAGGATCAGGGTGCGGATATGTGATCCGTCGACATCCGCGTCGCACATCAGGATGATCTTGTGGTAACGCAGCTTCCCGATATTGAAATCTTCACTGACGCCGGTGCCCAGGGCTGTGATCATGGTGCGGATCTCTTCGTTGCTTAAAATTTTATCCAGCCGCGATTTTTCCACGTTAAGGATCTTGCCCTTAAGTGGCAGGATCGCCTGAAAGGAACGGTCCCTGCCCTGCTTGGCTGAACCGCCGGCAGAATCACCTTCGACCAGGTACAGTTCGCACATGGCAGGATCCTTCTCGGAGCAATCTGCCAGCTTGCCAGGCAAACCGCTGGAATCCAGAGCTCCTTTGCGGCGCGTCAACTCGCGGGCCTTGCGCGCGGCCTCGCGGGCGCGGGCCGCCATGATCACCTTGTCGATGATCTTATTGGCCACCGATGGATTTTCCTCGAAAAACGAAGTCAAGGCCTCCAGGGTCATGGACGCCACCAAGCCGTCGACCTCGGAGTTACCCAGCTTGGTTTTGGTCTGGCCTTCAAATTGGGGATGCGGGATCTTGATGGAAATGACCGCCACCAAGCCTTCCCGGGTATCGTCGCCGGAAATGCCCACATCCTTGTCCTTCAACAGGTTCTTGGCCTTGGCGTAATTGTTCAAGGCGCGGGTCAAAGCTGAACGAAAACCGGACAAATGGGTGCCACCTTCGACGGTGTTGATGCTGTTGGCAAACGAAAACACCGTTTCATTGTAGCTGTCATTGTATTGCAGGGCGACCTCCACATTGATGTTGTCCTTTTCCTTTTCGAAATAAAAAACCTTGTTGTGCAACGGTGTCTTATTTTCGGAAAGATGCTCCACAAAGGAGATAAGCCCGCCCTTGAACAAAAAGACGGATTCCTTAGGCTTATCTCCCCTGTTGTCGGCGAGCTTAATGGACACCCCTTTGTTCAAAAAGGCCAACTCCCTTAAGCGTTTGGCCAATACGTCATAAGAAAATTTCTGGGTCTCCTTAAAAATGCTTTTATCCGGTTTGAAGGTGACCTTGGTCCCGGTGGTTTTGGTCTTGCCGATCGTGGTGAGCTTCGAGACGGTGTTGCCCCGCTCGTAACGCTGGTGATAGATGTTGCCTTCCCGCTTGACCTCGACCTCGAACCAGTCTGAAAGGGCATTCACGCAGCTGATGCCCACCCCATGCAGGCCGCCGGACACCTTATAGGTGTTCTTGTCGAATTTCCCGCCCGCGTGCAGGGTGGTCAACACCACTTCCACCGCCGGCTTTTTTTCCGTCTTGTGCATGTCCACGGGGATGCCGCGGCCGTTATCGATGACCGACATCGATTCGTCATGGTTGATAACGACTTCGATATTGCTGCAATAACCAGCCAACGCCTCGTCGATGGAATTGTCCACGGCTTCATAAACCAGGTGGTGCAGCCCCCGGCTGGACGTGTCCCCAATATACATGGCGGGGCGCATGCGCACGGCTTGCAGGCCCTCCAATACCGTAATATTGCTGGCGTCATAGGTATCTTTTTGTTTTACCGGCTTCTCTTCTGCTGTCTTCATAAGCTCCTTTGCTCTATGTTACCTGCCTGCTTTGAAATTGATCTTTATTACCGACGGGAATTCCTTCCGAATATCCTTCAAAAGTTTTTCCCTGTTTAAATTCAACCTAACCAGGCACAGCGAATTTTGGGCGCTGACCGTCAAGCACCCCTCCTTAAAACCAACCGCCTTGCTGTGCTTATCCTGGGCTATTCTTTCCCATGCAGACTGGATGTCGCCCAAAAAAGTATGCGACGACATCTGTCCCATGATCTGCGCTACGATATCTTTGATCGGATCCATTGATTATAATCTCATGGGAAGGGCTAAATACAAGTACTCTTTGATCCGCAGCACACAAGGCTTGTCGGGGCCTAAAAATTCCATTGGCACATACTCTTCGTTGATATTCTTGAGCACGTCGATAAAAAACTGCGGGTTGAATCCCACGATCAATTCCTGCTGGCCGTACTCGATCGACACCTCTTCCCTGGACTCCCCCACATCCGGCGTGGTCTTGGAAATCACCAGTTTATCCTTAAAAAGCTCGAATTTGATGGCCTGGAAATCCGGGGTCGAGAGCAGATTGGCCCGGCGGATGGCAGATAAAAGGTCCTGGGTTTTGACCTTGGCTTTGTTGGTGCTTTCTTTAGGGATGACCTGTTTATAATTAGGAAATTCCCCCTCGATGATGCGCGTGGCGATCAGAACCCCGTCAATATCGAACAACACCTGGTTGCTGCTATTGGTGATGCTGACCTGCCCCTCGTCTTTTAAATTCCTGCTGATTTCGTTGATAGCTTTAATGGGAATGATGATATGGAAATCCCTGGACGCAGGATGTATTAATTTTTTTTCCATTTTAGCCAGGCGCCGGCCATCAGTGGCCACCATTCTTGCCAAATCACCCGCCACTTCCAATAGGAGGCCGTTGAGGACGTACCGTGATTCCTCGTAAGAAACGGCGAAATGGGTCAACCCGATCATTTCTTTTAGATCTTTTTGCTTGATCAAAACAGCATCTTTATCTTTAAACTCAGGAAATTTGGGAAACTCTTCCTTGGGTAAACCATTAAGCTTAAAACGGCAATTGAGCCCTTCTATATCGATCTGATTGTTCTTGCGCGCGGTAATAACCACTTCGCCGCTGGGCAATTCCCGCACAATGTCGCCAAATCGCTTAGCAGGAATGGTGATGGCCCCTTGTTCATACACATGCACAGGCAATTCACAGGATATTCCTATATCAAGGTCGGTAGTATTTAATTTTAATAAACTTTCTTTAGTCTCTAATAACATGTTAGATAATATCGGCAGGGTTGCTTTGGGAGAAACAATGTTGCTGACAGTGGCAATTGCGGCTTGAATTTCTTCTTTATTGGTTTTGATTTTCATATTCACAGGCCCTTATATAGTACTGTACGGTTAAATTTCGAAAAATAGAAGTAATCTTATTAGTTGTTGTGGATAAGTTGAATCAAAAACAAAATCACCAGTATTTTCAATAACTTACAGCTATTAACACCTGTGGATAAGTTTGGGACAACTGAATTTTTTATCCACACTATTGCAATAGGATGCTGTTTAAATAATCAACGGCCTTTTTAATATCAGAATTATTGATCAAATCTTTTTCTATTTTTTTATAAGCATGTAAGACGGTGGTGTGGTCCTTGCCGCCAAAAGCAGCACCGATTTCAGGTAACGAATGGGTAGTCAATTTACGCGTCAAGTACATCGCCACCTGCCGCGGCACCACCACATTCTTATTACGCTTTTTATTTTTCAAATCAACCAAGGGAACATTGTAATAGACTGCCACCTCTTTTTGAACCATATCCACACTGATGGTTTTGATGGTTTCCTTGACCATGTCTTTCAAAACCTGCTTGGCCAGGTTCAAAGAAATCATTTTATCTTCCAATAAAGAATAGGCAACGACCCGGATGAGCGCGCCTTCCAGTTCCCGGATGTTGGTCTTGATCTCTTGGGCTATAAATAGTAGCACATCATCCGGAACGGTTACAGACTCCAATTCCAGTTTTTTGCGCAAAATAGCCACCCGTGTTTCATAATCGGGCGGCTGGATGTCGGTGACGAGTCCCCAGGCGAATCTCGACACCAACCGCTCCTCCAGATTCGAAATCTCCTTGGGCGGCCGGTCCGAACAAATGATGATCTGTTTATGGTGATCGTGGAGCGTATTGAACGTATGGAAAAATTCTTCCTGGGTGGACATTTTACCGGCGATAAAATGAATGTCGTCGATCAAGAGGATGTCGACGTGGCGGTATTTTTGCCGAAAACTTTCGGCGGAATGATGGCGGATGGAATTGATGAGTTCATTGGTAAACTGCTCGGATGAAAGGTAGCAAATTTTTAAATTCGGATTTTTGCGCTGCGCCTCATGGGAGATGGCCTGCAACAGGTGCGTTTTGCCAAGCCCCACCGGTCCGTAAATGAAAAACGGGTTGTAGGCCTTGGCCGGGTTTTCGGCAACGGCCTGGGCCGCGGCAAAGGCAAAACGGTTGCCGGCGCCGACTACAAAGTTTTCAAACAGAAAACGGGGGTTTAAATTCAGGTTCTTGTCTGCCGGGGCAAAGGACTTTTCGATCAGGGTTAATTTTTGCTGGGTGTTTTTATTGAGCAGCTCGGCGTTGACCGCGAACTCAATGTTGACCCCCTGCCCCGCTTCCGTGCGCAGGCACCGTTCGATGATGGTGCGGTAGCGCTCATCGATCCAATTTTTGAAATATTCGTCCGGGGCCTGGATGGTCAAGACGCCGGGATTGTTTTCGCAAATTTTCAGATGGGAAAACCAGGTGTCGTAGGAAGTTTCGCCGATGGTGGTGCGGATGGGTTTTTGGGCTTTCTGCCAGACGTCAATTAATGTCATTTCAGACGAGATCACAGGTTATTCACAGCTGTGGATGAAATAAATACAGCCGTTGGTTCACGGCTGTATTGATTTTGCTGAAGTTCGATGGGCATTATAACAAAGCCCTGTTTGATTGCAACCGTTTTTTCTCAACCCCAAGCCGTTGAAGGCCTTTTTGCCGTCAAAAAACATATTCCCTATTGCTTTGCCGGGCACATCGTTGACTCTTTTTGTTGACTTGATCCGTTCCTGTGTTATAATCTCCGAACTAAAACAGCCGTTTTCAAAGCGGCATAACTCATTTAAGAAAGCGAATTTAATGAAGAAGCATTTAAAAACACCGACCAATATCGTAGGGAAAAAAAGACACGGATTTCGTAAGCGCATGGCCACTGCCGACGGCAGAAAGGTTCTCAGCCGCCGCCGCGCCAAAGGCCGTCGTAAGCTTATCCCCTAAAAATCTCGCAGGCTTTTTCATGACATCCAGCGCAACGTCGAAGCAGCCAGGCCTTGTGGTGAAGACCCTGGTTTCAGGCATCAAAACCTACCAGTTTTTAAGCCGGGCCGTGTGCCACAGACACTGCCGTTTCTATCCCTCATGCTCTCAGTATGCCATCGAAGCCATTGAACGGTTTGGTGTTTGGACCGGGATAAAAAAAGCCATCCTTAGAATCTTGCGTTGCTCTCCCATAACCCAGGGCGGGTACGACCCAGTAAGGTAAACCAATGGAACGTAATACTCTTGTAGCTATTCTGTTATCTGCCGCACTCTTATTTACCTATCAAGCCTTATTTGTAGCTCCTAAACCGCTTCATACGCTAAATAAATCACAACTTACTCAAAAAAATGAAGTTATAAATGAAGAAAACATTAAAGAAAGTCAGCCCAAAAAATTAAACGAAACAACCACTTCTGAGGTAAAAAAGACAGACGATTACACCATTAAAACCCACAAATCAATTTTTTCATTCTCAAAAGTGGGTGGATTACTCCACAATACCAAATTTTTAGGCAGCAATCCCCTACCGCTGACAGACGTAATTAGCCTTAGTGGATTTGGTAATGTCGTTTTTAAAGGACAACAAATTGATAACAAAGAAGTTTCCTTTTTCTATCAAGACAAAGATTGGAAAATTACAAAGACCTACCAAATTAAAGATCAAAACACTTTGAGTGTCAGAATGGAAATTAAAAATATTTCAGAAATTTCCATTCTGAAAAATTTTGTTTTCAAATCTTTTAAAATAGATGATTCAAATTTGCTCAGTCAAAACAATAGGGAAAACAATCTTGACGAGTATTCGGTGTATTTACACAAAGGATTTTTGGTTCGCCGAGACAATGCCACTAAATTTAATGATAAAAACAATTTGAGTAAATCTGCCAAAATAGGCTGGGTTGGATTTAGGGATCATTATGATGCGGTCATCATAAAGCCGGAATTTGATACGGCCGCATGTGATATTAAGAGTGAAAGTGATAAGAAATTAAGCATTTACATAAAAGCCCCTGAAAAAAAATTGGGACCAGGGGAGAGCGTTGTTTATAATTTTAGTATTTACGCTGGACCGCAAGATCGTTGGCTAATGAAGAAATATGGCAGCGGTTTTGAAAATATAGTCATATTTAGTAAATACTGGATTTATGAATGGCCGGCGCAGCTTATTTATCACGCAATTTATATTTTTCATCTTATTTTCAAAAATTGGGGCATTGCCATCATTTTGATTGGCATAACTTTTTATGGGTTGACCTATCCGTTGACCATGAAAAGCATGCTTTCCATGCGTAAAATGCAGGAAATACAGCCTAAAATTAAAGCTTTGCAAGAGCGGCATAAGAATGATCCTCAAAAAGCTCAGGCAGAGATGATGGAGATTTATCGACGGGAAAAGATCAATCCCATGAGCGGGTGCCTGCCGTTTTTGATCCAAATGCCATTTTTTTATGCTTTGTTGCAGATCATGTGGAGAGCGCAGTATTTCCAGGGGCAGCATTTTTTATGGATCAAAGATTTGACACAGCCAGACCGGTTGATAATTCTTCCTTTTTATTTGCCTTTTGTGGGCAATGAATTTAATATATTACCGATCATAACAGGGGGGCTTTTCTACTTGCAACAAAGAATTTCCAGTAAAAACGTTGTTGTCACAGATGAACAACAGGCCATGCAGCAAAAAATGATGATGTACATTTTGCCTGTTATGATGACCTTTATGTTTTACAAGTTCGCCAGTGCCTGGGCCCTGTACTTTTTAGTTTATTATTCTTTAGCGACAACAACGCAATGGAGACTTTCCAAGCGGCCCAAAACTTAATATGGATGACAAGGCGGAAGTTAACGAATTTGAAGGCAACACCATTGATGAAGCTATCAACAAGGCTGCTTTAAAGCTGGGGGTTCCAAAAAGCAGGTTGAACATAAAGATCGTTTGTGAAGAAAAGCGTGGTCTTTTTGGTATGCAAGGGGCAAAAACAGCCAAAATAAAGGTATCCTTAAAGTAGAATGTTTCACGTGAAACCAATATAGGCAGCCTGCCCGGGCAGGAGGGAGCGGGGAAGATGACAAAAACCGTTGCTATCTGCAATCAAAAAGGCGGCACGGGTAAAACGACCACAACAGTCAATCTGGCTTCCGCGTTGGCCGCTTTAGGTAAAAAGGTACTTATTGTTGACATGGATCCGCAGGGGAACTCAAGTAGCGGGGTGGGTGTCAACAAAAACGAAGTTAAAGAATCACTATATGATGTCCTCATACACCGCATCGGCACCGCACAGGCACTCATAAAAACAAGCTACGATAACTTAGATATCATTCCTTGTAATATCAATTTAACTGGTGCTGAAATAGAGTTGGTTGGTGTTTTATCGAGAGAGACCAGGCTTAAAAAAGCACTGGAAAGCATAAAAAACAATTATGATTTCATATTTATAGATTCGCCGCCATCCCTGGGCCTGTTGACTTTAAACACCCTGGTGGCTGCTGATTCTATTTTGATCCCTATTCAATGCGAATTTTATGCCCTTGAAGGGGTCTCACAGCTTTTAAATACCATTTCTTTAGTTAAAGATGGCCTAAACCCAGAGCTTCATATTGAAGGCGTATTAATGACCATGGCGGATTTTAGAACCAATTTAACTAATGAGGTGATAGGGGAGATCAAGAATTATTTTAAGGACAAAGTCTACAACTCTATTATTCCCAGGAATATACGTCTAAGTGAGGCGCCAAGTTTTGGGAAACCCATCAATTTTTATGACAATGCCTCAATAGGGGCTGTCAAGTATAAAGAATTGGCTGAAGAATTTTTGATAAATAATGCGGCATCCAAAAAACCGCTTAGTATTTAGTCCAACCGGAGAGTAAAGCATGGAAAATAAAGCCTTAGGAAAAGGATTATCAGCCCTTATTTCTAAAAAGCCTTCCGAAGGTAAAGAAATTTCCAGTCTGGAAATTAATTCAAAAAACATTGCATATGTTGACACAATTTCCATTCTGGAAAACAGATTCCAGCCTCGCCAAAATTATGATCAAGCCAAGCAAGAAGAATTAAAAGCTTCAATCAAAGAAAAAGGTATTTTGCAGCCCATTTTAGTCCGTTCATATAAAGAGGGCTATGAGGTTGTTGCAGGGGAAAGACGCTTAAAAGCAGCAAAAGCCATTGGCTTGAAACAAGTTCCAGTAATTATTAAAAATGTCACAGACAGAGAAGCGCTGGTTCTGGCTCTAGTTGAAAATATTCAGCGAGAAGAACTGAATGCCATTGAAGAAGCGCAGGGGTTCAAACGTTTACTGGAAGAGTTCCAGTTTACTCAGGAGGCTGTGGCGGAAGCTGTTGGTAAGGATCGTTCCACTGTCACCAATCTCTTGCGCTTGCTGCGCCTGCCTCAGGAAATTCAAAAACAGGTAGCTGACGGCCGGATTTCCATGGGCCACGCACGCGCCTTATTAAGCATTGAAGAGGTCTCGATTCAAAAAAAAATAGCCCAGCTTATCGTCGACAAAGGTTTGTCCGTGCGGCAGGTGGAGGACTTAGTCAAGAATTCCCGGCAAAACCAACCGGCTAAGAAAGCGGTTGAAAAAAATAAAAACCACGATGTTGAAATTCTGGAAGAAGAACTTAGGAAAATTTTGGGGACAAAGGTCCTCATTGAAGATAAGAAGGGCAAGGGCAAAGTGGTGATCGAATATTACACCCTGGATGATCTCGACCGCATTCTAGAGGTGCTGCGTAAATGACGCCGCAATCCGTATTAGTCCTGATCAAACCCGACGGCTTGCAAAAAGCCGTGGCCGGCGAGGTGATCAGCCTGTTTTCAGCTGGGGACCTGAAGCTGGTGGGGCTAAAGCTGGTGCAGGTTCCCTTGAAACTCGCGCGGGCCCATTATGGGCATCTGCGCGGCCAAACATTTTTTGCTGAGATCGTTGATTATCTCATGGGCAAGCTGCACGGCAATAACCCCGTCGTGGCCATGGTCTACACAGGGCCCGACGCGATAGCCAAGTGCCGCCGCATCGCCGGTGCCACCAACCCCGAGGCGGCTGACCCCAAGTCCGTGCGCGGTAAGTTCGGCAGGGTGACCACCAAGGGGGTGTTCGAAAATTTGGTCCATGTCTCGTCGGATGTCAAGGAAGCCCGGCGGGAAATCAAGCTATGGTTTAGGAAAAGCGAGCTGTTGGCGTAAGGGCATTTGGTAAATTTTAAGGAAGGGAACAGGCATGATCACAGGCATGACAGGATTCGGCGCAGGGGAGATCAGTTTCGGCAAGGTCAAGGGGATCGTCGAGGTCAAGACCGTCAATCACCGCTACCTGGATGTGGCATTTTATCTTCCGTCGGGGTTTTCGTCACTGGAGGACAAGATCCAGAAAATAATCGCCCGGAGCATCAAACGGGGCCGGGTCACGGTATCCGTTAAAATCACAGAGAGGCCGCATACCGAGATAACGTTAAACCAGGGGGCTGTCAAACGCTACCTGGATTTCGCCAGGGCCTTGAGCCACCGGCACCATTTGAAAAATGACATTGCCGTCAGGGACATCATGCGCCTGCCCGGGGTGGTCGAAGCCAGGGAGGTTTTCGTGCAGCCTGCGGAAGTTTGGCCGGCCCTGGAGAAATCATTGCACAAAGCCGTGACCGAGGTGTCCGGCATGCGCCGCCGGGAAGGCAAGGCCCTGGGGATAGACATCAGCGGCCTTTTAAAGCGCATGCTTTTGCAGATTGGCCTCATCAAGAGGCGCATCAACGAGCTTTTGAAGGAGTCCAGAAGCCGGATGGCCTCTGAGGAGTTTGCGTCGTATCAAAAAAGCAACGACATCCATGAAGAGCTGGCCCGCCTGGCCCACTACATCGACGAAGCCAGGGCCCTGTTGAAGCAGGCGGAGGGTTCCGGCAAAAAACTGGATTTTATCGCCCAGGAAATGCAGCGCGAGGCCAATACCATCGGTTCCAAGGTCCAGGACAAAGTCGTTGCCGCCGCCGTGATCGCCATCAAAAGCAAGGTCGAAAAAATCCGCGAACAATCCAACAATGTCGAATAAAAAGAGCGCTTCCCCCAAGGCCAAGATCGTCATTATTTCCGGGCCCTCGGGTTGCGGTAAAACCACCCTGCACAAGGCCCTGCTGGCGGAGCCGCGATTCAAGAGGAAACTGGTCAAGTCCATTTCCGCCACCACCAGGCCAAAGCGTCCCGGAGAGCGTCACGGCCGTGAATATCTTTTTTTAAACTCGGAAGATTTTCAAGAAAAAATTAAAAAGGGGTATTTTTTTGAATGGCAAAAGGTTTTTGACCAGTATTACGGGACGCCTAAAAAGCAGGCGCTGGCACTGATCAAAAAGGGGACCAACGTTCTTTTGTGCATCGACGTCAAGGGGGCCAGGTCCGTGGCCGCGGAATTTCCCCAAGCGCTGAAGATTTTTATCAAGGCCCCTTCCATGCAGATCTTGAGCCGCCGCCTGAAGTCCAGAGGCTCCGAGACCGCCGAAAGCTTAGGTCTAAGGCTAAAGGTGGCACGCCGTGAATTGAAGGAAGCCAAGCATTACGACCATGTCATCGTCAACGGGGATTTAAAGAAGGCCCTGAAGCGCCTGGAGCAGATCGTTTGCCGGGAAGTCCTTGAACCTGCAATAGTTTGACAAGGCCCGGGGTATATGTTATAAAAAGAGTTTTCCCGAAAAGGGGAAGGGCTTTTTAAAGCCAAATACCATTTAATCAGGAGAGGGTAATGCATATGTCTTATCAGCCGCTCGAAGAGTTGTTGCCCAGGGCGAGCAACAGCGTTTACCGTTTGGTGCGCCTGGCTTCCGTCCGTGCCGGCGAATTGGCCTCTACGGGTGTTAAATTGGTCAGTGCTCCTGCCGAGCAAAAATTAGCGACAACGGCATTGGATGAAATCCGTGCGGGGAAGGTCCAGGACAAAGGCGTTGCCGATCCCAAAGAAGGAAAATCAAAAAAGAATGCCAAGTCCTAAAAACAGACACGTCATTCTGGGTGTTTGCGGCAGCATCGCGGCCTACAAAGCGGGGGACATCATCCGCCGGCTGCAGGACAATAATTGCGAGGTTTCGGTGATCATGACCGGCGAGGCCTCACAATTTATTACCCCCTTGACGCTGGCCACCCTTTCAGGCAGGAACGTTTACAGCGACATGTTCGACAAGTATTTCTGGCGCATGGCGCATATCGAACTTTCGCGAGCCGCGGACCTGGTGCTTATTGCACCGGCGACAGCCAACATCATAGGCAAGCTGGCCAACGGATTGGCGGATGACCTGCTCACCACCTTCGTAATCACCGGCCGCGCGCCGGTCTTTATTGCTCCGGCCATGAACGACGAGATGTATGCCAACGGTATTGTCAGGGAAAACTGCGCCAAGCTCAAAAAGCATGGGTTTAAGTTCATTGAGCCGGTGAGGGGAAAGCTCGCTTGCGGCACCGTCGGAGTCGGTCACCTGGCAGAAGTTGAGACGATCGTTAAAACAATCCTTAAAGAATTAAAATGAGATCGGTCAACAACGGCGTGGTAGCCAAGTGGTAAGGCAGTGGTCTGCAAAACCACTATTCAGCGGTTCGATTCCGCTCCACGCCTCCAAATTTTTGGGCCAAGGTTATTTTGGGGCGGGTGGTGGAATTGGTATACACGCAGGACTTAAAATCCTGTGGCCGTAAGGCTGTGAGGGTTCAAGTCCCTCCCCGCCCATAAAACAAGAATTTACGGACTCATAGCTCAGCTGGTTAGAGCGCATCCTTGACATGGATGAGGTCAGAGGTTCGATCCCTCTTGAGTCCACCATTTGATGCTGATGCCGACATAGGGTGGAATTTTTTATGGCTGCTGAAGTTTCAGTTAAGTGTGATGTGTTCAAGTACAAATCATTTTATCGTGTCAGGATAAAGACGCTTGAGGGGTTTGTCTGGGAAGCGGTTTTTGAAAAACACAAGGTGTTTGATACGATGGGTGAGGCCAATGAATCCGTACCCATTAAAGGCCGCGTCAACGCGTTCGTCATTACGCACAATTCGACATTTGCCTCGATAGAGTTTCCTGTAGAAGACAAAAAAATCGGGAAAAGGATCAATATTCCTTTAAATTGCATTTGGCCGCCCCCCTCGTCCGGCTAGAAAGGGCCGGGGATGGACCGACCCTCCATTGGGCCGTTTTAAATTGTTTGAATAAATGGATTATTCCAACGACATAGATAAATTAAGACACACCTGTGCACATGTAATGGCGCAGGCGGTGCAGGAGCTCTGGCCGGAGGCCAAGGTCACCATCGGCCCGGCCATCGATAACGGCTTTTATTATGATTTCGACAAAAAAGAGCCGTTTTCCGACGAGGATTTGCGCAGGATCGAGAAGGCCATGGCCCGCATCGTGCAGAAAAACCTTCCGATGAAGCAGTTTTTCATGCCACGCCAGGAAGCCAAGAAATATTTTGCCGATCACAATGAGACCTATAAGGTCGAATTGATCGAAGGCATCCCCGACGAACAGGTTTCCATTTATAAGACCGGCGAGGAATTTACGGACCTATGCAAGGGCCCTCACGTGGCCTCGACAGGTCTGATCAAGGGATTTAAGCTTCTCTCCGTTGCTGGCGCGTATTGGCGGGGCGATGAGTCCAAGCCCATGCTGCAGCGCATTTATGGCACGGCTTTTTTCAGTCAGAAGGAGCTCGACGAGTATTTGAAAATGCTTGAGGAGGCCGGCAAGCGCGACCACCGCAAGATCGCCACTCAGCTGGATCTTTTTCATATCTACCACGAGACCGCCGGCGCAGGGCTGGTTTTTTATCACCCCAACGGCGCCATGCTGCGCAAGACCATCGAGGACTACTTGCGCGCCCAGCATTTAAAACACGGCTACCAGCTTGTCATGACCCCGAATATTTTAAAAGGCAAACTTTGGGAAATATCAGGCCATGCCGAAAACTACCGGGAAAACATGTATTATTTTAAGGTTGACGATGAGGATTATGTCGTCAAGCCCATGAATTGCCCGGGACACATCCTCATCTATAAATCTCAGACACGCTCTTACCGCGATCTGCCCATCAGGTATTTTGAGCTGGGCACGGTTTACCGTCAGGAAAAGGCCGGGGTCTTGCATGGGCTTTTGCGCGTGCGGGGGTTCACCCAGGATGACGCGCATATTTTCTTGAGGCCCGAGCAGATCAAGCAGGAGGTCATGCGGGTCATCGATTTTGTTTTTGAGACAATGAATGATTTCGGGTTCCATGACCTGCATATCGAGCTTTCCACCAGGCCGGAGAAGTTCATGGGGGCCATTCCGGATTGGGACAAGGCTACGGCGGCTTTAAAAGAGGCGTTGGACGCCAAGGCCTTAAAGTATGATATCAATGAAGGCGACGGCGCGTTTTACGGCCCCAAAATAGACATTAAATTAAAGGATGCCATCGGCCGTCAGTGGCAGTGCGGCACCATCCAGTGCGACTTCCAGCTGCCCGAGCGCTTTGAAATGAACTACGTGGATGAAAGCGGAAATCAGGCCAGGCCGGTCATGCTTCACCGGGCGCTTTTAGGCAGCCTCGAGCGGTTTATCGGCACCCTGATCGAGCACTATGCCGGCAATTTTCCCTTGTGGCTGGCCCCCAATCAGGTTGCCGTCATTCCCATTAAGAGCGATCATCAGGCCTTCGCCGAAAAGGTCAGGGGCAGCCTTCAGCAGGCCGGCATCCGGGTTGTCGTCGATGACCGCAATGAGTCGCTTTCCAAGCGTATCAGGGAAGCATCGGTCAGAAAGATCCCCTACAGCATCATTATCGGGGACAAGGAAGTTCAGGCTTCCCAGGTGGCGGTGCGGCTGCAAAACGGCACGGATCTGGGTTCGATGGCCGTGGACAGCCTTACGGCCAGGCTTAAGCAGCAGATTGTTGACAAGATTTAGAATTTAGAGATAATAGAGCACTCTTGAAGGAGTGCAATTTTAAAGAAGGAGGCGGTACTATTTTAAAGAATATCAGGATCAATAATCAAATTCGTGCCAAGGAAGTCAGGGTCATCGGGCCCAATTCCGAGCAGCTGGGCGTGGTCAACATCGTCAGGGCATTGGAACTGGCAGGCGAATTCGGCCTTGACTTGATCGAAGTGGCCCCGACCGCGGCCCCGCCGGTTTGCCGGATCATAGATTTCAGTAAATATAAATATGACCAGCAGAAAAAGGAACGTAAGGTCAAAAAACATCAGCATGTCACGCATTTGAAGCAGATCAGGATCAAGCCGCATATCGACGACCATGATTTGGAAATCAAAATGCGTCAGGCTATCGGCTTTTTGAGCAAGAAGGACAAGGTTAAGATCAATATGATGTTTTCGGGCCGGGAGATGAGCTTCCGGGACCAATGGAAGGCGGTTCTGGAAAAAGTGGTGGCTGCCACTGCCGAGCACGCCACGGTTGAGAAAGCCCCGGTGGCCGAGGGACGCATTGTCTCCATGGTTTTATCACCCAAATAGGATAAAGGAAGGTAAACAGTCATGGCAAAAAAAGGAAAATTAAAAACCAAGAAAGCGGCTGTCAAACGGCTGCGCATGACCAAGAGCGGTCTTTTAAAGAAACGCAACGCCGGCCGCCAGCATATCTTGGGCAAGAAAACACGTAAACATAAACGCCAGTTGCGCCATAGCGGATATGTATCAGCGACGGACGCCAAGCGTATAAGAAAGGTTCTGCCGTATGGTACGAATTAAAAGCAACGTCTATGCGCATAAGCGCAAAAAACGCGTCCTGAAGGAAGCCAAGGGCCAGTTCGGCAACCGCAGCAAGCGTTATAAAGAAGCCATCAAGTCGCTCATCGGTTCGCGTCAATATGCGTATTTTGACCGCAAGAAGAAAAAGGGCGAATACAGGAGCCTGTGGATCATCCGTCTCAATGCGGCTTGCCGCGAGTCGGGCATATCCTATAGCCGTTTTATCAGCGGCCTTAAGAGGGCCAATATCGCCCTGGACCGCAAGGTGCTGGCGGATTTGGCCGTGACCCAGCCGCAGGTTTTCAACCAGTTGTTGGAACAGGCCAAGACCGCGCCCAAAACAGCGCCCAAGGCAGCTGTGAAAAAGACAGCCAAGAAGGCCTGAAAAAGTACACGCGTGAGATTTTTTGAAGGGGGGGCACAATGCTTAAAGTCGGCATCATTAAGTATTGTGTCCCCTTAATTCTTGCAGCAGGGGATGCCTCATGACATGGAATTTCCTGGAGATTGAAGCGCAGATCAAGGCCGAAGCCCAGGCCATCGGCACCGCGCAAGACCTGGAAACTTTCCGTCTGAAGTATTTGGGAAAGAAAGGTCTGGTCACTGCGGTATTTGCTTCCCTGGGGCAGGCCGCCCCGGCGGACAAAGCCGCCATCGGCAAAGGCGCCAACGACCTCAAGAAGCTCGTCGATAGTTTGATGACGGAAAGAGCCGGGTGGATAAATTCCGTTAAAAAGATCGACGAGCGGGTGGACATCTCTCTTCCCGGCACCGCCCCGGCCTTGGGACACGCCCATCTGCTGACCCAAACCTTACAGGAAATCACCTCAATCTTCGAACGCATGGGTTTTGTCTCGGCTGAAACCCCGGAGATTGAAACGGAATTTAATAATTTTACCGGGCTGAACATCCCCATAGACCATCCTTCCCGTGATGCTTTTGATACGTTTTATTTAGATACGGAAGACCCTTCATCCAGAGGGCGCCGCCTTTTGCTGCGCAGCCACACTTCGCCGGGTCAGGTGAGGATCATGAAGGCCCACCGGCCGCCGCTGGCTGTGATTGTTCCGGGGCGCGTGTATCGGCCGGACGCCGTGGATGCCAGCCATTCATTCATGTTTCACCAGGTGGAGGGCCTTCTGGTCGACGAAAAAGTTTCATTCTGTGAGCTTAAGGGGCTGTTGACGGAATTTTGCCGCCGCTTTTTTGGTCCCAAGGTCATCATGCGTTTCCGGCCGCACTTTTTTCCTTTTACCGAACCTTCGGCGGAGGTGGATATCAATGCCGAGATCTTAGGCATTCAACGTAAAAAATGGCTGGAAATTCTAGGCTGCGGCATGGTCAATCCCAGGGTTTTTGAGGCCGCCGGTTATCCCAAGGGCCAATATAAGGGACTGGCTTTCGGCATGGGCGTGGAACGCATGGCCATGCTCAAATACGGCATCAATGATATCCGTTTGTTTTACGAAAATGACGCGCGGTTTTTAAGCCAATTTTAATTTATGAAACTGCCCATCAACTGGTTAAAAGATTATATTGACCCGAAATTATCGATGGAAGGGCTGATCGACCGCCTGACCATGGCCGGCCTGGAAGTGGAGACGGTCGAGGGTGCCGGCAAGGATACGGTCTTGGAGCTGGAGATCACGCCCAACCGCCCGGATCTTTTAAGCATTTTGGGCCTGGCCAGGGAAGTCGGTGCGATCACGGGCAAGGCAGTTAAATTCCCCAAGATAAAAAGCCAAAAACTCAAACGGCTTAAAGGCCTCATTCAGGTAGAAAATAAGAAAGACTGCCGCCGGTATATAGGCACCTTGATCAAGAACGTCAAGATTGCCGGGGCGTCTGAGGGTATGAAGGACCGCCTGGCGGCCGCAGGCACAAACGCCATCAACAATGCCGTGGACATCACGAATTTCGTCTTGATGGAAATGGGCCAGCCCCTGCATGCATTCGATTACGACAAATTAGCCGGCGGCAAGATCGTGGTCCGCCGGGCCAGGCCCGGCGAAAGCCTGGTCACCCTTGACGGGGTTGAGAGAAAACTGGACCCTTCCATTCTGATCATCGCCGATGTTGAAAAACCGGTGGCCATTGCCGGGATCATGGGCGGACGGGAGACGGAAATAACGCCGGCGACCCAAAATATCCTGCTGGAGAGCGCCCATTTCGACATGGGGCTTATCCGTCGGGCCTGCCGCAGCCTGGGACTCAGGAGCGAATCTTCCTACCGTTTTGAGCGTAATGTGGATTTTGACGGAGTTTTGGCGGCAGCCAACCGCGCCACAGACCTGTTGTTGTCATCGACCGGCGGGCATTTGGCAGGCCGCGAGGAGATTTCTATCAAGGTTGCAGCAACGGCACCCAGGATCAAGGTGAGGCCAGGGGAGATAAAAGCCCTGCTGGGCATAGAGGTGACCGCCCCCAAAGTCCGGACTTGGCTGGCCAGGCTGGGATTCAAGGCGGAGTTCAAAGCCGGCATGTTAACGGTGACGCCTCCTGCCAACCGCACGGACATAACCCAGGAAGTGGATGTGATCGAAGAGATCGCCCGCATGACAGGCTTTGACCGCCTGCCTTCCAAGATGCCGGTCATCAAGTCGGCCAATATCGTCCTCGACCGAAGGCCCAGGGAACTAAAAGAAAAAATACGCCAGGCGATGGCTGCTGCCGGCGTCGACGAGATCATCACACTTTCCATGATCAGCATCAAGGCCTTGGCTAAGACCAAAATAGGGCAAATGCCGCTCATCAAGGTCTTTAACCCGCTTTCCCAGGACCAGGAATTGATGCGGCCGGTGCTGCTGCCTTCTTTCCTTCAGGTGGCGCTGACGAATATCAACCGCGGCCAGAAAGATCTGCGTTTCTTCGAAATCGGCAAGACCTACGCGCCCGACGGCGAAAGGGATTCCTTGGGGATTCTGTTGACCGGACGCCGGCGCCAGGATTGGCGCGTGTCCCCAAAAGAGACGGTGGATATTTATGATTTAAAAGGCGTGGTGGAGCATGTCCTTCATATCGGCGGCGTCAAGGCCGGTTACGCAGACATAAATGTCCCCGCCTTTGATCCCGCCTGCGGCGCCTCCATTGTCATTGATGGAAAACCTCAGGGCGTCCTGGGCCGGGTGGACAGGGATGTTCTGAACAATTGGGACATCAAACACCAGGACATTTATTTTGCGGCCCTTTATTTGGAGCCCATTTTATCCTGTCCCAAGGGTCTTGTCAGGTATGGGCCTATTTCAGAATTTCCCGCGATCGTTCGCGACGTGTCCTTGGCCGTCGAGAAAAGCATCCCTTATCAAAAAATAGAGGATATATGCCGCAAACAGGGAGGGGAAATCCTCAAATCGGTTCAGTTTATCGAACAATATTTGGGCGACAAGATCCAACCGGGCGACAAAGGCCTGGTGTTTTCCTGCTGCTACCAATCCAATACCAGGACCCTGCGCGAAGATGAAGTCACGGATGTGCACGAACGCCTGGTGCAGGCCCTGGTGAGCGAACTAAGGGCTAGGCGCCGGTAAATTGCTTTTTGACCCCGGGACGGGTGAAAAAATGGATCAGTGCGATCCCAAAAATCACATCGATGGACCGCTGGATAATCAAGGCCGGCCATACCATTGAAGAGAAGCTGAAAGGAAACAAGCCGCCCAAGGATTGATCCAGATATTTGGCATGAAGGGCGTAGGCTTCATAGGGATGTTTAAAGCTCACCAGTAGGACAACAAAAAAGCTGTTGAAAACCGCCAGCTTCCTGCACCACTCATTCAATTTCAGCACGCCTATTCCAGCGGCAAGGCCGATAATTTTTATGATCCAGGAGACCCAGTAACGAAGCAGAATGACCTGCGGGCTATACTGCTGGAAAAGGTAGGCGTAATGGGGATATCCTCCAGAAGCCAGGGCCAGCATCTGATATACAGAGCCCAGGATCAGCAGCCAACCCCAGGCGGCCACTCCCTTTGACGGTGTCTTGGTCATATCGATGCTAAGAATAGCTTGTTTTGCGGCTTCTTTCTATGATAAACTTTTTTTAAATCATGGAACATAAAATAAAGAAAGTTCTTATTACCGGAGCCACCGGACATTTGGGGGCCGGTTTGGTAGCCAGTGGGTTCTTCCCGGGTGCCTTGACGCCGTCCCGTCGAGAAATGGATATTTGCAATGCAGCAAGCGTCCGCAGGTATTTTCAGGGACACACTATTGATGCCGTCATCCATGCCGCGGCCATGGCCAGGATGCATGATTGTCAACGGGATCCGGCAAAGGCGCTGCAAACCAATTTGATGGGCACTGCCCGTCTGGTGGAAGGGGCTTTGAGCAAGGAAAAAAAGCTCAAAAAAAGCATCCGGTTCGTTTATATTTCCACGGATGGGGTTTATCCCAGCACCCGGGGACAATACAAAGAAACGGATGCGGCCATTCCTTATAATGAGTACGGGTGGACGAAACTGGGGGCAGAGTGCGCGGTGAACTTATTGAAAAACCATTGCATCATACGCACCCGGTTCTTCGATCCCAACCGGATCGGGTTTAAAACCTACACCAGGGACGCCTATAATTCCGGCGTCCCCTTGGAAGAGTTGGTGCGGGCTGTTCATCAGTTGCTGCAGTCGGATTTTATAGGAACAGTGAATGTGGGCGGCAGGCGGGATTCCGACTATAATCGTTATAAAAGCATCAAACCCTCGATCAAGCCTTGTCTTTTGAAAGATGTTCAAAAAAAGACGCCCATTGCCCTTTCCCGCGATGCGTCTTTAAATTGCAGCCTTTGGAGAACCCTACGTCTTCAATGATCCTCACCATCATCATGCCTTTTCACCATGAAGGCAAAAGCATAATCCCGGCGCTTCAGGGGCTTCAGGGAATTTCGGATATTCCCCATGAAATTTTGCTGGTCCACGATGATAAGAATGATCCGACCCTGCCGGTCATTAAAGGATTTCAAGAAACCAGCCGGTGCCTTCAGGTCCTGATGAATGTTCACCGGCCCGGAGTGGGCGGCGCTCTCCGCACCGGCCTGGAAAAAGCCAGGGGTGGGTATCTCCTTTTTTTAGTCGCAGACGATCCGGGTCCGTTGAGCATCATCAGGCCCATGATCGAATTGATGAACAAGGGCTATGATGTGGTCTCCGGGACCAGGTATTCAAAAGGCGCCCATGTGTCAGGAGGCGGGGTTGGGGCCAGGGTGATGTCGGCCTGGGGCAACCGCTTGTTTTATTGGGCCGCCTCATGCAAGTTTTCGGACGCCACCTGCGGCATCAAAATGTTTCGACGGGACATTCTTGAAAAGATAAAATTGAATATGGAGGGGGGCTGGACAGCTGCCTTCGAGCTCGCCATCCAGTCCCAGCGGCGGGGCCTTAAGACGGCGGAAATACCGTATAAATCGTACAATCGTCTGGATGGAGGGCCTTCTCATTTCAAGACGGTATCGCGGGCGCTTCAATATGGAAGAATATTCTTAGACGGCGTTAGAATGCTTCGCTTCGAAAAGATAGATGGCTGAGTATACAATAATCAACAAATGCCAGATTTGTGCCGGCGGTACCGAGGAGATTCTTTCTTTGGGAGAGATCCCGCTCGTGGACAGCTTGATGGAGCCCGGCCGGACAATGCCGGCGGCGAAATATCCAACCCCCTTGCGGTACTGTCCTTGCTGCAGACTCGTTCAGCTCGGGTGCATCGTCGACAACAAACTTCGTTTTCCGAAGGATTATCCCTATACCGGAGGCACCACAAAGATTTTGAGGGATAATTTTGCTGGGCTGGCCCAGGAGATCAGCGGGTCCATAAGCTTAGGCAAAGAGGATTTGATCGTTGATATCGGGTGCAATGACGGCACCCTGCTGAACGGTTTTAAAGGGCGTGTGCGAACACTGGGGATCACGCCCGAGAACATGGGGCAGACGGCCCTGCGCCAGGGACATGAGGTCATTCAAGCGTATTTTACCGATGACACAGCAGGCAGCATCCTGCAGCTTTACGGCCAGGCAGCGGTGATCACCGCCACCAACGTGCTGGCCCACTTCGACGATGTTAATGCCGCCGTACGCCGCATCAAACAATTGTTGAAGCCCCAGGGCCTTTTTGTTTCCGAGTCAGGGTACCTCATCACCATGCTCGAGTCCTGTCAATACGATTCGATCCACCATGAGCACCTGCGGTATTATTCATTAACAAGCCTGAAAGCCCTTTTGGACAGGCACGGCCTGGACATCATCCGTGCTCAGGAAATCGGCACGCATGGCGGGTCGCTGAGGGTCTATGCCGGCCACCGGGGACAGCACCGCATTCATCCCAGCGTTGGGAATGTTTTGAAGCAGGAGGCAGACAGGGATTTGAGGGTCATGATGGCTGATTTCCGGCGGAAAGTCCTGGAGCATAAAAATTCCTTACGCCACTTGGTGGTCTCGCTTATAGAAAAGCAAAAGACCGTCTATGGCCTCGGGGCGCCGGGAAGGGCCACCGTGTTGCTCAATTATACCGGCTTGGATGCCCGTATGATCGAGGCAGT
This sequence comes from Candidatus Omnitrophota bacterium, assembly GCA_028870995.1. Taxonomy (GTDB): domain Bacteria; phylum Omnitrophota; class Gorgyraeia; order Zapsychrales; family Fredricksoniimonadaceae; genus JABDGZ01. The sequence continues at coordinate 34,943 of JAGWOI010000002.1, read as the reverse complement.
GGCAGAAACCGAAGGATCCTGCAAGATCGGCAAGATCATCCCCGGCACAGGAATAAGGATCACCGCTGAAAAGGAGTTTTTAGAAAGAAGGCCCGAGTATGCCCTGGTGCTTTCCTGGCATATTTCCGGGGACCTCATGCCTAAACTCAAAGCCAAAGGGTTTCAAGGTGATTTTATCCTGCCGCTGCCAATACCGGTTGTCATCGGCAATAAGGATGTTCCATGAGCGTTCAGGACAGGAACGAAGAGATCGCCTTTTTTGACCGTTTTACCAAGGACAGGGACTACGACAGCCTGACGGCCTACGGCTACCAGTCCATTATCAAGGCCTTCCGCCGTTGCTTGGGTCCAACGTGGGAGCAGGTGCGCACGGCCGCCGATCTTGGCTGCGGCACAGGTTCTTTTACCCGCCGGTTTTTTGAGAACAAGGCAGCCAATGTTGTGGGAATTGACATTTCCCGGCAGGCCATCCATAGAGCCCAAGCCAAAAAGGACGGTATCCACTACCTCGTTTCTGATATCAGCAAGACGGGGCTCAAGAGCGGCTCCATGGACTTGGTTATTTTTTCCGGGGTTCTGCACCATTTCCCGGACACGGGGCCCTGTCTGCGCGAGGCGTACCGGATTTTAAAAAAGGGCGGGGCGCTGCTTTCTTATGATCCCCATATCGGCAATCCCGGCATGTGGCTTTACCGTCATCCGCGCTCACCGTTCTGCTCTAAGGCCGGAAAAACAGACAACGAGCGGCTCCTATCCAAAAGGCAAATGCAGGAGGCGCTGCAGCAGGCGGATTTTACCCGTATCCAAATCCGAGCCATCAGCGGCGTCACGATTTCCTACCTGGAATCCAAGACAGCCGGCGCCTTCCTTCCGTTTTACAACGCCCAGGAATATTTATTGGGCCTTTTACCCGTCGCAGACAGCCTGGGGTCTTTCTTGATTTGCCATGGCCGTAAATAAGAGCTATAATATATTCAACCCTGCGCTGTGCGATAGGACCTAGGATGTATTGAACCACAAAACAATACACAGGGAGCTGGTCACCTGTCGGCATCCGCTTCGTCGGAGCCTCACACCGGCGCCCACTTGGGAACTATGGTTCTCATTACACCAGGTTCACCGGCAGAGGCGGGGCTTTTTTATTCTCTATGTCCACGTTATTTTCCGATGAAAAGATCGTTCCGGCGGATTCTCCTTTGAGCGCCCGCATGCGGCCCCGTTCCATCGAGGAGTTCGTCGGCCAGCGCCACATTTTAGGGGAAGGCAAGCTTTTGACCCGGGCCATCGAGGCCGACCGGATCTCTTCCCTGATCCTGTATGGGCCGCCCGGTGCCGGAAAAACCAGCCTGGCCCTGTGCATTGCCCAAAGGACACAATCACATTTCGAACGGATCAATGCCGTTGCTTCCAACGTTGAGGAAATGCGGAAGGTCATCGCCGGGGCCCAGAACCGCCGCAGTACGTCAGGCCGCAAGACCCTGGTGTTTATCGACGAGATCCACCGTTTCAACAAGGCCCAGCAGGATGTTTTAATGCCCGATATCGAAGAGGGCAACATCATCCTGATCGGCGCCACGGTCTTCAATCCCTTTTTTGCTCTGGTTTCGCCGCTGTTGTCCCGTTCCCTGGTTTTTGAGCTGCAATCTCTGACCCCGGAGGACCTGATGCTTTTGATGCGCCGTGCCTTGACGGACAAAGAGAGAGGTTTGGGCGCTTTGCCGGTGGACATGGACGAAGAAGCCCTGGTCTTTTTATCATCCATCAGCGATGGGGACGCGCGCAAGGCGCTTAACAGCCTGGAGGTGGCGGTTTTGACCACACCCAAGACGAACGACGGCCGTATTCATATCACCAGCGCCATCGCCCAGGAATCCATCCAAAAAAAGCAGGTGAATTATGACCGGGACGGTGACGCGCATTACGATACGATTTCCGCTTTTATCAAATCGATGCGCGGTTCTGATCCCGATGCAGCCCTGTATTGGATGGCCAAGATGATCTATGCCGGGGAAGACCCCCGGTTTATTGCCCGGCGCATCGTGATCTGCGCCTCTGAAGATGTGGGCAATGCCGATCCCCAGGCCCTGCTGGTGGCTAATGCCGCTTTGCAGGCTTCTGAGTTCGTGGGCCTGCCCGAAGCCCGGATCATCCTGGCCCAAGCCGCCGTTTATGTGGCCTGCGCCCCAAAATCCAATGCCGTTTATGTAGGCATTGACCGGGCGCTGGCTGACGTCAAAGCCAAACGCACCCAAGGGGTCCCGGATCACCTGAAAGACGCGCATTATAAAGGGGCCCAGCAGTTGGGGCATGGGAAAGGCTACAAATATGCCCATGATTATCCTCAACATTATGTGGAACAGGAGTATATGCCTCACCAGGCGGTTTATTACGAGCCGTCAGTACAGGGGTATGAGGCTAAGATCAAAGGCCGTCTTTCTGAAATGAGATCAAGGAAAGGGCACATTTCCGATATGGACAAATTAGGGAAAGAATGATATTATAGCCGAATACATGAAGGACAAAAGCTCTTTAAGGGCGTATTATTTAAAGCTTCTTAGAGAGCAGGACAAAGAGCAATGTGTGCGTAAAAGCCGTTTGATCGCGGAGCAATTTTGGCAATTGCCGGCCATTCAAAAGGCGCGCCACATCCTTTTTTACGTATCCATGCCGGGAGAGGTGGATACATCAGCAATGATCGACAGGGCTTTTTATTTCGGAAAAAGGGTAGCATTACCCATTGTTGAACAAAATCAAAGGAAATTGATTCCTACATTCATTTCATCTATGAAGGACCTCCAGAAAGGCGCTTACGGCATTCTCCAACCAGCTGCGGATCCACAAAAAACGGCGGCTGTGAAGGACCTCGATGCGGTGGTGGTTCCCGGCCTGGCTTTCGACAGGCGGCACAACCGTTTGGGGCGCGGAGCGGGGTATTATGATCGCTTTTTAAGCACTCTTTCTGACCGGGTGGCCACAATTGGCCTGGCCTTTGATTTTCAACTCACCGAAAGCCTCCCTGTGGAAGCGCATGATAGGCGCCTCCAGCACGTCATTGCCGGATAGTCTAAGCCTCTTGCCGAGCAGTCAACACTTATCTCTTTTAAGGAAAGGGTATCATGGAAATCAATACACTCGGGACAGCCTTTCTTTTCATTTTCGCCGCCCTTGTCTGCATCATTGTAGGGTTTTTCCTTAACCGCATCCTGGGCCGTCAGCGCCTGGATCAAGCCAACAAGGATGCCGGCGGCATCCGGGAATTAGCCCAACGGGAAGCAGAGACCATTCGCAAGGAAGCCGAGCTTCAAGCCAAAGACCTGCTGCTTAAAATGCGTCAGGATTTTGAGAAGGAAACCAGGGAACGCCGCGATGAACTCAGCAGCATGGAGAAGCGCGTTTTGCAGCGCGAGGAAAACCTGGATAAGCGGGTGGATTTGTTGGAGAAAAAAGAAAAGGACATCGCCATCCGTTTAGAGGCGCTTGGACGCAACGAGGCCGGGGTCAAGCAAAAGGATGAAGAGCTGACCAAGGTGCTGGTCCAGGAAAAAGAAAGATTGTATACCATCGCCAACCTTTCGCCGGAAGACGCCAAGAACATTCTTTTGCGCCGGCTCGAGGAAGAGTTGCTGAACGAAAAGGCCCTGCGCCTGCGCCATCTTAATGATGAGATCAAGGAAACCTCGGATAAAAAAGCACGGGAGATCATCAGTACCGCCATTCAACGCTGTGCCTCCGACCATACGGCTGAGACGACCATTTCCGTGGTGCCCCTGCCTTCGGATGAAATGAAGGGGCGCATCATCGGCCGCGAGGGCCGTAACATACGCACCCTGGAACAAGCCACCGGCGTCGATATTATCATCGACGATACGCCGGAGGCGGTCACCATCTCGGGATTTGACATGATGCGCCGTGAGATCGCCCGCATGGCCCTGGAGCAGTTGATTGCCGACGGCCGCATCCATCCCGGCCGCATCGAAGAAGTGGTGGAAAAAGCTAAGGCCGAAATCGAAAAGAAGATCAAGGAAGATGGAGAGCGCGCCGCTATTGAATTGGGCATCCATGGCATGCATCCGGAACTGATCAAGCTGGTGGGGCGCCTGCGTTACCGCACTTCCTTCGGCCAAAACGGCTTGAATCACTCCATTGAAGTGGCCAAGCTCATGGGCATCATGGCTCATCAGCTGGGCGTGGACGTCAAGACGGCCAAACGGGCCGGCTTGCTGCATGATATCGGCAAGGTGGTTTCATCCGACGTGGAAGAAGGCACGCATGCCATTGTGGGCGCGCGCCTGGCCCGTAAATACGGCGAATCCGAAGAGGTGGCCTATGCCGTGGAGAGCCATCACGGCGAAGTGGAGATGAATACGGTTTACGGGATTTTGGTGTCCGCTGCGGACGCCATCAGCGCCTCGCGCCCCGGCGCCCGTGCCGAGAGCATGGAGACCTACATCAAGCGTTTGGAGAACCTGGAGAAGATTTCCAATTCTTTTAAGGGCGTGGAAAAGTCCTACGCCTTGCAGGCCGGCCGTGAAATTAGGGTTGTGGTCATGCCTGAAAAGGTCAATGACGAGGAAGCTGTGGTCATGGCCAGGGATATCCGCAAAAAGATCGAGGAAGAAATGGAATATCCGGGCCATATCAAGGTCATGGTCGTGCGCGAGATCAGAGCGATAGAGTACGCAAAATAATGAAAAGGGGACTGTCCCCTTTTTTGAGTATGCCAAACAACAAGATGAACATTCTGTGCATCGGCGACATCGTCGGGCGTCCCGGACGCGAGGCGGTGGCCGAGGCATTGCCGGAAATCAAAAAGGAACACGGCATTGACCTGGTGATCGCCAATGCCGAAAACGCCTCAGGAGGCGCCGGCTTGATCCCCAAGAACGCGGAAGAGCTTTTGGCCGCAGGGGTTGATTTCATGACCATGGGAGACCATGTCTGGGATAAGCCTGAGCTGGTCCCTTATTTGCAGGAACGGCAGGATAAAATAATCCGGCCTGCCAATTTTCCGGACGGCGCACCGGGCGCCGGCTGGGCCGTGATCCAGGCACCTAACGGCATCCGGGTGGGCATAATAAATCTTTTGGGCCGTACCTTTATGCGTTATAATGTTAATTGTCCTTTTCGCGCACTGGAGGCTATCGCGGCCCGCATCAAGGAGCAGACGCCGGTGATCGTGGTGGACATGCATGCAGAGACGACCAGCGAAAAGGTGGCCATGGGGCATTTTGCCGACGGGAAGGTGTCGGTGGTGTTCGGCACGCACACGCATATTCAAACCGCGGATGAAAAGATTTTGCCTCAAAAGACGGCGTATATTACGGACCTTGGCATGAGCGGGCCGTATGATTCCGTCATTGGGCAGGACAAATCGAAGATCATCAACCGGTTCTTGACCAGCATGCCGCATAAATTTGAAGTCGCCCCGTCCACAGGGACGCTGCACGGGGTCGTTGTCACGGTGAATACACAGACAGGCCGGGCACAGGCCATCAGCCGCGTGCAAAAAATGCCCGCGGTGCAAAAGGCTTAAAATAGGAGGGTGGTATGGTGGCTTGGGAAGGCATAGACCGCAGGAAATTTCCCCGGGTGCTGTATCCTTGTCTTGTCAAGGTGATCACCGCTGAACGCCGTCAGGAGGCCTTACTGACCCATACCGAAAACATCGGCCTTGGGGGTCTTTGCGTGACCGTTAAGCATGAAATCAAGCTGTTTACTCCCGTTGAAATGGAAGTGGATCTCTTGGACCTGGAAGAACACATCATGCCCAAGGGCAAGGTGGTTTGGAATGTGCGGCGTAAATCCATCGAAGAGATAAAGCCGATGTTTTATGACGTGGGGATTGAATTTACGGACATTTCGAAAAAAGACCATGACCGACTGAGAGAAAACCTCCAGCGGCTTATCGAAAAGGGAGTCAAGGTCTCAAAGCCTTTTATTTAAGCTATGTTCGATGCCAATCGAAGAAAATACCCCAGGGCCCAGTACGCGTGTCAATTGACCCTGTGGCTGGGAGACGGGATCAGCGATACTATATTGGCGGAGACTTCCAATATAGGTGTCGGGGGATTGGGCCTGAGCGTCAGCCGGGGGATCGATGCGGGGACAAAAATTGATATTGCCGTCTATTTTAAGAATCCGACCACTCCTTTCAAGTGCCGGGGCGTAGTGGTGCGTTCAATGAAAGGCCAAAACGGAAAATATAATATCGGCATTCAATTTGAACCATTGAATGATTTGAAGAGCGCTTTTCTGGAGGGCAAGGTAGCGGAATTGATAGAACTGGAGAATAAAGGGTAAAACGATGGTCCGCGTACGCTTTGCTCCTTCTCCAACAGGTTTTTTGCACATCGGTTCAGCCCGCACCGCACTTTTCAACTGGATGTACGCCAGGGCGCAGGGCGGTCAATATATCCTGCGCATCGAAGACACCGACAAGGTCCGTTCTAAACAAGAATATCTCGATGAAATCTTAGACAGCCTCAAGTGGTTGGGCCTGACCTGGGACGAGTTTTATAAGCAGAGCGACCGTTTCGATATTTACCGCCAGTATTCCGAGAAGCTGCTTGCCGAGGGCAAGGCTTTTAAGGACGGCGAAGCCGTTGTCCTGAAGGTCCCGCAGAAGACCATCAAAATTTACGATTTGATCCGCGGCGAAATTACCATCGACACTAAGGAACTCAAGGACCAGGTGCTGATGAAGTCCGACGGCTCGCCGACCTACAGCTTTGCCTGTGTCGTTGATGATGCGCTGATGGAGATCAGCTGTGTCATCCGCGGCGAAGACCATATTTCCAACACGCCTAAGCAAATATTGATCTATGAAGCCCTGGGGTTCAAGGCGCCTAAATTTGCGCACCTGCCGCTGATCCTTGATCCGGAGGGCGGCCGTATGTCCAAAAGGGCCGGTGCCACCGCGGTTACGGAATACCGCACCCAGGGATTTTTGCCGCAGGCCATCGTCAATTACCTGATGCTGCTGGGATGGTCGCCGGGCAACAATCAGGAAAAGGTGGCCATGGCCTCGGCGCTGAAGACGTTTTCCATCAAAAAGATCAACAAGGCCGGCGCTGCATTTTCCTTTGAAAAATTGCAGTGGCTCAACAGCCAGTACATCAAAGAAATGGAAACCTCACAGCTGGCCGATCTTTTAAAACCCATGGCGGCCGCCCGGTATCCTCAAGCAAATTTTCAGCCGGTGGAATTTGAACATATGGTACAATTGTATAAAGGCCGGATGAATACGCTCGCCGATTTTTTGGAATGGACGGATTATATATTCAGCGGCCAGGTTTGTGTCGACCCGGAGCTCAGGGCCAAACACCTATCCCAGGACATGCGCAAGGAATTCGATCTGCTGGCCGAGCGGCTGGCAGCGCTGGGGGACTTTAACGCCAAAACCACGGAAGAGGCCTTCCGGGCAGTGGTGGCGCAACTGGGTATAGAAGCCGGAACGTTGGTGCATCCCGTACGGGTGGCCTTGACCGGTAAAGCCGTAGGTCCGGGCCTGTTCGATACCATGGCGGTTTTGGGAAAGGAAACCGCCGTTCACCGGTTGAAAGAAACATTTAAATAACGATTGCCTTGTCGTCTAATGGTAGGACATGAGATTCTGGATCTCAGTATCTAGGTTCGAGTCCTAGCGAGGCAACCAAGCATCACTAAGGCGCAGTCCTGTAAGGATTGCGCCTTTTTTCTAGAATTATCGGCAGGAAGACGACAGAGCACGATTTTTGTATTAAAATGGGGTTCAAAGAATATTAGCAGGGGGAGGATATGAGCAGAAAATATTTTATGCTCTTCGAGCATCGCCGGCAGCCGCTGGCGCCGAGAAAGGTTTTTTTAAAGCGGGTGACCAAGAGCGTCGGGGCAGCGGTGCTACTTTTGGGCACCACCATCTTGATGGGTGCTGCCGTTTACCATCGGGCCGAAAGTCTCTCATGGCTGGAGGCGGCCTTGGACGCGGTCATGGTCATGACCGGTCTTGGCCTGGTCGATGCCTTACATTCTGCGGCAGCCAAGGTCTTCACTTGCTTTTATGCCATTTTTACGGCGGTGGTTTTTTATGCCGTGCTGGCCATTGTTTTTGCTCCCATCGTCCATCGCTTTTTGCACGCATTCCATTTGGAAACAGAACAGGAAAAAGAATAGGGAACTTTTCATAACAATTAATTGTCTAATATAGTGAGCGGGACAGGAATGGACATAGCCAGGGACATTTTGATCAGGGCCTCTCAAGGTGAAGCCCAAGCTTTTGAGGAGGTTTATAAGGCGGCCAGCGGCTTTGTCTATAACGTGGCCTTGCGGGTGGTGAACAACAGGGAAGATGCCCTGGAAGTGGCCCAGGAGGTTTTTTTGATTATGCACCACAAGCTTAAGACCTTCCGTTTCGAATCTTCTTTCAAAACCTGGACCTACAGGATCACAGCCAATTGCGCCATCAACTTCGCCAAAAAGCATTCCCGCGCCAAAACCGTGCCCTTTGAAGAGGCCGGCGTCGAGGGCGAGACTGCCAGCGAGGTTCATGCGGGGATGGACCAGGAATATCAGAACCAGCTGGTCGAGAAATTGCTGGAGGGCCTTAATCCGGACCAAAGGGCCTGCGTGGTACTGAGGGAGCTGCAAGGGTTAAGTTACGAGGAAATCGCCCAGGCACTGAATATCAATATTAATACCGTGCGCTCGCGGCTGAAAAGGTCGCGGGAAAAACTGCTTACTTTAAGAAAGCAGATAAACTATGAACAGGTGTGAGCATTTTAAAGAGGCCATCCTGACGGATTATATCGACGGCCGGTTGGACAAGAAAGCCGCGGACCTTCTCGAAGGCCATTTGCTGGATTGCGGCGATTGCCGGGCTTTTTTTAAGCAGGTCAAGGAGACCTTATCGCCTTTTCATCAAAACTCTTCGCAGCAGCCGGTGCCCCCGCAGCTTTGGGAGGCGGTCCGGCAGGGCATAGAAGGCCGGCAGCAAGGCTTCCTGGAAAGCCTGTTTAATGGGTTAAAGGGGTGGCTGGTTTTTCCCAGGCTGGTGCCGGTGTTGGCCACACTCGTGATCATGTTGCTGGCAGGCGGAGTTTCACTCAACACCATCCAGGTCAACCGGGCCCAGGAAAGGGAGCAGGGCGAATATTTGGCTTCCCTGATCGGCTCAGCCGGAACAAGCTTGTCTGCGGAGAGCAATAATTTAGGAACGCCAATCGAGCAGTATTTTCTTTAAACAGAGGGGAAGATATATGAAAAAAATTTTACTTGGGGTGGGGATGTGGATGCTGGCAATGCTGCCTTTGGCGCAGGCACAAAATGCCCCGCCGCAGCCTCCCCCCAATGCCCGCATGGAGCGTCACATCCAGGAAGTTTTTAGCAGGCTTAACCTGACCGATGAACAGAAAAAAGAACTGGAAGCCAATAAACAGCAGCATCGTTCCGTTATGCTGGAAGAACATCGTCAGATGAAGGCGGCCAGGGAAGCCCTCAGGGAAGAATTAATGAAGCCGCAGTTGGATATGGCAAAAATACACCGGCTGCATGACCGCATCAAAACCGTGGTGGCCCGCATGGAGGATGAGAGGCTGTCTTCCATTCTTGGGGTCAGGGTGATATTGACACCGGAACAGTTTAACAAGTTCCTCAACCTGATGGACAGGTTCCATGCGCGGCATTTAAAGCGTTAAATTAAGAATTGGCTCAGCGGCGGTGCTTCATAAATTCAATTGCCGCAGGGATAAGAGAGATGACCACAATGGCCAGGATGACCAAAGAAAAGTTTTTTTGCACCCAGGGCAGGCCGCCGAAGAAAAATCCGCTTAAAACTCCCACCAAAACCCAGGCTGTTCCTCCGATGATATTGTAAATCGTAAATCGCATGTGGGGCATTCTGCCCACCCCGGCCAAAAAGGGCGCGAAGGTCCGGATAATGGGAATAAACCGGGTGATGATAATGGTTTTGGCGCCATATTTTTCGAAGAAAAGATGCGTGCGCCGGGTATACTCCTGATTTACAAAGGGAAGGGCTTGATGGCTCAAAACCTTTTCCGACAGGTACAGGCCGATGGTGTAGTTGAGCATATTACCGCCGACCGCGGCCAAGGATAATCCAAGGAGGACCCATCCTAATTGCAAAATGCCCCCTGCGGCCAGGGCGCCCAGCACAAAAAGCAGGGAATCACCCGGCAGAAAAGGCGTGACGACCAGGCCGGTTTCGCAGAAAATGATGGCGAACATGATGAGATAGGTCCAGGCGCCGTAATGAGCGACGACCGAAGACAGATGGCGGTCGAGGTGAAGAAGAAAATCGGCGTATTGATGAATGAGGGACATGCAAGACATCATAGCCGAGCCTTTTGAACCAGGCAAGGCAATATTGATTATTCGCGCCTAAAATAGTACCATAGACAGTTGGTTTTAGGAGGACTTGAGATGCGCAGGATGATTCAGGTCTTTTTCTTGCTTGGTTTGATCCTTGCCGGGCTTTGGCTGTTCCGGCATCTGGACCGGCAGCGGGTGTACCAGCAAATCATCGACCGGCTCGAGGCGGAGTCCCGGGCGGCCCAGGTGCTGGTGACTGCCGTGCATGAGGACCCGCAGACCCGCCAGCCCGTGACCACCATTAAATTCATCGAGTATGACAGCCGGGGCAGGCCCATGTCGCCGAAATATTTTACCTTTCGCGGCAATCTGATCCAGTTCGAGTCCCTGGTTGTGCGTTTCCAAGACAAATTTGTGGCTGCCGGCGACCGTTTCCGCGGCAAAAGCGTGTATTTGTTCTGGAAAGCTTTTGTGCTCGACGGTCCCCGCACCCAGGAATTTCCCATCACCCGGGTGGACCAGATCCCCGGCGGGTACAAGATCCCGGGAAGGACCAGCGGTTTTGAAAATGAATTCTGGAGGGATTTTTGGCAATACACCTTTGACCAGGCCAAGGCCAGGCAGGCGGGGGTCAAAAGCGTGCAGGTGGAGGCGCCGGGGGTTGTTTTTGTCCCCGGCTATCTGTACACCATTCACATCGAACATAACGGCGGCTTAAGGATCGACGAAAAACCTTTGGCACCGATATTGCGCGGGGAAAAGATTTCTTGAGAAAAGGGGACAGTCCCCTTTTAGAAAGGAGAAGCCTATGCGTTTACTTTTTGCTTCCATGATTGCCTTTGCCGGCTTCACAGTGCCGGCCTGGGGCGAGTTAAAAACCATGCCGGTGGAGTACCAACAAGACAACACGCCTTTGGAAGGATACCTGGCGTATGACGATGCCTTTAAAGGCAAGCGTCCCGGGATCATGGTTGTGCATGAATGGAAAGGGCTCAACGATTACGCCAAGAGACGCGCGGATATGCTGGCCGAATTGGGGTATGTGGCCTTTGCGGCGGATATTTACGGCAAGGGCGTGCGGCCGCAAACGATCAAAGAGGCTGCGGCTGAATCCGGGAAATTTAAAGAAAATCGCGCTCTTTTAAGGCAGCGGGTCAATGTGGCCCTGGATGTTTTGAAAGCGGTCCCCAATGTGGACACCGGCAAATTGGCTGCCATTGGGTATTGTTTCGGCGGCATGGCAGTTTTGGAATTGGCCCGCAGCGGCGCGGATGTCAAAGGGGTGGTGAGTTTCCACGGAGAACTAAGCTCTCCAACCCCGCAAGATGCCAAGAATATCAAGGCCAAGGTCCTGGTCCTGCACGGCGCCGACGATCCCTTTGTCAAGCCGGCGGAGGTGGCGGCCTTTGAGAAGGAAATGAAGGACGCCCACGTCGATTACAAGCTGGTCAAATACCCGGGGGCGATGCACGGATTCACCAATCCCGATAACAAGGGTGATAATCCGCCCGGCGCTCTTTACAATGAAGCGGCGGACAAGGCCTCCTGGATCGAAATGCAGAAATTTTTTAAGGAGATTTTTTCATAGCAGAGGCCTGCTTAAGAGCCTGGATGAGTCTGGGGTTGACCTCGGCTCCCAGGCGTTGCGCTTCATGTATGTCCGCCCACGCTTTGTCAAATTCTTGAGACTGATAATAAATGGCGGCCCGGTCCGCGTAGGCGCCGGCATTGCGGCGGTTTAAGGCAATGGCTTTGTTGAAATCCGCAAGGGCCCGCCGGAATTTTATTTGCAAAATATAGACATGGCCCCGGTTGTAAAAGGCATCGGCATAATCGGGACTAATTTGAAGGGCTTTGTCATAATCGGCGAGTGCCCCTGCAAGGTCGCCTTGCCGCAAATGAATAACGCCGCGGTTATTGAAGGCTTGAGCGTCACGGGGATTTAAAGCCAAGGCTTTGTCAAAATCCCGCAAGGCTTGCGCGAGCTTGCCCTGATTGAAATGAATGATGCCCAGGTTGTGATAGGCATTGGCGTAGTTTGGATTGATCTGGGCGGCCTTGTTAAAGTCGCGGACGGCCTGGTCCATATTTTTATGTCTGGCATAGACCAGGCCCCGGTCAAAATAGCTGTCTGCATTTTGAGGGGCCAACTTGATGGCCATGTTCAAATCAAGGATGGCTTGGGAGAAATTGCCCTGTCCATCATAACTGATGCCGCGGCCGCTATAGGCTTGAGGCAAGTGAGGGTTTAGGGCGAGGGCTTGGTTGAAATCCGAGATGGCTTTGTCCCAGACTAGCTGTTCCGAATAAGCATAGCCGCGGTTGTTGTAGGCTGCCGCGAATCTGGGATCCAGTCCGATGGCTTTATTGTAATCATTCAGGGCAAGCTCGATCTTGCCCATTTCATTATAAAGACTCCCGCGGTTATCATAGGCACCGGCGAAATGAGGGTTGGCTGCAATGGCTTTATTGTAATAAGACAAGGCTTTGGCCCACCGGCCGCGATGATCATAGATAAGCCCGAGATTGACAAGCGGTTCGGCATAGGCAGGGTCCAGGGCGATGGCTTTGTTGAAATTTTTTATGGCCAGATCAAATTTACCTTCCTTAAGATAGGCATTTCCCAAATTATTGTAGGGCCTTGCCTTATGGGGCGATTTTTGGATGGTATCGCCCCATAGGGTGAACTCATCCTTCCAGACCTTATTTCGTTGGTAGGACAAGGCGGTATTGACAGCCACAATAAGGATCAGGACCGCGGTCATGGCCCGCAGACTCCGTCGGCCCACCAGGTAGTACACACCAGCGACGATAAATAGGCTTAAACCTGCCATCGGTAGATAAAGCCTGTGTTCGAAAATGACATCATTGATGGGGAAGATGCTGGATTCCGGCCCCAAACTTAAAAAAAACCAGAAGATCCCGAAAGACAACAGCCGGTATTTTGCGAACAGCCGGATGGCGGCATAAAGGACCCCGCAGAGTAAAAGAAAACTTAACAGGGTGGGGCTTTCGAAAAGGCTTTTGGAAATACGGTAATCATAATCCAGGTTCTGATGGATGGGCAAAAAGAAAAGCCGGATATAGGTGACGATGACCCTGAACTGGGTCAAAAGATAGTCCGCAGAGGAGACTCTGGTCGTTCCCTGCATGGCGTTGGCAAGGTCGCCGGAATTGATATGGTGAATGCCTCGGGTCAAATACATGGTGCCCGGTATAAGAAAAATAGTCAGAAGGAAAGGGGCCAGATAGGCCCAGGGGAATTTGCCTTTGACGTTAAAGAAACAGAATTCATAAAGCAGGATCATTAAAGGCAAGGTGATGGCGATCTCTTTAGAGTACATGGCCATAACATCCGCCGCCAGGGCCGCGGCATAATAGATTTTCCATGAGCCGCCTGAAGGGTTTTGCTCCTGCCGGAGCCGGGATTTGGCGTAAAAACACAGGGTGGCCACATAAAACAGCGTTACCAGGGCAGCGGCCCGCTGCACGATATAGGTTACCGCCTGGGTTTGGAGGGGGTGGGAAACAAATACAAGCCCGGCCAATAAAGCGATGAGGGGGGCATGACCTGCAATGGGATCTCCCTGGAATTGGATAAATGCCGGTGCCTTTTTTGATTTGGATGAAGGTTTGGTTTTAGATATCGGGGCCGCGGCCGTTCCTTTGATGACGGGTGAGGCCAGGGTTAAAAGCACAAACCACCAGACCATGCCGGCCGAGACAATATGGAGCAGCAGATTGACCACATGGTAGCCGAAGACATGCAGCTTGCCGAAGTGGTAATTCAGCGCCAGCGTAAGATAGAAAATAAAGCGGCAAGGAAGGAAGTTCCAGATGCCCTGAAGGTCGCCAAGATGCCGTAAAGAAGCATTATCGATGAGAAGAAATTCATCATCGAAATGAAGGGAACAGTGGAAGGTGTCAGCATAGGCAATGAACCCTATGAGAGCGATAAAAAGGAGGGACAAGGGTTTAAGTAAAAAGGATTTCAGAACCTATTCTCCGGTCGAGTATAATTTTAGTCCAAAAACGCAATTTTTATATCGCAATTGCGGTAAATTGTGCTACTATTCAATACATTATGAAGATTCACGAGTATCAGGCAAGAAATTTGTTCATTGAATACGGTATTCCGGTGGCTCCAGGAAATGTGGCCCAGACACCTGAAGAAGCGCTGGCCATTGCCCGCAAATCAGGGTTTCCGGTGGTGATCAAGGCCCAGGTTTTAGTGGGCGGCCGCGGCAAGGCCGGCGGCGTCAAGGTGGTCAATAACGAGGCGGATTTGGGCGCTGAGTTCAGCCGCATCAAGCAGCTCAATATCAAGGGCTATACCGTGGAACGGCTGCTGGTGGCCAAGGCCGTTGATATCAAGAAAGAATATTACCTGGCGGTCACCATCGACAATATCAAAGGCGATGTGGTGGTCATTGCTTCCGCCGAAGGCGGGGTGGAGATCGAAGAAACCGCCAAGACCCATCCCGAAAAGATCATCAAATTTTATATGCAGGGCAACAAGGAGCTGGATGAGGCGCGCTGGGTGCCGGTGGCGGCTCAGTTGTTCAGCGACCCGCGCCTGCAGAAGAGTGCTACGGCCATCCTGCAAAAGCTCATTAAATTATTTTTTGAGAAAGACTGCTCTTTGGCGGAGATCAACCCTTTCTGTATTAATGGAGAAGGGAACCTTATCGCGGTGGACGCCAAGATCATCATTGACGACAATGCCCTGGACCGTCATCCTGAACTGGTGGCGCTGCGGGACATGAAGTACGAAGACCCCGACGAGCTGGAAGCCAAGTCCAAGGGCTTAAGCTTCGTCAAGCTGGACGGCAATGTCGGCTGCATCGTCAACGGGGCGGGGCTGGCCATGGGCACCATGGACGGCGTCAACCTGCTGGGCGGCCGGCCGGCCAACTTTTTGGATGTGGGCGGTTCCTCGAACCCTGAAAAAGTGCTCAACGCCCTCAAGATCATCCTGCGCAACAAGGATGTCAAGGTCATCCTCATCAATATATTCGGCGGCATCACCCGCTGCGACGATATCGCCAACGGCATCCTGACCGCGTTAAAGCAGATACAGATCCATGTGCCCCTGGTCATCCGTTTGACAGGGACCAATGAGACCGAGGCCAAGGCGCTGTTGACCGCTGCCGGGTTAACAACATTTACGTCTATGCGCCAGGCGGTCACAGAGGCGGTAAAACACACGAGATAACATGTCCATCCTTATTGATCAAAATACCAAGGTCATTGTTCAAGGCATCACCGGCCGCGACGGGTCATTCCATGCCAAGCAGATGCAGGATTACGGCACCAAGGTCGTCGGCGGGGTGACGCCGGGCAAGGGCGGCCAGGATGTTAACGGCATCCCTGTTTTTAATAGCGTCAAGGAAGCCAGGGACAAGACAGGCTGCGACGCTGCAGTCATCTACGTGCCGGCCAAGTTCGCCAAAGCGGCCGTTTGCGAAGATATTGAAGCAGGCATTCCTCTCATCATCTGCATCACAGAAGGGATTCCCGTGTTGGACATGGTGGAAGTCAAGAAGGCCTTGAGGAACACCCAGATCCGATTGATCGGGCCCAACTGCCCGGGGCTGATCTCACCGGGCAAGTGCAAGATCGGCATCATGCCCGGCCATATCCATAAACCCGGTGATATCGGTGTCATTTCGCGTTCAGGTACCCTCACCTATGAGGTGGTCTTTAATTTGTCGGCCAACGGCATGGGGCAATCCACCTGTGTCGGCTTAGGGGGAGATCCGATTATCGGCACCAGGTTCGTGGATGTGCTGAAGATGTTTCAGGAGGACCCTGACACCCGCGCCATTGTCATGGTCGGTGAGATCGGCGGCGGGGACGAGCAGCTGGCCGCCGATTATATCAAAAGATTCATCACCAAACCGGTGGTTTCCTTCATCGCCGGACGCACGGCCCCGGCAGGCAAGCGCATGGGGCATGCCGGCGCCATCATCTCTTCCGGCGATTCCACGGCGGAAGCTAAAATGCAGATCCTGCGTGACGCCGGTGTCATCGTCGTTGACTTCCCCGATGAAATTCCTCAGGCCCTGGCGGCTAATTTAAAGTAAGAAAAAGGGGACTGTCCCCTTTTTCTGTCCCTGTGTACCTATGAGCCCAAATCCATTTTCCTTGTCCAAGGTCAAGCACGTCATCGCTATCTCTTCTTGCAAGGGCGGAGTCGGCAAATCCACCCTGGCCGCTGCCCTGGCCTGCGAGCTTTCGCAGCGGGGGCTGAAAGTAGGACTTCTGGATGCCGATATTTACGGACCGTCGCTGCCGTCGCTTTTTAATCTTCAGGAAACCAAGGTCAACGCCAATGAATTCAAACTGCTGGTGCCTGTCGAGCACCAGGGCCTGAAGCTTATGTCCTTCGGATTTTTGCTAGGCGATGCGCCGGCGGTGATGCGCGGGCCCATCGTCACCCGCTACATTCAACAACTCTTATTTCAGACCGACTGGGGCGAACTGGACTTTCTGGTGCTGGACATGCCTCCGGGGACCGGGGATGTGCAGTTGACCATCACCCAATCCATCAAATTGACAGGGGCTCTCATCATCACCACCCATCACAGCCTTTCCCTGGTTGACACCGCCCGCGGCATCCTGATGTTTGAGAAGGTCGAGGTGCCGGTGCTGGGGATTATTGAGAACATGGCATACTTCACGGCGCCGGATACGGGCAGGAAATATTATATTTTCGGCGGGCAAAAGGCCGGGGCCCTGTCCAAGCGCTTCGGGGTCAAGACGCTGGTGGAGATCCCCATCCTGGAAGCCCTTTCCGGCGCCGGGGGCGGCTGCGAAGGCAATGAGTATATGAAGAAAGCCGCGGACGGGCTGCTGCAGGCGATCAAGGACGTTCACACCCCACACGCCGAACTCAAGGATGCCGGCTTTCGCGACGGCCGGGTGGTGCTGGTCTTCAGCGACGGCCGGGAGCTTTCAGCCAATGCCTTTGACCTGCGCGCCGGCTGCCAGTGCGCCCTGTGCGTCTCGGAGACGACCGGACAGCGGCTGGTGGATGTCAAAAAGATCCCCGAAAACATTGAACCCGTTGAAATTTTGCCTTTGGGCAATTATGCCGTGGGGATCACCTGGAGCGACGGTCATTCTTCGGGCATTTATCCGTACGGGCTTTTTAAGTAGTTTTTGCTTTGGAGGGATGTTAAGATAAAACTTCTAATATAAGGAGGGCGCATGCTATTCCTAATTCCCATTGTTTTCGTTGTGCTTTTGCTGTCCGTCAGGATCATCCAACAATACCAAACCGGCGTCGTTTTTCAATTGGGGCGGTATTCCCGCACCCTCCAACCCGGCTTAAATTTCATCATTCCTCTTCTCGAAGACGCCCGGATCGTGGATATGCGCGTGCTGACCAACGATATCCCCAAGCAACAGGCCATCACCAAGGACAATGTCCCTGTCTCCATCAACGGGGTGGTGTATTTTCAGGTGGTCGATGCGCAGGCTGCGGTCATCCAAGTTCAGAATTATTTGTATGCCGTTTCTCAGTATGCCCAGGCGGCCTTGCGCGATGTGGTGGGCGGCATGAGTTTCGATGATCTGCTGGCCGAGCGCCAAAAGATCGGGGATGAGATCGAGAATATTATCCAGAAACAGGCGCAAAGCTGGGGCCTGAAGGTCACGGCCATCAAGATCTTGGATGTGGATGTGCCGCAGGAATTAAAGGAAATGATGTCGCGCCAGGCTTCCGCTGAAAGGGAGAAACGCGCCACCATTACCAAGGCCGAAGGCGATAAGATGGCGGCCCTCAACCTGGCGGCTGCCGCCAAGACCATGGCCGAATCGCCCGGCGCCATGCAGCTAAGGACCTTGCAGACGATCGACAGTCTGGGGCCTTCCCAGTCGAATACCGTGGTGATTGCCGTTCCGGTCGATATCCTGGCCTCCATTAAGGTGCTGGCCACCAAGATCAACGGCAATGAGCCGGTGATCTAGAAATGAAAAAAGGCAAACAGCTTAAGAACATATTTATATCCGCCATCCACCAGAATGCCGGGAAGACCACCGTGGCGCTGGGGCTGTTCAAGAATTTCCAGGAACGCAAGCTTAAGACCGCTTTCATGAAGCCGGTGGGCCAGGAAACGGTGACCTTCGAAGAAAAGGCGATCGACAAGGACACCTACCTGATGGGCGAGGTCTATCATTGCAAGAAAAACATCAAGGACATGAGCCCTGTTACCGTGGGGCGCGGCTATACGGAAAAATATATCCTTGAGCCCGAAAAGCAGCAGCTGCATGAAAAGATTTTAAAGTCGTTCCAGACCGTGGTCCGCGGCAAGGATGCCATCATTGTGGAAGGCACCGGCCATGCGGCCGTTGGCTCGGTCATCGACTGTTCCAATGCGGATGTGGCGGCCCTGCTGGGCAGCAAGGCCATTATCGTCTCCGGTGGCGGCATCGGGCGTGCTATTGATGAGATCATGCTCAATAAAGCGCTGTTTGACCTCTGCAAGGTGCCGGTTGTGGGCGTTATCATCAATAAGGTCTTGCCGGAGAAGTTGGAAAAAGTCAAAAATATTGTCAGCAAGGGTCTGGCCGGCAAAGGTATCCGGCTGCTGGGCGTGATTCCTGAAAAAGAGCTTTTAAGTGCGCCCACCGTGGCCCAAGTCAAGGAAAGGCTCGACTTGAAAGTGTTTTCCGGAGAGGAAAACCTTCATGCCCGCGTTCATGATGCCATTGTTGCTGCCATGGAACCTTACAATATGATCGGCCATCTGCGTGACGGCGCCCTGGTGATCACTTCAGGGGACCGGGTGGACAATATGCTGGTGGCGGTTTCTTCCTACCTGCTGCAAGAAGGCCGCGCGGTCAAGGTGGCCGGCCTTATCCTCACCGGAGGATTGACGCCGGACCATAAGATCGCCGGGCTGCTCAAGGACAGCCGCATTCCGGTGCTCTACTGCGACCAGGACACCTATACCATCGCCGCAGCCATCGAAAACATGACCCCCAAGATCCAAAAAACCGACCGCGATAAGATCCTGGAGGCCTGGCGCCTGATCAAGGATCACGTGGATGTGGACGCGATCCTGGAAAACCTCTAAGGGGGCTTGACTATTGGGCCGTCCTCATTTAAAGTATTAATTCTTCCCTCTAGGGGGCCTTGTACCGGGCGGGCGCTTTGCCGGGTTGAAATCTAAAACTGTTTATTTTTAATATGTTGGAATACATTGCAATCATATTTGCTTTTCTTTTTGCCTTCGGGCTATGTGCCCTGTTACTTGGTGTGCCCAAGCTGTTGAGCCCCAAGATGCCCAGCGCCGTCAAATCAAAGCCATTTGAATGCGGCAAGGAGCCGTTCAGCCTGCCTGGAGGCAATATGCCGGTGCATTTTTATATCGTGGCCATGTTATTTATCGTGTTTGATGTGGAGCTGGTCTTTCTTTTTCCCTGGGCCGTATTGTTCAGGGATCTGGGGATTTTGGGCCTGGCTGAAATGGCAGTTTTTATGGGATTTGTGGTCTTGGGGCTGGTTTACGTAATAAAAAAAAGGGCCCTGGAATGGGAGTAAACCTATGTCATTGAGTTCACCGAGCGGGTTTTTTACCTCGAGCCTTAAACATGCCCTAGGCTGGGCGCGCAAGTTTTCCATCTTTCAATACCCCTTTGTTACGGCCTGCTGCGGGATGGAATATATGGCCACCAACTGCGCGCATTACGACCAGGACCGTTTCGGTGCCGGGTTCCCCCGGTTTTCGCCGCGGCAGTCCGATGTGCTGTTTGTGGTAGGCACCATCAGTCACAAAATGGCGCCGGTTTTGAAAACGGTTTATGACCAGATGTGCGAGCCCAAATGGGTGGTAGCCTTCGGTGTCTGCACCTGTACCGGCGGGTTTTACGACAATTACGCCACGGTCATGGGCATTGACACTATTATCCCGGTTGATATTTATATTCCCGGATGCCCGCCGCGGCCGGAAAACGTGCTGGACGGGCTTATGAAGCTGCAGGACAAGATCCAGCGCGGCGAGCAATCCAGGACCTTATATGATCCTCACACCAAAAAGGGGAGGCCTGCCGAACTTCAGGGCAGCTACACCATCGAGAACCATATTAAACATATTGAATCTCACTAAAAAAGGGGACAGTCCCCTTTTATGCTTATGACACCTTTGCAGAAACTCCAGGAACAATTTTCATCCCAGATCACCGAGACCCATGCCTTTCGCGGGGATGAGACGGCCGTCATCCGGCCGGAGGCACTTAAAGCCGTTGCCCAATTCCTCAAGGAAACCCCGGAGTTGGATTTTAATTTTCTGATGGACCTTTCCGCCGTGGACTATTTGTTTTTTGCCGGCGGCAGGATCCAAAAGCCGTTCCGTTTCGAGGTGGTGTATCACTTTTATTCCTTAAAGCATAACTACCGCATCCGCATCAAGGTGCCGGTGGATGAGAAACAGGCTGAAGTTGACTCGCTCTGCGACCTGTGGGCCTCGGCCAACTGGTATGAGAGGGAAGTTTGGGACATGTTCGGTATCAAGTTCAAAGGGCATCCCAACTTAAAACGGATTTTGATGTACGAGGAATTCCAGGGGCATCCCTTGCGCAAAGATTATCCTTACAACAAGCGGCAGCCTTTGATAGGGCCGACCTATTAATATGACCCAAACGCGTGAAATGATGCTCAACGTAGGCCCGTCCCATCCCGCCATGCACGGTGTTATTCGGATGATCATGACCCTGGACGGGGAAAAGATCAAGGACGTCGATATCGAGATCGGCTACCTGCACCGCTGCTTCGAGAAGATGTGCGAAACGGTCATGTACGCGCAGTGTTTTCCGTATACCGACAGGCTTAATTATGTGTCCCCGCTTATCAATAATGTGGGCTTTGCCTTGGCCGTCGAGAAACTGCTGGGGATTGACATCCCTGAACGCGCCAAATATATCCGCGTCATCATGAGCGAGATCTCCCGCGTCACCGACCATTTGACCTGTGTCGGGGCCTCCGCCATGGAGCTGGGGGCCATGTCGGTGTTTCTGTACATGATCAAGGCCCGCGAATTCTTGTGGGAACTGGTCGAGGAAATCACCGGTGCACGGCTGACCATTTCCTATGTGCGCGTGGGCGGGGTGAAGGCGGACCTGACGGAGGGATTTGTAGATAAGGCCTTCAAAAAGATCGCGGAGGTGCGCAAGGTGTTGATAGAGGCGGATGAGCTTTTGACCCGCAACCGCATCTTCTTTGACCGCCTCAAGGACGTGGGTACGATTTCCGCCAAAGAATTAATTTCGCATGGTGTCACCGGGCCGTTTTTAAGGGCCAGCGGCGTGGCTTATGACGTGCGCAAGGCCAACCCCTATTTGATCTACGACAAACTGGATTTCGAAGTCCCCACCGGAACCCAGGGCGACAATCTGGACCGTTATTTTGTGCGCATGGCGGAAATGGAGCAGTCGCTTCGGATCATCGAGCAGTGCTTTCAGCAGATGCCCGACGGGCCGGTAACTGCCGACCTGACGGGAGAAATAATTCCCGCCGCGGAAATGGTGGACAAGGCCAAGATGGGGAAAACCGAGGGGTTGCTCGGAGACGAAGTCAATTGCGATCCGACCCTGCAGGGCTCCACCAGGAAATACCACGAGGCGGTTTATGCCAACCGCAAGGACGTGGTGTTGCCGGCCAAGGAAGACACCTACGGCAATATTGAAGGGCTGATGAACCATTTCAAGCTGGTCATGTACGGCCATGGCATCCGCCCGCCGGTAGGGGAAGTGTATTTACCGGTGGAAGGTGCCAACGGCGAACTGGGCTTTTATATTGTTTCTGACGGGCGGGACTATCCCTGGAGGGTGCGCTGCCATCCGCCGTGTTTTCCCATCATGGCGGTGCTGCCCAAATGTCTGATCGGCGACATGATGGCGGATCTGGTGCCCACCTTTGGCTCCGTGAACATGATCGCCGGGGAACTGGACAGATAAAAGGGGACAGTCCCCTTTTTATTTTTTAGAAAAGTATGTTTACTGCAGATTTTATTCAAGAATTGGACAAGATCACCGTCAAGTACGACCAGAAAAAGGCCGCGCTGCTGCCGGTGCTGCATCATGTGCAGGAAAAGGATGGATTGATCACGCCCGAAGCGGAGAAGGACGTGGCTAAATATTTGGAACTGCCGGTGTCCCATGTGCACCAGGTGGTCTGTTTTTACCATTTGTTCCGCCAAAAGAAGCAGGGCAAGGTGCATTTTGCCGTCTGTGAAACGACCGCCTGCGCCCTGCGCGGCGCAGAGGACATCATTGGCTATATCCGCCAGCGTTTGAACATCAAGCCGGGGGAGACCACTCCCGACGGCAAGTTCAGCCTGGAGGTGGTCGAGTGCCTGGGCGCCTGCGAGACCGCGCCCATGATGCAATGCAATAAAGAGTACAAGGGATTCTTGGACAAGAAGAAAATTGACGAGTTGATAGAAAAGAACAAGTGATTTATGGAAAAGGTCGCCACCAGACATTTTGGGCAAAAAGATTCGCACCTCTTGATCAACTACATCAAGGATGACGGGTACAAGGCCGCCCGCAAGGCATTGACCTCCATGGCCCCGCCCCAGATCATCGATGAGCTTAAGAAGTCGAACCTCAGGGGATTAGGCGGCGCGGGATTTCCGACGGGCACCAAGTGGAGCTTTATCCCCCAGGGCAACCCCAAGCCCAAATACCTGGTCATCAATGCCGACGAGGGCGAGCCCGGCACATTTAAGGACAAATACATCCTCGAGCTGGACCCTCACGCGCTTTTGGAAGGGATCCTCATCACTTGCTTTGCCATCGGCAGCCACAAGGCGTATGTGTATATCCGCGGGGAATATATCAAGCCGCATCAGGCTTTTCAGGCGGCGGTGGACGAGGCCTATAAGGCGGGATTCTTGGGCAAGAACATCATGGGCACCGAGTTCCATCTCGACGTGGTGGTGCATCCCGGCGCCGGCGCGTATATCTGCGGCGAAGAGACCGCCCTGCTCTCCTCGCTTGAGGGGGGCAAGGGATTCCCCCGCTTGAAGCCGCCGTTTCCGGCGGTGGTGGGGTTGTTTAACTGCCCGACGGTCATCAACAATGTGGAGACGATTTCCTGCGTGCCGCCGATCATCAACAAGGGGGCGGAGTGGTATGCTAAGCTCGGCAGCGAGAAAAACGGCGGTAACCGTATTTTTTGTGTCAGCGGCCATGTCAACAAGCCCGGCATTTACGAGCTGCCCAATGGGACGCCTTTGCGCGCAATCATTTACGAGCATGCCGGCGGCATGCTCAATGGCCGCAAGCTCAAGGCCGTTATCCCCGGCGGCATTTCGGCGCCCATTTTGACCCCTGACCAGATCGACGTGAAAATGGATTTTGATTCCCTGAAAGCCATCGGCTCTATGGCCGGCTCCGGCGGCATCATCGTCATGGATGAGACCACGGACATGGTTTGGGCGGCACTCGTGGCGGCGCGTTTCTTCGCGCACGAATCCTGCGGCCAGTGTTCTCCCTGCCGGGAAGGCAGCGGGTGGGTGTACCGCCAGATCAAAAGGATCTATGAGGGCCACGGCACGCCGCAGGATTTGCGTAATCTCCCCGGCATTGTGAACAATATCGGCGGCAACACGATCTGCGCCTTCGGAGATGCCATTACCATGTCGGTGGGCAGTTATGTAGCTAAATTTAAACACGAGTTTGAGGCGAAGATCAAAAAAGAAGTGACCGTATAAAAAAGGGGACTGTCCCCTTTTTGAGAATAAATATGCCAAACGTAACGATTGACGGAAAACAGATAGAAGTCCCTGCCGGAACAACGATCATCCAGGCTGCCGAAAAGCTGGGCATCGACATCCCGCGCTATTGCTATCATCCGGCCCTTCCGGTGGCGGGGAACTGCCGTATTTGCATGGTGGAGATCGAGAAACAGCCCAAGCCGCAGATCGCCTGTTATACGCCGGTGGCCGACGGCATGGTGGTGCACACGCATTCGCCCAAGGTCGTCGAGGTGCGCAAGGCCGTGCTGGAATTCCTGCTGGTCAACCATCCGGTGGATTGTCCGGTCTGCGACCAGGCGGGCGAATGCAAGCTCCAGGATTATTACATGGAGCATGGCCGCTATGACAGCCATTTAAGCAGTACGAAGGTCAAGAAGGAAAAGAAGGCTTTTTCCATCGGCCCCACGGTCATGCTGGACCAGGACCGCTGCATTTTGTGCACCCGCTGCGTCCGCTTCGTGGACAACGTAACCAAGACCCATGAGTTGGGCGTGTTCAGCCGGGGTGACCATTCCCAATTGGATGTGTACCCGGGCATGAGATTGGACAACAACTATTCCGGCAACGTGGTCGACATTTGCCCGGTGGGGGCCCTGACCGATGCCGATTTTCGTTTCAAATGCCGCGTGTGGTATTTGTCGACCACCAAATCCGTTTGCCCGTCCTGCAGCATGGGCTGCAACATCACCGTGGAGTGGGACAAGATGCGGCCGCACCAGCTTAAAAAGGCCCGCGTGATGCGCTTGAAGCCCCGCCACAACCCTGATGTCAATGATTTCTGGATCTGCGACAAGGGGCGGTATAACTATCATTTTATCGATGACAAAAGGATCCACCGGCCCCAGCTTAAGGATGATTTCATTTCATGGGAAAAGGCCCTTGACACCCTGGCGCAGGCCCTCAAGCCCTTGAAGGAGGCCAATAGAGCCGGACGGATCGGGGTAATCGCTTCGCCGCAGTTGACCAATGAAGACCTGTTTGTCGTCCGAAAGTTCTTTAAAGAGACCCTTAAGGGGGCGCTTCTTGATTTCAGGGTCCCGGAAAAACCGGGCGACAGCGATGATTTCCTGATGAAGGCGGATAAGAACCCCAACACCGCCGGCGCCTTAACTATCCTGCAGCCGGACGCGGATGCCGCGCAAATCATCCATAAAGCCCGGCAGGGGGAAATCGACGTCCTGTATGTGTTCGGCCAGGACCTGGTCAAATTGTACGGCCAAGAAGCGGTTGCTGACATGGCCAAAAAGGTGAAACTTTTTGTGTACCAGGGAAGCAATATTAATGAAACCTGCGGCTATGCGCATTTGAACCTTCCTTCGAGCGTGTACGCGGAAAAGGAAGGGACCTTTACCAATTGCCAGCAGCGGGTGCAGCGGATCTGGCCTGCCTTTGCGCCGTTGGCGGAGGCCAAGGGTGATTGGGAAATCGTGGCCCTGTTAAGCGACCGGCTGGGCGTGCCGCTGGCCTATAAAAATGCCCGGGAGATATTTAAGGACATTGCCGCAACGGTAGCTCCCTTTGCGGAAATGTCTTACGAGAAACTGTCCGATAAAGGCATGGTTTTGAAATGATCGTCGACCTTCTTATCAAGTTCATCCTTAGCGCCGGCACCTTGTTTATCATGTTCAACATCGCCGGGCTTCTGACCTGGGTGGAGCGCAAGCAAAGCGCGGTCATGCAGGACCGCATCGGCGCCAACCGGGCCTCGATTTTCGGTTTTAAGGCCATGGGGCTTTTTCATGCGCTGGCCGACGTGCTCAAGATGTTGAGCAAGGAAGAGTTCATACCCGAGGGCGCCAACAAATTTTTATTCAACCTGGCGCCGTATCTGTCCGTGGTCTTTTCGCTGGTGGGTTTTGCGGCCATCCCCATCGGCGGTACCCTGATGTTGGGCAGCCATATGATAAATCTGCAGGCGGCGCATTTGAACATCGCGCTTATCTATATTTTTGCCATGATGTCCATGGGCATTTACGGGGTTGTCCTGGCGGGATTCTCGTCGAACAATAACTATGCCTTTTTGGGCGGCATGCGCGGCGCGGCCCAGATGATCGCCTATGAGATCACCATGGGGGCTGCCATTATGGGCGTGATCATGGTGTTCAACACCATAGATCTGCAGGCCCTGGACCAGGCCCAGGGCGCCACCATGCTGGGCGGCTGGATCCCTAAATGGGGTGTCTTCGTACAACCGTTGGCTTTCTTTCTGTTCCTGACCGCGGCCACGGCCGAAACCAAGCGCACGCCTTTCGACCTTCCCGAAGGGGAATCCGAGATCATCGGTTATTTCGTGGAGTACAGCGGCATGAAATTCGGCATGTTCTTTTTGGCGGACCTGGTGGAGACGGTGCTGGTGGCGGCCCTGATGACCACCCTTTTCTTCGGCGGCTGGCAGGTGCCGTACTTGCACGCCGAAGGCTTCTATTTCCCCTGGGGGGCGCATATCGCTTTGTCCAATTTACCCGTGGTTGTCCTGGGCGTTATTTCCTTTTTTATCAAGGTGGCTTTCTTTATCTGGTTGTTGATGGCCATCCGCTGGACCTTACCCAGGTTCCGCTATGACCAGCTCATGAATTTGGGGTGGAAGATATTGTTGCCCGCATCGCTTATTAATATTGCCGTCACGGCGGTGGTCATTACCTTATTGAAATAAAGCTTATGGAAAATACCGTTGATAAACGCCGGCAGGAACTGGAAAAATATTTTGATCCCAAGAGTCCATTCGCATCTTTAAGAATAGCGCAGATGAAACGTGCTTGGGCGTTGACTAACCGCCGCGAGCTTAACTGGTGGGAGAACAGCTATCTTCCGTCGGTGATAAGCGGCATCGCCTTGACATCCAAGCATTTCTTTTTTAACCTGACCTTTCACATCCTGCATCTTTTCGGTTTGGCCAAGAAGACCAAAGGTGCTGTGACCTATCAATATCCCGAAAGCCCAAGGCCGCTGGCCTCAAGGCTTCGAACCCGCCACCGCTTGATGAAACGCGAGGACGGCTCGCCGCGCTGTGTCGCCTGCATGATGTGCGAGACGGTGTGCCCGGCCCGCTGCATCGAGATCACCGCAGCCGAACACCCGGACCCCAATATCGAAAAATACCCAGCCGAGTTCGTCCTGGATTTGGGCAAATGCGTCTATTGCGGTTTTTGTGTTGAGGTCTGCCCCGAAGACGCCATCCGCATGGATACCCAAAGGCTCGACACTGCCCAATACTCCCGCGAAAGCATGATCTACAATAAAAAGCGCCTGTTGGAGGATTAAAGGGGCTTTAAAACGAAGGTTCGACGCCTTCCGTTCCATGGTGTATACTTACCGAAGGTTTGATATCAGATTAAGGAAGGAGAGTCCCCATGCTAAGAAAAAATAAAACGACATATTTGGTCCTGGCCTCCCTTATTATAGGGATGTGCGCTTCGACTTGGGCGCAAGCGAAGCCTTTCGATAAGGTGTATGTGTATAAGGATAAGGGTTGGCTAAACCGTTTTGCCGCTTCGGGTTTCATGCCTGACGGCAAATGCGTGACGATCAACGATGCCTGGAGGCAAAATTGCGGGGATGGCAACGCCAGCTGCATACAGGCTCAGTTTGACCGCGATTGTACCGCCACGGGCACCGGATGGGCAGGGGTTTATTGGCTGAGCCCGGCCAATAACTGGGGTGACGAAAAAGGCGGACTCAATTTGACCGGCGCCAAGAAATTGGTGTTTTGGGCCAGAGGGGAAAAAGGCGGAGAAGTGGTTACCTTTAAAATGGGCGGGGTCGGCATGGGCCACCAGTACCCTGATTCCGACAGCGCCACGACCGAGCCCATTACCTTGACCAAGGATTGGAAGGAATACGCCATCGACCTGTCAGGCAAGGACCTTTCGCGCATCAGCGGCGGGTTTGCCTGGGTAGGTACGGCCAAGGAAAACCAGGACAATATCACCTTTTACCTGGCTAATATTTACTACGAATGAAATTAAAAAATATTTTTTTATGTGATGCCGCCACCGCCAATCCGGACAACACGTTCTCCGTCCTGCGCGGCGGCATCAGCGCGTTGAATTTGTCAATCCCATCGGGCGGCGATGTGTCCCAGCTGCCGCCCTGCCAGGTGACGCTGGTGGCCACCATCGAACTGGAAGTCACGGAGATGGGCCGGGCCCACCAGGTGGAGCTGCATTTACTGGATATCGACGGCAAAAAAGTGATCCCTGAAGTCCGCGGTAATTTCCAGACGCCGGTGAGCCCCCGCCGCGGGTATTTTAACCTGATCCTCAACACCCTGCTTAAGATCGTCAAGCCGGGTGAATACTGCTTCTATGTCAACGTCGACGGCCATGAGCTGGGGACCCAGCCGTTGACCGTTCTGTTCCATCAGCAGCCTCCCGCACAGATTTCTTAAAAAATCCTATATATTCGTTGTTGCCCGCCGAAACGTAATTTAAAATAAATCAGAATCTTTATAAATTCAGACTAAAATGACGGGAGCCCATTTGAAAAAAATCCTGCGGGGGTTGACTATCGGGGTCCCTTTGTGTCTTTTTTCCGGCAGCAGTTTTGCCGCTGTTCCTGCCGTTCCTACCAGCCAAGACCTGCAGGCGCAAGCCGAACGCTTCCAACAACAATACTCGATAGAAAAACGTTCCCGCGATGCGGCCATTGCCAAGGCCCTTATCCAGGCCCAGGAGGCGCAAAAAGCACCGGCAGGACCGGAAGTTTATTTTGTGCTCCATTCCGTCCGCATTACAGGCACGACGGTGTTCGATCCAAAATATCTTGATTTCGTCTGGAAACCCTACCTGAACAAACGGGTAAGCTTTAATGATCTTAATTATATGGTAAGGCTCATCAAGCGGGTTTACAAAGACCTGGGCTTCTTGACCACCACGGCCTACCTGCCGCCCCAGGACATTAATCATGGCGATGTGGAGATCCGGGTTGTCGAGGGTAAGCTGGGCCGGTTGAGGGTCGAAGGCAACCGGTATTTCAGCACGCCCTCCATTGCCAAGTACATGCACACCTACGGCGGAGAAGTGATGGACATGGGAGAGATGCAGCGGGACGTGCTGCGTATTAACCAGAACAGGGACTTGAACGTCAGCGCCGTCCTTTCTCCCGGCCAGGAACCGGAGACGGTGGATGTGACCTTGAATGCGTCGGAAAACCTGCCATGGCATGCCTCCATCGGCACGGACAACCAGGGCACCCGGTTGACCGGCAGATTCCGCCGGCTGGTCAATTTAAGCACCACCAATTTCAGCGGGCATGAGGACACCCTTGCTTTTAACGGGGCTTATTCCGATTTCTCATCGGGCTATTACTTGTCTTACCAGACGCCGGTGGGCACAAACGGCATCAAATTGGGGCTGGACGCAGGCTATTTTCAAGGCAAGCTGGGCTATGAATACAAGCAATACGACATTACCAACTATACGGAAATCTATGACCCCAATGCCGCTTTCGAACTTTACCTTTCCCCTGACCTGCAGGTTGACCTGCGCACCGGCATTCAGTTCCAGAATAACTACAAGAAAGACGCCAGGACCTACGTTACCGATGAGAAACTGCGCCTGCCGTATGTGGCCATGGATGTGATCAAGACCGACCCCTGGGGACAGACCTCGTTTTCACCGGAACTGACCTTTGGCGCACCCGGCTTTTTAGGCGCCTCGCGCGAGGACAATGCCCTCTCCAGCCGGCCTGAAACGGACGGGTTTTTTACCAAATACAACCAATACTTAAGCCGCACCCAGGCGATGCCCTGGGGCAGTTATATCCAAATTAAGTCCCAGTTCCAGGCCGCCGTGCACACCTTGCCCACGTCGGAATTGCTGCAATTGGGCGGTGTTGGGTCGGTGCGGGGATATCCCCAAGGGGATTATTTGGCTGATATCGGCGGGTACATGGACACGGACTGGTATTTTCCCAATTATTTGATCCCCCCGTCACGGCGGTGGTTCGGCACTGTTGCCCGAAACGATGTGGAACCTTTTGTTTTTTATGATATCGGCGCCGGCCGGCTCTACCGCCGCTTCACCGGCGAAGAAGGAAATAAATTTTTGTCCAGCATCGGTGGCGGCATCCGCATCCATATCAAGGGCAATTTTTATTTGAAGCTGGAATGGGCCTTGCCTGTGGGTAACAAACCCAACCATGGATCCGGTCCGTCGACATTTGATGTGTCGTTCCAGGCAGGCACATGAAAAGGGGACAGTCCCCTTTTTATCCGGGACGGGAAAATACTTCAGAAAAAACTTGTAATCACCCACGGCGGTGCTAGAGTAAAAGTAGTTCCATGGCCAGTTGTGTCTTTTGACTGACGGAGTAAGGCAAAAATTCCTGCTGTCAGTCCATGAGGAGAGGCAAAACCTCTATGCGGGTGTGCCCAGGCACACATAAGCAATTCCTTCCAACTTTTTATCCTCCTCGAAATACCGAACAGCCCTTCCAGCAGAGACGAAACCCTCTATATCATATAGATTTAGTGTTTTCCCGCCTTGGTTTTAGCGCCCCAAATATGGTACGCTTTAGTGGGGGAGTATTGAAGGCGGGGCGTACTATGCCAAGGGTACTGCCGAGAAGAAAAATTTTAAAATACTTTAAATGCTTTAGCTTGGCTTTATCTGTTAACGTCTTTTTTGCCTCCATTGTCCTGGCCCTGCCGCAGGGGGCCAGCGTTGAATCCGGCTCAGCCACCATCAGCCAGCCCAATGCCACGACGCTCAAGATCAGCGCCGCCAATAATACCATCATTAATTTCAGTTCTTTTAATATCGCCCCCAATGAGACGGTGGCCATCACTCTTCCGTCGGACAGCTCCCGGCTGCTGGCCAGGGACCTGGGACCCAATGAAAGCCAGATTTTGGGTTCCTTGACAGCCAACGGCACCCTGGTATTGACCAATCCTAACGGCATTTATTTTGGGCCATCGGCCAATGTGCAGGTCAATAATCTCATAGCCTCGACGCTGGACATAGCTTCCAACGACTTTCTGAACGGCAATTTAGCGTTTTCTCATACGGCCAATGCGCCCTACGGCCAGGTCTCCAATGAAGGGACCATCAAGGCCCAGAACTTGGTCCTGCAGGGCAGTTCCGTCAACAATTCCGGCCTTATTCAAGCCACCGTTGGGACCGTTCACCTTGTTTCCGGAGATAAGACTACGGTCAGCTTTGATCCGCAGGGCGATATCAAGGTGGCGGTTAATGCCCAGACCATGGGCAAGATGGCCGGGGTCACGACAGCGGTATCCAATTCAGGCACCATTCAGGCCCATCAGGTGGTCATGACCGCCCAAACCGCCCAGGATGTGTTTGAGGATGTCATCAATCAAACCGGAGTGGTGCAAGCAACGCAAATGGTTAATGATAATGGGGTTATAAAGATTGTGGGCAACGGCAACGTGCAGGTTTCCGGCTCTGTGCAGGCCCCTGGCGGCACTATTACCATGTCCAGCACCGAGCGCTCCTTAAGGATGGACCAGGCTCTGGCTGCTGCTGCCCAACAGGTAGCGATCAGTGCGGCCCAGGACGTCAAGGTCAATGCGCCGGTGACCGTGGCGGCCCAGACAACCACGATCACCGCTGGCGCCAGTGTGACGGTCAATGCGCCGGTCACTACCCAAGGCAACACCACCATCAGTGCCAAGAATAATATCACCGTTAATGCCAATATCACTACCGATTCCGGCAATTTAAGCTTGTTGGCGGACAGCGATCTCGACGGGCAGGGGAGCCTGCTGCAAGCCCCGGGCACAACCATCAAGACAACAACCTTTGGGGACATCACTCTCCAAGGGGCGGGCAACAGCATGGTTGGCAATGTGCAGTCCGCAGGCAATATCATCCTCAAGCCCAGCACGACAGCGGTGGTTTTGACCCAGCAGTCCAATTCAGTGGTTATGGCAGCCCTGTCTTTGATTATAAGCAAGGGCACTACCCTTAATGCAGCCAATGCCACCTATGTGGTTGGCCAGAACTGGCAGAATGACGGTAACTTTGTAGCCCAAAGCTCCAATGTTGTCTTAACCAGTCCCCAGACTGCTCAAGTAACAGGAAACAACACCTTTAATAACCTTATTATTGATCCAAACATAAATTGGGCTAATTTCCAGACTGGAAATTTATCCTTATTTGACCAGAATGGAAATTATTCACCTGTAGAGAATCAAACCTCAGTGTCTAAGGCGGTTAATTTTGGGGCAGGCGCAACCCAGGCAGTTACAGGATCGCTCATCGTTCAAGGCAAGTTCGGCCTGCTGGTCAACCTTAACTCAACCATCCAAGGCGTGCCCTGGCTTTTAAATATCTTGGGCAAGTATTCTATTGATTATGCGAGTTTAGCCAATACAACCAATGTTAACACCACCGGTCCTCCTGTGGCTGTATTCCACACCCAGAACCTTCTTGGCAACACCGGTTTTAGCTTTGCAAATGTGCAGTGGATAGGAACAGGCAACACAAGCAATTGGTCAGAGTCAGATAATTGGGACGGTGGATTCGTCCCTGGAGTCGGAGATGTCGTAGAGCTTAATGGCAGTGGCAACAGCGCCATTGACCCAGCTTTCCCTGGAACCGTAGCTGGTCTTAAAATTGACACATCATATGCGGGTACGCTTACCTTCGAGCGCAGCCTGTCTTTGGTGGGCTTAAGCCCATCGGTTATTGCAGGGCATTTAAGCTCAGCGCAAGCCATCATTGTCACAAGCGTTGGAGACCTCGATTTTGAGGGCGCCACTGTTTTGCAGGCGCCCGTAATCAGTTTCTCTTCCTTAAATAATATCGCCATCGATGCACCGGTCACCGCCACAGGCAACACCACCTTTGCCGCGGACAACAATATTTATGTGAATGCCGATGTCACAGTGACTAACGGCAATTTGAGCTTCCTGGCTGATGCCGATCTCAATGGTGCAGGCGCCTTTATCCAGGCGCCGGGCACGACGATCTCAACGGTAGGCAGCGGGGACATTTCTATTCAGGGGTCGGGCAAGAACTACATCGGTAATGTCCAATCTGCCGGCAGTTTGACCTTGAAGCAGGGCGGTTCACCGGCAGTCTTCGAAAAAGGGGACAGTCCCCTTTTTCAAGAAAAGGGGACAGTCCCCTTTTTCTTAATCGGTGGATCCTTTGAAATCTACCCCAATGTCACGGTCAACGCCGGCAACACGCAGTATACGGTTGCGGCCAGCTGGATCAATCAGGGGATCTTCAACCCCCAAACATCGACCGTCCATTTGGTATCGGCCAATGCCGCTGATATCATGGGCCATAACACCTTTTACAATCTCGACATTGAAGCACCTGATAAGATCGTCAAATTCGACACCATCGCCCCTATTGAAGTCATCAATCAGCTGGCGGCCATCGGTGGCTACGGGCACTTGCTGACGCTGGAATCATTAAATCCCTCGGTGCAGTGGGAATTGTCTGCGCCTACGGACACGACCATCGAATATGCCTTAGTAGGTAACGCCGACAGCATCCGCGGGCCTCCGCTGCCCACCTTACATACGTCTTCCCTGGGCAACAACACCAATTGGAACATCGACCCCTACTGGGTCGGAGCTGGCGCGGACAGCAACTGGTCCACCGGCGCCAACTGGGACACAGGGGTTGCCCCCACTTCTTCAGACGCCGTCACCTTTGACGGGACCTCCCACGGCGTCGGCGGCGCCTCCCCCAACAAGAACGCCACCATCAACACAGCTTTCACCATCGCTTCGCTCACCATCAACGGATACACCGGGACCATCACGCAATCTGCCAATCTGACCGTAAGCGGCAATTACGCGCAA
Source organism: Candidatus Omnitrophota bacterium (assembly GCA_028870995.1). Lineage (GTDB taxonomy): Bacteria > Omnitrophota > Gorgyraeia > Zapsychrales > Fredricksoniimonadaceae > JABDGZ01. Next base: position 1,091 of record JAGWOI010000002.1, on the reverse strand, counting down.
TCCTCAGGAACGTTCACGGTGGACGGCAGCTTCACGGGTTCCAATGAAACCTTCAGCGTAGGCGGGCAGTTTAATTTCACCGGCGGCACCTTCAACCGCTTCACCGGTGCGGGAAGCAGCGGCTCGCCGTACCTTATTTATGACGTTTACGGCTTGCAAGGCATGGGTTCAACAGGGTATTTGGCTGATTATTTCCAATTGGCCAATAATATCGATGCGTCGTTCACCAAAACCACAGGCAACGGCGGCCACAACTGGAATGCCGGGGCGGGATTCGTACCGGTGGGCAGCAACTCGAATAATTTCACCGGTAATTTTAATGGCGAAGGGCATACCATCTCAAATCTTTATATCAACGACACCACGGATACCTATGTGGGGCTTTTCGGTTATACCGGTTCGGCAGCCTCTATATCCAATGTGGGCCTAACCAGCATCAATGTCACAGGCACCGGTGGGGCTGATGTCGGCGGACTGGTGGGGTTTAACACGGGGGCCGTTAGTTATGCTTACGTCACCGGAACGGTTGTCTTGACAGGTTCCCACGGGTCTGGAGGCGGGGATGGCGGGCTTGTTGGGCGTCTCAACAGCGGCACGCTAAGCCATTCTTATTCCTCAGCCAACGTAACGACCAATAGTGCTGGTGACGGAGGAGGACTTGTCGGATATATTTCAGGAGGCACACTTTCCGATTCATATGCAAAAGGGAACGTAACAGGAGGCGGAGGCGGGAGCCAGGTCGGAGGTCTTATCGGATTTGTTATAGGTACAGAGACGATTTCCAATTCATACGCTACGGGAAGCGTGACGGGAGGGGCTTCGGATTATAGTGGAGGTTTTATAGGGCGACTTTCAGCTTCAGGAACGTATACAATCACCGATAATTATGCTGCTGGATCAATCAGCGGCAGCGGCACACTGAGCGGTTTTGTTGCTGACAGCAATGGCGCAGTTACCTATACTTCCAATTATTGGGACACGCAAATCTCCGGCCAGACTAATGGTGTTGGCGTAGGAAACGTTGCCGGTGTTACCGGCGAGACGACCGCCAACATGCAGACCCAGAGCACCTTTTCCGGTTGGGACTTTAC
>JAGWOI010000009.1 GCA_028870995.1 Candidatus Omnitrophota bacterium | reverse complement strand
ATACGGGCTTAAGTTGACCCACAGGTCTTTTTCAGGGATGGTGAGGCTGGCCAGGAAGTATTTAATCAAGCGGCTGGATTCATCTTTGAGCTCATCAGCACTAAGTTCGCTGTCGCCTTTGTCCAGGATGAAGTCGAACCTGAAGGGATTGTCCGCGTGCACCTTGATACCTTTGAGCAAAGGCGGGTCTTCCGGAGGGCTTAAGGCTACCATGACGCCGGGTACGGGCAGACGCCATTCATCGGCACCGGCCAAAGGAAGCGGCCCGGTCACATTCAATAAGAATATAAAAACTAAAAGTAAGCGGGGAAGAGCCCTATGGAGAAATGGGGTTTTCATAGGTTTATCTAAAAATACTCCCTAAATAAAAGTATTTAAGATAAACCTTCCATTTTCAAGGCGGTAGGGATTATTTAAGAAAACGCTTCCAGCGAGGAGAAATGAAGAAAAACGGCTTAAATTGAGGTTTAATTAAAATCCGGTCAGCTCTTTGTCCCTGAGCTTTTTGACGCCCCGGAGGGCCTGGACAAATTCATCCCTGTTGTCGGAATTCTCGATGGCTTGCTCTTCACTGACCTTCCCCTCTCTGACGAGTTTCAGCAGAGACTGGCTGAAGGACTGCATGCCCACCACAGAACCATCCTCAATAAACTTGGGGATCTCCCAAATTTTGTTTTCCCTGATGAGGCGGCTGATCGTAGGCGTCAGGAGCATGATCTCATACGCCGGCACGCGCCCCATGCCGTTCTTGAGAGGCACAAGCCTTAGCGATATGACGCCCTTCAACAGGACCGAAAGTTGATTTCTGATCTCCTGGTGCTGATGCAAGGGGAAGAAATTGATGATGCGCTCCACGCTTTGGGCGGCATTGATGGTATGCAGGGTGCTCATGACCAGCACGCCTGTTTCGGCGGCAATAATGGCGCTGTTCATGGTTTCAAGGTCGCAAATGTTGCCGATGAAAATGACATCCGGGCTTTGAAGGGTAAAGGCGCGCAAGGCCGCCGGGTAGGATAAAACATCGATCCCCAGTTCCCGCTGATTGATAAGCGAAGACTTGTCCGTGAATGAGAATTCTATGGGATCCTCGACGGTCAGAATATGTTTCTTGGAGTTGATGTTGATATGCTCGATCATGCTGGCAATCGTCGTGGACTTGCCGCTGCCCATGCTGCCGGTCAGAAGCACCAACCCTCTTTTTTCCATGGCCAGGTTCTTTAGAATATCGGCCGGAAGGTTCAATTCTTCAAAGGTGGAGACCAGGCTATTGACACGCCGGATGACCATGGAGGGGCCGTTTTTCTGCATAAAAACACTGACGCGAAACCGCAGGCTGCGGTCTTCCAGATGGACTGCAAAACCCGCATCCAGGCCATTTTTTAAGTCCTCCCGCTGCTTGGGAGTAGTCAACTCATCGATGGCTTTGGTGACCTCTTCCAGGGTCACTATTCCCCCGTCCAGAGCCACCAGAGTGCCGTCAACTTTGAGGCGGACCGGGGCGCCGGCGCCGTAAAAAAGGTCCGAGGCTTTGCGTTCAGCCATCTCTCTAAGAAGCTTTTTTATCTCCACATGAACTCCTGTTGGTTGAATACGGGAATATTATATCTCACCCTTTTATCTTGCCCACACATTTCCGGAATAAAAAAGCCCTCGCCGTTTCTTTAACGGCAAGGGCTTCAAACTAAATATTCTCAATTACTTTCCGAAGAAACTCCCGACGGCATTGGTGATCGTATTGATCCCTTCAATGCGGCGCACCCCCTTGGACAATGAGGCGATGGAACCGGAGACCGCCTGGACGGTACTCGTCGTGATGGCCTCCAGGACGGTACGGGTAAGCTCGGCCGGATCCAAGCCGTTGCCTTGCTTGCCCAAATCCGTCAGGTGAATGTCCGGCAGCGACAAGGTCATTTCCCGGCCGCCCAATCCTTTGATGCTGACATGGACTTTTGCTCCTGTAATCAGAAAATCATCCACCTCGATATTAGGCGCTGGTTTATTGCCCGGCCCCGTAGAGGCTTTGGCTGACGCCGAGGGGTTTTGGGAAACCGCCGCCGCGTTGCTCACGATCTTGTTTAAATTATTGCCGCCCAGGCCGCCCTCAAAAGTGATCTCCGGGGATTCCACCTTGACGGAATGGACAATGATCTTTTTCGATAAGACGGAAAATGGATCGACGCTGACGGAGGCCGTGCCCACACTGATGGCCCGCGGGGTTTTATACCCTTGGGGATTACCGACCACGAGGTTCTTGATTTCGGCCGATCCGGTCAACAGGGACATGTCCACTGCAGCCACAGTCACAGGAACCTTGGTGATTTTAGGCCCGATGCTTTCAATGCCGAGCTTCACGATGGGGCCAAGGTAGAACCCGACCGCGATACCGATGACGATGATAAAGGCCAGCAGCACGATTGCGATAATTAAAAGGATCTTTTTCATGATGACGCGTTTACTGTTATGCGTTTTAGATAAGAAAAATGGTGGAGGTGCCGAGGATTGAACTCGGGTCCTTGAGTCTCGTGATATAAGCGTCTACATGTGTAGTTTGTCTATTTAAGTCTCATCCCTGACCCTCCGGCAAACAGGATGGTTTTGGGACCAGCTTGCTAAGATCTTGTTGCAACAGCGCAAGCAGATGCTGCAACCAGCCAGCTGTCGTCCGTTTATCCTGCTAGCAGGCGTTGCAAGCAAACGGGCTTAAGTTGCGTGAACCTAAGGCTTAGACAGCCATTCCGAAGGCCATCGGAGCCGGTTCCGGCATAGCCGGAGCCGCCAATGACTTTTCGAAATCGCTGAAACGTAACGTGTCGTTAGCGTTTAATTTGTGCTCGGATGATTAACGAGGCCAACCAAGCGTCCTCGACATGCAGCCTGTACCCGACCGGCACAAGTCGAAACCAATCACCCCCATATCAAAGAACTGTTGTTATTATACCGCGGGTTGAAAGTTTTGGCAAATTTTACTGCCGGAGGATTTTGTTTATTGTAGAATAAAAAGAATGCGTTCCACAAGATTTATCGTCGGACTGATCGCCGCCGCCATCCTCACTAAGCTTTGCGTGTTCCTCTATATCATTGGGCAGGCACCGCAAGCCGTTGTTTGCATTGACTCCCATGGTTATCTCCGCGACGCCCAGGCCTGGATGAATTTTTTCCACGCGCCTTCCGCCGGCCTATGGCACAGTTTTTACAGGACACCCGGTTACACCTTTTTTTTAGCGGTCTTTCACGGCCTGGCAGGCATTCCCCTGGCGGGCATTGTTCTCCTGCAGCTTGCCCTCAACATCCTGAGCGCCATCATCGTCTACAAGATGCTTGCCGGGCTTGGGCCATGGACGGGACTGCTGGGTGCCGCGATCGTCCTTTTGGATCTGCCCACGACGGTCTATTCCACCATGATCCTGACGGAATCCCTGCATCTTTTCTTCATAACGCTTTTCCTTTTTAGTTTTATCAAATATATGGACAATCGCAAGCTCAAATGGCTTGCCGTGGCCGGCTTATTCTTGGGGACATCGATCTATGTGCGCCCGGCGGGATACTATTTAGGTTTCGCCGTAGCGGGATTCATCGTCTATCTGTGGGGGATGGGGAAGGCGCGCACAGGCATCAGGCACGCCCTGCTTTTTCTATTTATTATCTATGCCTTCTTGGCGGTATGGGAATACCATAACATGAAAACGCCGCCCTACAGGGAATTCGCTTTGTGCAACATTGATAATGCGACCGTGAAGTTACATGGCCTGTTCGGATCTTACGGCCGGGAAAAAAACCCGCATTTGAAACAGCTGCCGCCGGCGGCATACTACGTAGTCTCCACTTTAAGGCATTTCTTCAGTTTAATGACAACCCCGGGCGACATGAAATATTTGGGCTCAAAAGCCTGGAGGCTGTTCGGGGCGGTGTTCGGTTACCTGCTGGTCATTGTCTGGTGGATAGGTCTGGCGGCCGGGATATTCAAAGACAAGAAAGATGATGTTTACAAATTCCTGGCGCTGGTCATATTATATTTTGTTTGCGTGACCATTGTGGCCATCGGATGGGGTGTGGGGGCCCGCTTCCGCGTGCCCATGGTAACAGCCCTTGCCATACTTTCCGCCAGAGGTTGGCGGACGCTTATTTTCCGTGCTTGACCGACCTGTCTATCTCTCTTTTGATCTCCCGTTTCTTGATGTCCGCCCGCTTATCGTAAATCTTTTTACCCTGCGCCAGGGCGATCTCCACCTTGGCCCAACCGCGCTGGTTGAAATAAATTTTGGTGGGAACGAGCGTCAAACTTTTGCCGGCCAACCGTCCCTGGATGCGCTCCAGCTCCTTGGCATGGACCAAAAGCTTACGGGGCCGATTCGGGTCCTTGTTGAGATAGGAGGCCTGCTCGTAAGGAACGATATGGAGATTGTAAAGATACAGTTCGCCCTTGTCGATATGGGCAAAGGCATCGGCAAAACTCGCTCCTCCGCTGCGCAGCGATTTGACCTCTCCCCCGCTTAAAGAAATCCCGCACTCCCATTTCTCCAGAAAATGGTAATGGTGAAAAGCCTTTTTGTTGGTGACAAGGGTCGACATTGTTTAAAAATGGGTCAGTTTGCCATATAGACCTAAAAAAACAGGTATGGTTATTATACTCAAAAAATGCGTCATAAAAATGATTTGATTGACCAGGTCCTGGTTCTTGGTTTCATAGTTGCGTCCGATGATCGACAGGGTGATGGAACTGGGCATGCACGATTGGATCATCGCCACCAGCGCCACCCAGGGATTTAATTTCAGCAGGGGAACAACCAGCAGGGCCAGGGAAGGCAGAAGCATTAATTTGATCAGCACTGCACCCGTGACCCGCGGCCAATTCACCTGCTTTAAACTCGACAAGGCCAGGTTACCGCCGATGACGATCATGGCAACACCCATGGCCGCATCGCCCAAGATCTTGACCGGTTTTAAAACAGCTTCCGGGATGCAGCCTCGTCCAAAGACCAGGGTAATGATAATGGCGGCCGCCATGCTCACCAAGGGCGGATTGATCATTTTCCTAAAATCCATGTGCGGGGACTGGCTTCGAGTCATCAGCCACACCCCTAAAGACCATAAGCACGTATCAAAACCGATAATCGAAAGAATTATGCAGGCATAAAGCTCGCCTGCTGCCGGCCCCAATGGCAGGGACATTAACATCAACAACGGGATATACCCGGCGTTATGCAGGGCCGATGCCGCCACAAATCCATCCTTCTGATGGCCGCGGTGCCGCCAGGAGGCCAGCAAGGCGATCCCCAGTCCTGTTACCACCAGGCTGATATTGATCAGAGGAAACTGCCACCAGAACGGCATGCGGCTCAAATCGAAGTTCTTAAGGATCTGGTTAAAAATAAATAGAGGGAAAAAGACATTAACGCTTAAAAAAGACAGTATTCTAAGCCCGGACTCGTGGATAAGGCGGCTTTTGATCAGATAAAAGCCCAGGGCGCCCATGGCGAAAATCTGCGCCACGGCTGCCGCCGTTGTCTGAAAGGTTATCAGCATGACGAATATGATAACCTAGGGCGGGACCCCAAGCAACAGGGAATATGACAACTTCTAAAGTAACAGGGTTGACAGGTGAATTTCATGAAGCTATACTGGAAATCCTGCCAGAGGTGCCAGTCTGGCTAAAATCCAAGATGTAAGCTGCCGGGGTGGCGGAATTGGTATACGCGTACGTCTCAGAAGCGTATGGGGAAACCCTTGAGAGTTCAAATCTCTCCTCCGGCACCAATATCTTTCTATAGAATAGGAACCTTATGAGTGACGACGTAAATGTAAAGAAAACCGGGGCCATGGATGAAGTCGAGCTTAAGGAGTGGCTGGCTTCCCTTGATTATGTATTATCCAGCGGAACGCCCGACCGGGTACAATTCCTTTTGCAGCAGCTGCAGATACGGGCCCAAGAATCAGGCGTCACCCTTCCCTTTACCTATAATACCCCTTATATCAATACGATCCCCAAAGAAAAACAACCGCCTTTCCCAGGCAACAGGGAACTGGAACGCCGTATCAAGTCCATCATCCGCTGGAATGCCATGGCCATGGTGGTGCGTGCCAATAAAATGGCGGACGGCATCGGCGGCCACATCTCCACCTTTGCTTCTTCCGCCACTCTTTATGAAATCGGCTATAACCATTTCTTCCGCGGGGCTTCAGAAAAACACGGCGGGGATCTGGTCTATTTCCAAGGCCATGCCTCTCCCGGCATGTACTCCCGCGCCTTTGTGGAAGGCCACTTATCGGAAACGAACCTGAATAATTTCCGCCGGGAGCTTTCTCCGGGCGGCGGCTTGTCATCCTACCCTCACCCGTGGCTGATGCCTGATTTCTGGCAATTCCCCACGGTCTCCATGGGGCTGGCGCCCATCCAGGGCATTTACCAAGCCCGCTTCAGCCGTTATTTGGAAGACCGTGGTTTGAAACTCAAGGATGATGCCAAGGTCTGGGTGTTTATGGGCGACGGCGAGTGCGATGAACCCGAATCCTTAGGGGCCCTGACCATGGCCTCCAGGGAAAAACTCGATAATTTGATTTTTGTGATCAACTGCAACCTGCAGCGCCTGGACGGTCCGGTGCGCGGCAACGGCAAGATCATTCAGGAACTGGAAGCCCTTTTCCGCGGCGCCGGGTGGAACGTCATCAAGGTCATCTGGGGCAGCGATTGGGACAGCTTATTAGAAAAGGACACGGAAGGCCTCCTGGCCCGCCGCATGGGCGAGGTGGTGGACGGCGAATACCAGAAATACTCCGTCTCCTCCGGCGCCTATATCCGTGAGAAATTTTTCGGCAAAGACCCCCGCCTTTTGGAAATGGCGGCGCATTTGTCCGATGAGCAGATCAACACCATGAAACGCGGCGGCCATGACCCTGAAAAGGTCTATGCCGCTTATAAGGCCGCGGTTGAATATAAAGGCGCACCGACGGTCATTCTGGCCCATACCATCAAAGGTTACGGCCTGGGCGAATCCGGTGAAGGCAAGAATATCACCCATCAGCAAAAGAAACTCAATGAGCAGGAACTGAGGGAATTCCGTTCCCGCTTCAATATCCCCATATCCGATGATGTTGTGGCCAAGGCGCCGTTCTACAGGCCGCCGGAGGACTCCCCGGAAATGAAATACCTGAAGGAACGCCGCGAGGCGCTGGGAGGACACCTTCCTTCCCGCCGGGCCAAATCCTCGACACTTAAAACTCCTGCGGAAGAGATCTTCGAAGAATTTTACAAAGGCACCGAAGGCCGGGCGGTCTCCACCACCATGGCGTATGTGCGCGTGCTTTCCAAGCTGCTGCGCGATGAAACCGTCGGTAAATTGATCGTTCCCATCATCCCGGACGAAGCCCGCACCTTCGGTATGGAAGGCCTCTTCAGGCAGTGCGGTATTTACTCCCATGTAGGCCAGCTTTATGAACCCGTGGATGCCGACAGCCTGATGTATTATAAGGAAGCCAAGGACGGCCAGATCCTGGAAGAAGGGATCAACGAGGCCGGTGCGTTCTCCTCATTTATCGCAGCAGGTACGGCCTATGCCAACCACGCTATCAACGCCATCCCCTTCTATACCTATTATTCGATGTTCGGTCCGCAGCGTGTCGGAGACCTGGTTTGGGCCGCCGGCGACCTGCGCTGCCGGGGATTCCTGGTAGGAGGCACCTCCGGCCGCACCACGCTCAACGGCGAAGGGCTGCAGCACCAGGACGGCCACACGCACCTTTTGACCTCGACCGTGCCGAACCTGATCTCCTATGATCCTGCCTTTGCTTATGAGATCGCGGTGATCATCCGCCAGGGCATCGAGCGCATGTATGAAAAACAAGAAAGCGTCTTTTATTACATTTCCGTGGGCAATGAAAATTACGCCATGCCGCCCATGCCGGAAGGTGCCAAAGAAGGCATCATCAAGGGGCTTTACCGTTTCAGCAAATCGGCCAAGGCCTCGCATTTGAAAGCGCATTTATTCGGTTCAGGCGCCATTATGAACCAGGTGCTGGAAGCCCAGAAGATCCTGGAAGAAAAATATAATGTCTCCGCGGATGTCTGGTCGGTAACCAGCTACAATGAACTGCGCCGCGAGGCCCTGCACGCCGAGCGTGAAAATTTGCTCAATGCCAAAAAAATACGCGTCCCTTATATCTCCCAGGCGCTGCGCAATGAAAAAGGCGTTTTTATATCGGCCTCCGATTACATGAAGGTCCTGGGCGATTCCATCCGCCAATGGATCCCCGGCCCTTATACGGTGCTGGGTACCGATGGGTTTGGCCGTTCGGAAAGCCGCGAGGCTTTGCGCGATTTCTTTGAAGTGGACGCCAAACACATTGTTTGGGCCACGTTGACAAGTTTGCATGAACAAAAGCAGGTCAGTGACGAGGTCTTATCCAAAGCTCAAGGGGAATTGAAGATCAATCCCAATAAACCCAACCCCATGATCTCTTAAGGATCTCTAGAAAGAATTCTTATGGCTGAATTCAAACTCCCTGAACTGGGCGAGAACATCACCCAGGGAACGATCACCAAAATTTTGGTTAAAAGCGGCGATACGGTCAAAAAAGGCCAGAACGTGTTGGAACTGGAGACGGACAAGGCCGTACTTGAAGTGCCTTGCAACGTGGAAGGTGTGGTCGGCCAGATCATGGTCAAAAGCGGCGCGGTCATCAAGGTCGGGCAGCCGGTATTCACCTTAAGCGGCTCTTCGACCGCTGCGCCCTCCGCGGCCCCGGAAAAACCGGCAGCCCAGGCCAAACCTGAGGCCTCATCTCTCCAGCCGGCCCAACCGTCAACCGCAGCAGCCGCTTCCGGCGGTGTCACTGAAATGATCCTGCCGACCCTGGGCGAGAATATCGAAAAAGGCACGGTCACCAAGATTTATGTGAAGGCAGGGGACCGGCTGGAGAAGGGTAAAAACATTTTAGAGGTGGAAACCGATAAAGCCGTGCTGGATGTGCCTTCATCGGCTGAAGGTGTCGTCAAAGAGGTCCTCATCAAGCCCGGTACAGTGGTCAAGGTCGGCCAGCCAGTTTTCAAGATCGAAGGCACGGTTTCGATTGCCAAACCTGCCAGCGGCATTTCAGCGGCCAAAGAAGCGCCTGCCGGTACAAAGACAACGACCCCGCCGCCTCCGGTGGTTCAGCCCCCCGTTTCTCAAGCTGCGGTGCCGGCGGCAACCCAGCCTGCGGTCCACAAAGATGTTCCCGCGGCACCGTCGGTGCGCTTGCTGGCCCGTGAATTGGGGATCGACATCGGACAAGTCCCCGGCTCTGGACCTGGTGGTCGCATTTCCGCTGCTGATGTGAAAGCCTATTGTAAAACACTCAACACTGCCCGTTCTGCCGGCGGCGGTGCCGTTGCTGCCGCCCAGCCTTTGCCGGATTTCACCAAATGGGGCGCAACACGGCGGGAAGCCATGAGCAATGTCCGCAGGAAAACCGCGGAGCACTTGTCCATAGCTTGGAATACCATCCCTCACGTGACCCAATTCGACAAAGTTGATATCACGGAGCTGGAAAAATTACGCAAATCCATTTCCGGCAGCAATAAAAAAATTTCCGTAACACCTTTTATCATCAAGGTCGTGGCCCAGGCGCTGAAGAAATTCCCGCAATTCAACGCCAGCGTGGACATGTCCACCCAAGAGATTATTTTCAAGGATTATGTCAATATCGGGGTGGCGGTCGACACCGACCGGGGGCTTTTGGTTCCGGTCTTGAAAAATGTCGACAAGATGTCCATCCTGCAGATTTCTGATGAATTGACCGCCCTGGCGGAACGGGCGCGCCTGCGTAAAACTACCATCGAGGAAATGCAAGGCGGGTGCTTTACCATTTCCAATTTGGGCGGCATCGGCGGAACCTATTTTACGCCCATCGTGAATTGGCCTGAAGCGGCCATCTTGGGGCTATCCCGCGGGGCCACGGAACAGGTCTACACGGACGGGCACTTTGTCCCACGGCTGATGCTTCCCCTGTCCTTGTCCTATGACCATCGCCTGGTCGATGGCGCGGACGGTGCGCGTTTTATCCGCTGGGTGGTTGAGGCGATCCAACAACCTTTCTTATTGGAATTAAACAAATGAGCTCTTCCGTTCAAGTCGTCGTGATCGGCGCCGGCCCAGGCGGTTATGCCGCTGCTTTTTTGGCCGCAGACTTAGGGATGCAGGTCGCCATTGTCGAGAAAGAAGCCAACCCGGGCGGCGTCTGCCTGTACCGGGGCTGCATTCCTTCCAAAGCTTTCCTGCATGCGGCCAAGATCATCTCCGAGGCCAGGCACGCCAAAAACTTCGGCATCGAATACAACACGCCGCATATTGATATCGATAAACTGCGCGATTGGAAAAAAAGTGTGGTGGCCAAGCTCACCGGCGGCCTGGGCGCCCTGGCCCGCGCCCGCAAGATCAAATATTTCCAGGGCGAAGCCTCCTTTTTAAATTCCAATACCCTTAAGATCAAAAAAGCCGACGGCAGCCAGGAAGAACTCACGTTTGAAAAAGCGATCCTGGCCACCGGTTCCCGGCCGTCCATGATCCCCGGCATCCCGCAGTCCCCCCACATTTGGGATTCCACCGCGGCCCTGAATCTGGAAACCATTCCCGAAAATCTCCTGGTCGTGGGCGGCGGCTATATCGGCATGGAATTGGGCACCGCCTACCGCGAATTGGGCTCCAAGGTTTCGGTGGTGGAAATGATGTCGGGCCTATTGCCCGGTGCTGACCGCGATTTGGCGGATGTCTTGAATAAACGCGTGAAAAATTTGTTTACCAAGGTCATGCTTGAGACCAAGGTTGCCAAAATGGAAGCTGTTGCCGACGGCGTTGCCGTGACCTTCACGGACAAGGAAGGCAAGGAATTCAAGGAGAATTACAACAAGGTCCTGGTGTCCATCGGCCGCAGGCCCAACTCGGAAAACCTGGGGCTGGAAAACACCAAGGTAAAACTCACCCCCCGCGGTTTTGTGGAAGTCGATGACCAGCGACGGACGACCGACCCCAACATTTATGCCATCGGCGACATCGCCGGGGACCCGATGCTGGCCCATAAAGCCACCCATGAAGGCCGTGTCGCCGCGGAAGCCATCGCCGGGCACAAGGTCGCTTTCGGCCCCCAGGCCATCCCTGCGGTCGTGTTTACCGACCCGGAAATCGCCTGGTGCGGTCTGACCGAGCTCGATGCCGCCAAGGCCGGGCTTGACGTGACCGTGGCCAAATTCCCCTGGGGCGCCTCAGGCCGCGCGCTTACCCTGGACCGCCAGGACGGTTTGACCAAGCTCATCATCGATACCAAGACCCAGCGCGTGCTGGGGGTCGGTATTGCCGGTGTTCATGCCGGCGAAATGATCGCTGAAGGGGTTTTGGCCATCGAAATGGGGGCCCTGGCCAAAGACCTGGAAATGACCATCCATCCGCATCCCACCCTGTCGGAAACCAGCATGGGCGCCGCCGAGATATTCTTCGGCACCAGCACCGATATCTTTAAGCCTAGAAAATAAGTAATACAGCTCGCCTTTGGAAGTCTCGCTATATCTATTTCGGAAACCTATAGTCTTTAACGCGTGGAAAAAACAGGATAAATTTGTTGTTTCGAAGCGACTTCCGATTTTAGCCGACGCAGCCGAGCGAACGAGGGAAGCCCGAGGCGAAAGCCGAGGGCTGACCAAACATGTTTGAGCCTTGAATTTCCAGAGAAATTCAAGGCGAGTTGTTTAGTCACCAAGTGAGCGAGGATCGTCGGCGTTAAAAAATCGGGCAGGAGCAAGAAACAATAAATTTATCCTGTTTCATTGCTTACCATTGCCCGCGGGCTTGGAGTTCGCGCAAAAGCTGCCACCAGACGTCGTGCGCCTGTTTGCAGGTCATGCCTAACCGGTGTTCCATGAAGTACATGCATTGGTAGTTGCGGCGGTGAAAGACCAGCAGGAACTTCTGCCAGTCTTGCTGAGTTTTCAGGCTATCGGCGGCGTCCTTAAGCCAGTAATCGAACATGCCCTTGCTCTCCTGCGGGTAAACCGTAAAATACTGCCAGACCAATACCCCTCCGGACAAAATTCCCACAAGGGCCAGGAGAGGCCATAGGGCCTTCAGGCATTCCGCCGCCGAGTACCACATAAGCCCGGAGAACAACATGGCAAACGGCCAGGAACCGCAGATGCGCAAGGCATGCGGCAGCTCCTGATTGGTCAGGGCCGAAGGGATAATGCCGATAAAAAAATTAACGGCTAAAAATATAAGCATCCGCCGGTGCCTGATCACAGGATTGTCCCCCCAGGTACGCCGCAGGAAAATCAGGACCAGAAACACCAAAAAAATGACCAGCGCTCCCGTATCAAACCAGCTCAATGTCCCCAAATGCCGGGTGGAATGGACATAGGAAGGATCGCCGGTAAAAAAAAGAAAATCAGGGCTTAAATGCAGGAAGTAATTATGAATAAAAATGCATACAAGGTCCCAGGGAGTTCCCGTGGCACCTATGGAATGCAGGTAATCCTGGTTGGCGATGCTGATCAGATTAAAACGGCGGGCCAGCGTGCCGTTCAGGTACTGAGGCAGCATGGGTATCAGGGACAGGACAAAGACCATGCCGAAGCTAAGGTAGGGCCGCCATTGGACCGGACGCTGTTTCCAATGATATACGGACAGGGTTAGGATCATCAGCGGCACTTGCATGCGGGCCGGCGGGTAAGAATACATGGCGCAGGCAAAAAGAAAAGCGGCGATGCCCCAATCGAAGCTCCGCCTTGAACGCCAAAAGAAATACAACCCCAAAATAGCAAAGACAGGCGCAAAAAAAGATTCCAAGGCCACCCGCGTCACCACCCATGCCCACGGGGAACAGGTGGCAGCCAAGACAACAACCAGAGCCGCGGATGAGCCCCAAAGCAGCCTGGCCAGAAAAAACAACCCGATAATACCGACCAACAGCCCAAAAACACTGTAGGCCCTTAGGCTCGCCACCGTTGTCCCGAATACCTTCGCCCAGATGATCGCCGGATAAATATAGGTGGGCGGCTTGTCCTGACCGTATTGCATAAAAGCGAACAACGGCCAATGAGTAAGCTCGGCATCGCAGCCTATTTGGGCCATGCACTGCACGGTGTCCGCTGAACCCGTCTCATCCACATGATATCCATAAGGGATGGTGTCGAGCTTCCAGAACCTTAGCGCGTTAAATACCAATACCGCCAAGACAATGAGGATAAGGGCAACTTTCTTTAGCATGAGGAAGGATAAGGAAAGGTCAAATTTCCTGGCCGATAGCCTCATACACCGCCCGGCGTATATCGTCGACTTCAAAAGGTTTCTTCAAACAATTCACCGCCCCCAGCCGGCCGGCCTGCAGGATCTTTTCTTCCAGGCTGTAACCGCTCATCATCACCACGGGCAAGGCGGGCACGCGCTGTTTGACTTCTTGAAGGACCTTCACCCCGTCGTTGTCCGGCATCATCATGTCCATAAAGGCAATATCAAATTTTTCAGCCTCGAGGGCCTGCAGGGTATGGTCCAGATCACGGGCCACGGTAATATGATGGCCGTAATAGCCCATGGTCAGGTCAAAAAAATCCCCGATCACTTTTTTATCATCCACCACCAAAATATTAAGATGTTTCATGTCCAGCCTCCCTCCATAAATTCCACTAGCTTTTCCACTGATTCAAGGTGCCGATTTCCTTAATTATTAGTAGCAAGATCGGCCTGTTGGATTTTGCCGGACCTCATGCATGGCAATGTCACCGTAAAGATGGTCCCCTCCTTGCCGCTCTGGACGCTGATATGGCCGCCGTGCTCGTTGATCAGATCGTGGCACAGGGCCAATCCTATGCCCGACCCCTGCGTCTTGGTTGAGAAGAATGGATCGAAAATCTTGGATTGGTGCTGGCTGTCGATGCCCGGGCCGTTGTCCTTGAAGGTAATGACCGCTTCCTGGCGGGCGGCCCCGTAGGCGGAAGCGACGATTAGGGCGCGCGCCTGCCCGTGAGGCAATTCGCTCAAAGCTTCCATGGCATTGACCACAAGGTTCATGAAGACCTGCTGCAAATGCAGGGCATCCCCGTAAACCATGGGTATCTTCTCTTCCAACTGCATGTCCCAACCGACACGGCGGATACGCAGTTCGTCCAAAAGCAAATTCATGGCGCGATGGATCACCGTATTGATGTTGATCGGCGCTTTCTGGATCTTACGGTGGCGGATCAGCTCCATCAAATTGGCCAGCATGTCCTTGATATAAAAAGACTGCTCATCCATGACGCAGACCGGCTTGTAAAAAGGGGAATTGATGTCCATTTCCTTTTTCATGAAGCGCAAAAACCCATGAATGGCAGTGATGGGCTGACTGATCTGATGCAAAAGACCGGCGCTAAGGGCGGCGACGGCGCCTTTCTTGCCGCTGTCCATCAATTTGACCTGGGCATCCTTAAGCTCCTTGATGGCAGCTTCCAATTCCCTGTTTTTCTCTTTAAGTTCGCGGTTGAGCCGGATATTTTGCAGGAAGAACCAACATAAGGTAAAAAGAAGAAGAATGTCGATGATGGCAAAAACGGGATGCATTGTTTTTATTTTAAATAGTAAAGCGGAAAAAACCAGTTTATTTTTTTAAAATATCATTAAAGATGAGTTTATCCCCCTCTTTCCAGTGATGGGCATCGCTAAAACCGCTGTTGACTTCCAAGACATAGCGGGCCGGCTCATCCGGCGTATAAACGGGGCAGGAATCCGTACGGCAGGCGGGAATTCCGCGGCCGATATAAACGATGCGCCTCCGGGAGTCGATCCATAGAATATCCAGATTGAAACGCATGTTCTGCATCCAAAAGGACTGCCGGCCCTCGGAGGCAAAAATAAAAAGCATGCCCGCCTTGGGCGCCAGGCCGGTGCGGTACATCAGTCCCCGTTCCATGTCCACCTGTTTGGAAACAACCTCGACGGAGACGCAATCATGGTCATGACAGACTTGGGGCTGCGCCGCCTGAACACAGGCGCAACTTAAGAAAAGGAATAAAAAACAAAGCCCTTGCCTCATAATACCGACACTCCAAACTTCTTCAACATGACAACCAATTTCGCCAACGGCAGGCCCACCACATTAAAATAACACCCCTCAATTCGCGGAATAAAAAGGGCGCCCCTGCCTTCGATATCAAAACCGCCGGCCTTGTCCAGGGGGGAAACCATGCGGTGATAGCGGTCGATCTGCTTGTCCGAAAGCCCTGTCATGAACACCTTGGTTCTTTCAACCCCCACCTCTTCGCGGCCGGTGGCGGCATCAATGACCGCCACGCCTGAATAGACCCAATGCGGCCTGGCCATCAATTCCTTGAGGTTCTTTTTGGCTTCCTTGAGGTCTTTGGGCTTGAGGACGATCCGTCCTTTGGATAAATAAACCACGGTATCGGTGCCGATGACAAGGCCGTCGCCGTAATGCCCGGCCACCTCACGGGCCTTGAGCAGGGCGTTAACCTTCACCAGGTGCGCGCAGCCCTTAGTCATGCGGGAAACCTCCTCCACACGGGCAGGACGCACCTCGAAAGGAATCCCAAGTATCTTCATGAGTTTCCGGCGCTGGGGGCTTTGCGAAGCCAGGATGATCCGTTTCATGCAAGAAATTCTGAGATGGTAAAAATGGACTCTAAAGGCACCTGATATTTGGCCAGGGCTTCACGGGCGCCCTCGCCGCGGTCGATGACGCAAATGGCCTTCTTGATCTTGATATTCATCTTCTGCAGCACTTCGATGGACTCCACGAAAGCTTTTCCCGTCGTGGCCACGTCGTCGATGATCACCACACTGCCGCCCTCTTTAAGCAACGGACCTTCGACCTGCTGCTGCTTGCCGTGGGCCTTGGGCTGCTTTCGGATGATAAAGGTGTTTAAGGGGCGTCCCTGCTGATGGCTTAAGGAAGCCACCGCGCCGACCATGGGGTCAGCGCCCAGGGTGGGGCCGCCGATCGCATCCAACTGATCGTCTTTGATCATGTCCAGCATGAGGCGGGCGGTCAAATAGGCGCCGGGCGCCGATAAGGTCACCAGCCTGGCATCGAGGTAGAAATCGCTCTCTTTGCCCGAAGAGAGGGTGAACTTCCCGCGGAAGAAAGCCTGGCTCTTAAGCAAGCGGAATAATTCGGCACGTTCCGTATCAATAGAGGCCGGCATAATTAGAATTGGGGAATTTCCAGGTTGCGGTTATGGATCTCGACCAATAATTGGAGCCTGTACTTAAGCAAGGCCTTGTAGTCTTTGTACTCCTTGGGGCTGAAACCGGAGGTTGTGTGAAACAGCTTGCTGGCATCAAGCTCGACCACGGTGTTTTCGTAGGCATCAATAAGCTGGTCGTCGGTCAGTTTGGTAATAGCTGGCTTGTCCAGGATGGTCACATCTGAAGGGAAATCGGCCCTCACAAACGAAGTCAAACTCAAAACCAACATCATGGCTAAAGCAAACCTTTTAAACATAGGCACTCCCTGGTCATTTAAAATCTTATGAATCAGTCAATTATATGGTAACATACGTCATGCTTCAAGCCTTTTTACGGGCAGCTTGCGGGATTTTTTTCCCCGATAATTGCCTGTTGTGCCGGCGCTTCCTCAACAGCCGCCACCAACGGCAGCTGTGCCCCGATTGCCTGGAGTGCCTGGAATTCAACCCAAAGACCGCCTCAACAGCCGTTGGTTTTGCTTTTGACCAGGCCTGGTCAGCCTGCCTGTATAATGACACCGCCAAAAAGCTGCTGCATGCCTTTAAATACAACGCTAAGACGTCCCTCAGCAAGACCTTCGTTGCCCTGATGATCGATTTTATCGACCGCCACCGCCTGCCCTTCAACGAATTTGATTTGATCACTCCCATCCCCCTGCATCCGGCCCGATTAAGGGAAAGGGGTTACAATCAGTCCCTTCTTCTAAGCTTGGGCCTAAGCCGGCATTACGGGATCGCCCATACGCAAACCCTACTGGCGCGCCGAAAAATGACCCACACCCAGACGGAATTAGGGGCAAAACAACGCTGGACAAATATGGAAGGCGCTTTTAGAATGAAAACTTCGACGGACCTGGCAGGTAAAAATATTGTCCTGGTTGATGACCTGTTCACCACGGGCGCAACACTCAATGCCGCCGCCCAAACCTTGAAGGACGCGGGGGCAGGCAGGGTGGCCGCCTTGACATTCAGCATCACGGTTTGACCTATGCGTATCCTGAGAAATTACATCTTAAAAGAATGCCTGCAGCCCTTCTCGCTGTCCATCAGCGTCCTGACCAGCGTCTTTCTTTTGGGCTATCTGCCGCAGCTGGCCAACAAGGTCATCAATAACGGCGTGTCCCTGTCGGCCATGAGCCAGATCTTTCTCTATTACGTACCGATCCTCTTGGGCTACACCCTGCCTATTGCCTGCCTGATCACGGTCATCCTGACCTTCGGCCATATGTCCTCTGAAAACGAAATCCTGGCCATGCGCGCTTCCGGCATCCATTTAATGCGGCTGCTCGTGCCCCTGATCGTGGTCGGCATGGCCCTGTGCCTGCTGGTTTTCATCCTCAACGACCGCGTCATCCCTAATGCTTATGTCGCCCAAAAGCGTATTCTGCAGGAGACCGGCAGCCAGGACCCTTCCGCCATGCTGGAGCCGGGCAGCTTTATCAACGCTTTTGATAAATATATCGTTTTTATTTACCGCATGGAAGGCGATATGCTTTACGGGGTGAGGATCTATCAGCCTCAGCCCAACAAGCCCACCCGCACCATCATTGCCCAGCAGGGAGAGTTCGTCCACGTACCCGGCAAGGACCAGATCATGCTCAAGCTCATCGACGGCACTTCGGATGAGCCGGATTTGCAAAACCCCAACAATTTTTACAAACTCAATTTCCAAACCTCCTTTATCACCATGGACCTTTCCAAGAAAAAGGCCCAGGGGCAGAAAAAATCCAAGGAAATGACGTTAAAGGAATTGCACCAGCGGATCGTATCCCTGCGCAAGATGTCCATCGATCCATCGCCGCTGGTGGCCGAATACCAGCGCCGGCTGGCCTGGTCTTTGTCCCCGCTCTTGTTTATCCTGCTGGGTTTCCCTTTTGCCGCCATCACGCACCGCCGGGCCAAATCCGCCAACCTTTTATACGCCCTGTTGTTTGCCGCCCCCTATTACATTATATCCCTGGCCTGTCAGGGCATGGCTACCCAAAATGTGTTTAATCCGGTATTTTTAATGTGGGTACCGGATATCATTGCCCTTGCCGTGGCTATTTTCTTAAACTGGAAGCTTTGCCTGCATTAGGAAACCGATGCGCATTTTAGACCGCTATATCTTAAAATCCATTTTCGTCATCTTCCTGGGCACGGTGTTTACCTTTGCCTTCCTGTTCATTCTGATTGACATGTTCACCAACCTTCAGGACTTCATCGAAAAAAGCGTCGGCATCAAGGTGATCGCGCAGTATTACATGACCTTCCTGCCTTCCATCATCGTGCAGACCTCGACCATGGCCACCCTGATCGCGGTCCTGTTTACCTACAGCAACCTTAATGCCCATAACGAGATCATTGCCATCCGCGCCTCCGGCATGAATTTCTGGCAGATCGCCCGTCCGGCGCTGGTCTTCGCCCTGTTTATTTCGGCCCTGGTTTTCCTGGTCAACGAAAAATACGTGCCGCAATCCTCGATGATCAACCAGCAGATACGGGACACCCAGATCAAGGTCACGATCGGCCAAAAAGGCAAAGGCGTGCCGGTCATCCATAACCTGACCTTCTACGGCCTTAAAAACCGCCTGTTCTTCATCGACACCTTTGATCCCAACAACTACAACCTAAGCGGGATCACCATCATCGGGCATGACCATAACCAAAACCCGGTCGAGAAGATCGTGGCCTTCAAGGGCGTCTGGACCGGCATTGCCTGGAAATTTTACAATTGCCAGATAACCACCTACAGCAGCCGTATTGCCAACGCCGTCACCGGCGTGCATATGTACTCGGAAAAATTGATGGACATCCCGGAAAGCCCCAAGGACTTTTTGAGGCAACGCATGGACCTTTCATCCATGAACTTGAGCCAACTGCGCAGCTACATCAAACGCTTTTCCGGCAGCGGGGCCATCAAAACCATCAATGACCTGCGGGTGGACATGCACCAGAAGATCACCTTCCCCTTGCGCAATTTCGTCATCATCCTGGTCGGCCTGCCGTTCGCCCTCATGTCCGTGGGCAAACGCAAGGCCATGACCTTCACGTCCATCGCCATAGCGCTCGTCATCGGTTTTCTTTACTACGTGTCCGATGCCGTGGGGCTGGCCCTGGCCAAAGGCGAAGCCCTGCTGCCGTGGGAAGGCGCATGGCTCACCCCCATCCTCTTTTCCCTCACGGGCCTCTTTATTATCTTCAGGAATTTTTGATTTAACGGATAAAATCGGCAAGATCGGCAATGGGAGCCATGCCGACGATGGTCCCATAAATTCCGCGGGCACGGGCCAGCAGGGTTTCCAGCGCCTTGTCGCTGACCGCGTGGGCCGACAAGGCACCCTGCACATCCATGTTGATATGGTCGAATTTGATACCGCCGGGGTTGGCGGCCATGGCCGGATTGGAGCCGTTGAGCTTCTGCAATCGGTTTTCAAATACTGTGATAAGCCCTTTCACGAACCGCCTGAATCGCGCCTCTTTTCTTTCTATGGACAACTCCTTGTCATTCTCCAAATTCTTCAACCAAGCTTTCACCAAGACTCCGGAGTCCGTACCGTCAAAAAGGCCTTCCATATATGTTTGAAACTGCCCCCCTTGATAAAATTGCAGCAAAGCATTATACCCATATTCATCTTCCAGGCTTTCTTCTTCATTCAAAAATGCTATAAGCCCGCTTCCCGTGGCCACATAATCTTCCGGTACGCCTACAATACTGAATTTAAACGAAGGGACCCCGTTGCGGCCATTATATAAGATGCCCTCCACCGTCCCCCGGTCATCGCCAATATCCCGGCCGATCTCAACCTCGGTGGTTTCATCCAGTTTCGCTTCCTGGGCCTTGCGTTCAATGGCCTCTTTATATTGCCTCAAATAATCCGCTGAAGTCAGTAAATAATAGGCGATACGGTTCAGGCGCGGCCCCAATGCTGAATTGCGATAAAAATCCACATGATCGGTGTCCTTTTTCCATAATTGCATTAAAGGTTTATACACCGTATCCAGCCAGGAAGTGGCCGTGTCCTGGTGCGGCATCAATATGTTCCCCTTGCCCGGCTGGTTAAAGTCCACCGGTGACCCTTGATCCGCCAGGACCCCTGTTCTCCAAGTGCCTGTCCCCACATAAGCCCCATTGGCCGCCCCGTCTTCTTCCCAGGCGCCGTTGGCCTCATTGTTGTCCGAATCCTGGATCTCGACGTCGAGAGCTCCCAACAATATGATCTTCTGTTGGCGTGTAACAGTCTCGACAAATTGAAAGTTCCCCGGGAAATCATTGGGCCTTTTCCTTTTCTCATCCGCGATCCTTCGTTCAAGATCTTTCAAGCCCGCCGCAAGCTGCTCACTCTTATCCGTGTGCTGATTATTGCCCAATAAAACCACATTAAACCCGAGCTGCACCAGCATCCAAATATTGTCATCCGTCAAGGCCCGTTCCCGTCCCGCCTTCTCAGGCACGAGCCGCCGGGCATAGCCTAAGAGAGGCTTGTCTAAATCAACCTTCACCACGCCGCCGTTAGCTATTTTGATACCGGTTTCATTGAGCCTTATTTTATCTTCTCTTTTGGTCAATGCCAATTGCCGGGCCGTCGGCCTTTGAACGTCAGCGTCCCGGGAGATGCTTCCTTCCTCGCGTAGATTTTTGAACTCCTGATGATATACCTCTGCCATCTCCTCCGGCACCGCGCCGTTGGTGACCGCGGTCAAAATTGAGTTTGGATCATTGCCCCGCATGCGGTCTGCATGGCTGTTGGCCACGGCCCCGTAGAAATCGGCCAGCCTTCCGCCCCCGCTGGTATAGTCAATATATTGGGGACCCCTTCTAAAAGCATTGATATAATAATCCTTGATCCCCATCATATGTTTTAAGAAAACATTGACCGCCCATTGGACATCCCCGTTTCCCCCGCGGTTGAGATCAGTATGGGTGGTATAACCCCATAAAATAGGCTTGATGACATCATCCGAACCATACCTGCTCATGGTCACGGCTTCCAGAGGACCTAACTGGCCGTCGTTGCCGTGCACGATGGCCGGCCGCCACACCTCTCCCTTTGCTTCCATATCTTTTTTTCTCTTTGTTTCCAGGCGTTTGATCAACTCGGCGCTGGCCACATTGATAAAGGCCATGGATTCTTCTTTACTGACCGGATTATTCTTAGCGCTGTAATTATAAAGCATCTTGGTGAAATAAGAACTGCCGTCCGGCTGGACATCACGGATAAGATAACTAGGAATGCCGTTCTTATCGATCCCCCTGGCCACCTTCACATAGACACGCCGGAAGGTACGCCCATCGGGGTTCCCCAGCCGTATGTAGAACTGCATAAAATTTTCGTCCAAATTGCGAAGACCCTGATTTGGATGCGTATAGTCCAAGGGGTTACCGCTAATGTCATACTGGTACCAGGGTTCAATATATTTGGGATTCGCACCCAATTCTTTCATCCCCTTGCCGTGGAATTCCATGACAGGCCCCAAACCGCCTGTCCAATAATGGATCTCCGCGGCCAGCATATAAATGGCCCGGTCTTGCAGATCAGGCAGCCGCTCGGCCAGCCACTTGTCCTTGTCAAAAATACGGTTCATCAGGAAAATCTTATCCACCAATACCGGGGGCACCTTCCCTTGATACCTTTGCTGAAGGGCGGCAACCAAATCATTCTCCTCGCTCCTTGACAACAGGGTGATCGCCTTGAGCACCGGCCAGGCTGATTGGGTGGGATATAAGGTTTGGGCATTCACATAGGCTGAATATTTGTCGATAAGCGCATAAAGCCCTTGACGGTCGAATTTACCGTTCCTTATAAGGCCATTTAATTCATCAAAAATATTCCACGGTCTCTTAAGGTCATACCAGCTTGAAAGAGGTTCAGCGACAGTAGGATTGAAAACAACCTGAATATCGACACTGCCCCTGCCCCTGGCCGAAAGCAGTTCTGCTTGTGTGGCCATGGCAAAATTGATATGCTGGTCCACAAAACCTCCGGAAAAATATTTCCGGGGTATGACCTGGTTGTCAGCGTCCTTCTCTTCCTTAATATAGTTAAATACCCCTTTTTTGTAAGCGGCGAGATACCGCTGGTAAATCAGCGCCTTGTTTTTAGGGTCATTAAGATCAATGCCGCCGACCTTCTCCCGGCCGGCATACGCTTTGTCGAGGACCGACTTCTTAAAATTATCCTCGTACCATTGTGCGAGGATCAGGGAATAAAACACCTGTCTGACCCGCGCGAAATTCTTGCCTTCATTGACCTCTTTTTCGATCGCCGGAAGCACGACCTGGCGCAGGACCTGCTTGGAGATGTCCTTGACCGGGACCGGATTGGCCTGGGGGACATGCTTGCCCAGCTTGCTTTCGGCCAGGTAATCCTCATCGAGCATCACTTTCAAGTGCGCTTGGGTGATATAAACCGTATCACCCTTCTGGTAGATCGAAGCTTTCTGGGGAAGAATCCAAATTTTATTGAATATATTGACAGGGACCTCGGTGACATGGAACTTTGCCCAAGCCTCCTCATAGACCTTGGACCAAAAGGCCTTACCGTAACGGCTTTCCGGATATATAAGGGAAGAACTCACCTGCTTGAGCATGTAATCTTCGGCCAGCAGGTCGCGGCCGAGCTCGGTTTTGTTGAGCGCTTGCGGGATGATATGGTGCTTCTCCACCGGTGATAAATTGACCCACAGGTCCTTTTGAGGCACGGCCAAGGCCGCCAAAAAATAATTAACCAGGCGCTTTGAGGTCTGCCGAAGCTTGTTCTCGCTTAATTTCTCGTCGCCGGGCGCTACGATAAAATCAAAAAGAAAAGGATTTTCGGGATGGACCTTCAGGCCCCTGAGCAGCACCGGTGTGAAAGGCCGGCTCAAGTCCACCCTGGTACCCGGCTTAGGGAAAGCAAACGGCAGGCCTGAAAAAATACGGGAAATAGACTGGGCACCGGCGGGCGGGATGACCGATGTCGCCATAAAGCAAAACAACACCAAAACAGAAAGAAGGCGTCGTAACATTAAGAATAGCTCTGGCTTTGGTTTGGAAAAGAATTCGTTACAAGGATAACATACAGGAAAGGAAAAAACAAATCAGATCTTCAGGTAGTCAAAGGGCAGATAGATGCGGGGCAAGCGGTTGCCGAGGGAACAAAGGATCTCATAACTGATGGTGTCCGCCCAATGGGCCAGTTCATTGGCGCCGATACATTCGTCTTTCTGGGATCCCATAATGACCACCTCATCCCCGATTTTGGGCACCTGGCCGGAAAGGGTCACCGGTGTTATGTCCACAATGATCTGGTCCATGGTCACGCGGCCGACCACCGGGCAGCGCACCCCTTCCACCAGCACAAAGGCCTTGTTGGACAAAGCGCGCAGGTAACCGTTACTGTAACCAATAGGCAAAACAGCGACGATCATGTCTTCCTTGGCCTTGAAGGTGTGACCGTAACTGATGCCCCGGCCCTTGGCAATGGGCTGCACAAACAAGATCCGGGCCTTGATCGACATCACCGGCTTTAAATGCACTTTTTCCTTTAAATCTTCGCGGGGATAGATGCCGTAGAGCATAATGCCCGGCCTGGCCAAATTAAAAAGCTCTGATTTATAATCCCCCAATCCCATGCTGTTGCTGGCATGGACATAGGTAAAGGTCAGATCCTGGTTTTCAAGGGCAAAGACAATATCCCGGAAACGGCGCATCTGGGCCACGGTAAAATCACGGTCGGTATCCGCCAGGGGCAAATGCGTGTAAATGCCTTCCAGGATCAAATGCGGGCATTCCCTTCTGACGGTCTCGACAAAATCCAGGGCCTCTTCTTCGGTGACGCCCAACCGGCCCATTCCCGTATCCACCTTAATATGGACCGGGACCTGCTTGCCGGCCTCGGCAGCCCAATAGTCCAGCGCCTGGGCCATCTCGATATTGCAAACCGTCGGGGTGAGATTGTAGGCCACGATTTCCTTGGCCTCCAGGGTCAAGGTGGACTCTATCAACAGGATTTTTTGTTCCTTAAAGCCCATGGCCCGCAGGCTCACCCCCTCACCCGTATTGGAAACCGTCCAATACTTACACCCGGCGTTATTCAAGGCCTCCGCCACCTGCATCATCCCATGGCCATAGGCATCGGCTTTGATGACCGGCATGATGCCCCTGGCATGGGACATGTGTTTGGCAGACAGCTTCTGCAATTCCTGGAAATTATGGCCCAGGGCCGGAAGGTTAAGTTCGCACCACACCGGCGGATGGGTGACCGTCTCGTAATTTAATATTTTAACGTTCATGTTTAATGATCTCTTCCAGAAGCACCTTCCAGGCCGGCGATAAATTGGGGATCAAGACGGCCGCCTAAGTCTTCTGCTTGATGCACGTCCCTCCAGGCCTGGGCGTAGTCCTTCATGAAATAAAAAGCCACGGACCGGTTGATATAGGCCTGCGTAAATTTAGGGGCAAGTCCAATGGCCTTATTAAAATCCTCAATGGCCCGGCTGAAATTTTTCTTCCTGCCATAGACCCTGCCGCGATTGGCATAAGCTTCGGCATCCTTGGGATCAAGTTCAACGGCTTTATTATAATCTGAAATAGCCTGATTGTAATGCCCTTTGTCTTCATTGGCAAATCCACGGTTATTATAAGCTTCGGCATAATCCCTTTTAAGAGCGATGGCCCTGCCGAAATCCAGAATGGCCTGACTGTAATCGCCCTTATACTGATAGATAAGGCCCAAATTATTATAGGCCAAGGGATAGTCGGCCTTGAGCTTAATGGCTTGCTTGAAATCAAGAATGGCCCGCTTGAAATCCTGCCGGCGGCTGTAATCACGGCCGCGATTGAGGTAGGCTTGGGGATAGTCAGCTTTAAGCACAATGGCTTTATTGAAATCCTCAATGGCCCGGTTCAATCGTCCCTTCTTGTCAAATATGATCCCCCGGTTATAGTAACTCCTGGCGTCCGGATGGATCCCGATGGATTTATTAAGGTCGGCCATGGCCTCGTCCAAACGCCCTTGATTAATGTAGGAGATCCCCCGGTCATTATACGCTTCCCACGAGATCGGATCGATGGCAATGGCCCTGTCGAAATCCGCCTCAGCACGGTCATAATGCCCCTCGCCGTTAAAAATAAGACCGCGATTATAATATGCCTGGCCGTCATACGGATTCAATTCAATGGCTTTGTTGAAATATGGCAGAGCTTTCTTTGCATGGCCCTGGTCCAGATAGACCTTGCCGAGATTGTTATAAGGCCTAGCCTTATGGGGCGATTTGCTAAGGGCATCAGACCAAAACGTAATGTCGTCTCTCCAAATTTTGTTCCTTTGATAGGTCAAAACAGAATTAAGAGTTATGATCACCAGCAGTATGCCGACCATCATTTTGATCGATTTCCGACCCAGGAGATAATACAAGCCGCCGGCCAGGAACATGCTGAATCCGGCCATCGGCAAATAAAGCCTGTGCTCGAAAATGACGTCCTGGATGGGGAAAATGCTCGATTCCGGCAAAAGCGTCAGGAAGAACCAGAAGACCGAGAACGCAATCAACCTGTATTTGGAAAAAAGACGTACGGCTGTCCCAAGGACGGCCGTCAAAAATAAAAAGCCAAAGACCACCGGACCTTCAAAAAAACTTTTGAAGACAGGATAGTCGTAGTCCACATTCTGATGGATAGGAAGAAACAGGAGCCGGATATAGGTGACCATCACCCTGAATTCAGTGAAAAGATATTGCGACGGGCTAATCGGCGTGGCGCCTTCCAGCGCCATTTTCATTTCATGGGTGCTGACGGCATGCCCGGCCTTGGTCAGCAACATGGTCAAAGGAATGATAAGAAGGGCCGGTAAAAATCCCAGCAGGTAGCGGAGCTTAAGGCCGCGATCTGTCCTGAAAAAGCATACCTCATAAAGCAGCACCATCAACGGCAGGGTAATGGTATTTTCCTTGGTGAACATGGCCAGGATGGCCGCCACCCAGGAAGCCGCATAACAGAACCTAGCCCCTGCCGATCGGGCTTCCTGCAGGGACCTGGCCTTGATATAGAAACACAGGGACGCCAAATAAAACAAAGCCGCCAGGGATGCGGCGCGCTGCAGAATGTAGGTCACTGCCTCGGTTTGGAGCGGATGGCTGACAAATACCAGCCCGGACAAGAGCGCAATTATGCCGGCATGCCGGCTGATCTCATTTTCCTTCATCACCGGTGTTGCAAGCGTCAAAAGCACAAGCCAGGCGACCAGCAGCGCGGAAGTCAAATGAACGGCAATGTTAAAAAAATGATAAGCTGCAACATGAAAGTGGCTGAAGTGATAATTCAAGGCAAAGGAAAGGTAAAGAATAAAACGGCAAGGCAGGTACGCCCAGATGGCCGCCAAATCCCGGATATTCCTTATGGACAAGTTATTGGTTATGAAGAGATTGTCATCAAAATGAAACGGTGACCGGAAGGTATTGGAATAAATTACCAGCCCCAAGGCCGCAATGAGCAGGCAGGATAAGAACACAAAAAATTTATTTAACGGCCTGGCAGCAACAGCAGGGCTTAGGGGACCGCTGAACTTAGGTTTAGGCTGTTGGGGGATCTTCTTACGTTTTTGCTTCATGCACGGAAACCTGGCAATCCTGCGCGTACAAATAAATCGGCACAAGCTTTTCCGCTTGGTCATAGTGCTTACCGGAAAAACGCCTGTAAGCGAGGCCCGCCATCACCTTGGCTTGAGGATGCCACCATTTTTCGTCAGCAAAAAGGCATTGGCAAGCATCCAAGCTGCATTTCCGGTAGGCCCCCTGGATCTCCTTGCGGTAAAGCCCCACGGCATCGCCGACAAAAAGGGTGGCGTCTTTCACCTTATCCAAAATATCACTCAAGGAGGTCAATAAATAATCGCTTTGCCGGCGGCCGTCGGCCCCGTAAAGGCAGGCATAAACTTTCTGGCGGCGGGCATCGCTGATGACACAGATCTGATCGCAGGCATACCGGCCGGCAACGCCTTGGGCGATAATATCCAAGGTCGGGATGCCGATCACATGTTTGCCTGTGGCCAGACAGAAGGCTTTCACCGTGGAGAGCCCCACCCGCAGGCTGGTGAAAGACCCCGGGCCTAAGGCGATGGCAAAGCCGTCAATCTGGTTAAATTTGATTCCGGCACTGTCCAAAAGTTTGTCCATCGCCGGCAGCATGGAGTTTTCCAGCACCAGGGCGGTCTTGATATTGCGGTAACGCAGGACCTTCTCATCGCAGCTTAACGCGAGGGAGAAGATTTTAGTCGAGGTTTCGAAGGACAGGAAATACATATTTTTCGCTGTTGCTCCCCTTGATGTTGGAATTCCACTAAATAATAATGTTCAGGCGCGTATCCGCCTAAACGTTCCGGCCATTCGATAAGGCTGATGCCTTCCCCGTAGAAATAGTCGTCGAAATCAACGGTATCGAGCGTTTGGGGGTTCTCCAGGCGGTAAAGGTCAAAGTGATAAATAGGCAGCCTGCCCTCATAACAGTTCATCAGCACAAAGGTGGGGCTGCTGACCTTTTTAGGGCTGAGCTTAAAGGCCTGCACCAGGCCTTTGACAAAGGTAGTTTTGCCGGCACCCAATTGGCCTTGCAAAAAGACAATGTCCCCTGCCTTCAGCCGGGCCGCAAAACCCCGGGCGCATTGCATGGTCTCCTCTTCGCTCTTAGAAGTGAGCGAAGCTTTTAGCGTCAGGTCTTTTGTTGACATTGTCCGTGATCGTTCCTATTGGATAGAAATACATTAATCTTTGGCGGTCCTGCCAGGTCATGAGCGCATAGGCGCGTTTGGCAGGCAGTGTAAATAAAAGTTCGAAATCCTCGCCATCATTGAGGGCCTGCGGCAAAGCCGCCCCCTTGTTCCTTGGTATCAGATGATAATCCAAAAAAGCGCCGACCCCGCTTGCCTTGAGGATATGGCCCAGGTCGCCGCTCAACCCGTCGGAAATATCGATCATGGCGCTGGGCTTGAACTTGCGGACCAGGAACCTGGCTTGATCCAGGCGCGGGGTAAAATTCAAATGATGCCCGCTCTTCAAGGAGCCGCCCAGGGCGCCGGTGACAAAGATCCAGTCCTCCGGCCTGGCACCGCTGCGGGTGACCAAGTTTTTCTTTTCCACCAGTCCCAGCAAGGCCACATTGATGACGATCTTATCGGACTTGATGGTATCACCGCCGACAATGCTGACATTAAAGGCTTTGGCCAGGCGCTCCATTCCCTGATAAATCTCTTTGACAAAACGAACCGGCAGCGCTTTAGGAACGCCGATGGAAACCACCGCAAAAGTTGGATATCCCCCCATGGCCGCAATATCGCTGATGTTGCAGGCCATGGCCTTGTGGCCGATGGCTTGAGGTGCCATGCGGCGGGTGAAATGAATGCCCTCAGCCAGCATGTCAGTCGTAAACAACAAATATCTACTCTGGCTGTAAGGCAGGACCGCAGCATCATCGCCGATGCCTTTGATGACCGCCTTGGACACCGGCGCATGCTTTTTCAGCGTCTCAATGAGGCCGAATTCACCGAGTTTGGAAATTTGCATGCGATGATTATACTACAAGAGAAGAATAAAACAGCTACTTAATTCCCTTCGGTATTTGAAATCCCAAAGGCGCCCGTTTTCTCGATTTCACTTCTTTGTTGGACAATAAGGCCTTAATGGCCTGGAATATGGAGATAATCTTTTTGTCGCGGTTTGCGCGAACCACCCTGACTTAAGATCACAAACTGTGATATCGAATTGGGAAATTATATGAAACCCTTGGGAGAAGGTGAATTGACTCTACTTGGTCCATTCCCTTCAAGTTTTGGGGACACTTCTGCCATAACCCTAAGAGTCTCATAGGTTCCCGTAGAAACGGTCCAACTAATTTGAAACGGTCCAACTAATTTAAGAGAAGACGTTTGATATTTTTGACAAAAGGCGCTCGGATGATGCCGTGTTCGGTCACGATGCCGGCAATGAGCTTAGCCGGCGTCACGTCAAAGGCCGGATTATAGACTTTAACGCCCTTGGGAGCTGTGGGCACTCCCGCAAAATGCGTGACTTCATCACTGTGCCGCTCTTCGATGGGGATCTGCCTGCCGGACTTTATCTTCAAATCAAAGGTAGTGCTGGGCGCCACCACATAAAAAGGAATGCCGTGATGCCGGGCCAGGACCGCCAGCATGTAGGTGCCGATCTTGTTGGCGGCATCCCCGTTGGAGGCGATGCGGTCAGCACCGGTAAAAATAATGTCCACCTTCCCCTGCGCCATCAGGGTCGCAGCCATATTGTCGCAGATAAGCGTGGTATCGATCTTCTGCTGCAGCAGTTCCCAACAGGTGAGCCTTGCCCCCTGCAATAAGGGACGGGTCTCGCAGGAATAGACGCTGAATTTCTTGCCCCGCCCCTTGGCACTGTAAAAAACGCCTAGAGCCGTGCCGTAATCAACAGTAGCCAGGGCCCCGGCATTGCAAACCGTCAAACAGCGCATGCCGTTCTTGATCAGTTTGGCACCGTGCTCCCCCATTTGCCGGCAGACCTCGCGGTCCGCCTCAAAAATGGTCATGGCCTGCAGGAACAGGGCCTTTTTTAAGGTGGCCACATCGGCCTGAGGATTATGCGTCACGACGGCACGCATTTCATTGAGCATGTTGAAAAGATTCACCGCCGTCGGGCGGGATGTGCTCAAATAATCACAGGTTTCATGGAACAATTGCAGGAACTTCCTTTTATCCGAACCCTTGAATTTCTGAATGCCTAACAAAACGCCAAAGGCGGCAGCAACACCGATGGCTGGCGCGCCGCGCACCTGCAGGCGCTTGATGGCCTGCCACATGGTTTTGACGTCGCGGCAATAGAGGTATTTAAATTGACGGGGAAGTTTGGTTTGATCAATGATACGGGCCGCACCATTGATCCATTTAATAGTTTCAACAGCCATGATATTCGCTTTTTAAAAAGGGGACTGTCCCCTTTTTATGGTTTCTCCACTTCGATCCTGGGGAACAGCGGCGGATGGGCCTGCAAAGCTGTTCCAGGTCTCAATTGGCCCCAGGAGGGCCGGGTGTTCTCGGCGCCTAAAATAGACAGAACCGCGGCCGTTTTCTCCGGCATGACAGGCGCCAACATGATCGTCGCTATACGCAAACCTTCGGCCGCCGTATACAGCACCCGGTTGGCGGCTTTCATGTCGGTCTTGGCCAGCTTCCAGGGCGCCTGGGTTTCCATATACTTGTTAAGAATGCGGACAAAATCCAGCGTGGAGCTCACCGCCTCCTGCACCTTGAATTCATTAATTAAATCTTTGATCCGGCCTGAGAGGCTGTCCGCCTGCTGCTTTATATCCTGTTCGACGGCCGTCAAATCACCGGGTTGAGGTATTTGACCGCCGTGATTCTTCTGAATAAGACCGCTGACGCGGTTGAGCAGATTGCCGAAATCATTGGCCAGGTCGCTGTTAAAACATTTGATAAAAGAGTCCGGCGTAAAATTGGCGTCAAGACCCAGCACCATCTCACGCATCAAATAATAACGCACCGCATCCACCCCGTAAGTATTGGTGAGATCCAACGGATTGACCACATTGCCCAGGGACTTGCTCATCTTGGTCTCGCCAATAAGCCACCAGCCGTGGGCAAAGATGGTTTCCGGCAGCGGCAGCCCCAGAGAAAACAGCATGGTCGTCCAGTAAATGGAATGGGTGGTGAGAATGTCCTTGCCGATCAGGTGCACGTCGGCCGGCCACCACTTTTTAAATTTAACCTCGTCGCTGCCGTAACCCGGCACGGAAATGTAGTTGACCAGGGCGTCAAACCAGACATAGGTCACATAATCCTTATCAAAGGGGATCTCGATGCCCCAATCCATGCGCGCCTTGGGGCGGGAAATGCACAGGTCCCCCAGCGGCTGGCGCAAAAAACCCAGCATCTCGTTCTTGCGGTGCTCGGGACGGATAAAGCCGGGATGAGCTTGGATATAGTCGATGAGCCTTTGCTGGTACTTGCTCATCTTGAAGAAATAATTCTTCTCTTTGAGCTTTTTGACATCGCGGAACTGGCCGGATTCATATTCGGTGTCCGTGATGAAGCGCTCTTCAGCCACGGAATACCAGCCCTCATATTCATCCGAATAGATATCACCGTTGTCATGGACCTGCTGCAGGCACAGCTGGACGATCTTTTTGTGCCGCTCCTGGGTCGTGCGGATAAAATCATCGTAGCGGATATCCAGGGTTTTCCACAAATTCAAAAACCTCGGGGCCAGATCATCGCAATGGGCTTGGGGTGAAAGTCCGCGTTTTTCCGCAGCCTGCTTGACCTTCTGGCCGTGCTCATCCAGGCCGGTCAGGAAAAAGACCTCGTCTCCGACGGTACGGTGATAACGGCTCAGCACATCGGCAAGGATGGTGGTGTACGCATGGCCGATATGCGGGGCATCGTTGACGTAATAAATGGGGGTTGTGACGAAAAATTTGCTCATGAAGATTGCTGCGCGGCATTTAGCGGATACTTGACCCTGACGAGCTTGCCTTCGCCTAAGTCCACGCTCACCACTTGCTTGAGGATGTCCATGGCCACCACCCGGCCCTTGTCGCCTTCCGGTGTGGTGACCCTGGCGCCCATCTTGGGCAGGGTCTTGGAAAACTCGCGGTAAACCTGGAATTCATAGGCCATGCAGCATTTGACCCTGCCGCAGACGCCGGAAATCTTTTGAGGATTCAGCGGCAGCCCCTGGTCCTTGGCCATCTTGATGGAAAGCGGGTGGAAATCCTTCATGTACGACGAACAGCACAGTTGGCGGCCGCAGACGCCGTAACCGCCCACGATCTTGGCCTTGTCGCGCACCCCGATCTGCTTGAGCTCGATGCGCACGCGCAGGGCCTTGGCCAGGTCTTTGACCAGGTTGCGGAAATCCACCCGGCCTTCGGCGGTGAAATAGATCAATATCTTGGTGGCATCGAAGGTATATTCCGCCTGGACCAGCTGCATTTCCATGCGGCTATCCGCCACTTTTCGCGCACAGGTCTTTATCGCCTCGCCGGACTTCATCTGGTTGTTGACCACCTGAAGCAGATCACCGTCGCTGGCCAAACGGATGATCTTGCCGACAGCCGCCTCCGTCTTACCGGCGCAGGCCTTGTCGGGATCGGAGATGACCTTGCCGAATTCCAGGTTCCTCTCCACCTCCAGGATCACCATATCGTGGCGGCGGATCTCCACGCCATTGGTATCGGCCAACATCACCGGCCGGTATTCTCCCACCTTGATCTGTACTAATTGACCCATAAATGTTCCCTTAAAAGGCTCAAGGACATCTTAACATTCAAATTCTCGTCCACTTGTCTTTTGGTCTCGACGATCTGGCCCACGATCTGGCCCAAATCCTCGCTGCTGCGGCCGGCAAATTTCTCCACCTCTTTTAAAAAATCCTGATTGAGCAGCTCCGAGGCCGGGGTCCCGTTCTTCAATAAAAGCACATCCCTGAAAAAACTCAGCAGCAGCTGTAACGCCTGGGCCGTGGCCTGGCGGTCCGTGACAAGCTCCTTGAGAAAGGTATCATTATAGCGGTTTAAGAGCATTTCATCCAAGATTTTTCGTCGCTGCCGGAAAATCTCCTGGTCCCTTAATTTGCGGGCCTGCCCCAGGCATCCTTCCGCGTAAAGGGCCAGAAAACGGGCATCGGCATCTTTAAGGCCCTCTTCCGCCAGCACGTGGGCGACCCGGTTGACCGGCGAAGGGAAAAATTTCACGATATGACAGCGGGATTTGATGGTATCCAGATTGGCTTCGGGAAGGCTCGTGGTCAGGACCATCAGGGTATTGGGCGCCGGC
This sequence comes from Candidatus Omnitrophota bacterium, assembly GCA_028870995.1. Classification (GTDB taxonomy): domain Bacteria; phylum Omnitrophota; class Gorgyraeia; order Zapsychrales; family Fredricksoniimonadaceae; genus JABDGZ01. The sequence continues at coordinate 42,107 of JAGWOI010000009.1, read as the reverse complement.
TCTTCCAGAGTCTTCAAAAAGGCATTGGCGGCATCGGTTGTCATGGTTTCGATATTGCGGAGGATAAAGACCTTCTGTTTGGCCTCAAAGGCCATCAACGCCACCCGGCCCAACAAATGGCGGACCTCCTCAATCTTGATCGTCTGTGTATCGTCGCTGCCTAAAATATGGACATCGGGATGGTTGCCCGAGGCGATCTTGCGGCAGGGCGGGCATTGGCCGCATGGCTTCGCCTCAGGACTTTCGCAGTTGACCAATTGGGCCAGGGCCAAAGCCGTCTGGGTCTTTCCCGAATCCCGTGGACCGACCAGCAAATAGGCGTGCGCCAGGCGGTGCTGTCCGGCAAGACGGCTAAAGCGGCTCAAAACATCCTGGTTCACTTGGGCGGTATTCATCACGATCATATGGCCAGCAGGGCATCGATATGGGACTTGACCCTTTTAAAAATTTCTTCCTTGTCTGCGTCCACCTTTATCAACTTAATGCGGCCGGGATATTTCTTGGCCAAATCCAGGTAACCGCCGCGCACGCGGCCGTGATACTCCAGGGAACGGGATTCGATACGGTCTTTTTTTGTACCGGCGCGGCTTAAACCTTTTTCGGGCTGGATATCGAAAAGAATGGTCAGATCGGGCGCAATACCCTTGGCGGCAAAAAGGCCCAGCTGCTCAATGGTTTTGACATCGATCCCGTTGCCGTATCCCTGATAGGCGATGGTGGAATCCAAAAAACGGTCGCACAAGACGATCTTGCCCGAGTTCAACTGCGGCTGAAGCACTTCCTTGACCATCTGCGCGCGCGCCGCCATGTACAGCAGGGTCTCGCACTCATCCCCCATGCCCGTATTTTTCACATCCAGCAAAAGCTTGCGGATACTTTCAGAAATTTTGACGCCGCCGGGTTCGCGCAACAGCGTAACCGGCAGTTTTTTTGATTCCAAATAATTAAGGACCAATCCTGCCTGCGTGCTTTTGCCGGAACCTTCCGCGCCTTCAAATGTGATAAACTTGCCGTTCAAATCCATCTCCAGGTCTGTCCGGCTTTGCCGTCCTCGACAGCCACACCCTTTTCCTTCAACAACGCGCGCAACTCGTCGGAACGTTTGAAATTCTTAAGCTCCCGGGCTTGGGCACGCTCGTCTAAAAGTGACTGCAGCTCCGGCGACAACTCCTTGTCCTTTTCCTGCAAGAATAAGCCGAATATACCGCGCGCCAGGCTCTCTAAAATGTCCACAGCATGATAAATGACCCCCCAATAATTAGGATCATCGCTGTTTTGATCGATATAGGTGTTGGTGTCATTGAGCAAATTAAACAGTGCCGCCAGGGCCTTAGGCGTGTTGAAATCATCGTCCATGGCCTCGATGAACTCGTGCTTGTATTTGCTCACAAAGCCCGCCTGCACCGGCTCGGCCTGCCTGCCCTTCAAAAGCTCCGCAGCCCGCCAGAACAGCACGTCGAATTTACCCAGCGCCTTGCGGGCCTCGAGGATCTTCTCCTCGGAAAAATCGATGTTACTGGCATAGTGGGAGAACAAAAAGAACATCTTGATCTCATCCGCCGTGTATTTGCTTAACGCTTCCTGGACGGTCATGAAATTGCCCAGCGATTTGGACATCTTCTGGCCGTTGACCGTCAAGAGCCCGTGATGGATCCAGTATTTGGCAAAACGCGTGCCGGTCAGGGCCTCGGACTGGGCGATCTCGTTCTCGTGATGGGGAAAGATAAGGTCCCTACCGCCGGCATGGATGTCCAGGGTCGGGGTTGCCAGGTGCTTCATGCTCATGCAGGAACATTCGATGTGCCAGCCGGGGCGGCCTTTGCCCCAGGGACTGTCCCAGGCCGGTTCACCGGGCTTGGAGGCCTTCCATAAAACAAAATCCAGCGGGTCCTTCTTCCGGGAATCCTTCTCGATGCGCACCGCTTCATGCATCTTGTCGATGCTCTGTCCGGAGAGCTTGCCGTAATCCTTGAAAGCCCGCACATCGAAATACACATCCCCGCCGGGGATGGCGTAGGCAAAGCCCTTACCCAGCAGGCCCTGGATATGGCTTATCATCTCAGGGATATTGTCGGTGGCCTTGGGCTCCACGTCGCCGGGAAGGACATTCAGGGCTTTCAAATCCTCATAATAATGACGGATCTGCTCTTCGCTGACATCCCTGGCCGGCCGTTTGGTCTCATTGGCGCGGTCGATGATCTTATCGTCGATATCGGTGATATTGCGCACAAAGGTGACGTTAAACCCGCGGAACTTCAGGTAACGCCGGATCACATCGAAAATATACAGGCTGCGGGCGTGGCCGATATGGGAACGGTCATACACCGTGACCCCGCAGGTATACATCTTGACGTCATTGCCTACCAGCGGAGAGAAATTTTCTTTTTTACCGCTTAAGGAATTGTAAATTTGCATATGCCTATCTAAATTTTAAAATCGTTCTCACTATCGCGTTCATTCTTGGAGGCTTCGTGACCGGTTTTGGTTTCCAGCGCCTTGATGCGTCCCAGCAATTTGTGCATATGTTCCATGATCGGGTCGTTGACATGGATATGGTCCAGCTCCATGTCGATCTTGCGGCCCTCCTGCTTGGTGATCCTTCCCGGGACACCGACGACCGTGGAATTGGGCGGCACACTCTTGATGACCACCGCGTTGGCGCCGATATAGGAATTGTCCCCGATCGTGATGTTGCCCAGGATCTTGGCGCCTGTGCCCACGACCACATTGTTGCCCAGGGTGGGATGGCGCTTGCCTGTTTCCTTGCCGGTGCCGCCCAGGGTCGTGCCCTGGTACAAAAGGACATTGTCCCCCACGATGGCGGTTTCGCCGATCACCACCCCCATCCCGTGGTCGATAAAGAACCGTTTGCCGATGGTGGCCCCGGGATGGATTTCGATGCCGGTCAAAAACCGGGCCATCTGTGAAAGCCAGCGGGGAATAAAAGGCACCCTCCACTCCCAGAAGGCATGGGCGATCCGGTGAAACACCAGGGCATGCAGGCCCGGATACAGTAAAAGCACTTCCAATACGCTCTTGGCCGCGGGATCACGGTCCTTGACCGTACGGATCTCTTCGGCAAATATAAAATAAACAAGTAAAATGATGGCAACGATGATAAGTAAAGCCATACCTTAACCTTTCTTCAACAGCACCACCGCGTAAGCGGCAATGGCTTCATGGGCGCCGATATACCCAAGCCCCTCATTAGTGCCGGCCTTGATATTGACCCGCGCCTCTTCCACCCCCAAAAGGCGGCTCATATGATACTTCATTTTCGGCTTAAATTCCTTTAATTTCGGCGCCTGGGCCAGGATCACCACATCCACGTTCTCGACCGCCCATCCTGCTGCGGCGGCCTTTTGGCGGACCTCTTTTAAGAAAACAGAACTGGCCGCTCCCTTGTAACCAGGATCGGTATCGGGAAAATGTTCACCGATATCGCCCATCCCGGCTGCGCCCAGGATGGCGTCACAGACGGCATGCAGGACCACATCTCCGTCGGAATGGCTCTCCAGGCCGTGGGTGTGCGGGATCTCAACGCCGCCCAGCACCAGCTTGCGGTCTGCCGTCAGGCGGTGCACATCCTGGCCTATGCCCACACGGTAATCCATCGCTTCACCTCAACAATTGTCTGGCCCATACCAAATCTTCCGGGGTCGTGACCTTGATGTTCCGGTAACTGCCCATGACCATTTTGACCTTTTGCCCCAAACGCTCCACCAGCACAGCGTCATCCGTGGCCTCTGGGCCAATGCCTTGGGCATGGGCCTTGACCAGGATATCCTTATGAAACCCCTGGGGGGTTTGCGCCTCCCAAAGCAATTCCCTGGCGGGTGTCTCCTGAATGTTCAGCGTGCGGCCGTCGACCTTTTTGACGGTAAACTTGACCGGGACCCCGACAATAGCGGCCTTGGATCTCTTTAATGCCGCCGTCAACCGACTGATCATGCCCGCATCGATAAACGGCCTGGCCGCGTCATGCACCAGCACGGCACGGACCTTGGATGAAAGGACTGCAAGACCGCATTTGACGGAATCCGCGCGGCTTTGTCCCCCAGCCACCACAAAGCGCACCTTCTTAAAGGCCCGGGTGATACGCTCAAAAGCCTTTAGATGCTTTTGCGGAGCCACCACCACGATGCCGCCGACATCAGGATGAGCCTCAAAGGCCTTTAGGCTATAGCTGACCAGCGGTTTATCCCGAAGCAATACCAGCGCTTTCGGGACTCTGGAATTCAGCCGCTGCCCGGCCCCCGCCGCTACAATAATGACTTCTATCTTTACCGGTTCTCTTACCACTTATCGCTTACCGCTTAGCACTTTTTAAAAATTATCTCTCCATCTTGGCAAAGATCATGCGCCCGGCCTGGGTCTGCAGGGCCGAGGTCACATAGGCCTTGACGGTTGACCCCAAGGCCTTGCGGCCGTCGCTGACAACCACCATGGTCCCGTCTTCCAGATACCCGATGGCCTGGCCGGCCTCCTTGCCTTCCTTGACCAGGCGGATCTCCAGCTCCTCACCGGTAAATACCACCGGCTTGACAGCATTGACCAGGTCATTGATATTGAGCATTTCAACTCCCTGAAAGGAGGCAATGCGGCTTAAATTAAAATCCGTGGTGCAGATGCGGGCGTCCATGATCTTGGAAAGCTTGACCAATTTGGTGTCCACGGATTCCGGTCCTGAAAAATCGTCTTCATGAATGCGCACGTCGGCGGCCGTATCTTTCTGCATGCCTTTAAGGATCTCCATGCCCCGGCGGCCGCGCTGGCGCTTGAGATCATCCTCGGAATCCGCCAGGCGCTGCAGTTCGTGCAACACAAAACGCGGCACGACCAGGCGCCCGGCCAAAAAACCCGTCTTGAAAATATCCCCCACGCGGCCGTCGATGATGGCGCTGGTATCCAAAATGATCACGCCTTCTCTTAGGTCCTGGCGCTTAAAACGCACATAAGGGATGATCAGGTTGAATTCATCCTTGCCGCGCAGGGCCATGACCGCCCCCAAATAAGAGAACACCAGGGTCAATACCACCCTTAAGACCGGCTTCAGCACGTCCCCCAGCGGCAGCAGGGAAATAATATCCGAGACCAGGTTGGCCATGAAAATACCAAGCAAAAGGCCGAACACCATGCTGGAAAGCCCGCGCACCGACACCTGTTTCAAATTGGCTTCGACGACGATCAGCAAGGCCCCGCCGCAAACACCAACGATAACACCGGTGAAGGCATCGCCGTTAATGGCCCCGATCTGGTAGCCGACAACGGCGCTGATGATCAAGAAAAAAGCACGGATGAATAACAGTGTCATCATGTGGACTCCTCTTGTTTATAACTTATCCAACGCTTCCCTGACAGTCGTGACCGCAACCAGCTTGATACCCGACGGGTTGAAATCATCCTTGTTCTTTAGATTGTTTTTAGGCACCAGGCAGCGGGTGAACCCCAGCTTCTGCGCTTCATTAACGCGGGAAGCGATTTGGGAGACGCTGCGTACCTCTCCCGAAAGCCCGACCTCCCCCAAGACGGCCGTCTCGTGGCTGACCACCTTGTCCAAGAGCGCCGAAGCAATGGCGAGCGTAACGCCCAGGTCTGCCGCCGGGTCTTCGACCTTTACCCCGCCCACCACATTCAAAAAAATATCCTTGTCCCCCAGATTCAATCCCAATCTTTTCTCCAAGACCGCGGCCAGGAGCCCTAAGCGGTTGGCATCGAACCCCTGCGCTTTCTGGCGCACCATGCCGAAGGCGCTGCGGGAAACCAGTCCCTGGATCTCCACCAAAAAAGGCCTCGTCCCTTCGAGAATAGGCACCACCACCGACCCCGAAGAATCCCGAGGGCGCTCGCACAAAAAAATCTCCGAGGGGTTCAATACTTCCTGCAGCCCCCTGGCGGTCATCTCAAAAACACCGATCTCATTGGTGGAACCAAAACGGTTCTTGTTGGCCCGCAGGATGCGGTAGGATGAATAGCGCTCGCCTTCAAAATAAAGCACACTGTCCACCATGTGCTCCAGCACCCGGGGCCCCGCCAGCATGCCTTCCTTGGTCACATGGCCGATGAGAAAAAGCGCTTGGGCCGCGCGCTTGGCCGCCTGGGTCAGCACGGCAGCACTTTCCCTGACCTGGGCCACCGATCCGGGCGACGAAGAAATTTCCGCCAGGTGGACGACCTGAATGGAATCAATGATGACGACTTGCGGCGCCAATTCATGGATGTAGCCGATGATGGCCTGAACGTCGATCTCATTGACAATAAAAAAATTCTCGTTAGCCTGGCCGGCCACGCGGTCCGCGCGCATTTTGGCCTGCTTGACGGATTCCTCGCCGCTGATGTACAAAACCTTCAGGCCACCGGCCGCCAGGGCCGCCGCCGCCTGCAAAATAATGGTTGATTTGCCGATACCGGGGTCCCCGCCGATGAGAGTCACGGATCCGGGCACGATCCCGCCGCCCATGACCCGGTCAAATTCCCCGATATGGGTCCTGTAACGCGTGTCTGCGGCGATGTCAACTTCTTTAAGAAGGACCGGTGCCGCCGTTACCTGGGCGGCCAAGGCCGCCCGCACGCTCCCCTTGGCGGCAGGCTCAGTAAAAGCCTCCTCCACATAGGAATTCCACTCTTCGCAATTGGGGCATTTGCCCACCCAACGCGGGGACTGGGAACCACAACTTTGGCAAACGAATACGGTCTTGGTTTTCATTTCGGTCTGGGCCGGTACAGCAGCTTCCAGGGATTGTTCTTCAAATCAGCGGTCATATCATCAAGATTGTTATAGATGGATTCGTCGGTCAATAATTTACCCAAGGTGCCCCGGCCTTCTTTTAAGTCGGTGCCGACGGCGCCGAACCCTTCCAGGGCCGCCTCGAGGGATTTTTTATTCTTTGCGCTTAAAATACCGTTGTTGATGCCGTCCACCGTCGTATCCAATTTGGACATCAATAAATCAAGGTGTTCAGTAATTTTTTCAATGGGCACCGGGTCATGGCCCACGATCACGGCATTGTCCGAAAGCTGCTCCTTCGAATGGCCGGGGATGATCTCGAGGTATTTTTCCCCCAGGATACCGAGCTGGTTGATGGTGATGCTGGAGTCGACGGGAATGGCGATATTATCCTTGATCCAGGCGTTGACCCGCACCTTGGTCTTCCCCCCGTCTTTGGGGTCGGTAAAAACCTGCAATTTCTTGACCATGCCCACTTCCACCCCGGCCAGGCGCACCGGCGAGGCCTCTTTGAGGCCGCTGGCAAACCCGAAGATCACCTGAAGATGGCGCCCCTTCTCGAAAATCGAAAGATCGCTGACGGAAATGATGAAAAAGGTCAGCGCCAAGATCGCCATCAGCACGAATGAACCCACCTTCAATTCCAGTCCGTTGTTTTCTTGGGACATATCAGCTCTCCCCTAATTATTTAACATGGCCAAAAATCAGGCTTTCATCCTCGGTGATGGGCCCATGGGCCTCGCCATTGATAAACTGTTTAATGACCGGATGCTTGGAATTCCTGATTTCATCCGGCGTGCCGTCGGCAATGATCTGCCCCCGGTAAAACATGGCGATGGAATCCGCCACCATATAGGCGGAATTCATGTCATGGGTCACCACGATGGACGTCACTTTAAGCTTGTTGCGCAGCTCGATGATCAAATGATTGATGGCCGCGGCGGTGATAGGGTCGACACCGGTGGTCGGCTCATCGTACAAAATAATGTGGGGTTCCATGCACAAGACGCGCGCCAGGCTGACGCGCTTGCGCATGCCGCCGGACAGCTGGGCGGGCATCATGTGCTCCACGTCCTTGAGGCCCACCAGGGCCAGGGAGTCGCGCACCTTGTCGGCAACGGTCTTTTTATCCAGGTTCATGAACTCATTCAGCACAAAGGCCACGTTGTCGGCGACATTCATGGAATCGAACAACGCCCCGCCCTGGAACACCATGCCGATCTCCATGCGCAGGCGGTCGTATTCCTTCTCCCCGAGGGCGGTGACTTCCGTGCCGTTGATCTTGATCGAGCCGCTGTCCGGCCGCACCAGCCCGACGATATTCCTCAAAAGCACGGTTTTCCCGGCCCCTGACCGGCCGATGACCACCTTGGTCTCCCCCCGGCGGATGTTCAGGCTCAAATTATTAAGCACCATCTGTTTGCCGAAGGTCTTATATAGATTCCGTATCTCAATCATTGTACGCCTTACACGCTTCCCATCTTACGCTTGGACGGATGGATAGGTAGGATGTTTTCAGAATATTCAGGGATTTTCCGCCAAATGTCCGCAAGGTTTTATGGCGAGGTTTCCGCGTATGCTTTATTGCGATAGAAACCGAGCCATAAACCGTAGCGGACGGCGGAAATATCCCCGTTCTGAAAACATCCTACCTATCCATCCTTTCCATGCACATATCTGCTCCCTGCCATAAATACATCTTAATTTATACGTCTCCAAAGCTTAAATGCCTTTACTTCAGCAAAGCTTAAGTCAAACCACTCACCATTCATCCTTTTCGTCTCAAATCGTTTATGCCAATAAGCTTCGATACCACTTGGATCATCAGTCTTAATAGAATGTATTAATTCGCATTTTTCTGGTAATTGAATCCTAAGTTCACTGCCCCGCCTCACGGTGTCATATGTTTTTCCAATTTTATAATACCGACACGACTTGAAAAGGTATACTTCTCCAATCTGAATGTTAGACTCATCCATAACCTTTTCATCTTTGGAACTCCCAAGAATTGATCCACAAAGAGTAACAATATCATCGTAAGCACTCTTATCCTTACAATATTCCATTACTTTATTTACAATTTGTTCCCTCGTACCTAAGCGTCTAAAAACACTATAACTCGGAAACTCAGAATCGTTATGATGTTCTACCACCATTTCGCGTAGGGTTGGAAATTTATCAAGCTTACAAATCACACCAATTATCTTCTCAATAATAAACTCGTCAGTATAGGCAATTTGTAACTGATTTGACTTAAAACCAGCCTCCTTTTGTGCATCCCCAAACCGTGCCCAATATTTTCCCCAATCATAACTTTTTATTCCTGTCTCTTTTTCGAATCTACCGACGCCTAAAGGGCTATCGCCGTTCTGTTTTGCGGTTTTACGTATTGCGTCAATAATGTCTTTTTTGTCAACATACTTGTCGTTACTCACGAATCTATTAAGTTCGTAAACCATTACCAGGCTGATGCCGCTATATTTCTTGCGTATAGGTTAAGCCGGTATTGCTTCAGAAACGATCAGAGATTTTTTGCCAAATGTCCGCAAGGCTTTACAGCGAGGCTGCCGCGAATGCCTTATCGCGATAGCAGCCGAGCTGTAAACCGTAGCGGACGGCAAAAATATCCCCGTTTCTGAAGCAATACCGGTTAACCTATACGCTCAAAGAGCTTAAACATTCAACAAAAAGTAAAACACAAAGGTGATAAGGCAATCTGTGGCGATGATCAGGATAAACGACCGCACCACGGCCGTGGTGGTGGCCTTACCCACCCCGTCCGCCCCGCCCTTGACCGACAAGCCGTGATAGCATCCCACGATGGCGATGATGCCGCCGAAAAAGACGGTTTTGGTCAAGCCTGTGATGATGTCCTTCATCGTCAGGGCGTGAAAGGTCATCTTCCAGAACATCTCATGGCTGATATGCAATTTGTAAACGCATATCACATAGCCGCCCCAGATGCCGATCATGTCCGAAAGCATGGTCAACACCGGCAGCATGATGATAAGCCCCAGGAACCGCGGCACGACCAGGTACTTGACAGGATTGACGGCAAAGGCCCGCAGCGCGTCCACCTGTTCGGTCACCACCATTGACCCGATTTCCGCGGCGATGCCCGCGCCGACGCGGCCGGCCACGATCAGGGCGGTCAACACCGGCGTCAATTCCCTTGTCAACGCCACGGCGACCACGTTAGGGATATAAAGCTCGGCGGAAAGCTGCATCATCTGGTAGGCCATCTGCAGGGCGATGATCATGCCTACAAAGTAAGCCACCAGGGCCGAAATCATAAAGCTTCCCGGCCCGATGCGATAGGCCTGGATCAACGAGCGGGTGCCTTTAAACGGCGGGGTCAGTGCGCTGGCCACTGTTTGGCCAAGCAGCAGGGAAAGCTGCCCCACATAACGCACCCAATCCGTTATAGAGGTTGGGATCCTGGAAGCCGCAATGTTCATGGGTTCTTAAAGTTTATGCCGTCGCAAGCGCCAGATTGTCTTCCTTACGGACAACCGTCACCTTACTGCCTTCTTTGAACCGTCCAGAGATGATCTCCTCGGAAAGCATGTCTTCCACATAGCGCTGGATGGTCCTCTTCAAAGGCCTGGCCCCGTAGAGGGGGTCATAACCCTTTTCCATGAGGAAATCCATGGCCTCGGGAGACAGGGCGATATCGATGCCCCTGTCCTTGAGGCGGTCGACCACCTCGTTGACTTCCAGCTTAATAATGGCGGTCAGGTCAGCCTTGGTCAGGCTCCTGAACACGATGATATCGTCGATACGGTTAAGGAACTCCGGCTTAAAGGCCTTCTTGACCTCATTGAGCAGGCGGTCCTTGACGGCATTGTACGACGTGTCTTCCGCCTGGGCCACGAAACCCAGCGAACCTGCCTGGCGGATCGTTTCGGCCCCCACGTTGGAGGTCATGATGATGATGGTATTTCGGAAATCCACCTTGCGTCCCAGGCTGTCGGTCAACTGACCGTCTTCAAAAACCTGCAGCAGGATGTTGAACACATCCGGATGGGCTTTTTCGATCTCATCCAAAAGCACCACGGAATAAGGACGGCGCCGCACCTTCTCGGTCAGCTGCCCGCCTTCTTCGTAGCCCACATAACCCGGCGGCGCGCCGATCAAGCGCGAGACGTTGAACTTGTCCATGTATTCCGACATGTCGATCTGGATCAGGGCGTCCTGGTCGCCGAACATGAATTCCGCCAGGATACGGGCCAACAGGCTCTTGCCCACACCCGTCGGACCCAAAAAGATGAAGGAACCGATGGGACGGCGCGGGTTCTTGATGCCGGCCCGGGAACGGCGCACGGCGCGGGAGATGGCGGAGACCGCCTCGTCCTGGCCGACCACCGATTTTTTCATCTGGTCTTCCATCTTCAAGAGCCTCTCGCTTTCCTTCTGTTCCAGGCGGATCAAGGGTATCTTGGTCCATTGGGACACCACCTTGGCGATATCATCGTCGGTGATGGTCAAGGAGACGTCATCGCGCTTCTGCATCCATTCGGCGTGCTTGCGCTCCAGCTGCTCGCGCACTTCGCGTTCCTGATCGCGCATCTTGGCCGCGCGCTCGAAATCCTGGATCTTGATATAGGATTCCTTTTCCTTCTTGAGCTGCTCGATCTTTTCCTCGAGCTCCTTGATGTCATCGGGAACGACCATGGCCTGCAGGCGGGCCTTGGCCCCGGCCTCATCCAGGATGTCCACGGCCTTGTCCGGCAGGAAACGGTTGGAAATGTAACGGTCCGAGAGGCGCGCCGAGGCTTCCAGGGCCTCGTCGGAATATTTGACGCGGTGATGGGCCTCGTATTTGTCGCGCAAACCCTTAAGGATGAGGATGGTCTCTTCCACCGACGGCGGCTCCACAATGATGGTCTGGAACCGGCGTTCCAGGGCCGCGTCCTTCTCGATATTCTTGCGGTACTCGTCCATGGTGGTGGCCCCGATGCACTGGATCTCGCCGCGGGCCAGGGCCGGTTTCAGGATATTGGCGGCGTCAATGGCGCCTTCGGCCGCTCCCGCGCCCACCAGGGTGTGGATCTCGTCGATGAACAGCACGATCTTGCCGGAGCGTTTCAATTCATCCATCACGGCCTTGATGCGCTCCTCGAACTGGCCGCGGTACTTGGTGCCGGCGATCATCATGGCCAGATCCAGCACCACAATGGTCTTGTCGCGCAGCAGTTCGGGCACGTCCCCCCCGACGATCTGCTGGGCCAGGCCCTCCACGATGGCGGTCTTGCCGATACCGGCCTCGCCCAACAGCACCGGGTTGTTCTTGGTGCGGCGGGAGAGGATCTGGATCACGCGCTCGATCTCATTCTTGCGGCCGATCACCGGATCAAGCTTGCCTTCGCGGGCCAGTTTATTCAAATTGCGGCCGTAGGCATCGATGGCCGGTGTCTTGCCGGTCTTGGACGTTTCCTGCTGCTGGCCGTAGCCGGGGATGCCGCTGCCCAATAATTCCATGACCTCGTTGCGCAATTTGCCCAGATCCAGCCCCAAATTCAACAGCACGCGGTAGGCCATGCCTTCGCCTTCCTTGACCAGCCCCAGGAGCAAATGCTCGGTGCCGATGTAATTATGGCCCAAGGCCCGGGCCTCCTCAGCGGAAAGCTCCAGGGCTTTCTTGGAACGCGGGGTAAAGGGGATATCGCCCACCACCTGGGTGGCAGGGCCGGGCTGGACCAGCTTCTCGACCTCAAGCCTGATCGTCTCCAGATCAAGCCCGAGTTTTTGCAGCACCGCCGCGGCGACACCTTCGCCTTCGCGGATCAGGCCGAGCAACAGGTGCTCGGTGCCGATGTAATCATGGTTAAAACGTTTGGCTTCTTCCTTGGCATAAACAATGACTTTACGGGCTCGTTCTGTAAATCGGTTAAACATCTTGGGCCTCCTTCTACTTAATTAATAAATCTTATTTTGGAGAAGTGCCGTTACCTTAATCATTATTGGATGAACGGCCTAACTTCTGGCGGATGACAGCCGCCCTTTTGGTATCGCGTTCGAACGCGTTTAGTTTTTTACCCTCGATCTTTTGCAGATGGGCCGGCTGGATCATGATGAACAGCTCGTTGAGCGCCTTATGGTCAACGTGCTTCAACAACCCCAGGTCCAGGCCCAAACGCACCATGGAAAAAAGTTCGATGGCTTCCTGGCTTGAAATGATCCGCGCGTTTTTCAACAGCCCCCAGGAGCGGCACACCTTGTCCTCGAGCATGGGCTTGTTCTGCAGGAGCAGGGCCTGGCGGGCCTGCTCTTCCTGCTCGATGACCTGGCGGATCAATCCGTTGATATTCTGAATAATGTCCTGCTCGCTGTGCCCCAGGGAGACCTGATTGGAGATCTGGTAAAAGTTCCCTGAAGCCTGCGTGCCTTCGCCGTAAAAACCGCGGCTGGCAAAGCTTAACTTGGAAATGGCGGCCAGCACCTTGTTGATCTGCTTGGTCATGACCAGCGCCGGCAAATGCATCATGACGCTGCCGCGCATGGCCGTGCCGGTATTGGTAGGGCAGGCCGTCAGGAATCCGCAGGCCGGATTGAAGGCAAACTGAAGCTCGCGGCTTAAGGCATCATCAATGGCATTGATGATCTCCCAGGCCTCGCTTAAGTTCAATCCGGAACGCATCACCTGGATGCGCAGATGGTCTTCTTCATTGACCATGATGGAAACCACCTCTTCGGCGGTGACCAAAAGCCCTTTACCCTCGGGATTGGAGGCATGCTCGTGGCTCATCAAATGCCGTTCCACCAAAAGCTGGCGGTCCACCTGGTCGATCTGGGTCATGTCGAAGAGGGTCGAGCCTTTCAAGGCATTGATGCGTCCCACGGCCTCCGTAAAAGCTTTTAAAACCGATTCCAATTCTTTTTTCCCGGAACGTCCCGGGAAGGTCCAGTCTTCCAGATTACGGGCCAGACGCACCCTCGAGCTCATGACAATATGGGCCGAAGGCCCCGTGCCCCTGAGCCACTCACCTGTATGGTTTAACAATTCTTCGATGCGCATATATTTTTATTGTTCTTTCTGTTCCAAATTCCTGATTTTGTCCCTGATGATGGCGGCCTTCTCGAAATCCTCGGCCGCAATGGCTGTCTTCAACTGCTGCTTTAGGTCCAGCAAATCGTCCGACGGCAGCAAGGCCACGGGTTTCTCTGCCAGCCCCTTCCCGCCACTCTCCTGGGAAGCCCCGGGGGTCTTGCCTAAATATTTATTTGACCCGTGGATCTTGCGCAAAAGTCCGGTTAAGTGCTCCTTAAACGAAGTGTAACACTCGCTGCAGCCCAGGCGGCCGAATTTACGAAAATCCTCGTATAACAGGGCACAGCGAGAGCATTTAAGAACATTCTTCTCGCTTTCCTTGGCCGCTGCCTTGCCGGGATCAGCCAGGCCTGCCAACAAGTCCGCCAGCCCGAACTGCTGTTCCATCTGGGAGCTCTTCTGGCGGGCGCATTCTTCGCACAGATGCATCTCGGACATCTGGTCATCCACGATTTCCGTCAAATGGACCGTGGCTTTCTTTTTGCCGCAAATATCACAGGTCATAATGCTCTTTCATTAAAAGCTGTATTTAACACCGTCTTTTTTGGTCAATTGATGGAAGGCGTCCAGGAGCTTTTTGGTCACAGGCCCTGGCCGGCCTTCACCGATCGTACGGCCGTCCACCTTCACAATAGGGATGAGCTCCGCAGCCGTGCCCGTCAAAAAACACTCGCCAGCATTATACATCTCATGGCGGGTGATGTAACCTTCAAACACCTTGATTTTTATTTTGGCGGCCAGCTCCAGGATGGCAGCGGCCGTGATCCCCTTTAGCCTTCCCAAGTGCGGGGTCGACAACACGCCGTCTTTATAAATAAAAACATTGTCCCCCGTGCACTCGCCGATATAGCCGTTCTCTTCAAGCATGACGGCTTCATTATACCCGCAATGGGTGGCCTCCATCTTGGCCAGGATATTGTTCAAATAATTAAGCGACTTAAGCTGGGGATTAAGCGCATTGGGGACATTCTTGACCGTCGGCACCGTGATGATGGCCATCCCCTGTTGATAAAGCTCCGGCGGATACAAAGTGATCTTGTCCGTGATGCAGATCACGTTGGGACGGCCGAAGCATTTGCGCGGATCGAGGCCGAGGTCCCCTTCGCCGCGGCTGACGATGAGGCGGATATAGCCGTCCTTGATCTTGTTGGCGCGCAGGGTGGCCAGCACCACATCGTTCATCTGCTTTTTGGTCAAATGGGGATCGATCATGAGCGTATGCATGGTTTCATACAAACGGTCGATATGCTCCTTGAGGCGGAACACGCGGCAGTTATAGGAACGGATGCCTTCAAAAGCACCATCGCCGTAAAGAAAGCCGTGATCGAACACCGACACCTTGGCCTCCCGCTTGTCCACCAATTTTCCGTTCAGGTATATCTTCATAAGGGCCTTTCGTAATTAAATTACCTTGCTCCCAACGGCTGCTCCAATAAACCGTCCTTCATGCCGATGACACGTCCCACGCGGGCCGCTATCTTTTCGTCATGCGTGACGATGACTACTGCCGTCTCGTGCGTCTTATTCAAACCTAAAAGCACGTCCATGACTATCTCGCCGCTGACTGAGTCCAGGTTGCCGGTGGGCTCGTCGCAGAAGACCACCTTGGGCCCGTTCATAAGCGCCCGGGCAATCGCCACCCGCTGCTGCTCCCCGCCGGAAAGCTGGTTGGGCCTATGGGTGGCGCGGGCCGACAGCCCCAACTGCTGCAGTAATTTTAACCCATGGGATTCCAAAGCGCTTGTTTTTCCTAAATTTTTACCGATCATGGCCGGTAGGATCACATTCTCCAGCGCGGTCAATTCCGGCAATAAATGATATGATTGAAAAACAAATCCCATAGCACTGTTGCGTATTTGCGCGCGCCTGGCGTCGCTGATGCCGTACAAATCCTGGCCGCCGAAAAGCACCTGGCCCTCCCTGGGCGCATCCAGACCACCCAGGATATGAAGAAGGGTGGATTTGCCGGCTCCCGAGGGGCCGATGACGGCCGCCACCTCCCCTTGCGCGATGGTCAGATCAATGCCTTTGAGCACGTGCAAAGGCCCCGGGTAGGTCTTGTGAATATTATTGGCTTCGATCAATACCTTCTTACTCATATCTCAGCGCTTCCACGGGTTCCAGGTTTGCCGCCTTGATGGCCGGGTATACAGTGGCGGCATAGGTGATCACCATCGCCGCACCCACGATCACCGCCACATCCGAGGCCTGCACCAGCACCGGCAGATGGTCGATGTAATAAATATCCTGCGGCAATTTGATAAACTGGTATTTCTTCAAGAGCAGAACGATGGCCAGCCCCAACGAAAATCCCCAAAATGTCCCTATGGCGCCGACGGCAAGCCCCTGCCAGGTGAAGATCCGGTGGATGAGCGCCTTGGAGGCGCCGATCGATTTCAGGATGCCGATGTCCTTGATCTTGCTTGTCACCGTCACGATCAGGGTGCTGACGATATTAAACGAGGCCACGAGCACGATGAGCGTCAAGATGACGAACATGGCGTACTTTTCCAGGGCCAGGGCGGCAAAAAAGTTGGCGTTGCTCTCCATCCAGGTGCGCACCAGGTAACTAAAGCCGATGATGCTGTAGATGTCGCGTTTGATCGCCGGCGCCATGTCCGGGTTGGCCAATTTGAGGCCTATGCCGCTGACCGAGCCGCCGATATTAAAGATCTGCTGGGCCGCCTTCAAGGTCACCAGGATCAGGTTCATGTCATAATCGTACATGCCGGACTTGAAGATCCCGGCCACCTTGAATTTGTAGCGCCAGCCCTTGCCGGCCATGCCTGATGCCGGAGAAACGAGCGTCACGGTGTCCCCGACGTTAAAACCATAATAGGAAGCCAGCTGATTGCCGATGATAACCTCATCATCCTTTAAATTCTCGATCTTGCCCTGGGCCAGGTAACTGTTGATCATGGTCACCTTGCCCTCGGTGGCCGGGGCCACGCCCCGCAGGATGAGGCTCGCCGCCCGGGTGCCTGTCTCCAAAAAAATATTGCCGTGGATATAGGGCGTGTCGGCAATGACGCCGGGGATGGCCCTCAGGCGCTTGTCCAGCTCTTCGTAATTCTTGATGCCTGTCTCGCGCTCCACAAACACATGGGCATTGGCCCCCACGATCTTGGCGCGCAGGTCATGGTCAAAGCCGGTCATGACGCCGATGACGACGATCAGGGCCATGACGCCGATGGCAATGCCGGCGATGGCGACAATATTGATGATGGCCAGGAACTTGTCCTTCTTGGCCAGCAGATACCTGAATGTCAGCCACCATTCAAAATTCATGATTATTGCTCCGGTTTCATCAGCGGGAACAAGATGACATCCCGGATAGACGCTGAATCCGTCAGCAGCATGACCAGGCGGTCGATGCCGATGCCCAATCCCCCGGCCGGCGGCATGCCGTATTCCAGCGCCCGGACAAAATCTTCGTCGATGACGCGGTTGCCGGTTTCCACATCGTCTTCCAGGTCGGCGACCAGGCGCTTATGCTGCTCCTGCGGATCGTTTAACTCAGAGTAGGCATTGCCCACTTCCATCCCGGCAATGAAAAATTCGAAACGCTGCGCCACGGCCGGATTATCCGGTTTGGCCTTGGCCAACGGGGAGAGGAACGTGAAATAATCGAGCATGAAGACCGGATTGGCGGTCTGTTTTTCATCCAGCACCTCCTCGACGATCTTCATGATGGCCGAGCGGGTGAGCTTCTCGATCTTGACGCTCCCATGCCTTTTGGCTTTGACCTTATCGAGCATCGCTTCAGCCGTGTCCTCGGGATCGATATCAAAATATTCCTTAACCACCTTGGCAAATGATCGGCGTTCCCAAGGGGTGGTAAAATCGATCTCCTGGCCCTGATATTTGATCTTATAGGTCCCGTAGATTTTATAGACCAGGGAACTGATAAGCTCCTCAGTCAACTGCATCATGTCCTCGAAATTGCCGTAGGACTGGTAGACCTCGAGCATGGTGAATTCCGGATTGTGCCGGGTGGAGATGCCTTCGTTACGGAAGTTGCGGTTGATCTCGTAGACCTTTTCCAGGCCGCCCACGAGCAAACGTTTCAGATAAAGTTCCGGGGCTATGCGCAGGAAAACGTCCATGTCCAGGGCATTGTGCCTGGACTTAAACGGCTTGCCGCGGGCACCGCCCGCCATAGGCTGCAGCATGGGGGTTTCCACTTCCAGGAACCCTTTGCCGTCGAGAAATGAACGCACGTACGAAATGATATGGCTGCGCTTGATGAACACGGCGCGGACTTCCGGGTTGGCGATCAAATCCACATAGCGCTGGCGGTAACGGATGTCCACATCCTTGAGGCCGTGCCATTTTTCGGGCATGGTTTGCAAGGATTTGGAAAGCACCTGGTATTTGGCCACACGGATGCTGTTCTGGCCCATCTTGGTGGTGAAGGTCTCCCCTTCGACACCGATGATGTCCCCTAAGTCCAGGCATTTGAGCATCTCATAAGCTTCCGGCCCGATATGGTCGGATTTGACGAAAAGCTGGATGCGGCCGGTCTGGTCCATGAGGTCCATGAAATGGACCTTGCCCTGATCGCGGTTGGCCATGATGCGGCCGGCCGTGACCACCTTAACGCCCTCTTTAAAATCTTTTAGAATCTCCGCAACGCTGTGCGAGCGGATAAAACGCTGGGCGTAGGCATCCACCCCCTTGGCCTTCAGAGCGTCCAGTTTTTTTATCCTAACGCTCTTATTTTCATCGACTTCCATCATAGACCACCATATTATATAAAATTAATATAAGAATATCTGGACAGGGCATTATATAGAAATTATAGGGGCAAGTCAACCCTTCCCGAGGGCACTACGAAGAGGAGCAAAATTATTTACAAAAATCAGGGATAAGGCGGTACCAATAGCGGAATTTTCGCTTTTTTATTTTTATACCCTTAAACCAGTAGTTAAAGAGCTGCTTAACAGAACCCTTTAATTCGTTTAAGGTCATGTCCCCTTTAATTTCATTGAACCAGGCGCAGCACATCACGATCTTCTTGGGGTTTTGCGGTGTGACATGGTCAAACTCCAGGAAATAAGGACTCGCGTAATCAAACACATCGAGTTTTAAACCGGTGTAATAACAGTAAAAGCCTTTGTTACGGCGGACGTAATTCCAAAGCTGTTGGCGGGTTTCCGGTGAAAACCTTTCATCGGACATCCGGGCGCTGAAATGAGAACAGTCACGGCAATAGATGGATTTGGGCGAGAAGACCGGCTTGCCGCACATGCAGCATTTTTTGACGGGCTTTTTGGGCATCTCCCCTCCCTTTTATTCCTTATCTAACCAATTCAATATTTTTGTTCTTTTACTCCTTGGTATACTTGTTAACTTGTGAAATTCGATAACATGTACTACAGCATCGAGCTTCTTAGGGATATCTGGATACATTTCACTTAACCTTCTTGTTGTACGCATAGCATCATCCGAATATCTCCACAAATATTTCGTTTCTTTTGCGTCAAACAGAAAACTTTTTGTTTTTCCCATGTGACACCTCTTTTTAACGTTTGACATAATCATATGCCATGTTATACTTAAACCACAAATGGCTGAAAGGCCCTCCCCCGTCAAGAACGGGGGTTAATTTTTTTAGGCAAGTATTTGCCTAACCCTCTCTTTAATCGATTCAAAATCCTGCTGTTTAACAGCTCCTGCTTTATATACCAGTCTTTTTGCATCAACTAAGCGAATTTGAGAAAGAATTAAGGTGCTTTGGGTATTTTTTCTAAATGAAATGGCAGCGTAATACGTCCCTTGCTTTAAATTTTTAGTCATGGG
This sequence comes from Candidatus Omnitrophota bacterium, assembly GCA_028870995.1. Taxonomy (GTDB): domain Bacteria; phylum Omnitrophota; class Gorgyraeia; order Zapsychrales; family Fredricksoniimonadaceae; genus JABDGZ01. The sequence goes on along the minus strand of JAGWOI010000009.1, from coordinate 22,527 downwards.
CAAAGCCCAGAATATTTCGTTATTAAATTTCTTTAGGATCAGAACCGGTCGTAAGAATCCATTGCCCCGGCCATCTTGTTCAAAACCAATATTAACTCCCAGCGCACAAAACCATACTTCCTGTTCATGGAAAAAAGGCCTTTGCTTGTCGAAATGCGTCTTTTGCTTCTGCTGGTTCCAATGGTTAAAATCCTCCCCTGACTTTCTTGATTTATTCTTCATGAAAGTAAATCCTTCGTCGTTGCTACGAATTAAAGGGGGTTTGATAATAAGAAGCGGCGGGGATGGTTACGGTCGGAATGCTTCTTGTTCTGCATGTAGAATATCACGACGGGGATCGGCTGTCAATTCAAACAGACCTATCCCCTTTCAGGGACCCGGCTCGTTCTAAAACTAAATATATTCAATTATGTTGGAATATTTTCATTTATCCAATTCCAGGCTTCTAAAGGAAGCCACCCGCCAGATTGTCGTTTTACTTCAATGATTAGTAGAAAATCTCCTTGAAACGTTAGTGGAACCAGTGTGTTTTGCCAATAAGTAGCATCTTTATCAGTTATAATAATCCATGCATCTGGAAGATAATGCCACCATTTAGCAGTCCTTATAGCATTAAAAAAAGGCACATAATTCTGTGTGGACTTATATTTTAAGTCATATGTTATCAGGAAAGCCTTACTCATTTATAGTTCCTTCCTGACGTTGATTTGTAATTTGTTTTGGAGGAGATATTAATTCCACACTTCTTAACTGGGAATACGCCATTATATGCGCGTCATCTCCGTATTCTAAAGCTCTTTCAAATAAATGAGCATCTTTATCAAACACTAAATTCTTTGGAAAAAAAACAACAAGTAGAAAAACCATTATTAAAGCAAGTCCGCCAAGTCCAACTAAGGACAAAAAGATCCAAATTAAAATAGTTTTGTCCAAATTATATTTAACTCCTGCAATAAATACCAGCCCCAGAGTTCCTTCAATTATAAATAATAGCTGAACAAAAAAACGTAAAGGAGTATCTGTGCTTTTAACCCAAGATTCTCTAAGGCTCTCTCGACCAAGAAATTTTTTCTGCTTTAGTGTCATATTTAGGAATTTCTAATTATACCAGAATGATTTGCATATGCTAACAGAAATGGTATCCTCTACGGTTAAGCCGGTATTGCGGAACGAAACATTCAGGGATTTTTCGCCAAATGTCCGCAAGGTTTTACGGCGAGGTTTCCGCGTATGCCTTATCGCGATAGAAACCGAGCCGTAAAGCGTAGCGGACGGCGAAAATATCCCCGTTTCGGGAGCAATACCGGCTTAACCAGGCAAGGGGACACTTCTATCATAACCTCAATAGCAGCAAGGGCTGACGCGGAAACGGTCCAACGAGAAAAGGGCAATAAAAAAGCCCCGTCTTGTTCAGACGGGGCTGGAATTGCTTGTTAACGCAAGCGGCGGCTTATTCGCCTCCGGTCTTGCGCTGGAACAGCTTCTTGACACCGGTGGGCTTGGCCGCAGCCTTAGGCTTGGTCTTGACATCAGCCTTGGAATGCCCCGGCGCTGCCGGCTTGGTTTCCGCTGCGGGTTTAGTCTCCGCTTCGGAAACGGTCTTGGTGTCCGCCGCTTCCTTCTCGGCCTTGGCGCGCTTGGTACCGGTGATGATCTCCCTGGATTTCTCGGTAAGTTCCAGGAAGGCCAGGGCGGCATTGTCGCCGCTGCGCTGCATATAAGGGATAATGCGGGTATAGCCGCCGTTACGCGCCTTGAAGCGCGGGGCGGTCTGCTTGAACAATTGGGAAACCAACCCATGGTCGCAAAGGATGGCGAAAGCCCGGCGGCGTGCCGCCAGCGTGTCCTTCTTGCCCAGGGTGATCAATCTCTCGATAAGCTTCCTGGCTTCCTTGGCCTTGGCACGGGTGGTGCAAATGCGTTCCTGCACCAGGACGGCACGGGCCATGTCGCGCAAGGTCGCTTTTCTTAAACTTTTGTTGCGGCTTAAACGATTGCCTTCCTTCGCGTGTCTCATATTACTTGGTCCTTAATTTTTTGGTATCAACCTTCATACCAAGGGACAGGCCCATGGCTTTAAGGATGTCCTGGATTTCCGTCAATGATTTCTTGCCAAAATTGCGGAACTCCAGCAATTCCACTTCCTGACGGCGGACCAGGTCGCCGATGGTCTTGATATTGGCGTCCTTGAGGCAGTTGGAAGAACGCACGGAAAGCTCCAGCTCGGAGATCGGCAGGCGCAACTTGGTGTACAACGCCTCTTCCTCGGCGGAAACTTCCTCTTCCACTTCTTCCTCTTCCGGCAGCTGGCCGTAGGCCACGAACACATCCAAATGGCGCTGCAGGATATTGGCCCCGTACAGCAGGGCTTCCTTGGGGTTGATGGCGCCGTTGGTGAAAATCTCGACGACCAGGCGGTCATAATCGGTGCGCTGGCCGACACGGGTGTTCTCCACGGTGAAATTGACCTTCACGATGGGCGTGAAAATGGAATCCACGACGATGGTCCCTACCGGAGCGCCTTCCTTCTTGTTCTGGTCGGCCGGCACATAACCGCGGCCGCGGGAAATTTCCAGCTCCATGTTGAAGGGAATGTCCTGCGTCAGGGTCAACAGGTGATGATTAGCGTTTAAAATCTCGACCATTTCGTCGGAGATAATATCTTTCGCCTTGAGTTCACCCTTCTTGTTGGCCTTGATATAAACGGTCTTGGGGGTCTTGGAATGGGAACGGATGACCAGGGCCTTGATGTTCAAGACGATCTCGGTCACGGATTCCAAAACACCGGGCATGGTGGAAAACTCATGCGCTACCCCTTCGATGCGGATCGAGGTCACGGCCGAGCCTTCGATGGATGACAACAAAATGCGGCGCAAGGAATTGCCCAAGGTCACGCCGTAACCGCGCTCAAAGGGTTCTGCCACAAATTTACCGTACGTGTTCGTATAAGAAGCTTCTTCGCAATCCAAGCGTTTCGGCATTTGAAAATCGCGCCATTTGACACCCATGATGACTCTCCTTAGGTTTTATGTCCCCGCCCAGGTGGTCGACCCGGGCGGTCATACGAGTTAATAAACTTTTTTATCTGGAATACAACTCCACGACGAGCTGCTCGTTGACGGCGAAAGACACGTCCTCGCGGACCGGCATGCGCACCACCTTGATCTTCAAATTGGCGCCGTCGGCTTCCAGCCAGGCCGGGACCTTGCGTTCCTTGGTCGTCTCGACATTGTTCTTAAGCTGGGCCGTGGTCTTAGCATCGGTCTTGATCTCCACGATATCGTTGGGCTTCACCAAATATGAGGCGATATTGACGCGCCGGCCGTTGACCGAAACGTGGTTGTGGCTGACAATTTGGCGGCCGTCGGTGCGCGATTTGGCAAAACCGGCGTTGAACAGGACGCTGTCCAGGCGGCGTTCCAGGTACTGCAATAAAACGTGGCCGGTCACGCCCTTGATGGCGGTGGCCTTCAAAAAGTAATTGCGGAACTGGGTTTCCAAAACACCGTAAATGCGCTTGATCTTCTGCTTTTCGCGCATCTGGATACCGAAGTTGGAAAGCTTGCCCTTTTTCAGGCCATGCTGGCCGGGGGCATATTCACGGCGGGCTACGGCGCATTTATGCGTGTAGCAGCGCGTACCTTTCAAAAAAAGCTTTTCGCCTTCGCGGCGGCAAAGACGGCAATCTGGTCCTAAATCACGACCCATAGACTTGTTTACTCACTTTCCCATTTTTGCCGCACCGAGCTTGAGAGAAGCCGTATCCCAACATGGGATTCTCCTTAAGGAGAGCGGCAGGTTTTATGTTAAACCCTGCGTTTCTTGCGTGAACGGCATCCGTTGTGCGGGATGGGCGTTACATCCTTGATCGAAGTCACATGTAAACCGGCGGCAACCAGCGCGCGGATGGCGGATTCGCGGCCCGAACCCGGACCCTTGACCAGCACATCGACGCTCATGACCCCCAGTTCCTTGGCGCGGCGGGCAGCATCGGTCGCTGCGATCTGCGCGGCAAAGGGAGTCGACTTCTTGGAGCCATGAAAACCCACCAAACCGGGCGATGCCCAGGTGATCGTATTGCCCTGCTTGTCGGCGATGGTCACGATGGTATTGTTGAATGACGCCTGGATGGTGACAATGCCTGAGGTGACACCCTTAAGGTTTTTCTTTTTGGCTTTAGCAGGCTTCTTGACCGCCTGTGCTTGATCTGCTTTTGCTGCTTGAGGTTTGGTATCGGCCATAATTTTCCTTGAGCTCTGTGTTAAGCTTTCTTGGCAGCAGGAGCTGCTTCCTTCTTAATAATATGACCCACCACCGGCTTCTTGCCTTTGCGGGTGCGGGCGTTGGTCTTTGTCCTTTGGCCCCTACACGGCAGCCCCTTGCGGTGGCGCAGGCCGCGGTAGGTGCCGATCTCCATATGACGGCGCACATTCTCGTTGATCTCGCGGCGCAAATCACCTTCCGTGACGTAGTTCTTCTGGATCAGGTTGGTGATCTTCAAAATCTCCTCTTCGGTCAAATCCTTGGCGCGCTTGTTGCCGCTGACCTGGGCCTGTTCCAGAATCTGGCGGCTGCGGGCAGGACCGATACCGTAGATGTACGGCAGGGCCGCTTCAATCCGTTTTTCCTTAGGCAAATCTATACCTAAAATTCTGGGCATAACGTTTATCCTTGTCTTTGCTTATGTTTGGGGTTGGTGCAAATGACGCGAACCACCCGGTTACGACGGATGATCTTGCAACTTGAACAAATTCTTTTGACCGATGATTTAACCTTCATATCCCCTCATTTCAATCTGAAAGTGATGCGCCCACGGCTTAAATCGTAAGGCGATAACTCCACTTTGACCTTGTCCCCGGGCAGGATGCGGATGAAGTTCATCCTGATCTTTCCGGACACATGCGCCAAAACCTTGTGCTTGTTCTCCAACTCCACCCGAAACATCGCATTCGGCAATGCCTCCACGATCGTTCCTTCAACCTCTATCAAATCTTCTTTGGCCATACGCTATTTTGTCAGTATCTCGGGTCCGTTGCTCGTTATGGCAACCGTATGCTCGAAATGGGCCGATGGCTTGCCATCTTCTGTTACCACGGTCCAACCGTCGTTCAATATCCTGGTGCGGTGCGTGCCCATATTGACCATGGGCTCGATGGCGAACACCATGCCCTCCCGCAGCAGGGGCCCTTCGCCGGGCCTTCCATAATTGGGAATTTCCGGCTCTTCGTGCAGCTGCTTGCCTATCCCATGGCCGACAAAATCCCGCACCACCGAGAATCCGTGCATTTCCACGAAGCTTTGCACGGCAAAGGAAATATCAGAGAGCTTGTTGCCAGGCCTGGCCTGCTCAATGCCGCGCAACAGGGAGTCACTGGTCACATCCAAAAGCCGCCGGGTCTCGGGGGAAACGTTCCCGACGGGTATGGTCACCGCCGTATCCGAATAATACCCCTCATAGATGATGCCCATATCAAGGCTGACGATATCGCCGCCCTTGATGATCCTGGGACCGGGAATGCCGTGGACGACACCTTCATTGACGGAAATGCAGGTAAACCCCGGAAAACCGCGGTAACCTTTGAAGGCTGAAACCACGTGATGACGGCGGATCAATTCTTCCGCTTTCTGGTCGATATCTCTCGTCGACATCCCACTTGTTAAAGAGCTTTGCAACTGGGCGACAATAGAACTTAAAATTTTACCAGCTTTTCTTAAAATGTCAACTTCATTAGCTGTCTTGATGCGAATGCCTTGAACGGTCTTCATAGGCCTTGCCTACAACATGGCAGCCAGCGATTGACAGAGGACGTCCGTATCCAAATTAGCGTCCAGCATTTTCAACTTGTTCTGCTGGGCATAATAATCGATGATCGGCTGGGTGCTCTCGCGGTAAACCCGCATGCGTTCCTTGATCGTAGCCTCATTATCATCCGAACGCTGGTAAAGAGGGCCCCCGCATGTATCACAAATACCTTCTTTGGCAGGGGGCTTATTGGTCATGTGAAACAAGGCCCCGCATTGGCGGCAGACCCTGCGGCCGGTCAGGCGCTTAAGCAAAAGGGCCTGGTCCGCTTCCATATTCAAGGCAAAATCCAAAGGCATTCCCACCCTGGTCAATATCACATCAAGGTCCTGGGCCTGCTTGACCGTCCGGGGAAAACCGTCCAGCATGTATCCTTTTTTCAAGTCCGGATCATGGGCAAAACGCTGCTCCACGAGCCTAGTCACCAGCTCATCGGACACCAGGGCCCCTTTGGTGATGAGCGCCTTGATCTCAGCGCCGAGGGCGCTGCCGGTCTTGATCTCTTCGCGCAGCATGTCTCCGGTGGAGATATGGGCAACCCGGTATTTCTCTTTCAATAAACCTGCCAGGGAACCTTTGCCGGCGCCCGGAGGCCCTAATAAAATAACCTTCATCGCGTCACCGTTCCGGTGCCATAACTGACACCGCCTAAGTTGCGTCCCCGCAGCTGCCCGTATTTCATGAAGCCTTCATAATGATGCATCTGCAAATGAGACTCGATCTGTTTCATGGTGTCCAGCATGACACCCACCGTGATCAGCACGCCGGTGCCGCCGAAAAAGGAGGCCACCAGGTACGGCACATTGAACGCCGAATAAATAGCGTCCGGCATGACGGCAATCACGCATATGAACAAGGAACCCACGACGGTAATGCGCGTGAGCACATAATCCAGGTAGTCGGCGGTTTCCTTGCCCGGGCGTATGCCGGGCACGAATCCGCCGTGCTTTTTTAAATTCTCGGCCACATCAACAGGGTTAAACACGATGGCCGTATAAAAATAACAGAAGAAAACAATGAGTCCTGCATAAAGCAGGTAATACGGCCAGTGCCCGCGCTGGATCCAGGAGACTATGTGCGCCATCCAGGTGGTATTGGTGTGCGGCAAAAAGGACGAAATGGTCGCCGGAAACAAGATAATGGACTGCGCGAAGATGATGGCGATGATGCCGGCCGTATCCACCTTCAGGGGAATAAAGGTCCCCTGCCCTACGGCGGTTGACACGCTCCCCCCACGGCGGGCATACTGCACCGGGATGCGGCGCTGCCCCTGGGAGATCAAGGTGACCGCAATGATCACCGCCACCAGCAAGATGATCATCAGGACCAGGGCGATAGGCTGCACCTGGGCGGAACCGCTATTGTTGTTCATCAAAAGCGTCAGGGTATGGTAGGCCGTCGGCGCCCTGGATAAAATACCGGAGGTGATAACAAGCGACATGCCGTTGCCGATGCCCTTTTCCTGGATGCGCTCGCCCAGCCACATCAGGAACACCGTCCCTGCCGTCAGGGTCACGACCGTAGTCAGCCGAAAACCCCATCCGGGATCGGTCACCACCTGCATGCCGCCGAAGGTCGCCGGGCTTTCAAGCCAAAGAGCGATAAAAAAAGCCTGGATCACGGCCAGGCCCACGGTGCCGTAGCGCGTGTACTGGTTGATCTTCTTGTAACCGGCCGATCCCTCCTTGGACAATTTCTCCAGGGCGGGGATGACGGCCGTCAACAGCTGCATGATGATGGAGCTGGAGATGTAGGGCATGACACCTAAGGACAAGACGGTCATCTTGCCCAAGGCGCCGCCGGAGAACATATCCATGATGCCCACCACGTTGCCGCCGCCGCTGGCCGCGTTCATTTTCTGGAAAAAAGCGTTCAGCGCAGCCCCATTGATGCCGGGCGTGGGGATATAGCACCCCAGGCGGTAGGCTGCAAGGATACCGAGCGTAAAAAGGATCTTCTGGCGTAATTCCGGAACTTTAAAACAGTTCGAAAATCCTTTTAAGAATTGGGAAATCATAAAAAATTATGACGAACTGCCGTGAGCGGCCGCCGCGAGGCCCAGGACTGTCAAGGTACCGCCGGCCTTGGTGATCTTTTCACGGGCCTCAGTCGAGAAAGAATGGGCCTGCACCGTCAATTTACGCTTGAGGTCTCCCACGCTTAAGATCTTGACCGGCTTGAGCAGGGACTTGATCAGATGGCGGCTCTTGAGAAGTTCAGGGGTGATGGTTGTACCATCCTCGAAAGTGTTGAGGCTTGCGCAATTGACGATCTGGTATTTCACCGGCCATTTGCTGCGGAAACCCACCTTGGGTAACCGGCGCAACAGGGACATCTGGCCGCCTTCATACGCCAGAATGACACCGCGTCCGGAACGGGACCTCTGACCGGTCTGACCACGGCCTGAGCGCTTGCCGTGACCGGTGCCGCGGCCGCGTCCGACGATCTTTTTGCGCTTGCGTGAGCCTTCAGGACTTTTCAACTGATGGACTTGCATTGGATATATTCCCTGCTTTCTCATTTCCCGTAGGAAGTGGTGCGGCCTCCCTTACAGCCTTCAAGCGGGAGAGCCCGTCAAAGGTGGCCTTGACCACATTAATAGGATTATTGGAACGGTGGCACTTAGTCAAAATGTTGGTGATCCCGGCCCCGTCGCAAACCGCGCGCACGGCCCCGGAAGCGATGATGCCCGTACCTTCGGAGGCAGGCTTTAATAACACGTTGGCTGAACCGCATTGCCCGATGATCTCATGGGTGATGGTCGTCCCCCTGCGGGGGATGGGGATCATCTGCTTTTTGGCCGCGGCCAGCGCTTTTTTAATGGCGCCCGCGACTTCACCGGCCTTGCCCAAGCCGTAACCGGCCTTGCCCTTGCCGTCGCCGACAACCACCAGGGCTGAAAACGCCAGGCGGGTGCCGCCTTTGGTCGTCTTGGACACGCGGTTGATGGAGACCACTTTTTCGATCAACCCACTGTCCGTCAAGGAAGTGGTTTTCTTAGGAGGCCTGCGCTCCCCGCGGCCTTTGCGTCCGCCCCGTTGCGGCGCGCCGGCTTCCGGCTGGGCCCCTGCGGGAGCGGCCTCGGCGGTTTCTTCCTGGACAGTGGTTTCTTTTTCCTGTTCCAGGATCTGCTCGGCCTGGGTCGCGGTTTTTACGGCTAAATCTTTTTCGTCAATTTTTTTGATTTCTTTCATCATCGTTTTAAAACTCCAATCCTGCTTTACGTGCGGCCTCTGCGAAGGCCTTAATACGGCCGTGATAAAGATACCCGCCGCGGTCGAATGCAACTTTTTTGATCCCCTTTTTAATGGCTTCCTGGGCCACGGCTTCACCCAGGATAGTGGCTGCGCTGACATTGCCGCCGGTTTTGGATTTAGACTTGACATCCTTGGCCAGGGTCGACTTGCCCAGCAGGACCTTGCCAGCGGAATCGTCAATGATCTGGGCCTGCAAGTTGTTTAAAGAACGGTGCAGGCACAACCGCGGACGGTCCGTGGTGCCGGTCATCCCCTTGCGGATGCGTTGATGGCGAAAAACCCTCTTTTGTTCCTTGATGTTTTGCATAGGTTACTTGGTCACCTGTTTACCTTGTTTGCGTTTGACAACTTCTCCTGCATACCGAATACCTTTGCCCTTGTAGGGTTCCGGCGGTTTGAACCCGCGGATCTTGGCGGCCACCAGGCCCACCAGGGCCTTGTCCACACCCTCGACGGAAATTTCCGTGGGCTTTGCGGCCGTCACCTTGACATCCTTGGGGAATTCATATTCCACCGGATGGGAAAAGCCGACGTTCAACACGAGCTTGTTGCCCTGCACGGCGGCGCGGAAACCGACGCCCTGGATCTCCAGGTCCTTTTTATGGCCGGTGGTAACACCCACGCACATGTTCTCGATCAAGCGCTTGGTGGTGCCATGATTGGCCCTGGCCTGTTTGCTGTCGTTGACACGGTTGACGAAAATCTTGTTGTCCTTGTTCTCCAAGGCCACTTGCCCGGGCAGCCTCATGGACAACTTGCCCTTGGGGCCTTCCACGTTGACCGCGGACTTATCGAAGGAAACCTTGACGTTTTTCGGTAATTCTACCGGTGTTTTTGCGATACGTGACATGTTTTAATATCCTTTACCAAATATGACAAACGACTTCCCCGCCGACCTTTAATTTACGCGCTTCGCGGTCGGTAATGACCCCCCTGGAGGTGGAAATGACCGCGGTTCCGAGACCGTTGAGAACCCTGGGGACGCTGGTCTTATCGGCGTACACGCGTAAGCCCGGACGGGAGATACGCTTGAGCCCCAGGATCAGCGGTTTGTTGTTCTCGTATTTCAAATAGACCTTGATGATGCCCTGCTTGTTGTCCTTCAATAAACGGAAATCTTCGATATAACCGTCGTTCTTGAAAATGGCCATCAGGCGCTCCAGCAGTTTGGAGGCCTTCAACTCGACCGTTTCCTTGCGGGCGCGGGCGGCGTTGCGGATGATGGTTAATGTATCGGCGATCGGATCTGAAACAGACATTTACTTACCCTCTCTTATTACCAGCTTGCTTTTTTCACGCCTGGAATTTCACCCTTCCAGGAGAGTTCCCTAAAACAGATACGGCAAATGCCGAAACGGCGCATGTAACCGCGGGGGCGGCCGCACAAACCGCAGCGGTTGTGCTGGCGCACGGAAAATTTAGGGGGTTCCAGAGCTTTGTTGACCAATGATTTTCTTGCCATAGATTCCTTCCAAAAGTTCCACTACTTTTACATTGATTCGAAGTGCCGATTTCCTTAATCTTTTAGTAGCAAAATCGGCCTTGTTATTGTTTGCTGAAAGGCATGCCTAAAAGACGCAAGACCTCAAAATTTTGTTCCTTGTTGCCGCCTTCGAAAACGAAAGAAATATCCATCCCCTGGACGCGGTAATCGCGGACCGACGGATCAATTTCCGGAAAGATGCCCTGGTCGATGATGCCCATGGTGTAATTGCCGTCACGGTCAAAACCCTTGCGGGACGTGCCGTTAAAGTCACGGATACGCGGGATGGACACGTTCACCAGGCGGTCAAGAAATTCGTACATCCGCGCCCGGCGCAAGGTCACCTTGCAGCCGATGGGCAGGTTCTCGCGCAGCTTGAAATTCGAGATCGCCTTTTTAGAACGGCAAATGATCGGTTTTTGTCCGGTGATCTGGGCCAAGTACTCGGCGGCGCGGTCCAGAAGCTTGGCATCGCCGATGGCCTCACCCACCCCCATGTTCACCACGATCTTGGACAACTGCGGGACAGCCATGGGATTGGCGATCTTGAATTTTTCCTGCATCTGAGGAATGACTTCCTTACGGTATTTTTCTAACAAGCGTGCAGCCACTGCCTTAACCTCCGAACGAATTGTTTAACCCCTTACGCAATCAAAGTAACAGGGCCTATATGGATTCCTGGCTTGAAAGCGCGATACGCTCTCTGGAGCCGTCTTTTAAAACTTTCACCTTGAACCGGGTCGCCTTGTTCGCTTTCTTGTCGACCAGCATCAAATTCGCCAATGCCAGCGGCTTTTCCAGCTCCACATACCCGCCTTGGGGGTAGGTGTCGCTTTTCTTGACGGCCTTTTTGACCACATTGACGTTTTCCACAATGGCTTTTCCAGCCTTGGGGAAAACCCGGACGACCTTTCCGGTCTTGCCCTTGTCCTTGCCGGCCATCACCATCACCGTATCGTCACGTCTGATTCTTAGCATAATATTTTCCTTAAGATTGCTATTTCCCTTGGACCGTTTCCAATAATAAATTTACGTTAAGGAAATGGTCCAATTCCTTATACTACCTCTGGAGCTAAAGAAATTATTTTCATGAATTCCATGTTACGCAGCTCGCGGGCCACGGGACCGAAGACACGGGTGCCCTTGGGATTGCCGGCATCGTCGATAATGACCACCGCGTTGGTATCAAAACGCACATAGGTGCCGTCCTGGCGGCGGACCGCCTTCTTGGTGCGCACGATGATGCCCTTGGCCATGCTGCCCTTTTTAATGGCGGCATCCGGGGCGCTTTCCTTGACATTGACCTTCACAATATCGCCCACCTTGGCCCAGCCTTTGCCTTTGGATTTCAAAACGCCGATCAGGGAAGCTTTGCGGGCGCCGGTATTGTCAGCCACATCTAGAATTGTCTTTAATTGGATCATACGCCCCCCTTTTAGACTTTTGAGCCGACAATCTCGCTGATGACCCAGCGCTTGTCCTTGGATAAAGGCCGCGTTTCCATGATACGCACCACATCACCGGCCTTGGCGGCATTTTTCTCATCATGCGCCTTGTATCGGGTAAAATCACGCACCTGCTTTTCATATTTGCCGTGCTTCTGGACGTTCTGGACCTGGACGACGCGGGTCTTGTCCATCTTATCGCTGATGACCACGGCAGTTAAAAACCGACGGCGGTTAGCTCTTTTTTCCATTGGATTTTCTCTCATTTAAAACCGTTAATATGCGCGCAATGTCCCTTCTGATATTGCGGGAACTGGCCGGCTTCTCGACGCGGCCCATCTGGCGATGAGACTCAATGTCAAACAGCTCTTTCTTAAGCTGCTTTTCCTTGGTGATCAAATCGTCTTCCGTTAAATTCGTCAAATCCTTCATCTTCATAAGATACCTCTATTAATGGGTCCCGCGGACCACAAATCTGGTTTTCACCGACAGTTTAAAGGCCACCAGGCGCAGGACCTGTTTGGCAAAATCTTCCGGGATACCGCCTATTTCAAAAATAACCTTGCCGCGCTTGACCACGGCCACCCAATGGTCCAGATCACCCTTGCCCTTACCCATACGGGTTTCCGCCGGTTTTTTGGTGATGGACTTGTGCGGGAAAGCGCTGATCCACAATTTGCCTGAACCGCGCAGTTTACGGGCCACCACGACACGGGAAGCTTCCAACTGGCGCGCCGGAACGAACCCGTTCTCAATGGCTTTCAAACCATACTCGCCGTAGTGCAGCTGGTTGCCGGTGGTCGCAATGCCGCGGGACTTCCCTTTTTGCGTTTTGCGGTACTTGACTCTCTTAGGCATTAATAACATAACAAATTTCTCCTACCTTACCAAAATTATGATTGAGCTGTTTCCGTCACAGGTGCGGCAGCGGGAGCTTCAGCTGCCGGTGCGGCTGAAGGAACTACCGCAGCAGCCGCGGCTTTGGCCTCGATCTCTTCCTGGTCCTTGATCACATCGCCTTTATAAATCCAAACCTTGATCCCCAGCAAACCGTAGGTGGTCTTGGCCTCGGCGAAACCATAATCGATGTCGGCGCGCAGGGTCTGCAGCGGCACCTTGCCTTCATGATACTTCTCGGTGCGGGCCATTTCAGCACCGCCCAAGCGTCCGGCGCAGCGGATCTTGATGCCTTTGGCACCGGCGGCGCGGGCCTGCTCGATGGAACGCTTCATGGCACGGCGGAACGCCACGCGCTTTTCCAGCTGGAAGGCCACGGTCTGGGCCACCAATTGGGCGTCGGTATTGGGGTTCTTGATCTCCTGGATATCGACCACCAGCTTGTCCATGTCCTTTTTGGTGATGTCCTTGAGCTCGGCGCGCAAACGGTCGATGTCGGCCCCGCGGCGGCCGATGATGACGCCGGGACGCGCGGTATGGATGCGGACCTTGATCTGTTCGGCCAGGCGCTCGATGACCACCATGGAAACGGCGGCCTGCTCAAATTTTTCACGGATATACCGGCGGATCTTGAAGTCCTGCTTAATATTTGCGGAATAGTCCTGACGCTGGGCAAACCAGATGCTGCGCCAATTTTTAGTATATCCAAGTCTCAAGGCTAACGGATGAACTTTTTGACCCACAGGTGATTTTCTCCTTTATTTGGTTTTGATATCCAACCCTACGGTTAAATGCGTCGTACGGCGCAAAATCGGTGTCGCACGCCCGAAAGAAGCGGCGCGGAAACGTTTCCAGGCCCCGCCGTGATTGGCGGTGATGGTCTTGATATACAGCTGCTCTTCGCTCAAGCCTTTTTGCTTGGCGTTGCTCACCGCGGAATCCAGCACCTTTTTGACAAACTGGCTGGCACCCTTCTCGATCTGGGCCAGCATGGCCATGCTTTGACGGACATCCTTGCCGCGAAGGGCATCGCAGACCTGGCGCATCTTCATCGACGAAATTCTCAAATATTTACCACGAGCAATTGCGATCATAAATTATCCTTCCAAAAATTCCACGACCTTTACCACTGATTCAATGTGCCGATTTCCTTAATTTTTTAGCAGCAAAATCGGCCTTTATTTCTTCTGCATCGCCTTCTTGGCCTTGACACCGCCATGGGCTCTGAACGTACGGGTTGCCACGAAATCGCCTAACTTCATGCCCACCATGTTCTCGGTGACGAACACCGGCACATGCTTGCGGCCGTCGTGCACGGCAAAGGTGTAACCGACGAAATTGGGGATGATCGTGGATCGGCGCGACCAGGTCTTGATCGGCTGGCGCTGGCCAGAGGCCACGACCTTGTCAAACCTGCGCTGCAGGGATTCTTCGACGTAAGCGCCTTTTTTAACGGAACGGGACATTTTACTTGTGTCTCCTCTTGACAATCAGATGATCGGAATATTTTCTACGTTTACGGGTCTTGAAACCTTTGGTCGGTTTGCCCCACGGGGTGACCGGATGAGGGTTGCCTTGAGGCGCCTTGCCTTCACCGCCGCCGTGCGGATGGTCGACGGGGTTCATGACGACGCCGCGCGACTGCGGGCGGCGGCCCAGCCAGCGGCTGCGGCCGGCTTTGCCGATGGAAACCGTTTCGTTCTCCACATTGGAGAGCTGACCGATGGTAGCGCGACAATCGATGGACACCTTGCGGACTTCGCTGGACGGCAGGCGCAGGTGCGCGACATTGCCTTCCTTGGCAATGAGCTGGGCCGAGGTGCCGGCGGAACGGGCCATCTGGCCGCCCTGGCCGGGTTTCAATTCCACATTATGGACACCGGTGCCGAGCGGAATTTTGCGCAGCGGCAGGCAGTTGCCGGCCTGAAAATCCACATCGGCATTATTGGTGCTGATGACTTCATGGCCCACGCGCAGATCCACGGGGGCTAAAATATAGGCTTTGGTCTTGTCGCTCTTGTACTGGATCAACGCGATGCGGCAGGTGCGGTTGGGATCGTACTCGATGCCGAGAACTTCGGCGGGATCGTCAATGCGCTGGCGCTTGAAATCAATGACACGGTACATGCGCTTGTGCCCGGCCCCGCGGTGACGCGAGGTGATGCGGCCGTAGGAATTACGTCCGCCCGATTTCTTCAAAGGTTCGAGCAAGGACTTTTCCGGTTTGCCCTTGGTCAACTCGCTGTAATCCGGCAGCGCCGCGTGGCGAAGACCGTTCGTATATGGTTTGAAACGCTTGATGCCCATCTTCCTATCCCTCTATTTTCTGTCCCTCTTTGAGAGAGACAATGGCTTTTTTCCAGCCTGTCGTATAGCCGGTCTTGTAACGCACGCGCTTGAGCTTGCCGGGCATGTTGACGGTATTGACCGAATCGACCTTGACCTTGTAAATCTCTTCGACGGCGCGCTTGACGTCGATCTTGGTGGCAAACGGCGCCACGCGGAAAAGATACTGGCGGTCCTTTTCAAGGACGGTGCCTTTTTCACTGCGAACTAACGTTTTGACGATATCGTAACAAGTAATCATTGGATCCTCTTTAAAAGGAGTGTTAAGGCCTGCTTGGTCACCAGTACATTCTTATTATTCATGATATCCGACGCGTTCGCATCCTGCGCGCGCACCAGGGTCAGGCGCGGGATGTTGCGGGAAGCCAGCATCGTCTTCTCATCGCAGCCTTCCAGCACGACCAGGGTGCGGCCTTCGACCTTCAAGGCGCGCAAGATGGCGGCAAAATCCTTGGTCTTTCCGGAAGACACCTGCAACCCATCGACACACAACAAGCTGTTATCCAAAAATTTGGCATTCAAGCTTTCGCGCAAGGCGCAGGCCTTGGTCTTTCTGGTCAGGCCATAGCCGAAATCGCGCGGATGCGGCCCGAAGATGATGCCGCCTTTTTTCCACAAGGGGGAACGGCTCGATCCCTGACGGGCGCGTCCGGTGCCCTTTTGGGCCCAGGGCTTCTTGCCGCCGCCGGAGACATCCTTGCGGGTCTTGGTGGACGCATTGCCCTGACGCTCATTGGCGTTGTACATGACCACGGCCTGATGGATCACCGCATCATTGACCGGGACGCCGAAATGATCCTTGGGCAGTTCGACTGTCGATGCTTTCTTGCCTTTTACGTCAACTACATTCAGTTCTGGCATAAATAGTCCTGTTATTTCTTGGCCTTGGTCGCACCGGCAGCAGCCTTGCTTTGCTTCATCGGGTTGCGTTTGACGGCTGCGGTTTCGCGCTTTTCTTCCAATGAGCGGAAGGCCTTTTTCTTTGATTTATTAATGACCACGACCCCGTTCTTGTGGCCCGGAACAGCGCCCTTGACCAGGATCAAATTTTGATCGGCATCCACGCGCATGACGCGCAAGCTTTGCACGGTCACGGTGTCCATCCCCATGTGGCCGGGCATGCGCTGGCCTTTATAAACACGGGAAGGGTCGGAACTGGAACCGATGGAACCGACACGGCGGTGATGCATGGAACCGTGGGCCGCAGGGCCGCCGTTCCAATTCCAGCGGACCATACCGCCCTGAAAGCCTTTACCGATGGAGGTCCCGGTCACGTCCACGAAATCGCCGGCCTTGAAGAGATCGGCCTTGAGCTGATCGCCGACCTTATAGTCCTTGTTATCGGCGGACTCGAACTCCTTGACGTGGCGCAACGGGGCCTGGCCGATCTTCTTGAAGAAACCGAGCACCGGCTTTTGCAGGCGGGTTTCCTTGACCTGGCCGTAACCTAATATGACCTTCTTGGGATGGTCTTTCAACCCCAGGATGGTGCAGGGGCCCGCTTCCACGACAGTGACGGGCGTGATGTTGCCTTCATTGTCGAAGATCTGGGTCATGCCAATCTTCTTACCCATTATTCCTCTAATCATCTATATCCACCTTCCGTGCAAATCCGAATCGCTATTTTGAAATAGTGGCAGGGTGGCCGGCGGTAGAGCGGTCCAATGTCCTGACCGCTTTATCACTTTGGCACCTTACCGCTTTATTGTTTAATCTCCACATCTACTCCCGCCGGCAAATTAAGCTTGCGTAAAGCTTCAACGGTCTTGGAAGTAGGATTGACCAGGTCAATCAGCCGCTTATGGGTGGCCAATTGGAACTGTTCGCGGGACTTCTTGTCAATGACCGGCGAACGCAGGACCGTGTACAACTCCTTCTTGGTCGGCAGCGGGACCGGTCCCAGGATCTGGGCGCCCGTACGGATGGCGGTGTCCACGATTTCCTGGGTGCTCTGGTCAATCAGGCGGTGATCGAACGCTTTGAGTTTTATACGTATTTTTTGCATTACTTGATGATCTCCGAGATAACGCCGGCACCTACGGTACGCCCGCCTTCACGGATGGCGAAGCGCAATTCCTTTTCCATGGCCACCGGGGTGATCAGCTCGACTTCCAGGACGACGTTGTCGCCCGGCATGCACATCTCCACGTTGGCGGGGAGCTGGGCGGTACCGGTCACGTCGGTGGTACGGAAGTAGAACTGGGGACGGTAACCCTTGAAGAACGGGGTGTGGCGTCCGCCTTCTTCCTTGGTCAGGATGTAAACCGAGGCCTTGAACTTGGTGTGCGGGGTGATGGAACCAGGGGCCGCCAGCACCATGCCGCGCTCGAGGCTGTCCTTGTCGGCGCCGCGCAGCAGAAGGCCTACGTTATCGCCGGCCTGGCCTTCATCCAATTCCTTGCGGAACATTTCGACACCGGTGACGACGGTCTTGGTGACCTTCTCGCGCAAACCGACGATCTCGATTTCTTCGCCCACCTTCACCTTGCCGCGCTCGATACGGCCGGTGGCAACAGTACCACGGCCGGAGATGGAGAACACGTCTTCCACAGCCATGGAGAAGGGCTTGTCCAATTCGCGGACAGGCGCGGGGATATATTCGTCAACCGCGGCCATCAAATCGATGATCGGCTTGGCCTTGCCTTCGAAATCCTTCGGGTTGTTCAAGGCATCCAAAGCGCTTCCCTTGATGATAGGGGTGTTGTCCCCGTCAAATTTGTACTTGCTCAAAAGATCACGGACTTCCATTTCAACCAGGTCCAGCAATTCCTTGTCCTGGACCTGATCGCACTTGTTCAAGAACACCACGATCCGGGGCACGTTGACCTGGCGGGCCAGCAAGATGTGCTCGCGGGTCTGGGGCATCGGGCCGTCGGTGGCGGAGACGACCAGGATCGCTCCGTCCATCTGGGCGGCACCGGTGATCATGTTCTTGATATAGTCGGCGTGACCCGGGCAGTCGATATGCGCATAATGGCGCTTATCGGTTTCATATTCCAGGTGCGAAATGTTGATGGTAACACCGCGTTCTTTTTCTTCCGGGGCGTTATCAATGGAATCATAGGCACGGGCCTGGGCCAAACCCTTGTTGCTCAACACCGTGGTGATGGCCGCGGACAAGGTCGTCTTACCATGGTCGACGTGGCCGATGGTACCGATGTTCAAGTGCGGTTTATTACGTGTAAATTTTTCCTTTGCCATGACTCTGCCCTCCGTTTAAAAATACACCTTACCAGTTTAAGTTAGTAAAGTATTACCTCCCCCGTGGTCACTCGCACGGGGACCCATATTCAATCAACAAACTTATAGTCAATACAAAACGTCAGCTGACCTTAGCAACGAAATCCTGACGGGCGCCGATGATCTTCTCGGCGATGCTGTTTGGAACCTGCGCATAGAACGAAGGTTCCATTGAGAATGATGCGCGCCCCTGCGTAAGGGACCGCAGCGCATTCGCGTAGCCAAACATTTCAGCCAAGGGGGCATCCACTAAAGCGGTTTTCAGCTTGCCGCGGTTGCCTGTTTCCTTGATCTGGGCCCTGCGTTTCATCAGATCACCGGTGACATTGCCCCAGTGCTCATCCGAACATTCAACTTCCAACTTCATGATCGGTTCCATGAACACAGAACCGGCCTTACGGAAAGCTTCCTTTATAGCATATTTTGCCGCTAATTGGAAGGAAATTTCATCCGAGTCCACATCGTGATAGGACCCGTCGACCAAGGTCACGACGAAGTCGGTCACGGGATATCCCGCAAGTATACCATTTTGCGAGCCCATTTCAAACCCTTCCTTGCAGGGCTTGATGAATTCGCGCGGGATGGCGCCGCCCTTGATCTTGTCAACGAATACGAAACCCGTGCCGGGCTCGCCCGGTTCGACGTCGATGACGACGTGGCCGTACTTACCGCGGCCGCCGGACTGCTGGATGTATTTGCCGACGATACCGCCCACCTTCTTGGTGATGGCTTCCTTATAAGCGACTTCCGGACGGCCCACGTTGCATTCCAGGTTGTTCTCGCGCTTCATGCGGTCGACGATGATCTCCAGGTGAAGCTCGCCCATCCCTGAAATGATGGTCTGGGACGTCTCCTGGTCGAACTTGACGCGCAGGGACGGGTCTTCGTCCAAAAATTTACGCAACACCACACCCATCTTGTCCTGGTCGGCTTTTGTTTTGGGTTCGATGGCCAGCGACACCACCGGTTCCGGCGGTTTCAGGCCTTCCAAGACCACCGGCTTGTCTTCCAAACAAAGCGTATCGCCTGATTTGCTTTCTTTCAATCCCACGAAAGCCACGATCTCGCCGGCGGAGGCCGATGAGATGATCTCCTGCTTGTTGGAGTGCATCAGCACCATCTTGGCGACCTTTTCGCCTTTGCCGTTGGATGAATTTAAATATTGCTGGCCGGAAACAAAACGGCCGGAATAGATACGTGTAAAGAAGATCTTGCCGACGTAAGGGTCCGAGGCGATCTTGAAGACCAGGCCCACGGGAGCCGCTGCGGGATCGGCCGTCAAGTCAATGCGCTCTTCTCTATTGTCGGGATTATACCCCTTCATCGGGGGGATATCTAAAGGTGAAGGCAAAAAATCGGTGACCGCGTCCAACAACAGCTGTACCCCTCTGTTTTTCTTGGAGGTGCCGGTCAGCACGGGAATGAACTTGCAGGCGATGACCGTGCGGCGGATGGCCTTCATCAGCTGTTCCTTGGTCGGGGTCTTGCCCTCAATGAACAGCTCCATCATTTCATCGTCGACTTCAGCCAGGCGTTCGACCAATTTGTGGCGGTAATCGGCCAGGCGCTCCTTGAACGAGTCAGGAACGGGCAGCCGGTCAAACTCCATACCGTCCACGTCTTTATATTGGATAT
This sequence comes from Candidatus Omnitrophota bacterium, assembly GCA_028870995.1. Lineage (GTDB taxonomy): Bacteria > Omnitrophota > Gorgyraeia > Zapsychrales > Fredricksoniimonadaceae > JABDGZ01. Next base: position 2,421 of record JAGWOI010000009.1, on the reverse strand, counting down.
ATTGTTCGTTGATGATGTCCACCAAACCCTTGAAATTATCCTCGGTCCCGTCATTGAAGACGATGGCCGCGGCATTGGCGCCGAAACGCTCGTGCATCTGGGTGATGACGCGGTCATAATCCGCGCCCAGGCGGTCGATCTTGTTGACGAAGGCGATACGGGGAACATGGTATTTGTCCGCCTGGCGGTAAACAGTCTCGGTCTGGGGCTGAACGCCGGAACAGGCGCACAGCACGATCACGGCACCGTCGAGAACCTTTAAGGATCGCTCGACCTCAATGGTAAAATCCACGTGGCCCGGGGTGTCGATGATGTTGATGCGGTGGTCGCGCCAGAAACAGGTGGTGGCGGCGGAGGTAATGGTAATGCCGCGCTCCTGCTCCTGCGGCATCCAATCCATGGTGGTGTTACCGGCATCGATATCACCCATCTTATGGATGGAACCGGTGTAATACAAAATGCGCTCCGTCGTCGTGGTCTTGCCCGCGTCGATGTGCGCGATGATACCGATATTACGAAATTTATTTAAGGGAACGGTGTTTGAGGACATAGCGGATTACCATCTTAGGTGGCTGAAAGCGCGGTTGGCTTCGGCCATTTTGTGGGTTTCATCCCGTTTTTTAATGGCAGGACCTTCGGACTTATAAGCAGCGACGAGTTCTTCCGCTAATTTGACTTCCATGGGTTTGCCCTTCTTGTTGCGGGCGTAATCACGGATCCAGCGCATGGCCAGAGACATGCCGCGGGCAGGAACGACATCCGTCGGCACTTGATAGGTGGCGCCTCCGACCCGGCGGCTCTTGACCTCCAGGCGGGGACGCACGTTATCAACGGCCTTGGTCAGCGCCTTGACGGCGTTCTCTTCCTGGGTCTTTTCCTTCAGGATGTCCAGGGCATTGTAGATGATATTTTCAGCAACGGTCTTCTTGCCGTCCACCATCAAAATGGCGATAAAGCGCGAGACCAGATCGCTGTTATATTTGGGATCACCGAGAACTTTTCTTTTTTCTGCTCTGCGTCTTCTCATATATACCTTATATTATTTCTTGCCCCGCTTGGCCCCATATTTGGAGCGGGATTTTTTGCGGTCAGCCACACCCGAAGTGTCCAAGGTGCCGCGCACGATGTGATAGCGCACGCCGGGCAGGTCTTTGACACGGCCCCCGCGCACCAGCACGATCGAGTGTTCCTGTAAGTTATGCCCTTCCCCGGGAATATAGGAAGTGACTTCAATTTTGTTCGAAAGACGCACACGCGCAATCTTGCGCAACGCTGAGTTGGGCTTCTTGGGCGTCATGGTCTTGACCTGCAAACACACCCCGCGTCTTTGGGGGCATGATGTCAACGCCGGAGACTTGCTCCGTTTCGTTTTAAGCTGTCTGCGGTGTCTTATGAGCTGTGATATCGTCGGCATACTTTACCATTTCCAGTTCGTTATATTCTTTCATACCTGTCCCTGCCGGGATCAAATGCCCGACAATGACGTTTTCCTTTAACCCACGCAAAAGATCAACTTTACCAGATGCAGCGGCCTCTGTCAAGACCCTTGTTGTTTCCTGGAAGCTCGCCGCGGAAATAAAGCTTTCCGTGGTCAGGGAAACCTTGGTGATCCCCAATAGCAACGGGGTCGCCTGGGCGGGCTTGCCCTTCTTCTTGAGGACCGCTTCGTTGGCCTGCTTGAAGGCCATGCGGTCGACCTGGTCTCCGACGAGAAAATCGGTATCGCCGGAATCGTCGATGCGCACTTTTTTGAGCATTTGTGCGATGATGATCTCGATGTGTTTGTCGTTGATGCGCACCCCCTGCAGGCGGTAGACTTCCTGAACTTCGTTCAAAAGATATTCCTGCAAAGCCTTGTCCCCGCAGACACGCAAAATATCCTGGGGAACCACAGGACCGTCAGTCAGCTGCTGGCCGGCAAAAACATGGTCACCCTTGTACACGTTGGGGTGCTTGCCGTGAGGAATGGTGTATTCCTTGGTAATGCCGGTGGCTGACTTGACGATGATGGTACGCAAGCCCTTCTTATCTTCGCCGAATTCGCAGATACCGTCGATCTCGGCGATGACCGCCGGATCCTTCGGGCGGCGCGCCTCGAAAAGCTCGGCGACGCGCGGCAAACCGCCGGTGATGTCGCGGGTCTTGGAGGCGCCGCGCGGGATCTTGGCGATCAATTCACCGGCCGCGATAGTGTCCTTGTCATTGACCAGGATGTGGGCGCCCGTGGGGATCGAATAGATGCCCGCGATTTCGCCCTTGGCGTCGGTGATGATGATCTGCGGATGATATTCCTGCTTATGTTCGACGACCACGCGCTCGACGACCCCGGTAACGGGATTTTCTTCGCGCTGGTAGGTGGTGCCTTCAATCAGGTCTTCGAATGAAACCTTACCCTGGGCCTCGCTGATGATCGGGATGGTA
>JAGWOI010000054.1 GCA_028870995.1 Candidatus Omnitrophota bacterium | reverse complement strand
ATCCTTTTAAGCGCTTTTTTTGTCCTGAGCAGTTTTGTCTTATTTTTGGAATTTTATAAGAACCGCCGGGCGTTTTGCCTGCCCTTGGCGGCATTTACCTTCTTAGGCGCCTTGCTGTGCAAGGAATCCGCGGCCATGCTGCCGTTGGAGGTGTTGGGCTTTATGGCACTGGATCGGACTAAACCCTGGCTGCGTAAATTAAGCTGTCTTTGGCCTTTTGTCGCCGGGATGGCGGTTTATCTGTTCCTCCGGATCCATTTCGGCATTACGGCGATGCACCAGTCAAGCCGGCCGCTCGTATTGATTCTGGGGTTTGTGACCTTCCTGCGCTCGCTCATCACGGATTTGCGTTTATTTATTTTTCCGGTCGGCCTGCATTACGACCGCAGCCTGCCGTTTATGCTTTCGCTGGCACAGCCCCAGGCTGTTTTCACCTGCCTGTTCTGGGCCATTGCGGCGGCGCTGGTGGTCTTTTACCACCGGAAGATCAGCCCCATGGTGTTCTTTCTGTTCTGGTGGTTTGGCCTAGAGATGTTCCCGGTATCGCAATTGGTGGTCAGTATCGGGGTGGGGGCAGGCCACGTGTCCACCGCCGACCATTTTTTGTATGTGGCAGCTGTCCCTGTATTTATAGGTATGGTGCTGGCTTACCAAAAACTGAACCAACTCAATGCGGTCAAGAATTGGGTACAACCGGTATTTCTCAAAATTCTTGCCGGCGGGTTGGTGGCCTTTTTCCTGCTTATTGCCATTGAGCAAAGCATCTATGCATCTAACGAATACAGCATGGTCAACCGGTCGCTCCAATTTGATCCCAATAATTCCCGGCTGCAGGGCGAGATGGGAATGCTGAGCGTTTTCAGGGGCGATATCCCTAACGCCCAACAGCATTTCCAGATGGCCATCCGGTCTGACCCTTTCAATCCGCAATATCATATAGCCTTGGGCACGGCCCTTTGCCAGCAGCGCGAGTGGATCCAGGGCCTGGCCCAGTACATGGCCCTTGATCCGGGCAAGGACAGGGACCTGGTCGACCGGGAATCCCGCCTGACCATGCAACATATCCAAAATCAGCTGGCCAGTGGCAAGACCTTTGACAGCAGGGGGTGGCTGGCCATCGGCATTTATCATGTCAAGATCGACCATGATCTTAAGGCCGCCATCGAGGCGTTTAAGAAAAGCGCGGCGTTGGACCCTGCCCAAACGGATGCCTGGTTCAATCTTGGGTCCCTGTTTGAAGCCACCCATAACCGCCAGGCGGCGGTAGCGGCGTATACGAAAGTATTGGGCCTTCCTCAAGCGACGGATTTCCAGAAAAACTTTGCCGCGCAGCATGCCGCGGCGCTAAAATAAAAAGATAAAAGGGGACTGTCCCCTTTTTTAAAATAGGTCATTATGTGGAACTTTATCAGCGATAGAAAGAGCAATGATTTTTTCCGCTTCTGGTTCGCCCAATTGATCACCCAGTTCGGCGACCGGGTCTTTCAAATGGCCTTGGTTGCCCTGATCACCGCGCTTTATCCCGGCTCGGTCATGGCCATGTCCATTGTCTTTCTCTTCGCCATTGTCCCGGCGTTTATCATCGGCCCTATTGCCGGCGTCTATATCGACCGCTGGGACAGGCGCACCGTCCTTTTCATCTCTTATTTTATCCAGGGCGTCTTGGTCCTGCTGGCCGCCTTTTATCTCATCCATTTGCCGGTGATCTGGCCCATGTATGCGGTGGTGTTCATCATTTCTTCCCTGGGCCGGTTTTATATCCCGGCCAAGATGGCCTTTATTCCTGAAATTGTCCGAAAGGACGATTTGCATGTCGCCAATTCCCTGTCCACCATCACCGGCATGATCGCCGGGGGGTTGGGCGTGCTGTTGGGCAGTTGGATCGTCGAGCGAACCGGATACTTTGCCGGCTTTTGCTGGGATGGGATTTGTTATGTCTTTTCCGCTGCCTTGGTGATGACCATTACCGCGCTGCACCACCGCCTGCCTGACCGGCAGGCCATCATCACCCGCACCAGGGAGATCATCCAGGTCGAAAAAAGTGTTTGGCACGAGATTTCCGACGGGATCCGCTATATCCGTTCCCAGCCGGAGATCAAGTTCATGTTCTGGATGATGGCCATCCTGCTGGCAGCCGTCGGCGCCATTTATGTGGTCATCATCGTCTTTATCCAGCAGGCTTTCCACAGCGTGACCAAGGACTTGGGTATCCTCGCGGTGTCGCTGGTGGTCGGTTCATTCCTGGGAAGCCTGGCCTACGGCAAGTGGGGCAAAAAGATCGCCTCCGAGGTGGTGATGTTTTGGTCGCTCATTTTGGGAGGAGCCTTGACCATCCTGTTTGTGACCACCGTTGATGCCACTCACAGCCGATGGGCGGCCCTGGGCCTATCCTTTATCTTGGGCTTTGTGGTGGGGCCGGACATGGTGGCGCCCTTTGCCTTAATCAATAAAATTTGCGCCATGGAAATGTCGGGCAAGGTCTTTGCCGCTTTGGAATTCGTGGTTTATTTGGCTTTTTTGCTGGCCATGATGGTTAGCTCGGTTTTGTCCTGGTATATTCCACGGATTTGGATTTTGATCGCGGTTGGTGGTATATTCATGGTGGTGGGTTTCATCGGTTTAGCCAGGAACAAAGGACGTGCTGCACTCCAAGGGACCTTACGATGAGCAAGGAACAGGGAATATTGAATTTCGCAGTCCTGGCATCCGGTCGCGGCGGGAACCTGCTGGCCATTATCAAGGCGGTCAAGGCCGGCAAGGTGAGAGCGGATTTAAAAATCGTTATTTCCGATAAAAAGGATGCCTTTGCTCTTGAGCATGCCCGTCAGGCCGGTGTACCCGCCGTTCATATTAATCCTAAAGATTTTCCTGACCGCGAATCCTTCGATCGGGCCGTCATTGACCGGTTGCATGAATCCCAGGTGGATTTTGTGGTCCTGGCCGGCTACATGCGCCTGCTGAGCGTTCATTTTATCCAGCAATTCCACAACCGCATCCTTAATATCCATCCATCGCTTCTGCCTTCCTTTAAAGGGATGCATGCCATCCGGGACGCTTTTGACCACGGGGTCAAGGTTACCGGGCCGACCGTACACATTGTGGTTGAGGCCATGGACGATGGGCCCATCATTATCCAGGAGCCGGTACGCATTGAGCCTGATGATACCCTCGAATCCCTGGAAGAGAAGATCCATCACGCCGAGCACCGCATCTATCCGCAAGCCATCGACCTCTTCGCCCGCGGGAAGCTCAAGATCGAAGGCCGCCGCGTTATTATTTCTGCATAAACGACGAATAACAGGGATAGATTTGTTTTTCGAAGCGACGCTGTCGATTTTAGCTGCCGCACGCCGAGCGAACGAGGGAAGCCCGAGCCGAAGGGCGAGGGCTGACCAAACATGTTCGAGCTTTGAAGTTCTAGAGAACTTCAAAGCGAGTTGTTTG
>JAGWOI010000001.1 GCA_028870995.1 Candidatus Omnitrophota bacterium | reverse complement strand
CAAATGCCCGACAATGACGTTTTCCTTTAACCCACGCAAAAGATCAACTTTACCAGATGCAGCGGCCTCTGTCAAGACCCTTGTTGTTTCCTGGAAGCTCGCCGCGGAAATAAAACTTTCCGTGGTCAGGGAAACCTTGGTGATCCCCAAGAGCAACGGAGTCGCCTGGGCCGGCTTGCCCTTCTTCTTGAGGACCGCCTCGTTGGCCTGCTTGAAGGCCATGCGGTCGACCTGGTCACCGACGAGAAAATCGGTATCGCCGGAATCGTCGATGCGCACCTTCTTGAGCATCTGCGCGATGATGATCTCAATATGCTTGTCGTTGATGCGCACGCCCTGCAGGCGGTAGACTTCCTGGACTTCATTTAACAGGTACTCCTGCAGCGCCTTGTCCCCGCAGACGCGCAAAATGTCCTGGGGAACTACAGGCCCGTCGGTCAGCTGCTGCCCGGCAAAGACATGGTCACCCTTGTACACGTTGGGGTGCTTGCCGTGCGGAATGGTGTATTCCTTGGTAATGCCCGTGGCTGACTTGACGATGATGGTACGCAGCCCCTTCTTGTCCTCGCCGAATTCGCAGATACCGTCGATCTCGGCAATGACCGCCGGGTCCTTCGGGCGGCGGGCTTCGAAAAGCTCGGCGACACGCGGCAAACCGCCGGTGATGTCGCGGGTCTTGGAGGCGCCGCGCGGGATCTTGGCGATCAGTTCACCAGCCGCGATGGTATCCTTGTCATTGACCAGGATGTGGGCACCCGTGGGGATCGAATAGATGCCCGCGATCTCGCCCTTGGCATCGGTGATGATGATCTGCGGATGATATTCCTGCTTGTGCTCCACCACCACGCGCTCGACAACGCCCGTGACGGGATTTTCTTCGCGCTGGTAGGTGGTGCCTTCGATCAAGTCTTCGAAAGAAACCTTACCCTGAGCCTCACTGATGATCGGAATGGTATACGGGTCCCAGGTGGCCACGACCGTCCCCTTGGTCACCGCAGCGCCGTCGGCAAATGCCAGGGCGGTACCTTGCGGCAGCAGGTGGCGCTCGAACTCGCGGCCGTACTCGTTGTTGATGCTCACCGAGCCGTTACGGTTGAGAACTATGAATTCCTTGCCGCGGGCGACCACACGCAGGGTGTGGTATTTGAGGACACCGTCCTGCTTGACCTTGATGAAGGATTGTTCGATGGTACGGGACGCGGTACCGCCGATGTGGAACGTACGCATGGTCAGCTGCGTACCGGGCTCGCCGATACTCTGGGCGGCGATGGTGCCTACGGCCTCGCCGATCTCCACCATGCGGTGCGTACCCAAGTTGCGGCCGTAACATTTGATGCACACGCCCACCCCGGCCTCGCAGGTCAGGACGGAACGGATGCGCACCTTCTCAATGCCCAGCTGCTCGATGAGATCAGCCTTCTCTTCGGTGATCTCTTCCCCCGCGGAAACAACCTGCTGATCGGTCACAACGTCCAAAATATTGTCCAACGCCACGCGGCCGACGATACGCTCCTTGAGGGAGACGACCAGCTCATCACCTTCGGTGATGGCCGCGACCGTGATGCCGTTGACCGTGCCGCAGTCCGGCACGTTAACCACCATTTCCTGGGCCACGTCGACCAAACGGCGGGTCAGGTAACCGGCGTCCGCGGTCTTCAAGGCGGTATCCGCCAGACCTTTACGGGCACCGTGGGTGGAGATGAAGTATTCCAAAACCGTCAACCCCTCGCGGAAAGACGCCGTGATGGGGCTTTCGATGATCTCGCCGGAAGGCTTGGCCATCAACCCGCGCATCCCGGAAAGCTGGCGGATCTGCAATTTGGACCCGCGGGCCCCTGAATCGGCCATGATGTACACCGGGTTGAACTGGTCCATCTTCTTGAACACCAGATCCGAGAGGGTCTCTGTCGTATGGGTCCAGATATCGATGACCTTGTTGTAACGCTCGCGGCCGGTGATGATACCCTTACGGTATTGATCGTCGACCTTGGAGACTTCCTGCTTGGCGCTGGCGATGATCTTGGGCTTGTCCTCGGGGATGGTCAGATCCGACATGGCGATCGAAATACCCGCCTCGGTGGCCCGCATGAAGCCTAAGGTTTTCACGTCGTCGAGCAGCTTGACGGTGCGGTGATGGCCGAAACGCTTGTAGCAGTCCGCGATCACCGAACCGATGCGCTTTTTGTCCAACAGGTCATTGACAAAGCCGTAGTCCAAAGGAAGCACTTCGTTGAAAAACACGCGACCCACCGTGGTCTCGATGATCCGGGAAGCACTGGCCGGAACCTCCGTCTCCTTCTTGGCGCTGCCCTTTTCCGAGGGCTGGATGATCATGGAGGGTTTTTCCTGGCCCCATACCGACATGGTCAGGCGCAATTTGATGCGGGCATGCAGATCCACAAACCCGTCGACATACGCCACCTTGACCTCATCGATGGAACCGAACAAATGGCCTTCGCCGCGGGCGCCCGGACGTTCCTTGGTCAGGTAATACAGGCCCAAGACGATGTCCTGGGTCGGGGAAACGATGGGACGGCCGTCGGCCGGAGAAAAAAGATTGTTGACCGACAAAAGCTGCAGGCGGCATTCGATCTGCGCCTCCAGCGACAGCGGCACGTGCACGGCCATCTGGTCGCCGTCAAAGTCCGCGTTAAAGGCGGTACAAACCAAGGGGTGCAGCTTGATGGCCTTGCCTTCGATCAGCACCGGCTGGAAGGCCTGGATGGACAAGCGGTGCAGCGTCGGGGCGCGGTTAAGCATCACCGGGTGGTCCTGGATAACCTCATCCAGGATGTCCCAGACCTCGATCTTGGCGCGCTCCACCATGCGCTTGGCGCCCTTGATGGTATGCACAAAACCCTTCTCGCGCAATTTGCGGATGATGAAAGGCTCGAACAATTCAAGCGCCATTTTCTTAGGCAAACCGCACTGGTGTAATTTTAATTCTGGGCCGACCACGATGACGGAACGGCCGGAATAGTCGACGCGCTTACCCAAAAGGTTCATGCGGAAACGGCCCTGCTTGCCCTTGAGCATGTCGGAAAGGGACTTCAAGGGACGGTTGCCGGAACCTAAAACGGGACGGCCGTGGCGGCCGTTGTCCAACAAAGCATCCACCGCTTCCTGCAGCATGCGCTTTTCATTGCGGATGATGATCTCCGGCGCATTGAGGTCGATCAACTTCTTCAAACGGTTGTTGCGGTTGATGACCCGGCGGTACAAATCGTTCAGATCGGAGGTGGCAAAACGCCCGCCTTCGAGAGGCACCAGCGGACGCAGGTCCGGAGGGATCACCGGCAGCACATCCAGGACCATCCAGGCCGGGTTATTGCCCGAAGCGCGGAAATCCTCGACGATCTTGAGGGTCTTGGCCAATTTCTTGAAATTGGTGCCGTTGGGATTGGCCTCGCTTAGATCCTTGCGCAATTTCTTGCACAGGACGGCCATGTCCAGCTCCTGCAGCATTTCACGCACGGCATCCGCGCCGATCCTGGCTTTGAAGGCGCCGCCGTGCTTGACCACCGCTTCCTGGTACTCGTCCTCGGAAAGGAACTGCTTTTTCTTCAACGGCGAGGTGCCTGGATCGATCACCACATACTCTTCATAGTAAATTAATTTTTCCAGGTCGCGTAAAGACACCTGCAAGAGGGCCGCCAGGCGTGACGGCACCGCTTTATAAAACCAAATATGGGTCACCGGGCAGGCCAGGTCAATGTGGCCCATGCGCTCGCGGCGCACGGACGAACGGGTCACCAAAACCCCGCAGCGGTCGCAGGTGATGCCCTTAAACTTGATGCCTTTGTATTTGCCGCAGTTGCATTCCCAGTCGCGCATGGGACCGAAGATCTTCTCGCAGAAAAGCCCGTCCTTTTCCGGCTTCAGGGTGCGGTAGTTAAGCGTCTCCGCTTTCTTGACCGGACCTTTGGACCAGGACATGATCACTTCGGGGGAAGCAATGCGGATCGTAATACGATCCTGTTTGGTGATGTCGATCTTTTTCTCGCTCATTTATTTCTCCGTTGTAACGGTAGTTTAAGCAGTTGGAGCTTCTTCTTCCTTGGGCTCGGCGGCCTGTTCTTCGCTGCCTTCCGCCTTTTCCATACGGATATCCAGGCAAAGGCCCTGCAACTCTTTGACCAGAACGTTGAAAGATTCAGGGATGCCCGGACTCAACGCCTGCTCGCCCTTGACGATGGCTTCATAGATGCGGCTGCGTCCGGTCACATCATCGGACTTGACCGTCAGCATTTCCTGCAAGGTAAAGGCCGCACCGTACGCTTCCAGGGCCCAGACTTCCATTTCCCCGAAACGCTGCCCGCCGAAATGGGCCTTACCGCCCAACGGCTGCTGGGTCACCAGGGAATACGGCCCGATGGAACGGGCATGGATCTTCTCGTCCACCAGGTGGTTGAGTTTGAGCATGTAAATATAACCCACCGTCACCTTTTGCTCGAAAGGCTGGCCCGTATGGCCGTCGAATACAACAGCCTTGCCGTCTTCAGGCAGGTTGGCTTCCTTCAATAAATCGCGGATCTCCTGCTCGGTCGCGCCGTTGAACACCGGCGTTTCACAGGTAAAACCGAGCGCCTTGGCGGCCCAGCCCAAATGGGTCTCCAAGAGCTGGCCCACGTTCATACGCGAAGGCACGCCCAAAGGATTCAGGATCACATCGACCGAACGGCCGTCTTCCAAGAACGGCATGTCCTCTTCCGGGACAATGCGCGAGACGATACCCTTATTACCGTGGCGGCCGGCCATCTTGTCACCCACCTGCAGCTTGCGCTTGGTGGCGACATAAACGACGACACGCTTCAAAACGCCGGCGGGAAGCTCATCCCCGCGGCGGATGCGGTCCGTCTCCAGGGTCTCTTCTTCCGTCAATTCGGCGATCTTATCGTTATAATACGTCATGACCTCACGGGCCTCGGAACCTTCTTCCAGGTCGTCCATCGTGAGCTTGCCGACGCGTTTCTTGTCGATCCCCAGGGCCTTGGCGAGTTTTTCGTCCTTTTCCTGGAGGATCAGGTTGATCTCCTGCAAATAATACTCTTTGATCTTATTAACGGCCTGGGTCTCCTTGGCCTTGTCCTGTTTGGACTTGCGGCCGCGCTCATTGCGCTGGAAGACCTCCACATTGACAACGAAACCTTCGATACCCGGCGGCAGCGTCAAGGACGTGTCGCGGACATCGGCGGCCTTTTCACCGAAGATGGCGCGCAGCAGCCTCTCCTCGGGAGAAAGTTCCTTTTCGCTCTTCGGGGTCACCTTGCCCACCAGAATATCGGTGGCCTTGACCTCAGCGCCCACGCGCACGATACCCTCTTCGGTCAGGTCCTTGAGAGCTTCCTCGGCAACGTTGGGAATGTCGCGGGTGATCTCTTCATTGCCCAAACGGGTCTCGCGGCATTCGCACTCGAAGCGCTCGATATGGATCGAGGTAAACACATCCTCGCGCACGATGCGCTCGTTGATGAGGATGGCGTCCTCGAAGTTGTACCCGCGCCACGGCATGAACGCCACCAGGGCGTTGCGGCCCAGGGCCAGACGGCCGTGCTGGGTGCCGATGCCGTCCGCAATGGTTTGGCCGGCTTCCACCTTCTGGCCCAGCTTCACGATGGGACGCTGGTGCACGCAGGTGTTGGCATTGGAACGCTGGAAATTCTTGAGCGTGTAAACGGTCTTACCGACGACGATCTCACGGCCGTCGACCTTGTTGACCGTGCCGGCTTCCTGGGCGATGACCACAACCCCGGAATCGCGGGCGACCTTTTCTTCCATCCCGGTACCGACCAGCGGCACTTCCGGGATCATCAAAGGCACCGACTGGCGCTGCATGTTGGAACCCATCAGCGCGCGGTTGGCGTCATCGTGCTCCAAAAACGGGATCAGGGCCGCGGCCACCGACACCAGCTGCTTCGGGGACACGTCCATGTACTCGACCTTTTCCGGTTTCACCCTCGGAAAATCACCTTTATATCGGCAGGACACCAGGGGCTCGGTGAATTTACCGTCCTTGTCCATGGTCGAGTTGGCCTGGGCTATATATTTGTTTTGATCGACGTCGGCAGTCAAAAATTCATACTTCTTGCTGACCTTGCCGTCAACGACCTTGCGGTACGGCGTCTCGATAAAGCCCAGCTCGTTGACGCGCGCACAGGTGGTCAAAGAGGCGATCAAACCGATGTTCGGACCTTCAGGGGTTTCAATGGGACACACGCGGCCGTAGTGCGTCGGGTGCACGTCGCGCACTTCGAAACCCGCGCGCTCGCGCGATAACCCGCCGGGACCCAGGGCCGACATGCGGCGCTTGTGGGTCATTTCCGAGAGCGGATTGACCTGGTCCATGAATTGCGACAGCTGGCTGCGGGCGAAGAAATCCTGGATCTGGTTGGAGAACAGACGGGAATTGATCAGATGATGCACCGTCAGGTTCTCAAAAGAGCTCATGACGACCAGGCGCTCCTTGATGGAACGCTCCAGGCGCGCCAAACCGATGCGGACCTGGTTCTGCACCAGTTCGCCGACGGACTTGATGCGCCGGTTGCCCAAGTGATCGATATCATCGCATTCGCCGGTGCCCTCGCGCAGGGCCATCAGGTACTTGATCACCGCCACGACGGTCTCGATGTCCAAAACACGGTTGTCCATGGACACATTGGTTTGCAACTTGCGGTTGACAATATGGCGGCCGACCTTGGAAAGGTCATAGCGCTTGGGATCAAAAAACAGGCGGAAGAACAGGGTCTCGGCCACTTCCACCGTGGCAGGCTCTGTGGGACGCATCTTTCTGTAGAAGTCCAAGAGCGCCTCTTCCTTGGTTGTCGTGTGGTCCTTTTCGAGGGTGTTCTTTAATTTATCGAACTGCTCGCCCAGCATTTTCTGCATGTCTTCGCTGGACGAAAGGCCCATGATACGCAAGATCTGGGTGGCCGGGAAATTGCGGCGGCGGTCCACGTAAGCAATGAGCACATCATTGAGGTCGTACTTGATCTCAAACCAGGCCCCACGGGAAGGGATCACGCGGCCGTAGTAGATGCTTTTGCCTGTGGGATGCGTCTCTTCTTCGAAAGAAACGCCCGGCGGACGCTGGATCTGGGAGACGACGACACGCTCATCGCCGTTGATGATAAAGGTCCCGGTATCGGTCATGAGCGGAAAATCGCCGAAATAAACTTCCTGCTCCTTGATATCGACAGGGGTGATCAGACGTAATTTGACTTTTAAGGGAGCGGCATAGGTCATGCCCCGGCGCTGGCACTCGTAACGGGAATATTTTTCCTTGCCGATAGTATATCCGATATATTCCAGGCGGATCTGCGCGTCATAGCTTTCCAACGGGAACACCTCGCGGAAAACCTCTTCCAGGCCCTGGTCCTTGCGGTGGTCCTGCAGCACATGGCGCTGCAGGAATTCTTCGTAGGACAGGGTCTGAATATCGAGCAATTTGGGCAGATCGAAGTTATCCTGGAACTTACTAAAATCCTTGATTTTTAGTTTTTCCATAAAGTCTCTGAAGAAAGACCCCTGCGGCCTGCCCTAGGCAGGCAAAAATTCAGAGGTATAAGGTTGAGAATAAAAATACGGCGAAGTCCCGCTGCTTTCTTTCGAAAGTTGATGCGGGACTACGCTTTGAAAATTGAGGTTTGGATCGGCTCTTATTTGAGTTCAACTTTCCCACCGGCAGCTTCAATCTTTTTCTTGAGATCTTCGGCTTCGGCTTTGGGAACAGCTTCCTTGATGGTCTTAGGAGCTGACTCGACCAAGGTCTTGGCTTCGGCCAACCCGAGGTTGGTCACGGCGCGCACTTCCTTGATAACGCCAATCTTCTTGGCAGGATCCACTTCCTTCAAGATGACATCGAAGGAGGTCTTCTCCTCGGCGGGCGCAGCAGCAGCGGCACCACCACCGGCAGCGGCGACGGCCACCGGAGCCGCGGCGGTAACGCCCCACTTGGCTTCGAGGTCCTTGACCAGACCCGCAATTTCAAGCGTCGGCTGGCTGGAGAGCCACTCGATCACTTGTTCTTTAGTAATTGTAGCAGTAGACATCTAATTACCCTCCCTTTTCACTTTTCTGTTTTAAAACCGACAATAAATTCCTCGGTGTGGCGCTTAAAACACCGACCAATTGAGACATGGGCGCCGTCAGGGTGCCTAAAAGTTTGGCCAACAGCACTTCCCTGGGCGGCAATTCGGAAATCGCCTTGATCTGGTCCGCACTCAATAAATTACCGTCGAGAACACCGCCGCGGACGGTGAAACCTTCATAGTCCTTGGCAAACTTGACTAAAACCTTGGTCACTTCACTGGCATCGGTATCGCTTAAAATCAAGGCCATCTGGCCTTCAATCTGGGAAGCCAGCGCTTCATAATTGGCTTCTTGAAGGGCCTTGCGGGCCACCGATGATTTGGAAACCAGGACTTCGGCTTTTTTGCGCTTCAAATCCTTTCTTAAAATATTCATCTTGGCGGAAGAAATACCGCGGTAAGAAACCACATAGGCGCTGGATTTTTGGGAAACACCGTCCTTGACGGAGCCGGCCATTTTCTGGCGGTACAGCGTTCCTACCTTCAAAAGGCTTGAGCTCATAGCGCCACCTTCACTCCCGGTCCCATGGTCGTTGCCAGGGCCAGACTCTTGATTAAATTTCCTTTGACAGCCGCAGGTTTGGCATGGTTGATCGCTTCGATGACATGCTGGGCATTTTCCACCAGCTTGCCTTCATCGAAAGACCTCTTGCCGATCCCCAAATGGATGCCGCCCTGCTTGTCCGACTTGAACTCGACGCGGCCGGCCTTGACTTCCTTGATGGCACGCTCAACGTCCGTCGTGACAGTGCCGGCTTTGGGGGTGGGCATGAGACCGCGGGGCCCCAAGACCTTGCCCAATTTGCTCAGATCGCGCATCATGTCCGGGGTGGCGACCACCACATCGAAATCCATGAACCCGCCGTTGACCTTTTCAATGAGATCATTATCTCCGACGAGATCAGCCCCGGCGGCCTGGGCTTTGGCTGCAGCGTCGCCCTTGCAGAAGGCGGCCACGCGTACCTTTTTGCCTATGCCATGCGGAAGAACGACGGTGCCGCGCACGCCCTGGTCCGAGGCCTTCAAATCCAAATTTAAATTAAAATGCAGTTCCACGGTCTCATCGAATTTGACCCTGGGGGCCTTGCTGATGCGGTTGACCGCCTCTTGCAAGGTCACCGGTTTTTCGATGGTGCCGACGGCTTTATAGGCTTCCTTCATTCTTTTGCTGATTCTGGACATACGTTTATCCTTTGACCTCAATGCCCATGGAACGGGCCGTACCCTTGACCGTGGCGACGGCTTCCGCCATGTCAATGGTATTTAAATCATCCATTTTCATCTTGGCGATCTCTTCGACCTGCTTGAGCGTCAGGCTGCCGATGGTTTCCTTGCCGGCGGTGCCGGAGGCTTTGGCCAATTTGGCGCTCTTTTTGATCAAGGCCGAAGTCGGCGGTGTCTTGATGATGAAATCAAAGGACTTATCCTTGTACACCGTTATGACGACCGGCAAAGGCAGGGGATCCTTGCCCTTGGTCTTGTCATTAAAGGCCTTGCAAAACATCATGATATTGACCCCGTGCTGACCTAACGCGGGACCGACCGGCGGCGCCGGGTTGGCCTGGCCAGCAGGGACATACAATTTGATCTGAGCGACAGCTTCTTTGGCCATATTCTATTCCTTATATCTTTTCGACCTGCCAATATATATTCCCTATTTCTTGCTCGTCGAGACGGAAACGGGAACGCCAACGGGGTTAAATTTTCTCCACTTGCCAGTATTCTAATTCAACCAGGGTGGAACGCCCAAAAATGGAAACACTGACTTTCAATTTACCGCGGTCCGGGTAGACTTCCATGACCGTACCGTTAAAATTCGCAAAAGGACCCTGTGAAATCCGGATGGCCTCACTGACTTCATAAACAATCTTCGGCGAAGGCTTGGACTCGGTCTCCTGGGTGCGCTTGAGGATATTGTCCACTTCCGTATCGGTCAGCGGCTGCGGCTGGCGGCCGGGTCCGATAAATCCGGTAATGCCGGGTGTCGTTTTGACCAGATACCAGCTTTCCTTGGTCATGTCCATCTTGACCAGCAGGTAGCCGGGGAAAAACTTGCGGGTGGTGATCCTCTTTTTGCCCCCGCGCACCTCGGAAACCTGTTCGGTCGGGACAACGACTTCCTCAATATACTTCTTCAATTCCGTCGTGGCAATCCGGCTTTCCAAGCCCGCCCTGGCGCGCTCTTCAGCCCCTGTCTGCGTATGGACAACGTACCATTTCATCATCATTTAATGACTATCGAGATCCCTCTAGAAAAGGCAAAATCGATAATCCCCACGAATAGCCCCAATAATAAAGAACTAAAAATCACGATCAGCGTCGAATCAACCAGTTCCCGGCGGGTGGTCCAGGAAACCTTTTTCATCTCCGCCAACACTTCACCAAAAAACTTTTTTATGCTCTCAACCACGTTGCCACCCACTCCTTCAAATTAAAACAGGCCTGGCAGGAGTCGAACCTGCAACGCACGGTTTTGGAGACCGTCGCTCTACCAATTGGAGCTACAGGCCTATGTCGTCACAGGTTATAAAAATATGCGCTATTTTTTGGTCTCTTTGTGCGGCGTGTACTTGCGACAAAAAGCACAAAACTTATTCAGCTCCAGACGTTCTGGATTCTGTTTCTTGTCCTTAGTGCTGTTGTAGTTGATGCGATTGCACTCGGTGCATTGAAAATGAATTGTCTCGCGCATATTTATCTTGTCCTTGCGCTCCCCCGTCCTAACGACTGACGGAGTCACAGAAGAGATTTATTTTTAAAGAAGCCCTCGAGCGGGATTGAACCGCTGGCCTCGTCCTTACCAAGGACGTGCTCTACCAACTGAGCTACAAGGGCATGAAAGCTGTGCCGCCCTTTAAGCAGTTCACCCATGGAAGGGCGAAATAATGAACCACGAGTATATCCGGCAGATATTATATTGTCAAGAATATTTTTTGCTTTACAAAAGCCTAAGGAAACGGCGCTTGCCAATTTTTAAAACACCGGGCGCCGGAGCCCAATTTTCGTCGCTGACCGGACCGCCTTCATGGGTCACGGCCCCCTCTTTGATAAGACGCCTGGCCTCGTTCTTGGTGGCCACTATTTTGCTAAATGCTAAAATATCAACAAGTTTGTCGCCTGATATAATTTTATATTCGGGAATATTTTCTGGAATGTTCTGATTGACAATGACATCTTTAAAATGAGCCTCAGCGGCAATGGCACTAGTCGAAGGGGCAAGGAGTGAGGATTTTAATTCCAACGGTTCTACATAAACAGTGACATTTCGTCCATCTGTTTGAGAAAGAGCGCTATTACCCCTATCAGGATAAAACATGGTAACGATATGTTTTGCCAACCTTACTTTTGCATCTTTGGGGTGCATTCCTTTTATATTATCTAAGTTCTCTTTAGTTAGAATTTCATAATACCGCATCATCAGCGCATCGCTGACGGACATGACCTTGCCGAAAATGTCATTGGGCGCCTCGTTGATGCCGATGGTATTGCCCAAAGACTTGCTCATTTTATTGACGCCGTCGGTGCCTTCCAATAAGGGCGTCATCAAGACCACCTGCGGTTTCTGTCCATGGGCTTCCTGTAATTGGCGGCCCATGAGCAGGTTAAACTTCTGATCCGTGCCGCCCAACTCCACGTCCGCCTTTAGGTGCACGGAATCATAACCCTGCAGCAGCGGATAAATAAACTCCAGCAGGCTGATCTCTTTACCCGTCTCGAAACGCTTTTTAAAATCCGCCCGGGCCAGCATCTGCGCCACCGTCAGATGGGCGGACAATTCCATCAAATCCTGCGGCGTCAATTTATTCAGCCAGTGACTGTTGAAAACAACCTTGGTTCTTTGGGGATCGAGGATCTTGAAAACCTGTGTCTTATACGTGGCGGCATTCTTTTCGATGTCCGCCAGAGACATCTTCTTGCGCAATTCGTTACGGCCGGTCGGGTCCCCCACCTGGGCGGTAAAATCACCGATCAAAAAAAAGACCTGGTGGCCCAGGTCCTGGAATTGTTTGAGCTTCCTTAATAAAACGGTATGGCCCAGGTGAATGTCCGGGGCGGTGGGGTCGAAACCCGCCTTGATGACCAGCGGCCGGCCTTCCTTGAGCTTGGCTTCCAGGTCGCCGATGATTTCGGTGGTACCGCGTCTTAAGGTTTTAAGAGCTTCTTGGGGTGTCATAAATTTATTAAGTCAAGGAAGCGGAAAAAAACAGGGACGTCTCCCTGTTATGACGGGAGACGTCCCTATATGGAATTACAAACGTGCGCTGACGCCGATCTTCATGCCTTCGACATCAACCTTGATGACCTTCACTTGCAGCTTATCGCCAGCTTTTAAAGCATTAGCCTGGTTCTTGTCGATCTCCGAGGAATAAACCAGCGCTTCGATATCATCCGCCAATTTCACGAACACGCCGAAATTGGAGTTCATGATCACGGCCGCTTCCACGACGGAACCGACCGGGAATTTCTCGGCAATGGTATTCCAGGGATTGGGCTGCATCTGTTTGAGGCCCAGGGTGATCTTGCGGGCTTCGGCATCCACCGCCAGGACCATGACCTGCACCTCCTGGCCCTTTTGCAGCACTTCCTGGGGATGGTTGACCTTTCTGGTCCAGGACATGTCGGAGACATGGATCATGCCTTCCAGACCGCCTTCCAATTCCACGAAAGCGCCGTAATCGGTGAAGCCGCGGATGATCCCTGTGGTCGGTGCGCCCACCGTGAACTTGGAGGCCGCAGTGTTCCAGGGATTCTCTTCCAATTGTTTCATGCTCAGGGAAATGCGCTTGGCATCCTTGTCGACATGAATGACCTGCACTTCGATGATGTCCCCCAATTTGAACATCTCCTGGGGGTTGACCATCTTTTTCTGCCAGGTGATCTCGGAAGAATGCAGCAAGCCCTCAATGCCCTTGTCGATCTCGACGAACACGCCGTAGGGCATGATGTTGACGACCTTGCCCTTGATGCGGGTGCCCGGCGGGAACTTGGAAGCGGATTCATCCCAAGGGTTGGAGGTGATCTGCTTTAGCCCCAGCGAGACCTTGGAATTTTCCTTGTCGAAATCCAGGATCAGGACCTCGACCTTCTGCCCGACGGAAACGATCTCGGAAGGATGATTGATGCGGCTCCAGCTCATATCGGTGATATGCAAAAGGCCGTCCACCCCTCCCAGATCGATAAAGGCGCCGAAATCGGTGATGCCCTTGACCGTGCCGCGGCGCTTCTGGCCTTTCTTCAACTCGGCCCAAAGCTTCTCGCGCACCTCTTCCCGTTCCTTCTGCACCATTTCACGGCGCGAAAGGATCAGGTTGCGGCGCTGCTTGTTCATTTTAGCGACGACAAATTTGTAATTGTGCGTGGTGATATCATGGTTGGACAATCCCTTGAACGCGGACAGGGACATCGGCAAGAACGCCTCGATGCCGAACACATCGACGATATACCCGCCCTTGACGGCGCGCACCACACGGCCTTCCAGGACATCGCCTTCATTGATATCATCGGAAATCTTCTGCCAGCCTTTGAGCCGCTCGGCTTTGGAATACGAGAGGATCAAACGTCCGTTGTCGTCCTCGATGTTCTCGATGAGGACCTCCAGCTGCTGGCCTACGGCCAACTGGGACGGATCGCGGAACTCCTCGATGGGGACAAACCCTTCGGATTTGAACCCGATGTCAACGATGACCTCCTTGGCCGTGATGGCAGCCACCGTTCCCTTTGATACTTCGCCTTCCTTAATATCCTTTAAGGTGCTGGCGTACAACTCTTCCATTACTGATTTTTCTGAACTCATGGATTTATTACCTTCTTTCGTCATAGGAATTCTTTAAGGCCGGCGGCCCCCTCCATGCGGAGGCCGGCAGTAAGCCGTAAAGTTCGGTCATTATGGCAAAAACGTCTTAAATGTCAAACAAAATCTTAAACGAAAGACCTGGAGACGTCGCTCCAATCGTAATTCGTTTCCAGCAGGAAAACGGTTTGGATAAACGCCAGGTGGGAGTAGCCTTGCGGGAAATTGCCGGTCAGGCGGCCGGTGGCCACTTCCACCCCTTCCGAAAACAAGCCCAGGGGATTGGCCCTGGCCGTGATCTTCTCCATCATCTGCAGGGCCTCCTGTTCAAGGCCGATCAGGTATAAGGCATTGATCATCCAGAACGTGCAAACGATAAAAGCATTTTTCGGCCGGCCGAATTCATCCGGCGACTTGTAGCGGAACACGTACCCGCTGTCGGCAAGGTCCTTGTAAATAGCCTTTACGGTGTTGACCATGCGGGGGTCTTTCCTGTCAAGAAACCCGTAATGCAGCATCAGCAGGCAGGAAGCGTCCAGGTCCTGCCCGCCGTAGTACATGACAAAGCTCTGCAATTGCTCGTCCCAGCCGTGCTTGAGGATATCCGCCTTGATTTCCTCGGCCACCTTAAGGAAACCCGGGGCATGATGCGGCTTGCCGACCACCTTGGCGATCCTGGCGGCCCGGTCCAGGGCCACCCAGCTCATCAGTTTGGAATGGACGAAATGGCGCAGTTCCCCCCGGCGCTCCCATATGCCGCAATCAGGCTCCTTCCAGTCGGCGATCGCCCGGTTGGCCAGGGAGCGCACCACGGTCCACACCTCCTCATCCAACAAGGGCGAGTTATACGGATGGGCCACGAAATACGTGTATATGGTTTCGATCAACTGGCCGTACATGTCGTTCTGCTTCTGCCTGTAGGCATCGTTGCCGATGCGCACCGGCTTGGAGCCCTGGTAGCCGTCCAGGTGCGCCAGGACGCGTTCTTCCAGTTTTTTTTCGCCGTTGATCCCGTACATGACGGCGATATTGTCGTTCTTAAGCAGCATCCGGTTCAAAATGAAATTAATGTACCGCGACGAAGAGCGTTCATGCGCCAGGCGGGCATAAAGGTCGATGATCATGGAAGCGTCCCTGACCCAGCAATAGCGGTAGTCCCAATTGCGCTGGCCGCCGATGATCTCGGGCAAGGAGGTAGTGGGCGCGGCGATGACCGCGCCGGTGCGCTGGTACATGAGCAGCTTGAGCGTGATGATGGAACGCAGGACCATTTCCCGGTGACGTTCCGGGACCCGGCTGCGATGGACCCAGTACATCCAGTAACTTTTGGTGCGCTCGTACTCGACAAAGATCTTTTCAAGGGACACGGGCTCGAGCTTTTCATGATAGGACAAAAGAAAATAGGCCGATTCTTTAAGCTCGATCTCCCGGCCTTCGGCCACCGCTTTGAGGTCCAGGTTGGAATAAAGATAAAAGCTGCAGTATTCGCCCTGGGTCGAGGCGATCTTAAGGTATTCATCGAAATAGCTCAGCCGCACGCCGCTGGTGCCGTAATTGGGCCGGGGCTTGAATTCCACATAAAGTTTGGGCGTCCCTTCCACCAGGCGGATGATGCGGTGTATTTCCGAAGGGCAATAATCGTCGCTGCCCTCCGTCGGAAAACGCGGCATGTAATCGCGCACTTCGAATATGCCGTCCTTGGTGGTAAAGGTGGTCTTTAAAATGGCGGTGTGGTAGACATAGGTTTGTTTGATGCTCACAAGGTCCTTGGCGCAGATCTTGAAATATCCTCCTTTGTCTTTGTCCAGCAGGGAGGCAAAAACCGAGGGGGAGTCAAAATAAGGCAGGCACAACCAGACCATGGCGCACGCCTCGTCAACCAGGGCAGCGCTGGTGCAGTTACCGATAATGCCGAAGTCGTAATTGGCGGCCTCGCCCATGGATCAACCTCTTTTCTTTAAGTTAAGGAGCCTCTTAAGAAGGACCGTGACCTGTTTCTGGTCCGTCAAATAATAGTCGGCCAAAGACGTTCTTTCCCTGCCCACCCTTACCGTGACCCCCTTGCCCTTCAACTGCCGGAACGCCTCTTCATCGGCGCTGCTGCTGCCGACGTAAAAAGGGATGGGGGCCGCATAGTCGTATTGATACTGCTCCAACATCCACTGCATGGCCTGTCCCTTGTCCCAAAAGACCGGAGGCCTTATCTCAAAAACTTTTTCACCTTCAAAGACCCGGATCTGTTCCCTAAAGAGAAACTCCGACGTCAGATTATCCAAAAAAACCTTAAAAATGGCGGTCTCTTCCTCTTTCAACTTGCGGTAATGCACGCTCAACGCTATTCCCTTGTCTTCAATAAATGCGCCTTTAAAGAACACCAGTTCCCTGTTGATCTCCCATTTCAGGTATTCGATGATCTCTCTGACCGGATAAAGATCAAAACCCTGGAAATTGAATCCGGGCCCGTTCATTTCGAGGCCGTGGTTGCCGATATAAGAGACGTCCTGCAGGGCCACCCGGTTGCGAATGTCCCATAAAGCGCGTCCTGAAACAATGGAGATATTTATTAGATCATCCGCGGCCAATTTTTCCAACAATTTTCGGGTGGATTGGTTCAACACGGCCTTGTCGGGATGGTCAGCCAGAGGTGTCAGCGTTCCGTCATAATCCAAAAACAAGAACAGCGGCTTTCCCATGATCTGTGTTTTTAAAGAACCGAAAGCATCGAGAATATATTTCAAACTTTTTGCCCCTCCCCCGGGCGGACCTGCGTCATCTGGCTTACCAGTTCCCCCGCCCAGCGATAGATATTATTATCCCTGATAGTCCTGCGCATGCGGCTCATCCGCTCTGCCTGTTCGTCCTGGCTCATGAAAACGGCTTCCTTGACGGCCTTTGATGTCTGGGCGATATCATAGGGATTGACGATCAAGGCGTCCTTGAGCTCTCTGGCGGCGCCGGTAAACTGGCTCAGGATCAAAACACCCTGTTCGTCATCCCTGGCCCAGACAAATTCTTTGGCCACCAAGTTCATGCCGTCGTGCAAAGAGGTGACCAGGCACACGTCCGCCGCCTTATAAAACGGCTCGATCTCGCGATGGCTGTGGTGTTTCATCAACAGCAGGATCGGCTGCCATCCCTTCACCTTAAACCTGTCGTTGATCCTGGCCGCCTCCCTTACCAGCTCGTCGACAAAATCCTTATATTGAGGGATCATGGTCCGGCTGGGGGCACCCAGTTCCACGAACGTGAATTTCCCCCTCAATTCCTCTTCGCTCTCCATGAGGTTCTCGATGGCGCGGAACCTCTCCAGGATCCCCTTGGTGTAGTCAAGGCGGTCAACCCCCACCCCCATCCACCTGGCTTGGATGTTATACGGCTTTAGCAGGGCGTCTTTGTTCCGATTCCCTTCTGGAGAATGGCCTAAGGAAGAAGGCGGGCCGGCCGGATTGGAACCGATACTGATGGGAAACGGCTTGACCCAGGTGGTATGCCCTTCCCTGTTGACGGTAAAATGTTCGTAATCGATCCGGGACTCCAGGAAACGGTCGACGGATTCGATGAAATTATTGCAATGGAATTGCGTATGGAAGCCCACCAGGTCGCTGGCCAGCATCCCTTTGAGGATGTCTTTGTACCAAGGGCAGATGCCGAAGGATTCCGGGTTAGGCCAGGGGATGTGCCAGAAAATGGCCACCTTGGCGTGGGGTTTCTTGGCTTTGACCATCCGCGGCAGCAGCGCGAAATGGTAGTCCTGGATCAGGATATAGGGGTTGGGTATGCCCTCCGTCTCCTGTAAGACCGTTTGGGCGAAGGCCTCATTGACGGCCTTGTAATCCTCCCAATCCTTGGGCCTGAACTGCGGCCGCGTATGGGCAATGTGGCATAGCGGCCATAGGCCCTCATTGGACAAGCCCGAGTAAAACCCGTCATTTAACTCTTTGGTGATCCAGACCCGGCGCAGCGTATACTTCGGCTCCTCGGGCGGCATCCGGATCCGATCGTTCTTATCCACCGTCTCGCGGTCGGCATCGCCGCTGCCCTGCGCGATCCATGTGCCGCCGCAGGCATTCAGCACCGGCTCCAGGGCGGTGACAAGGCCGCTGGCAGGGATAATGCACTCGATCTTGTCCTTGGCCGTCCTGATGTGCATATAGGGCTCACGGTTGGAAACAACGAACAGGGGGCTTCCCTCCAGCTTTCGGCGGACGACCTCCTTCAATCTTTCCGGCGTCCAACGCGCCTCCGATGAATACCTCAGGCGGGCCTCCTCCGCGGCGGCAAACCTGGCCATCTCCAGGTTTCTGGCCATTCTGGAAATTTCCGTCGTCAAGGGCTTGAACAAGGGTTCATTCGCCGCGTCCAGTTTGGTGGCCGGCTCCCCTTTGCGTATTTCCCTGATCCATTCCGTTATCTTCCTTAAAGGGATCATGACATTGAGCAGGATAATAAAAAAGGTAACAATGGTGATAAGGAACACCTGGACCAGGGACCTCAAAAAGCTCTCCATCCAAAGCTTGTGAACCCGGACCTGGATAAAATCGGCATCATAAAAGAACGACATGATGTCGCTGATTTTGGAGTTGGCCTTCAGCGGGAGGGAATAGACATACAACAACCTGCGGCCTCGATGGACGAAGCGGCCGTAACCTGCCGAGGTGTCCCGGACCTCCTGGATATTCTTCGAAAGCAGATCAGGGGCAATGGTCAGGCCTTGAGGCAGACGGGGGGAAGCGATGACGGGATGATCGTTGAGGTCACGGATATCAAGCCACTCAAGTTTCCCGCGGCCGGAAAATTTGTCCACGACATGCTTAAGGAAATCCGTGTTGCCGGCCGTGAGCGGCGGCTCGATGAGCATCCGCAAGCTTTCAGCGATGACGTTGACCCTTACTTTCAGCTCAGCGTTTAACCGGTCCTCTTCCTGCCTGGCCTGGTGATAAGCAAACACCAGCGCCACCGCGCCTACGATCAACCCCAGGGACAAGATCAATCTCAACGTAAATTTCATAGAAGGTCTTCCGAAAACAAAGCGGGCCGCACACCGATTCAGTCGAATCAGATGGCGGCCCGACCATCACGCTAGCCTCCAGAAAAAATATTCTGGACCCTTTGAAATACGGCTTCCAATCAAATAAAGTTGAGTTACAAGCAAGTCAGCAAATGCTTACTGATTCTTACTTGTCATCTAATGATATTGATATTCAACGGAATGTCAATGAAAAAGGGGCGGGAAATCAGAGTTCCTTCTTGGCCCTGATGGAAAACCACAAGATCAGGTGGGAAAGGCCGTAAACGCCGCAAATGGTGGCCAAAAAGACCATCAGGATCTGGAACCAGTCGGCGGCAAAATTATGCAAAAACAGTTTCCAGGGCATGCCGTCATTGGCATCAAGCGGGTTTGTCCCGTCCAACAGTTCCTGGTAATCCGGAATGCCGTCGCCGTCCAGGTCGCTGTTCTTGGGCAGCAGCTTGGCGATCTGGCCGGGGTCCTGCTCCAGTTCGACCAATTTGTCATGGCCTATCGCATTGAGGATCTCGTTGCCGAAGGCATTGAGGATAGGATTCTTGATGTCAGCGCCGGGTTTGGCGGTGCGGGCCAGGTCCAGCATTTTCTTTTCTTCCGGCGTCAGGCTGCCGATCTGCCCGGGGCCGATGCCCGCCGGCCCTTCGGGATTGAGATGGCACTCGGAACAGTTGATGGCGCGCCCCGATTCCTTTTTGTAATAAGTCAAATATTCCGGGTGGGCCAGGGCCGGGGCGGCATAGGCGCAAATCAGCAGCACAAGACCGGCAAAAAGCCTCATGGATGCCCCCCTTTGACAAGGGCATAAATGAAGCTGCCGAAAAGCGTGATGATGACCAGATAGGCGGTGATAAGCCAGGCGATCACGGCCAACATGGGCCGGCTGGTGTTTTTAAAAATCCTCGGCGTCAGAAAGAGCACAACACCCGTGGCGGTCAGGCCGATCATCACCAGCCAAAAGGGTAAAAGTTCCAGGGGATAATACGTAAAATAGAAATACCATTCCGGTTTGATGCCTTCCGGTGTGGCCCCCAGCGCATTGAAGGGCTGGAACAATGGGAACGGCGAGAACGATTCAAAGGGAAGGCATGAAGCAATAATAAAAATGATGAAAAAGGCCACGCCCCAGACGATCAAATCCTTAAGGATAAAGAACGGAAAGAACTTTTCGCTTTTTCCCGTCGGTTTATCGGTGCCCTGGCTCATGCCGTGCAATTGGACCGCGAGCAGGTGCAGCCCCAAAATGCCGGCCACCAACAGCGGCAAAATGACCACATGCAGCGCGTAAAAACGGCTCAAGGTGGCCTGCCCGATCATGGGGCCGCCCTGGATAAGTTGGGTCAGGTAATGCGGAACGCCCGCTAATACGCCGGGAAGATACTGGCCGGAGCGGTCAATGGACTGCAGCATGACCTTGGTGGCATTGACCGCGATCTGGTGCCACGGCAGCAGGTAGCCGGTAAACCCGAAAGTGAAGCCCAAAAGCAGCAGCAATGCCCCCGACGACCAGATGATCTCCCGCGGCCTGGCAAAGGCCTTCATGGCAAAGGTGGTGATGGCATGGGCCATCAGGCACAGGATCATGCAAGACGAGGCCCAGGCATGCAGGTTACGGATGAAAAACCCGTTTTTGACATACCGGGTGATGAACTCAACGGATGCATGCGCGTCGGAAACGGTGGGTTCATAATAAAAAAGAAGGAAAATACCGGTGACGACCTGGACTAAAAAGAAAAATAAGGTCAGCCCGCCCAGGTAATAGGCCCAGCTCATCTTGTGGACTGGCACCTCCTTTTCCATGACCAGGTGCTTAAAATCGAATTTATCCATGGGCAGGCGTTCACCCAGTGATTTAAGCATCCGCGCAAGGCCTTTTTTCTGTTCAGGCATCAGGCTTCCTCGCTATATTTTTTCAGCACGTAAAGCGAACTGCCGGAGAGCTTGTCCATGTCCGTTATCCCCTGCCGTTTTCCATGGGGATCCTGAGTGAGGAGGATGTTTTTATTCTTATCTATGATAGCCCAGCCCAGAAACGGCAGCGGGGCCTTGGCCGGCGAGCCGGGCACCGGAGCGCCCGTCTTGATGCTGAACCTTGACATGTGGCAGGGGCAGAGGATGTCCCCCTTGTCGTCGACAATATTGCCGACGGTGCAGCCTAAATGCGTGCATTTGGCGGACAGCACGATGGGAAATCCGTCGTCATCGCAGAAGGCCATGGCCGGACGCATCAGGTAATCGATGAAATAAATGCCTTTGACGGGACTGAGGGAATCCAGGGAGGCGACAAGGATATAATCCTTGTCCAGCCGCTCCAGCTCCAATTTCTTTTCGTGGGCGGTCTGTTCCAGGCGCTGGATTTTCTCGGACAGGATATGCTCTTCCTGGTCCCTGGTGAGGTCCTGTTTCAAGAAGAACCCGAAGATCTTCTCAAAGGTCCCCATCGACAGCAGGAACAGGGCGGCGCCTATGCCGCCGAAGGCCTTTAAAAAGACACGCCTCTCCTCGCGATCGACGTCCTCTTTAGGATCAACTGGCATGGGTAAAGCTCCTATTGGCCGTACTTAGCTTGGACCTGCTTGATCTTGGCCTCATCCGCCGCCCGGGCGTCAGGAGCTTCCTTGGATAGCTTTTCATCCACCAGCGCTTTCTTGCGGATACTGGAATCATAAATAAGGAAATCGGTGATCTTCCTGGCCTGCCCGAAATTGATGTTCGAGCCCGACTTATGCATCATCTTCTTGACATACGCCTCCCATTCGGAGGGCAGGGCATAGTCAGAGTTGATGGGACGGCTCAGGCGATGGCACTGCGTGCATTTCTGGGTAAAAAGATCCGAATAGATGTCCTGGATCTTTTGCGGGTACGCCGACACGTCGATGGTTGACGGCCCCTGGTCCGCTTTCGCGATGCGGGCCTGGTCAGCCGCGCTGAGATTGGAATCATCCGCGCACACCAGGCTGATCCCGGCGCAGACAAACGCGGCACAAAACGACACCTTAACAAAATTCTTCATCAACATAGACCATTCTCTCTTTCTTTAGAACCCGTACGATAGTTCCAAGATCCATTCATTACTTGAAGGAACGCCATCGCTGTTAAAAGTTTTTTCGTAGCTGCCCTTGAGCCACAAGGTATTGTTGATGTAGTATACCAAACCCGGCTCGAAACGGCGAGAAACTTTAGCGGAATTGGTCAAGTTGCCGATATCGTTGTCGACGGTATCATAACGGAAGACCAGCTCCGTATTGGGGATAACCGGAACATCCCAGTTAAAATAGGACATTTTAAAACTTGACTGCAGCCACCAGCCTTTGGGATCGATGGTCCCCAGGTCGATGGTCTGCTGCCGGGTATAAATATATTCACCCTTGGTTTCAAAATAGGGGGAGAGGTGGATAGCGGCATCAAGGACGCCCGCCTGCCACACTTTACCGTCGGTATTCCACTCGCCGGTCTGTCCGGAAAGCCCAAGTTCAACGTCATAATGCGGCTTGAAAGGATAGAACCAGCCGATGCGCCCGCCTTCGCTGGGCTGGCGGTTTAAGTTATTTACATTACCGGTAGGATCAAAATTCTGGATCGTATTGCTGGATGAATCAATGGTGGTAGCGTATGAGGTATTGTCAATCGCATGCCCCCCATTGACTGTATAAACGGAATAGGTCAGTTGGGCGCCATTATCACCGATCGACTTGGCCCCGCGCAGCTGGGCCCCGACCCCTGAACCGATCAGTAACGAACGGGCCATAGGATCATCGGGTAATTTATTGAGCCAGCCGGCGCTGCGCTCGCTGTAGGTGCCCAAAGGCAAGACCATCAAACCGCCGATCAAGGTTATATAACGGTTGAACACATAATCAAGTTGGGCGAATGACAGGTTGAATGTCGTACTGTAGCCTTGATTACCACCGGTAGACGTTTTGACCGCCCCCGGATTCGGGCTGTTGGTAGTATCAAAACTGCTGTTGGCGATGGTGGTATCAAAACCGGCCTCAAAAAGCACTTTGTCATTGGCCCTATAGAGGAAGATGGGCGCAAAATCAGCCAGGCCGTAGGATCCACGGGCTTTACCATTACCACCCGCCCCTGACCATTTAACTTCACCATCCCCGACCAGCATGAAGTTATGGTTCTCCATGGGCACATTGTAGGCCGCCGCTGCCACCGGTTGTACCCCCTTGGAAGCCTGGGCCTGGGCCGCCTGGGCGGTCTGCACCGCCTGGTTGGCGGTTTGTTCAGTCTGCCCCTGCTGTTGCTTTAAATCCTGGATTTCCTGCTGATATTGCTGATTTTGTTTCAAGAGTTGCTGCAACAATTGGTTCTGGTCATCGACCTTCTTCTGCAAGGCCTGGAATTGCTCATCCGTCACCGCCCATGAACTGGGAACGGCGTATACGCCGATGAAGGATAAGGTCACCATCCCTGAAACTATTGCTCTAATCACTTTTTTCATATATGGGGCCCTCTCTAAGATTAGTTATTTTCTTGCAAGTACTTCAAGATCTTTTTCGCCTGGTCCGCCGGGATATTGGCACGCACGCGCATATGCATCAAAATGGTCTTCCATTGCGCCGAGGTACGCTCCGTCGGATAACGTTCCGTATGGCAGCGGCTGCAGTTAATGGCGTATAACTGCTCCCCTGTCAAAACTTTCACAGGTTTCTGATCTTTGGCCTGGGCCCAGACCATGGGGACAGACAGCCCAAGCAAAATCATGCAGATACTTAAGCATTTGAAGTACTTCATTGATTTATTCTCCTTCCCTGGTTTGACCTTCACTAATAATAGAAAAGACTCCATCTACTTTGTTTTTAAGCCCTTACTATCCTACTACATTAACAAATAAAGGTTAATAATTAATTTTCCCTGATAAAACCCAATTAACTTCTATGAATAAAGTCCTAGTAATTTGGATGTCTTTACTATAAGGCGACGGAAGGAATAATTAAATACGGTGAACTACGAAGACATCTACGTAGTACTACTTAGGTATATAGGCCTGTGTTTAAGCTAAAGCGTAAATTTTATCGAGGATGCGCTGGGAAGCTTCTTCGTAGGAAGGAGCATCGTTGACATAGAAAGGATCGCCGAAGGTGGTAAAGACGCGGTCGCGCTTGAGGGATTTGGTGCCCGGCGCCATGACCTTGTCTGTTCCTTTAATATAGACAGGAACGATGGGCACGCCGGATTTCATGGCCAAAAAGCCCACGCCGGATTGGGCCTTGGAAGGCGCATCGCCGATGCGCCGGGTGCCTTCCACAAAGATGAGCACCGGCCGGCCCATTTTCAGGCGCTTGAGCGCTTCCCGCATGGCGCCGAAATCCGCCTCGCCCCTTCGCACCGGAAAGGAGCCCAAGCGGACCAGAATAAATCCCAAAATGCCTTTGAACAGCTCGATCTTGGCCATAAAATTCAGGCGGCGGACGGAACAGATTCCTAAAAGCATGGGATCAAGGTTGCTGATGTGATTACTGGCCAGGATAAACCCGCCTTGGCGCGGGATTTTCCTGGTGTTGTAGGCGGTAAAAGGAAAATACAGCCAGCTGAGAACCTTGGTTGAAAAATAAATGATCCAATACACCATATTTACTTCGGGTCCACCTGCTGCCGGCCGAATTCCAGGATGGCCTTGGACGCTTTAAGGCTCTTGGCCTCGGCATAAATGCGCACCAGGGGCTCCGTGCCCGACGGGCGGAACATCAGCCAATCCTCGTTGTCACAGATGAGCTTCACCCCGTCGAAATCCTTGACCTCAATCACCTTACGGCCTAAGACTTCGGGGATGGTCTTTAGTTTATTTAAATCAACCTTTTTGGCATCCATGGCATAATCCAGCCGGGTGTAAAAATAGCGGCCGAATTCCTTTTCCATGTCGTCCACCAGCTGCTTGAAATTCTTTTTATTGTAAACCATCATCTCGAGCAAAAGCAGGCCCGATAAAGTGCCGTCGCGCTCCGGGATATAATTGGGAAGGCCCATGCCGCCGGCCTCTTCCCCGCCGGCCACGATCTTCTCGGAGATCATCAGATCGGAGATGTACTTAAAGCCAACCGGTGTTTCATACAGCTTGCGGCCGAGCTTTTGGGCGATATGGTCGAGCATGGTGGTGCCGCACAAGGTCTTGATGATGCCGCCCTCCACCCCGCGGTTACGCACCAGATGCAGGATCAACAGCCCCAGGATTTTTTGGGGCGAGACAAACTCACCGCCCGGCATCACGGCGGCCACGCGGTCCGCATCACCGTCGAGCACATGGCCGAAATCGAATTTTTCGTCCTTCATGCGCCGCATCAGCAGCTGCAGGCATTCGGGAATGGGTTCAGGCTTGCTGCCGTCAAAAGACGGATTAACGTCCTCACGCATCAAGGTAAGCTTGATATCGGTGCCTTTAAGGATCTGGCGCAGCAGATCGCGGCCGCTGCCGTGCATGATATCGCTTAAGACCTTGAACTTGGCGGCCTTGATCTTCTTCATGTTGATGTAGCCGCGCAAAAATTTGACATAGGCGGCTTTAAAATCATGCTTGACGATGAGGCCCTTATCCACAGCGTCTTGAAAGCCCAAGCGCACGACCGGCGTCTGTCCCAGATAGCTTTCCACGACGTTGGTGATGTCCTTGGACGCAGCGCCCCCTTGGGCGGTCTTGATCTTGATGCCGTTGAATTTGGCCGGGTTATGCGAGGCGGTGATCATGATGCCGCAGACATTCTTCAAGCCCACCACCCCGAAACTCAGAGCCGGTGTGGGTAAAGAAGTATCCGAAAGCCAGGTCTTGATGCCGTTGGCCGCAAAAACCTCAGCCACGGCCTGGGCGTATTCCGCAGAGAGAAAACGGTTGTCATAGCCCACGGATGCCGATTTTTGGGCGAACCGCGGGTTATTTTTATTGATCCAATCCGCCGCGGCCTGGGCCACGATGCGGACGTTCTCAAAGGTAAAGGTATCGGAGATCACCGCGCGCCATCCGTCGGTGCCGAATTTGATGGGAAATTTGTTATCGCTCATGAATGACCTTTCTTTATTTAAAACCATACAAATGATAACGCTTAATATAGCGGATAACCGCCTTGGGCGTCAAATACCATATGGATTTACTGGTTTTAAGCCGCTGGCGCAGGTCGCTGGAAGATATGTCCACCGCGGGCATATTGACCTTCACATGCGGCCAGCGTTTGGGAGATTCCTTATCAAAACCCGGCCGGTTCAAAATGACCAGCTTGGCTAACTTCAAAATACCTTGAGGTTCCTTCCAGCGGTGGAAGGTCTTTAAATTATCCGCGCCTAAGAGCAAAAAAAGCTGGGATTGCGGATATTTTTCCTTTAATTCCTTGAGGGTATCGATGGTATAGGAGATTTGCTTGCGCCGCAGTTCGCCGTCATAGACCTTGAAAGCCTTGTTGCCCTTGATGGCTTCCTCGACCATGACAAGCCTCTTCGAGGCATCCGGCGGTGTGCGGCCCGCCTTAAAGGGCGAGCAGTATGCCGGTACAAACAAAACCATGTCCAGCTTCAAGGCCTCAAGGGCGCTTTGGGCCATGAGCAAATGGCCGAAATGAATGGGATCAAAACTCCCGCCCAACACCCCTATTCTCTTCATCTTGGACCGTTTCCAGCTATCTCTTTGCTATTATTGAAGTTATGATAGAAGTGTCCCTAGCTCCTGATCTGACCGTTCCCGTAAATCTCATATTTATAACTGGTCAGGCCTTCCAAGGCCATGGGCCCGCGCACGTGCAGCTTGTCCGTGCTGATGCCCACCTCCGCGCCGAAACCAAACTCAAACCCGTCGGTAAAACGCGTGGAGGCATTAACATAGACACAGGCCGAATCAACCGCATCCAAAAAACTCTGCGCCTGCTTTTTATCTTTGGTGACAATGGTGTCCGAATGGTGCGAGCCGTAGGTGTTGATGTGTTCAATAGCCTCGGCACAGTCTTTGACCACGCGTACTGAAAGGATCAAATCCAGATATTCCGTGCGCCAGTCCTCTTCCGTCGCCTTCTTGACATTATCTTTAACAATAGCACGCACGGCCTGATCGCCCCTGATTGCGCAGCCGGCCGCTTGCAAGTCCTTGATCACCGCCGGTAAAAATTGACGGGCCACGGCCTTATCCACCAGCAGGGTCTCCATGGCATTGCACACGCCGGGCTTTTGGGTCTTGGCGTTCATGGCGATCTTATGCGCCATCTTTAAATCCGCCTTGCTGCTGACATACACATGGCAGACACCCTTAAAATGCTTGATGACCGGGATGTTGGAATTCTCCGCCACAAAGCGGATCAAGCTTTCTCCCCCGCGCGGCACGATCACGTCCAGATACTCGTCGATTTTCAACAGTTCATGCACCGCGGCGCGGTCGGTTGATTCCACCAATTGCAAGGCATCCAAAGGAATCCTGCTCTTCTTTAAAACGCTTTTGAGCACCTTAAAGATAGCCATATTTGAGAAAATAGCTTCCTTACCGCCTTTGAGAATGGCCGCGTTGCCGGATTTCAGGCAAAGGGCGGCACAATCCGCCGTGACATTGGGACGGGATTCATAAATAATGCCCACAACGCCTAACGGCACGCGGATTTTTTTGATCAGCAAGCCGTTGGGCCGTTTGATGGTTTCAAGCAATTGACCGACGGGGTCTTTAAGTTTGGCGGTTTCCCGCAGGCCATCGGCCATGGCGGCGATGCGCTTGGGATTAAGCGTCAGGCGGTCGACCAGCGCCTTGGAGTAGCCGGCCTTGGCAGCCGCGGCCAGATCCTTGGCGTTTTCCTTCATCAAATATGCCTGTTGGGCCGTCAAGGCATCCGCCATCCTCAACAGCGCCTGGTTCTTTTCTTTCGTAGAGACCAGGGCCATCTGATAAGAGGCTTTTTTAGCCCTTTTTGCTGTTTCTAAAATGCGAGCGGATAAATTCATGTTCCGAATCCCCGTCTAAAATTTGTGCGTTCTTTTCAATAAAATAAGTGCCGATCTTCTTGCCGGCCACCAGATCCACCAGCACGTCCTTGATATTCCCGGCGGTGATAATACAGGGAATGCGCGCCTGGGTCGCGATCTTGACCGCCTCGATCTTGGCCTTCATGCCCCCGCGCGACATATTAACATTCTTGGTGCCGCCCGCCGCCGCGTCGATCTCAGCCGTGATCTCCTTGATCTCCTGGTAAACCTTCTTGTTGCCGTCGTAAACGCCTTCCACATCGGAGAGAATGACCAGCAAATCGGCATGCAAAAGGCTTGCCACCAGCGCCGAGAGCTTGTCGTTGTCCCCGAACTTGATTTCTTCCGTGGACGTGGTGTCGTTTTCATTAATGATGGGCACGACACCTTGCTTCAAAATGGCTTCCAGGGTATGCCTTGCGTTTAAAAAGCGGCTGCGGTCATCAAAATCGTCCCAGGTCAAGAGCACCTGGCCGCATTTAAGACCCACCTTGTCGAGTAAATCGCTGTAAAGACGCATGAGCGCGGCCTGGCCGATGGCGGCACGGGCCTGCAAGAACGGCAGGTCGCTGCTGCGCTTGGACTCGCCTAGCTCGCCCATGCCCAGCGCGATGGCACCTGAGGACACCAGGACCACTTCCAGCCCCTTGCTGCGCAGATCACCGATCTGCAAGGCCAGCGACATCAATTCGCGGGTCTTCGGACGCATTTGTGCGTCGGCGATCTGGCTTGAGCCCAGCTTCACCACCACTCGTTTAATCGGTCTCTGAAATGTGCGTGTCATATTTTTATGTCGTTCCCTTGGCTTCGTCTTTGAAAGTCATTTTTTCAACCACGCTGGCCTTGTTCCGCCAGCCTTTTCTGATGTCCGGCCGTACGACGCGCCTTCGGCGCTGTACGGCCGAATCGGCGACGAAGGCTGGCGGGGCCAGAGTGGTATTCAAAAATGACTTTCAAAGCCTCGCCAACCTTATACCTCACAACCCAAAACACATCGTCCTATATTAGAAAAAATGGAACATTAACAATTAACATTTTCTTCCACTTAGCATAAGCTTTTCTGTCGGAGGCCTGTTTTAAATTGAACTGGACAAACTTAAAATACTCGTCCATAGAGAGAATTTTTGGTTTAATAAACTTTTCTTTAATAACAGGAAACTTAAGCACCTTTTCTCTCATTTAAAGGCCTCCAATATTCTGTTGTATATCTCTTCTGTCCCATATGTAAAACAAAGTTCTTTAAATTTCCTTTCTTTAAAATCAACATCATTAATCCTTATCAAATTCACGATGTCCGGAAAATCTTTAGTCAATCTAACTTTGGGATTGAATTTTATAGAATGCAGCTTTAAAGCAATTAAATGATATAAGGAAGGCACTGTGAATGCTTGACCAACGATTTTTATTTTTTTACCTTCACTAAGTATTTTTTCAATAGTCTTCTGATCAACAAACATAAAATCAACATCCATCAGCGCATGGCTATTCTGAAGCTGGACAAAATTCTCCTGCAATGAATTCTTTTTATAACCAGCCTCCTCCAAATATTTGAATATTTTATTAAAACCTTCTTTAGTAATTAAAAAATCAACATCTGCTGTTTGACGTGTTACTTTATAATAATTAATTGCAAATCCGCCAATCAAAATACACGAAATCCCCTGCTCATTTATTAAATCAGAAATAATATGAAAAACTGAACGGTCATCCATCATAAGATCTCTTTTTACCGCACGTACGTCAAAATCACCGTGATAAGATAAAAATTCAACAAATAAAACACCGCATTAATAGCAAAGAGCTTCCAGGGCTTGCATTCCCAAGCGATGCTGCTCAACAGCAACGGCACCACAAAACCAAGCCAAACAATCAACGCGGGGCCATAACTACACAACGGCTTGTAATTGCCCATGATATACGCCAGCCCAAAAACGGTCAGGCATGTGCCCAAAAATGTAATCAACAGGGATCTGACCGGCGGCTTGCCCTTGCAGCCTTCTTCGGGGACCTTCATCCCGTTTAAAACCGCCCACGTCCGGCCAAAAAGCGGGCCATACCAAATCGCACCAAAAATAAAACTCGCAATAACGGCAATCAATAACGCCAACTGACTTTCATGAGTGATCGGACACATAAGGCCTCCTTAGCTTAAAGAAGCTAAATAAGTGCTAATTATACAATAACCCCTATTTTTTTGCTTGAAAAAAAGAATCCGCCCCCGTAAAAAGGACGGATTCAAAGGGTGCAGCTTTGAACGCTTCAAAAACCTAATTTAAAAACGCATTGCCGTGGTCATGCTTGAATTCGCTTAAATGATGATTTAAAACGGCTTGCGCTTTTAATTTCTTATACTCGCGGGCGGTTTCGTATTCATTCAACCAGTGCCGGAGCATATAGGCTTCTCTGATGGGCAATTTGGCAATTGCCTCTTCGATTTCTCTGATAAGGCTCATGGCCCCACTCCTTTAAATAATCTAGTTTTCCCCTTAAACTAAAGGGAAAACAAAAGTAATTAAGAATGGGGACTTAATTCACTTTTATTCGGGATTAACGTTTCAAGTATAGCACACTATTCTGGTCTTTGCAGCCCAAGCTTACAGCAATAACCGTATGGTAGCCAATAACTTATCCAGCCCTTCTTTTTCCTTGGCGGAAATGGGGATGACGTCCTTGGTCACCTTGCGCTTGAAACGCGTCAGGTTGGCCTTGGACTCGGGCAAATCCATCTTATTGGCCACCACAATGCGGTGCTTCTGCAGCAGTTCTTCGCTGTAAAGATCCAGCTCTTCGCAAATTTTATAATAATCACCGATGGGATCGCGGCCTTCAGAGCCGGACATATCAATCACATGCACTAAAATCTTGGTGCGCTCGGCATGTTTAAGGAATTGATAGCCTAAGCCCTTGCCTTCATGCGCGCCTTCGATCAAGCCCGGCAGGTCGGCCATGACAAAATCCTTATCCGGGTCATCTTCATCCTTAACGATGCCCAGTATGGGGGCCTTGGTCGTAAAAGGATAATTGGCGATCTCGGAGCGCACCTTGGAGACGGCCGAAATAAGCGTTGATTTGCCCACATTGGGAAAGCCAACCAAGCCAACATCCGCAATGATCTTTAATTCCAGCCGGATGGTGCGCACCTCGCCCTCACCGGGCGGCGTCACCGTGCGGTTGCGGTTGTTGCCATGGCCGCCTTCGCCGCCCTTGGCCACGATGACGGTGTCCCCGTCCACTTTAAGGTCGCGGATGAGCAATTCCGTGTCGTAGTCCCACAGGATGGTGCCCACCGGTACGCGCAAAATGCAGTCTTCGCCCCGCTTGCCCGTTTTATTATTGCTGCTGGCATGGCCACCCCTGGGGGCGACGTAATGCTGTTTAAAACGGTAGTCCAGAAGGGTCTGCAGGTTGCGGTCCGCCACAAAAACAATGTTCCCGCCCCTGCCGCCGTCGCCGCCGTCGGGGATGGGATAACGCGTGTATTTATCTTGGTAGTGGCTTTCGCAGCCCTTGCCGCCGTTGCCGGCCGCCACCTGGATGCGTGCCTGATCGACAAATGCCATAAATGTCCCTATAAATTAAAAATCCCGGCACCCCTTAAGCGGGACACCGGGATTTTAATATCCATCATTAAACAGTGATCTTAGCAATCTTAACCGTGGTCAGATCCTGGCGGTGGCCGTGGGTGCGCGCGGAATCCTTGCGCTTGCGGTACTTGAACGCCACGACCTTCGGCGCGCGGGTCTGTTCCAGCACCTCGGCCTTGACCTCGACGTCCTTCAGGTACGGCTGGCCCAATTTGACGTTCTGGCCGTCGGAATAAAGCAGGACCTTGTCCAAAACGATGCTCTTACCTTTTTCGAAATCCAGGCGGTTGGCCTGGATGATATCGCCTTCGCTGACCTTGAATTGGCTGTTGCCCACTTGAACGACTGCAAACATAACATCCTCCTAAATATAAAAAAGGGACAGTCCCTTTTTTAGAGCCCGTTATTATACAAGGAATCATGGTTTAGTCAAAATAAAAAAAGGGACAGTCCCTTTTTTAATTGATCTTCACCTTGCCGCGGCCTTCGCAGTACGGGCAGCTGTGAAACTCCAAAGACTCGATGGTCTTGCCCGTGCGGGCACGGGTCATTTCCACCAGGCCCAGCTGTGAGATGCGGTTGACCTCGGTCTTGGCATGGTCCTTGCTCAAACCCTCGCGCAGGGCATTGAGCACCTTGCGCTTGTGGTCCTCGCGGTTCATGTCGATAAAGTCAATGACGATGATGCCGCCCAGATCCCTCAGGCGCAGCTGCCGGGCGATCTCGGGGGCCGCCTCCATGTTGACCGCAAACGCCGCGTCTTCCGGCGTGCCCTTGGTCTTAAAGCGGCCGCTATTGACGTCAACCACGGTAACACCCTCGGTGGGCTCGATGACCACATAGGCGCCGGATTTCAAATACACCTTGGCCTCATAGATCTTGTCCAGTTCGCGGGTGACGTTCTTGGCGTCAAAAAGACCCTGCGGCCCGGGATGGTATTTGATCTTATCGATGATCTCGTTGCCGATCAGGTTCTGCGCGAACTTGCGCATCTTGACGAATTCTTCCCTGGAGTCAATAAAGATGTCCTGGACGTCTTCTTTCAGCAGGTCGCGGATCACCCTCCAGATCAAGGAGCCTTCTTCGTAGATCAGCGCGGGCGGTTCCTTCTTTTTGGACAGCTCCCGTATCTCGTTCCATTTATTGACCAGGAATTTGGAATCGCGCAAAATTTCCCTTTCGCCCTGGGCCATGGAAGCCGTGCGGATGATGAACCCTCCGGTCTTGACGAAGTTGAACGACCGCAATAGGTCCCTAAGGCGCTGGCGCTCCTCGGGCTTGTCGATCTTTTTGGAGATCCCGCTGTGCTTGTCCACCGGCATGTACACCACAAAACGGCCGGCCAGGCTGATGTGGGTCGTCAAGCGGGCCCCCTTGGTGCCGAAGGGATCCTTGACCACCTGCACCAGGATCTCCTGGTCCTTCTTGAGCGGCAGCTCATTTTTATCATTCCGTTCCCTGCGATGGCGGCCGTTGCCCTTTTGGTTCTCCCGTTGATTTTCCCGCTGGCCCTCACGTTGGCCCTCACGCTGGCCCTCCCGCTGGTCCTGGGACGCCTGCTCCGGCACCTGGACCTGGACCTGCTGTTCGGCGGGCTTGGGAAAGATCATATTAAGGATTTTCTGCCCCGGACTGGGCTCATGCTCGATCTTCTCGATGTCCTGCAAAAAGGGATTATCGGCGTCGGTAAGGTACAAAAACCCGTTCTTCTCCTGGCCGATGTTGACAAAGGCGCCGTTGATGGACGGCAGGATGGACTCCACCTTGCCCTTGTAAATGTTGCCCAGCATCGACTGGTGGCGGTCAAGCTCGATATAAAAATCATCCAGCTTGCCGTCGACCAGGACGGCCACACGCCTCTCGCCCTGGGCGACTTGGATCAAAATTTCTTTAGACACAGTTCTCTCTCCTTCTTAACTAACGCGTTTTAAACAATGTTTATTTGACGCGCAGGATGGGATTACGGAGTTGCATTCGCGGCAGAGGCGTTCTTCCCGGCTGTAATGATGTGCGGCGTCAGGAAGATGATGACTTCCTTCCTGGTCTTCACCGGGTTGGTATTCTTGAAGAACCACCCCAAAAGCGGGATGTCCCCCAGCACAGGCAGCTTGGTGGTCGTCGTTACCACCTGGTCTGTGATCATGCCCCCGATGACTAAAGTTTTGCCGTCCTCGATCATCACATTGGTCTTAGCCTCTTCATTGCTCGTTTCAGGGAATGGATTGTTCTGCACGGTAATCGTTGCCTGAAGCGTCGTGATCTGCGGATGCAAATCCAATGTAATCAATCCTGCGTTGTTCACATGCGGCGTCACCTCAAAATTAACACCGATAGGTAATGGGGTAAAACCTGTTACTTGTTCCTGCCCCGTACTCGAATTAAAGGAATAGTTCGGTACCGGATATTCCAGGCCGATGTTGATGGTGGCCTTTTGATTGTCCAGCGTCACGATACGCGGGTTGGAAAGGATTTTGGTATTGGTGCGTGAGCTCAACCATTGCAAGGTCACGTTAAGCTGGCTGGCGCTGATCGTGCCGTAGGTGAACGATCCCGCAGTCGGGGTGGTCGCCAGCGAGCCTGAGGGGGACGGCCAAGAGCCTGGAATGAAATTTTGGGTCGCAATATCGTGGGTAAAAGGAGCGTAGGTCGGCACGGCCCCGCCGGTGAGGGTGCCTGTCAGGCCGTTGACCCAATCCACCCCCAAATTGTCGTTATTGCTCAGATCCGTCTCCACGATCCTTGTCTCGATGGAGACCTGCGGGGTGATGGTGTCAATGGACTTGATGACCTGGGCGATCAACTCCAGGTTGCTTTCCAAGTCGCGGACAATAATGGAATTGGTGCGCGTATCGAAATTGATGAATCCTCTCCTGCTGACAAGCTTGTTGATGATCTTCAACACATCCTCGGCCTTGGCATAATTGAGCGAAAAGGTCTTGGAGACCAGGGGCTCCTGTGCTTGAAGGGCTGCCGAATCCTCGCGGTACTTCTTCAAATTTTCCACGGTCATGACCGTGATGATATTGCCTTTGCGGTCGAACCCGTAGCCATAGGTGGAAAGGATCACATCCAACGCTTTCTGCCACGGCACATTCTTCAACTGGATGTTCACCACGCCGGTCACATCGGGCGCGGCCACGATGTTGACCCCGCTTTTAAAAGCCAGCACTTTAAGCACATTTCTTATGTCCGCATCCTGGAAGTCCAGACTTACCAGCCCGGTATCCGAGGCCAAATTATTGGTTTGCGGCACGGTCACCACCGCCGCGCTGCCGGCTTGCGGAGCATCCGCCCAAACATTGAAACCCGTACTCATGAGAACAACTGCTATAAGGATAAAGGCACCTTTGAACATTATTTACATGCCTCCGTTTTTGATTTTTAAGATGAACTTCTCCGTTCCCTTCAGGAACTCCACATGGTCGAAAGCGATTTTTTCCACATGATAAGGGCCGATCGTGTCATTAGCCTTGACGATCTTGCCGTTGACGATGGCCATGTTGTCCCCCGAGGGATCGGTCACGATGCCCTCCAGGACCAGGTCATTGACCGCCAGGTCCTCATCATAGGTGACGATCATGCCCGCAGAAGAAACCAACGGCACAAATGGATCTCGCTTTCCGTGATCATCATACACGAAATCGGCGTAGGCATAAACTGAATTTACTGATAAAAGTATCAGCCCCAAAATAAGCCGTCTCATAGGTTTTTGGTCCTGGCCCCTCCGGTGCGGTCCGCCAAAATAAGGTTAATGGTCAAAGAAAACACATGCCTGTTGGGATTGGCTGCCTCATTCTGAATGATGAAATCCTTCATGATAAAGAACAGCTCGCTGTTTTCAAGCTTATTGATGAAGCGGCCGAAATTGTGGTACCCGCCCCTGGCCTTGATGGTCACAGGCAGGGCATAATACTGGGCCTCCGGGGTCTTGGTCAGGGCCTGCTGCCCGGATTGGTCGGGGACCAGCTGGTCGATCTGGACGCCGTATTGATTGGCAACGCTTGAAATGGTCGTGAGGATGGCAGGCACCTCCTGGAGGGCGCGCACCTTGTTGCTTAAAGAGGTAAACTGCAGCCGGGTCTCCTCGAGATTTTTCTTCAAGGAGCCGATCCTGGCCTTGTCGGTCATGATCTGCCTGGTATTTTCGCCCATGTCCCTGATCTTGTTGTTGGCCGCCCCGATGCTGCCCAGTTGAGGCAGCGCCAGAAAGACCACATCCAACAGCACGATCAGGATGACGATAAAGATCACCACCCCGTAACGGGACTGCTCGCTTAATTTATTGAAAGCATCGATGACCTTTTTCATTTCCGTTTTTTCCCAGCTTCAGTATTCGGCAATTTCGCCACAATGGAGAAATCCGTGACCTGCACGGAATTACTCCTGCTGCCCTGGATGGAGTTGATCTCCAGGGACACGAACCCCTTCATGAAATCATCGCTTTTCTTCAGAGCAGCGACGAAGGCCCCCACATTATTGATCTCGTTGCGGGTCTTGGAAACAACGCCGCCTTCGATGGTCAATCCGGTCTTGTCCAGGGTCATCTTCTTGATCCACGTCCCGCCGGGCAATGCGTCGCTGATCGCGTTAAACTTGGGCGCCCAAAGGACCGTTTCATTGGTGGTCACATCCGCGATCGTCTTGATCTTGTTCTTCAAATCCCCTGATTCCTTATGGATGGCATCCAGGGCAGCCTTGTCCGGCTGGATCTTCTGCCACTGGGCATTATAAAAGGACAGCCGGCCCATGGCCATGAGCCACACCGCGCCCAAGATCAAATGAATGGCCAGCAAAAGGACGATCAGCCCGCCGCCGACGCCGAAGATGATCTCGCGGGGGATATTGATGGTCACCCCGTCCGCCTTGGCCTTGCCGCCTTTTCTTAAATTTTCCGGGATCAAATTAATGTCGATCATTTAGAGCAATCCTAATCCCACCGCCACCCCCAGCTGGACGGCATGAGTTTGAATGTCCCCGCCCAGGGCGGGATCAACGCGCAGCGAACCCAGAGGCTGCCAGATCTTGACAGGCATCCCCAAACCCTTTTCGAACACGCCCTCGAAGCCTTTTAAGGAAGACCCGCCCCCGATCAAGAAGATTTCGTCGACCTGGGCATGCCTCTCGGTGGTAAAATAATCGATGGACAGGCGCACCTCGCCGATCAAATTATTGACCGGCACGTCGCAGGCCTCCATGATCTGGGCTAGTTTGTCGCCGGGATCGCGCTTGAGCGCCTCGGCCGCGGCGGCATCGACATTAAAGGCGCCGGCGATCTTCTGGGTCAACTGCTGGCTGCCAATAAAGATGTCCCTGGTAAAACGTAAGGACCCCTCCTTTAAGATCATCAGGCTGGAGGCCGATCCCCCGATGTCCAGCAGGGCCTTGGCCTTCCCCGCAGCGCCGGCGGCCGGCCCCAGGCGGCTGAAGGCATTGGCCGCGGCCACGGGATTGAGCATGACGCGGTTTAACTCCAACCCGGCTTCTTTGAACAATTTCAAGCGCTCGTCCACCATCTCCTTCTTGACGGCGGCCAGCAGCACCTGCATCTTCTTGTCCTTGCCCTCGGGGTCCAGAATGGCGCAATCCGTGTAAATGGTTTTGGGGTCAAAAGGAAAATACTTGTCCAATTCATAAATATAGGATTTTTTCAG
The DNA here is from genome assembly GCA_028870995.1 of Candidatus Omnitrophota bacterium. GTDB lineage: Bacteria > Omnitrophota > Gorgyraeia > Zapsychrales > Fredricksoniimonadaceae > JABDGZ01. Next base: position 154,680 of record JAGWOI010000001.1, on the reverse strand, counting down.
ATCCTCGAGGGACATGCGGGGCAGGTCGACAAAACGCATCAGGGTCCCCTTGCCGAACACCGAGGAAACCAGCACCTGGTTGGTGAAATGCAGGCGCTCGCTTAACTTTTTCAAGGCGGATTTGAGGTCGCCCCCGGCCAAAGGCTCCACGGCCCAGTGGCGCACTTGAAGGCCCTCGGCGGCAGGCCCCAATTCCACAGCCTTGACCGCGGTGGTGCCGATATCAATACCGATAACGGGCAGGACGGGCGGTTTGGGGATTATGCGATTGACGAATTGGAGGTATTGCTCAAACAACTTCTTAAAATCCATGGTATGCATTTTACCAGATTAGCCCTAAGGACGTTAGTATTATTCAAAATTTTTTAAACAAATGCCTCTATTAAGATACTTTAAAGTACCTTGCGCCGGTTTGCTGTTTCGGTTATACTTTCACTATAGACCCAAGAAAATTCATGCATAAACGCGGACAGTCCATCATTGAGTATATCTTAATTGCCATCCTCGTGATTTTGGGGATTGTATTCATGGGCAGTTATGTGCTTCGTTCCGTCAATGCGCATTTCAGGCTGTGGGACGTAAGCGTCAGGGAATCCGCCGAAGAAATCATCAACCAGGCGCCCGTCAACAACGTCCCGGATATCCCTTTGAATTGCCATTGCACCTCGGAAGCAGGGTCCTGCGGGACCAACCAAAACGGCTCGCTGTGCGCGGCCAATCAGCGCGAATACCACTTTAACTGCAATCTCCCCGGCTGTAACGGCTCCGCCGGGGCGGAAACCTGCGTCCTGGACGAAAGCTGCTGCAACACGCCTCAACCCTTGGGGTGCGGAAGCGCTCCGCTGCCCAACCAGGGCCACGCGTTCACATGCCCTTCATTGCCTGCGGGTATCAGCGGCCCTTGCTATTGTCCTGCAGGCAGCGGCCCTGCCGCACACAGCTATTGCCCGACCACCAGCGATCCAAACTCCATATACAATAATCCAAACACCACCTGCTGTCCGCCTCAAGCCACCGGCACAACCAGCTCCTGTTATTACGGCCAGCAAATATACGGCTATGCCTGCGGTTCCAACAGCTCTCAGTTTTGTATTCTAGACGGCAGTTGCCCTCTGCCCAAATGCACCGGGTTTGTCCTTTTCCAAAATGCAGCCACATTTTGCGATACGGTCCCCACCGCCGGCTTGAAACAAGACACACCGTATTGTTACGTGGACAGTTCATCCAGCTGTGACACCCCTCAATCCAGCTGCGGCGGCAACTCTAAATGCGAGCTATATTGCAATCCTCCTTATACACTGACACCGCCCAATCCGCCGGACCGCACCCAGGCCACCTGCTCCCTGGATTTCAACGTGGCCGCCTCCTGCTGCAACGGGCCGGACGCTTTTGACCCGTCCTGTGACCCGTCAACCAACAGCAGCAACCCCACCAAGCTTGCTTCAGACAGCTGTCACTGGTACAATTACGGCTCCCGCTGGGTCACCGTTAACAATCAAAGTTTTCAAATTTGCCTTAATACTACCAGCACAGCCACCTCTGTTAAATCGGCGTACGCACTCCCGGCAGGAAACACGGCTTCCAACACCTATCATAACCCTGCCCTGTCCCCCACCAATGGAGGATGCGGTGCAATAGGCCTGCCTTCCCAACTGTGTTCCATCTCTATAGACTACGGGTGCACCGGAAATAATTGTTAAAGGCCACCCTGCCCTGATGCCATGAAACGACCATCTTTGCCCTCAGAGATCATCATTGAAATCACCGGCCGCTGCCGGCAGGTCTGCACCTACTGCACCGGTCCGCGGATCCCTGACGTGCCGTTCAAAGATATTAAAGCCACCCTAGACGAGGCCGCCGGTCTCGGGGTAAAGGCCGTCCGTATCACCGGCGGGGAACCTACCCTCCATCCGGATTTTCGCCCCATCTTGTCCTATGCCAAAGCCAGGAAACTGGCCATTATCCTTAACACCTCTGCCGACAACATCAGCCCTGCCGCCATGAAAACCATTATCGCCACCGTCGATGTGGCGCATGTTTCGCTGCAGGGGTACGATGAGAAGGCCAACACCGCCTATACCGGTTCCAAGGTCTCTTTCCTTGATAAAATGAAGAATATCTTTCTTTTAAAGGCCTACTTGCCGGTCCTGTGGACGGCGACGGTCATCACTTCCGACTCCGAGCGTTCACTGACGCCCTTTATTCCGCTCATCAAGAAGATCAACCCTGCGGCGTGGCTTCTGCAGCGTCCGATCAGCGATTCGGTTGAGGCCTTAAAGGAAATGAACCCCCTGTTTTTCCGCAAGCTGGCCCTTGAGATCATGAAGATCCGCAGGGACCGGATCAATGCTTTTGTTTCCAACCCGACCCCCTTATGCGTGGCGGGCGATCTTCAGATCGGCAAAAAGGTCTTTCTGGGGGCCAGGCTGGACGAAGGGCACTTGCGCCTCGTGCGCAGCGCCAGGGGATTCTTTAAACCAAATTATTTCTTGGAAACAAATTTAGGACGCAGCATCCGCGAGGCGTGGGAACACCCGTTCCTTAAGGAGCTCTCCGGGACCGGCTATCTGCCGGAATTGTGCCGGCGCTGCCCCGTGCTTGACACCTGCCGGGGAGGCAGCCGTTCCATGGCCTTGCGCGCCCACGGCACCCCGTTGGCGGCGGACCCTCTGTTCGACCCGGCGATGGCCCGAAAAGCCCTGTCCAAAGCTTCCGTCAGCTCATGATCCTTGCGGCCGTAAAATAAGCCCCTTCAAAATCCGATGCCTTAAGGATCTCTTTGGGCGGGTCCTTGGCCATCTGCTCTTGTACACCGTCGGCGAGCGCCTTTGCGGAAATGGAGTTGTATTGGACCACCCCGGAACCCAGGTATTCTTTTAAGAGATAGGACCGGGTCAACTGGTCATTATAGTACGAGTTATCCTGATTTTCCCAGAGCCTCCAGGGCACAACAATGCTTTTCGTGCGAAAAAATAATAATTCAGCAGAGGTGTTATAGCCGCACATGCTTATAGAAACATCGCAAAAGCGGATATATTTGAACAGATCCGGGACATAAGGCCGCATCTCGATCCCCTCAGGGCCGGCCTTATCGATCAACGAACGAAAGAGCGCCATTTCCGCGCCGGTGGAAGAGGGCCCCGGCACGATCAAAAAAACAAACTTGTCCCCCAAAATCCTTTTGGCCTGGATGGCGCTCGTCAGAAGTTTCGGATAAATAACTCCGCCGCCCCGGCTGACCAGAACAAAAATCCTCTCCCGGGATTTTATCTTATTCACCAAAACCGGCCGGGACACGTTCTTTATCCCTGCGGGAACGATATAGCCTGTATGAACGATCTTGTCTTTCACCACGGAGAAGGCATCGGTATACGATTTAGTCAAGCCGCCCTTTGGATGCTCGTTTTGGGCATCCCCCAAAGACTTCAGGGCATAAGCTTCCTCAAGCCCGTCAGGCGTATGGACCAGGATGGTTTCATAAAATTTGGCAAGCAAGGTGTAGATTTTCCGGCTTTCCGTTTTAAAAAAGAAAGGGTTTATATACGGATACCCGAGGCTGCTTATAATTTTGGCTCCCCGGGAATGCACAAGACGCAAAACAGGGAATATCTCTTCAATCAGGTCCGGCCTTCCGAATGGAAAAAATTCCGTGATAAAAACATCCGGCCTTATCTTTTCAATTTGTTTCAGCATAAACTGGGAGCGGGAACTGACGTCTCCACGGGAGAAATTCTTGCGGTCAACCCTGAAATCCTGTTTGCTGTGAAAAGGGAACGGGATGTTGATGCACACCGTCCCCGGCGGGAATTGAATGAACTCTTCCGGCAAGCCGGCATTAAAGAGGAAAACTTTAACTTTTTTCTTATAGTTTGTATGAAGGCTTGCGACGATGTTGGCCACACGGCTCTGATGCCCCAGCGTCTGCCTGTGTGAGTAATAAATAATGATTCTTTTCATGGAGGCTACTCATCCAGGTCCTGCAGGTCCAGGCTCAGTTTATTGACTTTCTTAAGTTCGGCCTGGTATATGTCAAATGCGGATTTGATCCTCTTTTTATCCTCCAGACATTCATACAGGTAAAAAAGAATATTCAGTTCATCCCTGGGGCTGTACGATTTTAGTCTATATTCTGTGATGAGCCGGTCGAATGTGCGGTAGGAACGTTCAATCTGTTTTTCCTTCTGATTCCACTCAAGCCCGCCGATTTCATCAAAGCGGTATCTGTTCTGGCCCCTTTGCCGGACCACCAATTCCGGCAGATCATCGTACTCCCTGATGTTAGTGATGCCGTATTTCTTGGCATCGGAATGCATATAGGTATAGCGGCGCAGATAGAACTTCTGCAGCTTGACAACATCCAGATAAGGCGCGCAGTCTATAATGAAATCCACGGTGGATTGTATGTCTTCTTTTGTCTCGTGAGGAAATCCGGCGATGACCTGAACGCCGGTCCAGAGCCCCGCTTCATGCGCCCATTTCACGATTTGCGCCGCTCTAGCCGGATTAACATTCTTCCCGGTATACGCCTGCAGCTTGGTGCTGGCCGATTCCAGGCCGAAAAACACCCGGCGGGCGCCGGCCCGGTACATTTTATTCAACACCTCGGGGCCGTCCACCGCCAAGGGGCTTAAGCTGTCCGACCACCGTATGTCCAAATCCGCCTTGATCAGCTCGTCACAAAAATGATTGATGAAGGCCTTGGAAAAATTAAGGGTGTCATGCAGGAACATAAAATATTTGGCGTTGTGTTCGGCCGTCAATCTTTTCAACACGCTGACCGCCTCCTGCGGATCGACCGAGGAGGTCCTGGCCTGCGACATGTCCGGGGACGCGCAAAACGCGCAGCGGTAAGGACAGCCGTCGATCATCCGGAATGGAAGCACCAGGATCTCGCGCCGGGGGAAAAGTTTGGGAGACATGCTGTGAAAAATCTCCGACTGGTCCCAGCTGTATTTCTTCAACGATAAGCCCGTAAAGTCAGGGGGCACGAGGGCTGCGTCCCGGATGGGGTCATTTTTAAAGACCTGGCCGTCCTGCCTGTAACACAGGCCCGGGATCTTTTTAGGGTCGAGGGCCTCCCCTTGTATTCTTTTCAGGAGCATCAGCAAGGATTCTTCGCCGGGGCCGAGGATATAATAATCCACAATGCCCAAGGTGTTGTATTTTTCAAAACCCTCATAAATATAAGACTTCTCTATGGACTCCCCGCCCATGATGACCAGCTTATTTCTATTCTTGGACTTAAAATACCTGGCTATCAACAGGGCCGCCATGGAAGAACAAAAATCGGAATAGCAGATCGAAACCAGCAGGATATCGATCGAGTCCATTTCCCCGGATGACAAATATTGGGAGGCGATCGCTTCATAATGATCATCCTTACCCGTCGTTAAATAAGCGGAAAACTCCCTGGAAAATATGTTTTTCAGCCTCTTTTTGTAGGTAGACCCGAATATATCTTTTTTGGAGGGGACTTCCCTCTGGTTTAAATCCTCCTGGGAGATTTCAAAACCCTTATTTTTCAGGAATGAATATATTTGGGAAATGGCCAGCGGCGGGAGATAATCCGTCTCCCCTTTGAAACGGGGCGATTTTATTATTTTTAAACGCATCGGGGTTTTCATAAGTTTTAAACTAACAGCACCTTGGCATTGAAAATTTCCTCCAACTTATAGACGGACACCATTTTAAGGTCTTCCTTATTGATGTCGAAACTTCTTTTTGACATGACGATAAAATCGACCTTTTTGCCGCCGCCGGTCAAATATTCATTAATGGCTATAACATAATCTTCGACGGTCAAAAGGCCCGCACAATCGACGCTCCCTCCGAATACATGTGATTCAACGGGCTTCAGCTCATAGTCCTGCATCTCCATTTTCCTTAAGACAAGCTTGATCAGGCTGTGGGCCTTGGGGGAACACAAGAAGAGCTTGAATTTATTCCCCAGATTCCGCAACGGCTCTAAAGACTTGCTGAGGCGCAGGAATTCGGAGACGTTCTTCTCCACGGGAAGCACCCCCTCGATCCGCACGTTCATCTGATATTTGTCCCATATCATGGCACCAAAATCCAGCAGTTCCTGGTCAGGGATATTCAACTCTTCCACGATGTTCGCGGGGGTCAATTTAGTGTATCCGGGTTTATGCATGACAAATTCCTTGACGTGATGGCCTTTCAAGTCGCTGAAAATCTTTTCCATGACCCCGTTACGCAAATATTTTTTATAAGGGACAATGGTCACCCCGTACTCTATCCCCTGGCTTTCAAAGAGATCCAGGGTGTCTATCGCCCTTTGATTCTGGGATAATGAGCCTTTCATGACATCCATCCTGGCCGAGACATCCGTGGCAAACAAGGACAATTGAATACCGATCTTCAGGCCTTTAAGCAGCTCAATGTGCTCTTTTCTAAAATTCATGCCGTTGGAAATGACCATCTGGTTATCTTCCAGCTTATTGTTGGTCTTCAAATATTCCAAGATCCGGGCCGCATTCGGATGAAGGAAAAACTCTCCGCTATTGGCATGAAGGGCTGAACCTATGGAAGGCGAAACATGCGGATTTTCACCCACTTTGACCAGGTATTCGTCTATAAAATGCTTCACCTCTTCCCAGGTCAACAATCTTTCCAGGTTTTGAATGACCCCCGAAGGGTTCCAATATTGGGAGCAAAAAGTGCATTTCGCGCTACAGAGGTTTCCCAGCGTCACCACCCCGTTTTGGAAATCGCTTTTATAGGCCTGATAAACACTTTCTGGCATGTTAAAAGGCGCCATTACACCTCCTGTCGCTTAAATCCCTGAAATGGTCATTATGGTCATAGTATACCAGCTTAAAAAGCCCCCTCCAACCAACATTTTATCTCATCCACATGATCAGCGATGCGACCTTCTTCAAAAAACCCGTATAACTCGCGTAATAGCCTATCATGAGCATAGGGGCAAACGGCATCCTTTCTTTGGATACATTGGCCTTGTCGATCGCACACTTAAAAATAAAAAAAATCGTGCTGAAGATGAAGATGGACCTGACCGAGCGTCCCAGCTCGGTCCAGAAGAATTCCCTGGGGATAAATAAAAGATGAATGATAAACCCGGCCATGACCGCCAGCATAATAATATTCCTCCAGTGGCCGAGCGCGTTTTGAGCCCATTTCATGACCCATCGGTTGAGGAACGGGAACAACAGGACCGAGAACACCGCCACCACCAGAGGGTATTTAAAGAATTTCAATTTGTAAAAAAAGGAGAATATTATCCAATTGAACGAGGCGAACCCCAAGAACGCGAGTTTTATGTTGTCCCAATAAATTTCCTTTGATTTAAGGGAAAGCCTGTTGGTCCAAAAAACTTCGTAAATTTCAAAAGGAAGGACAATCATCAGTGCCGCAAGAAAGCTGCTGATGAATAGAACGACCGGGCTGGCCAAAAAAACGCCCTCCTGCCCCGTCGCCGGCATCAGGAGGGAATACACAATGAACAATTTGACATCCCCGCCACGCCACATACGGGAAATAAAAAGCGGAATGCCGATGGCAGAAGCCACCAGCACATTCACGAAAGTATCGGGCGCCGATGCCGGATGCGGTGGCGCCTGCATCAACCCCAAGGCTACAGCCGCAGCGCCAATGACGATCAGATGAACATTCTTGATCTTCTTTTCGGTAATATCGGTATAGCTCGTCACAAGGCCCAGGAGAAGGACTAGAAGCTGACTGCTGAAATTTATAGGATCAATGATCAAACCCCCTCGATTTAATGTCCTTTTTAAGTCCTTGCCGCTTTGAATATGGTATATTTATTGTAACATGTTTCCCTTGAATGAATTGCTTTTTTAGAGCCAACATCGAGTGAGATTATTCTTGTATTAAAAACCAACAGCTATATAATCGACGGTAGAAGGTCTTCAGCTCACAGGAAAAAAGATGATAAAAAAGCGTATCCTTTTGATCAATCCTCCCAGGTATGAAGTCTGGCCCGAGAATTTCGATGACATGGGCATCTGGATTGAGAACATGACGGCATTTTTTCCTGTTGCTTTATTGCGTATGGCCTCCTATTTCAGGGACCAGGGCCATGACGTTTCATTGATAAACTGTGCCGGCGACATCAAATACGATGAAGCGGCCGAGAGGCACCAGATCGGCAAAAGGCGGGTCGGAAACTTCAAGGACAAGGAAATATTCAGCCCCCTATTCCACATAGGAACGCCTTTTGAAGAGATCCGGCAGAAATTAAAACAGCAGGAAAAACCGGACGAGATCTACGTGACCTCATTCTTTACTTATCAATGGGAATCCGTCCACGAAGTCATTAAAATCTGCAGGGAAACATTTCCGTCCGCCAAGATCACCATGGGAGGCATTTATCCGACCCTGTGTCCCGACCACGCCAAAACGTCGGGGGCCGAACTTTATATCGGAGAATTGAACGCCACGAACCACAGCCGTCTGGCCCTTGATTTGCTGGAACCTCCCCCCAATTATATGATCCTGAAAATAAGCCGCGGGTGCCCGAGCAAATGCAGTTATTGTGCGGTCCATGTGCTTGAAGGGAATGCGATGCGCTGGCGCGATCCTGAAGATGCCGTCGATGAAATCCAGGAAAATATCGACAAATACCAGATCAAAAAAGTCGCCATGTGGGAATCCAGCATCCTGGTCAACCCCAAGGAACATTTTGAACGCTTCCTGAACCTCATCATCATTAGAAAAATTAAGATTAATTTGTCCTTTCCCGAAGGGGTGAATCCCAACTTACTAAGTGAGGCGCTGCTCGTTAAAATGAAAATGGCGGGTGTCAACCGCCTGTCATTATCTGTTGAAACCAACAACCGGGAAACGGCCGTCAAAAGATTCCACTCCGTGCATAAATTGCCCGCCTTCCAGAGGATAATGAAATCGATCAAAAAGGCGGGGATATTGGCCAATGCCTTTATCCTGGCCGGGATGCCAAACCAGAACGTGAAGGATGTTAAAGACACGGTCCTGGATGTCTTGAACGCCGGATGCCGTCCGGAATTAATGCCCTTTACGCCCATTCCCGGCACGACGGAATATATGAATTGCCGTGAAGATATTGCGCATAAAGGCCTTGAAAATCTCCATCCCTGGTTATGGCCTTGCGTCAATAGCTACGAAGATTACGCCCAACTGAGCGACCTGCATAAAAAATGTAAAGTCCTCATGAATAATTAAGGTTAAGCGATGGACTCTTTATCGCCGGATCATTTACGCATCATCGGTGCGGCCCAGCAAAAACTTCTGGCGGGGCCGGAGAGGATCCTGCTTAACATCATCTCCGAATGCCCCTTAAGATGTTCCTTTTGTTACACCCTGTCCTATTTGATTAAAAAACAGGAACCCCGGCAAAAGGCCATGAGCATGGCCTTGATCCGCCGGATAGCCGAAGCCGCCACGCGCTGGAACGTCAGGGAAATCACCCTTATCGGCCGCGGCGAGCCGACAAGCCATCCTCATTTTCGGGACATCGTCTCCGAATTTTCGTCCAGAAACATTGCCATCGATCTGCTTACCAACGCCACCTTCTCGCGGCAGGATGCGCCCTCTATATCAAAAATAGCAAGGACGACTGTTAATTTTTGTTCTCCGGACCGGGAGAGTTTCATAAAGATCCAGGCCCCCAGGAATCCGGCCATGTATGATCTTGTCCTAAGGAACATCAAATTTCTGGTCAGCCTGGAAAAAAAATATAAGAAGCCGTGCATGGAAATAATTTTTATTTTAACCCATGAAACCATCCCCCTGATGGAGCCGATGCTCAAATGGGCCGAAAAAGCAGGGATCCAAAGATTGCGTTTTCAATTCTTCGATGCGATCGAGGAAACCAAATTCTTGTCCCCTGATCAAAAGGACCTTGAACTTCTAGGGCACCTATGCCTCGTCAACAGCGAAAAAGACTGGCCTTTCAAACATAATCTTAAAGAGATCGCGCACCGCTTAAAGTTCCCGGACTCCGGCCGCCCCCCGCACTGTTATGAAGGCTGGTTCTCGCTTTATGTGGATTCCGACAACAGCGTCAGATTTTGCTGTTTAAATAAGTACACGTTTTTAGGGAATTTGAATGACAGCACCTTGGAAGAAATATGGGAAAGCCCCCAGGCACAGAAGACCCGGTTACGATGGCTTAATCCTTTTCCGCAGAACAGCGAGGAGGACTTTTGTGCCAGATGCCCCTATTGCAAACAAAACCTCCTTCATGACAAGAACGCCCGGGATATCCTTAATTTGAGCGCAAAAAATGCAAAATCTTACAAAACGAACGAAGCCGGACTCTGAGGCGGGATTTACCAAGAACCGGGATTGGAAGCGGCCCGAATATCGTGTGTCGATCATAATCCCCTGTAAGAATGAAAAAAATAACATCGAGACCATCATTAAGCGAACCCCCTCTTTTGGAGCCAGCCAGGAATTCATCTTTGTGGAAGGCCATTCGACAGACGGCACCGGCGCGGAGATCAACAGGGTCATCAGGGCTTATCCGGACAAGACCATTAAGTTATTCACCCAGACCAATACCGGCAAGAATGACGCCGTATACCTTGGTTTGGCGCATTCCATCGGGGATATCGTGATCATTTTTGATTCGGACTTGACGATCATGCCTGAGGATATGATAAAATTTTATGCCGCCCTTCAAGAGGGCCAAGCCGGATTGATTTGCGGTTCGAGGCTAATTTTACCCATGGAAAAAGGCGCCATGCCTGTTTTAAATCTGATAGGGAACAAGCTCTCCGCCCTTTACCTGTCATGGCTGTTGGGGATCCGCCTGACGGATGTTCTAGGGGGAATTAAAGCCCTGTTCAGGAAAGATTATAATGCTATATGCGTTCAACCGGATTCCCGGGAACCCCTGGACCCCTGGGGGGACATTGACCTGTTGTTGGGCGCATCTGCCCTAAAGCTGAAGGTCCTGGAGATACCCATCTATTACAAATGCAGGGAGTATGGGATCTCGCAAATACGGCGTTTTCAAGATTCTATATTGATACTGGCGGTCTTTATGCGCGCCTTTTGGAGAGTAAAGGTCAAAAAATGGCTATGAAGATCTGTTTGATCCGCCCCCCCATCCTGCAGCTTAAATCCAACTTTAGTTTTTTTGGCGCGTGCCTGCCCATCGGGCTTGCCTATATCGCGGCTATTATCCGTCAAGAAGGGCACGAGGTTTTTGTCATCGACGCGGCCGGATCGGCCCTAGAGCGCTTTGAAGCCATTCCCAGTTCCCTGGATTCATTAACACGCCAGGGCCTGTCGCCGGATGACATTGTGGAGCGCATCCCGCCTGATTCACGCATAGTCGGCATGACAAATATGTTCCTGCACGAGTGGCCCCTGCTCTGTGAGATCGCCGAAAAGATCAAAAAACGTTATCCTTCCATGATCATCATCCTGGGAGGGGAGAATGCGACGGCTTTTTGGAACAGGATATTTGAAGAAACAGATGCCGTTGATTATTGTGTTTTAGGCGAAGGAGAACATAAGATAATAGAACTGATCCATGCGCTTGAGTCCGGGGAAGCGACCTCTTCCCTACCCGGGGTGGCCGCTTATAAAAGCGGGCCTTCACAGGCCATCCCTCCCTCAAAGAGAATACAACATATCGACGCCTTGCCCCGGCCCGCTTGGGATCTCATACCGGTGGAAAATTATCTTGCGAAGAAAGACGCGTGGGGGGTCCACCGGGGTCGTTCCATGCCTATTCTGGCCACGCGCGGATGTCCCTACGCCTGTACTTTTTGTTCAAATGCCTCCATGTGGGGCAACCGCTATATAACCAGGCCGCCGGCTGATGTCGTGGACGAAATCAAGACCTATGTCCAATCTTATAATATTAATAATCTGAATTTCTGCGACCTTACCTCCATCATCCGAAAAGAATGGATACGGGAATTTTGCGATATTCTTTCCCAACAACCGTTCAGCCTGACCTGGCAGCTCCCCACCGGGACCCGTAGCGAGGCCCTGGATTTTGAAACGCTGCGCATGATGTACAAGACGGGATGCCGGAACATCGTTTTAGCGCCGGAGAGCGGATCAGAAAGATTATTAAGGGTCATGAAAAAGAATGTTAAATTGGCCAACGTTCTTTCCGCGGTCCGTTCTGCCTGCAAAGCGGGAATGTATGTGCGTATCAATATGATCGTCGGACATCCCGAGGAAACCCTGCGGGACCAATTCCAGTCGTTGCTATTTTTGATCAAAGCCGCCTGGATCGGCTGTCAGGATGCCGCCCTTATGATGTTCGCCCCGTATCCCGGCAGCGCCGATACGAACAAACTGATCCAAGAAGGTCGAATGACCTGGGGCACGGATTACTATTATTCCTCCCTGGCGCGTTCAGGCAAAAGTTCCAGGACATATAACCCCAGGATGGGAAGGCAATTTTTAGTATTCTCTCAATATTTCCTATGCTTGATGTTTTATTTGACCGCCTATATAACCAGGCCGTGGCGGTTATTCTTTTTGATCAGAAACTTTTTTATAGGCACTGAAAACACGCAAATAGACCAGCTTTTAAGGACAAAATGGCATTTATTACGGACCAAGGACAGCGGGCTTGCTTTAAACAATGCCTAATTGCGCTGATATTGCAGAAAGTTTGTGCCCCCGAGAAAATCCCGGTAGGTTAAAGAATACCCCTTCAATTCCATTTGCGGGGCCTGCGGTTTGCCATATACGATAAAGATGGAATTGGTCGCGGGTTTAAGAATTCCCAGCTTCGATAATAATGACGATGAGCAATGGGCCAAAGACACCTCGAAAAACCTGCCGGTATCTTTTTTGTCATAGTATTCAAACACCCTCATCGTATAGTCATCAGAAAATAGAACAACATCGTCCTTTCCTACTTTCGCGCTTAATTCCCTTGTCAAAACACGCCAATCCTGCTGAGGCAGTCTTAAATTTTCTTTAAAATACACATAGGTGTTATTCAGGGCCAGGATAAACACCGCTGAAATGAGGATTCTCCCTGCCCAGCCGCGGAAATTGATCATTTGGCTGCCTATCATCAAGAATAACGGAACTTGAATAAACCCTATGTACCTTAATCTGGTATCTTTAAAGGTATGCAAATATGCTCTGTCCGCAATGAAATATAAAACAATAGGGATCACAACCCACATCAAAAGACCATAGTGGTTTGATCTCAAGGCAAGTTTCTTTTCCTTCAAATAAAGATTTAAGGCGCCCGCCAGAAAGCAGCCCAGCAGGAAAACATCCAAAAGGAAATTCAAGCTCCAAACCCGGTCATTGTAATTACCAATGAGCCATACGAATGCCTCACCCAAAAAAGTGAAATAATTAAGTCCCGAGTACGGCAGGTTAAAATCATAATCGACATGCTTGGAACTCAAGAAGAACACGATCCAGGGAATGCAGCATAAAATAATGACGGCCTGGCATAAAAGCCACCTTTTCCATTGCCTTCTTGCGCCCATCATAAAGAACATCAGGTTCTGTGCCACGAGAAGTAAAAACCCCGTGTACATGGTGTAACAACTCAATAGGGAAACAAAAGCGTAAGAAAACCAGTTCCCCCTGCTTTCATTTTTGAAAAGACGGAAAAAGTATACGAAAGTGACCGTCGAAAATAGCCAGAACAATGAATACATCTTTGCCATTTGCGCATAATTAACGGCAAAAGGCGAAAAAACCATTAAGGCGCAGGCTATAAGGCCGGCCTTTTTACCAATAAGTTCGGATCCCAGCTTATAAACGGCAATAATGGTCAAACTGGAAAAAACGGCTGACGGGAACCTTAATGCCCATTCACTTGCCCCAAACACGTGCACCCATAAATTTTGAAAGATATAATAAAGCGGCGGGAATGTCGATTCACCGGCAAGAAAGATGGTGTTCCAGAACGGTTGGTGGACCCGCAGGGCGGTAATTATTTCAAAATCACATAAACCTGGGGCATCAATGCGGTAAAGCCTTATAAAGAATCCGATGATAAAAAGAGTTAAAACAATGTACGGCTCTTTCGCTTTCCAGGTCAGGGATTTCATTTATTGGTTAACAGGGCTGTATTGGTCTGTGCCCCGTAATAAAACCACAGCTCCCGGAGAACTGCATGCTTTTTGCATCTCAGGAATAGGGATATCGGCGCACTGCCCCTTCCCCTGCGAGACCTCAAACCATATCAGAAAACTTCTTTCTTCCTCTTGAACTGTCGTCTCCTTGGCAAGGATGCGGCAGCCGGATAAGGTTACGTACAACTCTGTCGTCCATGCCGGGCCGTAGGGGCCGATATAATTCTTAACAATGTCCTGGCATTTCTCGGCAGACCCTTGCAGGGCCGCAAGATACGCCTGCTGCCCCGCCAAATCACGATCCGTCGCATTGGGAATCTGCTGTAAGACCGCTTGCCTTGTTTCTGGGCTTGGCGATTTTATCCAGGCGCATATCGAATCCATGATCCTTGCCTTTTGTGGCATGGAATTATAGGAAATTTCATTGGAACTGAAACAATCAACGGGATCCTTACCCTGCCTGCACGCGGCAGCGGCGCAAGCCGTATTCTTAATGAATGCCGCATCGGCGATACAGCCCGGATCTCCTGCACATGACGACAAATCGCCCAAAACCGCCTCATATTTAGCCAAATTTAATTGTTTATGGATGAGCTCATCCACGCCCGGACCGGGATTTGAGGCTTCTTCAACACCCTGGGCCTGGCAATAAATGCCACCAGATATCAACAGAACAACCGCCAATATCCCAGATCGTAAGAACATAACTCCTCCCTGCGGCCTTTTGATCGGCTCAACCGTGCTGCGTTGCCGCATCTATCGTAGTATTAAAATGGACATTAGGGCAGTAATGGCAAGGCTTGAAGAAATTCTTATTGATATCGAATTGATTTTTCATGGTGAGCCTGATCTGCCGGGCATAAGCAGAATTCCAGATCTCTTTGAAGGAATACTCATAGATATTGCCCACAAAGGTCATCCTGTTGGTACAGCAAAGGATCACGTGCCCCCAGGGACCGATGTCGGCGGAATACCAGCCGTAATAGCATTTGAAACCTTCCTTGAAAGACGCATGGAAATAGAGATCGCCTTCAAACAAGTCATAAAAATTTATGGTTTCGCATTCCTTGTTGAATTTGACATCCAGAACAAAACGGGCCAATTCCTTGAGGTTGGTTTTAATATGCTTATAAAGCCCATTCTTGAGCGCCAATTGCAGGGAATTCTTAAGCCGGACGACATCCGGCTCAAGGATCGCCAGGTCCTTGATATTTTCATTAAACCGCATGATCTTAAAATAAATGCTGTTAATGCCTGTTTTGACGGCCCATTTGATCATTTCATCAATTTGATCAAAATTATCCTTGTTCAGGACATAAACGATCTTAAGCTCAGGACCTTTGTTCGCCTTCTTGAACTCGGCAACAGCGCTTATGTTGGCCAGGACCCTGTTGAACTGATGTTTCGTGCCTCCTTGGATACTTTGATAATCCTCCATTTTAAGCGTCGCCAGATCGATATTAAGGGCCGCAACCTGCCCCAACTCCTTGACCAATTCTTCTTTGAATGTCGCATTGGTATTGATGGACACCTGCATGTCCTTGCCCCTGACATAGGCGATCATATCCTTGATCTGCGGGTGGAGGGTCGGCTCGCCTCCGCAAAGGGTCATGGACTCAACTCCAAGCTCAGAGCAATCATCCACGAGCCTGTAAAAAATGGCCATGTCTATATACGGCGGCCGATCCACCACATTCTTGGAATCAAGATGATCAAAAGGCTGACCAAGACAATATTTGCAGGTAATATTGCATATTCTGGTGATCCCGATGGAAACGCTTCGGGGGCCTACCAGGACTTCATCATTCTTTATTCCCTCAAGCCGCTTAAGCTCATTCTTTGAATTCTGCATGGGTTGGGCCTATGCCTTATCCGGGTATTGGTTGAACAAGTGTTTGATCCTTAGAATAATTTCTTCGGCCGAAGGATAATAAATGGCTTCCAGACTGGGAGCTGCGGGAAGAGGGATATCAGGCAATCCCACCCTTATGACCGGCCCCTTTAAGATACCAAAACACTCCTGCGACAAAAACGCGGCTATTTCAGAGGATATGCCGCAACACATGTATCCAAAATCAAGGATGCACGCCCTTCGTGTTCTTTTCACCGATGCCAGTATGGTTTCATGATCCAGGGGCTTCACGGTCCTTAGATCTATGATCTCCGCCTCAATGCCCTCTTGGGACAGTTGGTCAGCAGCGGCCATGGCCATAGCGACCATGACTGAATCGGCGACAATGGTGATATCGCTTCCCTTTCGTTTGACGGCTGATTTCCCCAAAGGAATTGTATAAGCCTCCTTAGGAACTGCTTCAAGTTTATCATATAACCAGGAATGTTCAATAAAGATGACCGGGGCCCCGTCAGCAATGCTGCCTAAAAAAAGCCCTTTGGCTTCATAGGCCGATGAGGGCATAACGACCTTTATCCCTGGAATATGGGCAAAAAGCGCCTGTACAGGCTGGCCGTGCTGGGCCGCCACACCGCCCCTGCCGCCGATAATGGCCCTTATGACCACCGGCACAGAGGCCCTGCCGCCGAACATATATTTATACTTGGCAATATGATTGATGATCTGGTCCATGGACGTAAACAAAAAATCCGTGAACATATTGATCAAGACCGGCTTCAAACCCGCCAGGGCTGCTCCGAGCGCTATGCCTGTTATGGTATTTTCGCATACGGGCACGTCCATGATCCGCCGGGGACCAAACTTTTCCTTTAACCCTTCTGTTGTCTTAAATACGCCGGAAGGGCCGCCGACCCCTGCGCCCAATAAAAAGACCCTGGGATCCTCTTGAAGGGCCATCCTTTGGGCTTCAAGGATCGCCTCACGAAAGGTGATTTGCCTCCGGTTCTCTGCTTTGACGTCAGGCATCAATACACATCCTTGCCCAGCTCTTCTTTACCGGGAAAGGGTGAGCTTACGGCAAAATTAACGGCTTCCCGGATCTCCCCCTCGATCTTATTCTCTATCCTGGCCATCGATTCAGGAGGCAACCCTACCTCATGGATGAGATACTTCTTAAATAATTTTAAAGGGCATTTTTTTGCCCAGTGTTTTAATTCACCTTTGTCCCTGAAACCCTTGTCCGTATCATCCTCTATGCCGACATGCGCATAATGCCGGAAAGTCATGGCTTCCATCAGAGACGGGCCATGGCCCCGTCGGGCCCTGTCGACAAGCTTCCCGGACTGCTTCCATACTTCGATCACGTCATTTCCGTTAATGCAAAGACCCGGCATCCGGAAAAAATCCGTAATTTTATGTATCTCTTTGTTGACCTGCCTGATCTTTTGCGGTGAATTGATCGAGTACGCATTGTTCTCACAGACAAAAACTACCGCCAGTTTATGAAGCGAGGCAAAATTAAGGCATTCAAAGAAAGCGCCCTGATCCACCGCGCCGTCGCCGAAAAAAACAACGCTCACTTTATTCTGTTTCCTTAATTTTGAAGCAAGCGCAGTCCCCAACGCCATCGGGATGCCTGCAGCCACTATGGAGGAGGTCCCTAATGACGAGTTTTCCGGATCTATCATGTGCATAGAACCGCCCTTCCCGCGGGAACAGCCGTCTATTTTACCGAAGATCTCCGCAAATAAGGATTTTAAACCCGCACCCTTGGCGATCAAATGGCCGTGATTACGGTGGGTGCTGACCATGAAATCGGTCCTTTTCAAATGCGCACAGACACCGGCGGCAATGGCCTCCTGGCCGATGCAAAGATGGACGGGACAGCGTATTCTCTGGAAAGGGTATAATTCGACTATTTTTTCTTCAAACCGCCGTATCTTGACGAGCGTATAATAAAGTTGAAGGAGGGCTGAGGGGCTCATGGTGTACGTTCAGTTATGATCTCAGAAAACAACTTGACTCTCCAGCCCTTTTTTTCTTTCAAGGCAGAGATATAATCTAAAAAAAGCGCCAGTTCTTTTCGCTTACCGGACGTTGTAAAATCCATGTGGTGCGTGACGACGCCCACTAACGGGTAGTGTCCAATTCCTTTGAGCAATCCGCCTATCATTTCCTTAGCTTGATAGATATCCGTACGGCCCTGGCCGTACCGGCTGAAAGAAAGTTGCGCGGGAAGGTCCATGAACCGTCCTTTTAATTGGCCGTTAAATGCCCCGTTGGAGAAGACCTGAAAACCCTCCTCTTCAAGCACGCGTAACGTTTGCAGGTCATAACCGTGATACGGCGGGACAAAGGCATTGGTCAGGCGCTTGCCAAAGGCCAGCCGCATCTTTTTTTGACCCTCTTGAATATCGCGACGCTGATCTTTTAAAGATCTCAATGGGCCAAATTCATATTTTGTATCCTTGGAGTGATTTCGATGGACCCACCCGTGTTGGACAATGTCCAGCAAATGCGGCGTTTCTTCCTTGGCCCGGCATAAAAAACGGGCGAGACCGGACTCCAGCCTCCCGGGAATGACCGCATAAACCACCGGAATGCCGCGTTGGCGCGCATTCTCAAAGAAAAAATGGAATCTTTGGTTAAGCGTCCAGACGTCGTCGTCACGGATAAAAAGGCATTTTTTCATCATATCAAATATGTCCTGCTTTAGGCGACACCGGATTATACTTTTATCCGTACTTGAAGGTCAATTGTTTCTTTTCTTCTCCCCCCCTCTCACTGGAGCTTTACCCTTGACTTGGTGTGTAGATATATTAAACTTTACTCATGCATGAGAATTTCATCCAGGAAATCACCATCGAAATTACAAATCAATGCAACCTGCGATGTAAAGTCTGCAATATATGGCAGGAAAAGCACCGGGTCATCCCCTTAACCGGCATCCATCAGTTCATCAAATCCGTCGCAACTCAATATAAAATAGGATCAATCTCCATTACGGGAGGCGAACCTTTCCTTCATCCGCAGATAGGAAAAATCCTCCAGTTGATGTATCTCTTAAGGAAAAAGGGATCTATCCGGTGCTTCGATATCAACACCAACGGGTATGCCACCAAAAAAATACTGCAAACCCTTAAAGAAAACCGTGAATTCCTTGAAGGATGCCATGTGGGGATAAGCCTGGATGGAATAAATGAGAAACATTCCGAAATACGCGGAAGGTCCAATGCCTTTAAAAAAACATTTGAAACGATCAAGGGAATTAAAATCCTTTTTGGCGACAGTTTAAAGCTTCGTGTTAAGTTTACCATCAGCAAATTCAACTATGATGAGGTCTATCCCTTCTACCTTTTCTGCTTGGAAAATAATTTGATGTTCAGTCCTAAAATTTCCGAGCAGAATGTGGGGAATTACTACCATCGCCTCGCCAGCACCCTGGAATTCAGTCCCCTGCTCCAATCAAGCATACGGGAATCCATCAAGCAGCAGCTGGAAAAGATCTTTATTGAGGAAAAGAAAAAGACCGCCCCGATCATTGATTTTGCTCCCTTTTCCCTGCTTATTGATCTGGTTTCACATGATAATTTCCCTATCAAATCATGCCAAACCCCCCTCAAATGCCTGTTTATAACCTCAGAGCAGAAGGTCTTTTGCTGCCTGAACATGGAAGAAATAGGGACTCTCCAAGACGGCGTTTCTATCTTATTTGCAGAAAAACACAAAAAACAGGTGGCCTGTGGTCTTAAAGGCGACTGCCCCGGATGTTACTCCTATCACGGCTTTTTAAACAGTTTCAACCTTGGGACTATGGCCCCCTGATCCCTTGAATGCAGCCGGCCTTCCTGAACCCGCCCTTTGAGCGCGCTCTATATTCTCTTCATAATCAGGGCAGGTCTTACAGGCCTTGAACATCTTCTGGAGTTGACCGTATTTTCCCATCAGACGCAAATTCATCAGGCGCTGCGAAAGCCAGAAGCGCTTAAAGTGCCCCTTGTCAAAATCTCCAAAAGGCATCTTATGGATTTGACAGCAAATGGAGGCGCTGTCATCCAATTTTACGGCCATATAAAACCATCCATTTAAGCAAGCCGGAGGGGTCCTTGTTTTCTTGGCCCCGGGCGATCCCTGCGGCAAGGCAATATCTTGATTATAGGCATTCCCGTGCATTTCTATGACATTAACCATATCGACCCCCAACCCGGAAGCCAGGTCCAGCATTTTCTCTTTCTGCGGGAGCGTGACGGCATTAAGTATATAGGCGATTTTAATCCCAAATTCCGGCTTGACGGTATTGCGCAAGGAAACAAGACGCTCGATATTGGCCACCACGCGGTCAAAAAGATCCTTGCCTTTTAAATCAACATAGCCCTGCCGGTCAATGGCATTAAGGTTGATGATCACATGGTCGCCTTTGAGCACATCGGCGCAATATTCCGGCGAAAAGGTCGCATTGGTAAATAATTTTGTGGTTATCGGCTGCCTCTCCAGATGCTGCATCATGTCCCGGAACCTGGGGTGCAGCGTCGGCTCCCCCGGCCCTACGAGATAGAGCTGGTTGACCTTCAAATCAACGCAATCACCCACGACACCAAGGAAATCATCCCATTCAAAAAGACGGGCTTTTTCAGAACGAAACGGGTTATTGGGGGCATGCTGGGCCGAACAGAACCGGCAGCTGAGATTGCATAAATTAATGAGATCCAAAGAGACAGTCTCAGGGCCGATATAAACTTTGTTGTCGCGCGCCCCCTTGATCCGCAGTAAATATCGCCGCCGGTACTCACGCTCATCGATGATCATAAAATGCCCCTGTTAACGTTCCCAAAACACTCTTAAGGCCTTGTCCAAAACATCCGCGCCCGTGAACCATGCTTCAGGAATGCGGCGTTTGACAGCGGGACGGCCTGCGGCATCCTGAATGGCCTGTCTGAGCTTCGCGGCCGTCATCGTCTTTATTGAAAGGATCTCCGCTCCCAATATCTCTCTAAGCAAAGCCGCCCGGGCCGGCTGTTCATAATGGCGCTTGGCACCATAACCTTCAAAAGGCACCAGAACGGCCTTCTTGCGGTGTTTAAGCAGCATCGCCCCTGTATGATAGCCTGCGGTCGACACGCACACATCGCTTTCTTTGATCAATTTTTCGTACCCTCCCAATGATCCCAGCAAAATCAAATTCTTGATCTTCTTTTTGCCCTGCATGGTTTTGAATAAACGCCATTCTGCCGCTGTCGTTGAGGGCCCTGCCACCACCGTAAAATGGTACTCCTGTCCCAGCAGATCGCTGGCCCGGATGGCTTGCGCAATGAGCTTCGGGTAACAGACGCCCCCTCCCCTCAAAACAGCCACCCGGCAAGCCCCTTTGGCAACGGGCGGCCCAACACGGTTAACACCTTCATCATCCTCAACCACCTCCTGCCGGGGCAGCAAATATCCGGCAAAAAGGATTTTAGAGGCATTTTGCTCGAAGAAATCCAAATACTCCCGCTTCTCTTGTCCTGACAAAAGGCCGGCAATAAATTCCCTTTCCAAGGCAGAAGAAAAAATAAAAAGATGCTGGTAGAGCGCAAGGACTTTCTTACGCCATAGGGACTTCCCCGTCAATAAGGGATACCCCGCCGCGGCCCACAGGGCTCCTTGAGCGGATGCTTTCACTAAAGCGGTCAGCAGCTCGTGGCGGCATTCTCCATGGCCGAGAGGGAAGTATTCCGAGATCAAGAGGCCTGGTTTTTCCCTGGCTACGATCGCTTCGCAAAGTCGAGCTCTTTTGTCTACATCAAACGGCAAGTTAGCGGCCTTGAAACTCCGGCGGTTCATGAAGGCGCCGGGCAGCGGATAAACCTTTCCCCATTGTCCTATCCTGGACCTGGGCTGGCCGAGACCGGCCTGGATAAAGAAAATCTTTCCCTGAAGATATCTTCTCTTGAAAACCTCGGCCATGGCCATGACGCGGGCCGTATGACCAAAACATTCATAATGGGAGAAATAAATACCTAACTTGGGAGAAAGGCTACTGGCCATTGGCGAGCAAGGAAGAGAATGCCCGTTAATAAGATGTGTGCGTCGTTACGTTGGTGTGGTTAATGCAATTCTTGGTTGTCGACAGCGTGTTGGTATGCGTGGCCGTATTCTGCCCCGACGAGATGTCGGTCATCGCACCCACCACCCCCAAAGCCGCAACCGTCGACAGCCCGACCTTTAAAATGGTCTCCTTGCTGACAAAGCCATCCTCATCCTTTATCAGTTCCCCCAGCGATTTGACCAAGGGCGTTGTCTTTTGAATGATCTTGCTTTTTTTAGTCGTTTTTTTCATCAGCACTCCTTAAGCCGCAGGCTGCATCCAGCGTTGAAAGGCCTCGGCATACTTTTTATCACCCAACAGGTACGAAAAAACCGTCCGGAATTGGTGCGTCAGCACCTGCTGAAGCCGTGAGTCGCCTTTGGGAATAATATTCTTTTCCATGGCATAATTGACCACAGGGTCGACCCCCATCCAGGGGCTGAAGGCCGAACGGTAGTTCCATAAGTCCGAGCATCCGGCACTCAACAAAAAAAGCAGATTTTCCTTATTAAGCATGTTGTCATAGCTCTCATTTACAAAGCTGCCTAAACGGAACATCTCATCGCCCAGCATCCTGGCCTCATCGGTCGGGTAGCATCCGCCGTCGACGCCATAGGTCATCACGGCCCGGCCGTCGCCGCTGGGATTCATCATGTTCACATAATAAGGATCTTCTTTGAGCAGGACCTTGATCAGGATGGTCCGGGCGATGCGCTCGCTGATATAGGTGCCGGAGGTGTTGAGTTTCATGATATACGCCATCGCCCTGGTATAAAAGCCGTTGAATTCCCGGGCCGTATAACCGATCTCGTCCCAATGGTGCCGGGCATAGCCGATCTTGTTGACCGGCCTTAAGGCGATCTCCCCCTGCCCCAGGCGCAGGTATTCGTCGATGATCCTCTCCGGATGTGCCAGCGAATGCCTGGTGATGGTGGGCAGCATATGGACCTTCCGGCCGGTCCGGCTGGTGTAATGTTCGATTTTTTCCATCAATTGGGCATGCGACCCGCGCCCCCCGACATCCTTGCGGCTTTGGTCATGGATCTCCGCCGGACCGTCCATGGAGGTGCACACATCGACGTCATGTTCGGCCAAAAAGCGTATTTTTTCATCATCTAAAAGCAGCATATTGGTCACGAGTACTATGCTCAAATTCTTGCCCAGGGTATTGAACTTGCGGGCGTGTTCGGTGAGGAACTTGACCACCGGCCAGTTTAAAAGCGGCTCCCCACCCTGGAATTCAAGGGTCACATTGTTATTGCGCACATCAAAAAGGTACTGCAGGACGCGGGTGGCCGTCTCTATGGACATATCGTCATTGGCCGCCCCGCCTTCGGCATGGCAATAATTACAGCGCAGATTGCAGCGTTTGGTGACAACGGCAATATGCAGGCTGGTATCGTTGAATAAATTGGTATTAAGACGCCTGTACTCGCTGATGATGCGGTTGATGTTGTTTCCGTCCAAAATCAACCCTTTTTCCAAAAGGCGGTTATACAGACCGCTGCCTTCGGGAACGCGCAGGCTGTTAAGCTGGCGGAATTCCGCTTCATCCAAGGCATCCCAGCAACCCATTATATTGGTCACCAAATACCTATTATCAATTTTTTCTGAATTAAAAGGAAGGATGGACGAGGTCGAGGCCATGGCGGCAAATGATTATTTTTCAGCCTTGGGAGACTTTGATTTAGAAGAACTTTGCTTTTCTTCCGCTTCGAGTTCCTTGATCAAGTTCTCGATTTCTTTTTCTTCAGCCTCTTTAACGATCGACGGGGCGGCTGAAAAGAGGGCCCTTTGCAATAAAAGCTTCATATTCTCGGCATTGGCCTTCAGACTGGTGAAATAGTGCGCGTAGTTAAGTAGCTCGTCCGAATATTCCAGCGCCAGGGCCTGCAGGTCCTTTTTAACTTCCTTGGGTTTGAGCCATACGGACACCGTATCCTTCTTTTCCTGCTCAAGCCGGACATGGGCCCGGTCCATAAAAGCATAGCCGGAAGAATGGACGGCCTGCAGCGGATAGACCTTCAAATCAACCGAAACCTTGACCCAATCCTCGGCTGTCTCGAATTTTGATTTCATGATGACCTCAGGAGATATTTAAACAGTGTGGAGATTTTCCGTTTTTTAAAGAATATCATATTCCCTATTGTTTGGCAATATCTTTGCCCGGCTTATTCCTGGACGTAATCCCCTTTTCCCTCAAGGGCCAGTTCGGCCTTCTTAAGCTCCTTTCCCAAATAGGCCGCATGGTCCTTGCGGTCGAACCATGCCGTCCCATGCTCCTTTTCATATTCAAACAAGGAAAAGTAGAGGTCCTGGGCCTTGCGGCCCCGAAAAACATGCGTGATCACATGGTTCTTGTCGCAGACGGCGACTTCGATGACCCCCTGGGCGCCCTCGCAGCGAATGAGGACATAGGCGCCGGTGGGATCGCGGCGGAAATCCTTCAGAGGATCATAAGCCGAGCAGTCGATGATCTCCAGGTCAGGGGAAACGGTCTGCTTATGCCAAACATAATCCTTCATCAAGCCCTCCTTATTTTTATCAGGCAAGCAGCCTTTGCCAGCCTTTCCTGTAGTGGCCGAATGAAAAAGCCTGGGGATGGATGATTTCCGCCAGGATCTCGAGCGATTCCACCAGCCGCGGGCCGGGACGGTTGAAATACTGATTGCCGTCCGCCAGGTAAACCTTATTGCTGCAGACGGCTTTGAGCTGGTGCCATCCCTCCTGTTTCGTTAAAACGGGCATCTCCCGACGGGTACGCCCGATGTCCCAGCCGCAAGGCATGACAATGATGATGTCCGGATCAGCCTGTCTTAATTGATCCCATTGCATCCATGGTGAATGGGCCCCCGGCTTGCCCAGCAGGTCGCGGCCGCCGGCCATCGCCACCAGTTCCGGCACCCAGTTGCCGGCGCACATCAGGGGCTCGATCCATTCAATACAGGCCACCGAGGGGCGGGGAAGGCTCCCTGTTCTTTTCTGGACGGCCGACATACGCGGCAGGCACTGGTCAATGAGCTCTTGAGCCTTCGAAGGGCAGCCCAGGACCTCGGCCACCTGCCTGAAGTTCTGCCAAATATCCGCCAGGGCATTGGGCCGCAAGGCCGCGATCTTAACTTCGGGCCCCAGCCAGCTGCACACAGCCTGCTCGACATCCTTGAGGCTCACGGCACACACTTCGCAGTGATCCTGGGTGATGATGACCTGTGGCCTCAAGTTTTTGAGCTTTTCGGCGTCTATCCGGTACACCGACAAAGACTCACGCACGATGGTCTTGACGCGCTCGTCGATTTCCCGGCTGCTTCCTTCCACATTGAATTTGGGTTCGGAACAGGCCGGCAGCCGCAGCACGGCGGGGGGATGATCGCATTCATGGGACCGCCCCACCAGCGCCGCTTCAAAACCCAAGGCGCAGACGATCTCGGTACCGCTGGCAATCAATGAAACAATTCTCATACGTCTTTAGGAATCAAATCACAGTACCAAAAACCCGTGTGCACCGCCGGCGATGAGGTTGAGCAAACGCTGCTGCCTGTCTGAACGGCGGCAGCGTAATCACGGTGCACTATCTCGCCTATGTCAAAGGCAACGGGATAACTGAAAATCGGTCCATCGTAGACAAAAGAGTGGTACTCCCCGTTTTCGCCGCAGGGATCAGCCTTGGCCGGCAAATCTTTCAACAAGGCCTCATCCAAGGGCCGCCCCACAAAGGAGCGGTCCAGCACCTTTTCGTCCACGCAGACCAGCACGGCCTTAAATCCCAGGTCGATGAACTCGCGCACCAGTTTAAGCGAAGGGATCCTCCAGATGGGAAAAACGCCTTTCATCCCCACGCGCGCCAGGCGTTCTTCCCGGTACTTCTTTAAATCTTCGAGAAAAATATCCCCGAATACGGAATGTCCTATCCCCTCTTTCTTGAAACCGACGAGCGCCTGCTCCATCAAGTCATTGTAAATCTCCATCGTGGGCATCTCCGGCACCATGATTTTACGTAAAGGTATGCCGATACTTTCAGCCTGCTGATGCAGCAAGGCTTCCCGCACCCCATGCATGGAGATCCGGTTGAACTTGGTATTGACTGAAGTGACGAGATACCGGATATCAAATTCCTTGGACCTTAAAAGATAATAGAGGCTCAAAGAAGAATCCTTGCCGCCGCTCCAATTGAAAATGGCTTTCTGCATTCGTTAAAACCTGATCTTTAGGCCGGCAGCCACATTACGGCCGGGCGCCGGGTAATACGCCTCATCATTGGATGCGGCGGCATAGCTGGTGCCGTAAACAAAATACTGCCTATTGAATATATTATTGAGCGCAAACCAAAATTCCATGTTTTTATAATCATATTTAATATTCCAATCCACTGTCTCATAACGCTTGAGCTTGGCGTAAATGTTCTGGTCATCCCCGATACCGAAGCGTTTCCCGACAAAGGTGGTTTGCATCCTTGTGCTTAAACCCGGCAGCGGCCGGTAAATCACGCCGGCATGGGCAAGATGGTCCGGCACATCGGGGATCTGATGGCCTGAATAAAGGCCGCTGATAAAGCTGGCCTGCTGGAAGGTCACGTTGGCATAAGGCGAAACTCTCTTGGCGAAGAGATCGACCGCGATGTCCCCCGCCTCGCTGTAATGCCTGGTCCTGGCGTTGTAATTGGCATTAGCAAAGACCGCACTGGAATCAATCAGGTCGTCGTAAATCTCATTCTTATATTGGGCCTCAGTGGCGATAAACCCCAAATGGACGTCCTTGAAGGTATTGTCCCTGATACCCAGCTGGTATTGGTTGCCCTTCTGGAAGGTCAGCGCGGTATTGATGGCCGAACCGTTATACCCCGGATAAGGATATTGAAAGAACTCGTCAAGATTAGGCAGGCGGTAGGTATGGGAATAATTGACGAATATTTTTGAGTAACGGTTATACTTATACCCTAACCCCGCTTCGTAGCCTTCCGTCGTATCGGAACGGAGTAATTTGGCCAGCTGGCTCTGCGGCTGTGTTTGATGAAAATTGTAGGCGGCCCAGGCACCTCGAACGCCTGCATTGAGCAGCCATTTGCGGTCCATGGTCAACTCATCGAGCAAATAAACCCCCTGTGAAGCCTCCCTGGCATCAACAATGTCCTGCGGGCTTCCCGTGACGTTGATGCGCCGGTTCTCCTTATAATAAATGTAGTCATAACCGCCGGTCAATTTATTGTCCAGGCGGTCGGTCAACGGCATTGACCAGATCAATTTCGGCTGGAACTCATATGACTCCCGTTCATAATTAAGAGCCTCAGGAAAATTCGGATAGACGACATTATTATCGGTCTTCCTAAATGACGTAAAGAGGGACCAATCCATCCGGCTTTGTCCTTGTTCAACTCTAAGATGAGGGGTCAGATCGAAATGAGAATCAGAGGTCGTGCCGTAGGAAATCGAACCGGAATGAACACCCCTGAAACCGGCCGTATTGATCTGGTCCGTACTTATCGCCCCTGGAAGGCGATAGCGGTCCAGGTGATACCCTTGAGAAAAATCGATGCCGAAGACATCCGTCGGGTTATAATCCAGGCGGGCACCGTAGTCATTGGCCCAATAAAGATTGTTGGTGCGGTAATTATTGCTTTGTTGATGGGCATAGTCAAACTGGTAAGACAATTTCGGCAGACCGCCGGTCAGGTACATCCCCTCCTTGGTACCCTTATAACTGCCGACCTCGCTGGTGAGCAAAACCGAAGGTTTGGTGTTTGCTATGCCTTTTTTGGTGACGATATTGATAACCCCCCCATCGGCATTGTCCCCGTAAAGCACGCTGCCCGCTCCCTGGATGATCTCGATATGATCAACTGAATTCAGGTCGATGAGCGAAAGGTCAGGCGCTGCCAGGTCGGCCGTATTCAGACGCCTGCCGTCGACCAGGATAAGCACATTGGCCGTGCTTGACTCCCCGAACTGCCCCATATTGATCTGGGTGTCCTTGATGCTGCTGTTGGTCCTGGCATCGATACCTGCCTCCTGGCTCAGCAGCTGCGGCAGACTTTGGGCAGGCGAGGCGGCAATATCAGCGGCAGTAATGACGGTCACATCTTTGTTCATTTGACCGGCCGTGTCATTGCTGCGCGAGGCCTCGACCACGATCGGTTCCAATTCCCCCCCCTCCTGCCCTTTGACCAAATTAGCACCAAAGATAACACCTATCATCAGCATAACAAAAATCCTCATACCACCCTCCCCGAAATAAAAAACCCTCAATCGTTAAACGATTGAGGGTGTTCCCGTGCAACACGGACTCAATGTATGGCGCATGCAGCTGTCTCTCGCAGCACATCGCCCCTGCTCTAAAAAGGCAGGTTCAAAATATCACCAAGCATTCGGACTTATTGGCCGGAGTTCCTGACCAAACCACCGCAGCGGGACCGTGACGGAATCAAACCGTGCTTTCCTTGGTTGATATGCTATTTTCTCGACGCAAAATAATAAATTCCCAAAGGGAAAATAAGACAAGGCTATAGCCGCAAGTTGAAACAAGCGTGCTGCGGTAAAAAGGAATGGCCGCAATATAGCAATGCTGTAAACCGGCCATGGTATGAGGATATAAAATCAGGAAATCTCCGAAATTGGTTACCACAAAAAAAATGATGGAAGACAATAGGCTGGTCAAAAGGATGTTGGTCCAATTCTTATGGGTTTTCAGCCAGAGGCCTGTCAGGCTGATCATGAGAATACTGCCCCACGTATAGATAAAGATGGGATGAAAACCCAGGAAAGCATCGCCCAACGCCATCAGGGCCAGCGGCACCCAAAAGGGCTGGCGGCCTTTAAGATAGACGCCTGCAAACAGGCTCAGGCTCAAGACCGGCGAAAAATTAGGCGTATGCACGACGATCCGTGACAGAAAACCAAAGACAATGATGATGAGCGCTAACATAATGGGGAAATTATAAGACAAGGAAACGGTAAAGTCAATGGCCAAAATTAACGGGTCATTTGTTCCAGACGGGATTTGCGCTTGTCCAGATCGACCATTTTGGCGCTTAAACTCTCCAATTGGACCCTAAGCTGCTTATTCTGGCGCTCCAAGCCGTCCAGGCCGTCCTGCAATTTTCTTTCTTCGCGGCGCTGACCGGCAGCCTTCTGCAGGTGCTGTGATCGCCTGGTCATCTGGGCCATCAAGTCTTTGAGCTGCACGTAATTTTGTTCCAGGGTCTTTATATCCGTCTCCATTTGAAGCAGCGCAGCATCATCGCCTTGATGGGGATTCTTGATATCTTCTGCGGCCGCCGCCTGCGCCTCCAGCCCCTTCTTAAAAGTTTCAATGGATTGGCGCAGCAGGGCCTGCCGCTGCTGGCTGTCATTGATCATTTTCATCAGGACCAACTTTTCCTTTTGGCTGTGGGCCGTCTGTTGATAAGCCTTATTCTGGGCGTCCAGTGACTGTTGGGTGGACTTGATATCATTCTGCCCTTGCTGGATACGGCCGTCCAAATCCGATTTTTCTTTTTCCAGGCGGGCGATCTGCCGGGCCCGGCCGGGATTTTCCGCGTGCAAACGGTCGGCAGACCTGGTGAGATCATCCCCCTGGGCCTGAAGCTGGCTTAACCGGGCCTGTAATTGGATGACCTGCGCTTCGGATTCCTTGTTCTTGGACCGCCACTGGTCATTGTCAACGCTCAATTTTTCGGCGCTCTGCTTTAAATTGGTCAGTACGGACTGCAGGCCCGCAACAGCCGTGCCCAGGTCATCCTGCTGGGCAAAACCCGGGGATGCCATCAGCGCCGTACCAGCAATAAGAACTAGAATGAATCGCATACGTTTAATGAATCACCGTCACCAGGGTCAATATCGGCAGGAACAAGGCGATCACGATAAATCCCACCACGATCCCCAAAAAGGCAATAATAAAAGGTTCGATCAATTTGGTCAGACTCTCCACCGCCGTATCCACCTGCTCGTCGTAGAATTCCGCCACCTTGGAAAGCATCTTGTCCAGCTGCCCGGATTTCTCGCCGATGGAGATCATGCGGGTGACCATGAGCGGGAAGGCCGTACTCTTGGACAAAGGCCCGGAAATGCTCTCCCCCTCCTTGACGCTGGCTTTGACGTCCTCGACCAGGATCTCGATGACCTTGTTGCCGCAGGTTTTTCCCACGATATCCAGGGATTCCAGGATGGGCACCCCGCTTTGGGACAGGGTGGCCAGGGTGCGGCAGAAACGGCTGACCGAGACCTTGCAGAACAATTCCCCAAAGACAGGCACCTTCAACAGGAAACGGTCGGTCTGGAGATGACCTGCCGGCGTTTTTCTATATTTGACAAGAAGAAATATGGCCAGCCCGATGGCCGCGGCGATCAATATGAAATTATGTTGAAGGGCGTTGCTGACATCGATCAACACCTGGGTCAGGACCGGCAGGTTGGCGCCCAACGAAGAATAGATCTGGGCAAAGGTCGGTACCACGTAGATCAGCAAGCCCGTGGTGATGATCATGGCCATGCTCATGACCACCGCCGGATAGATCATGGCGCCCCTTACCTTTTGGCGCAGCTGCTCGCTCTTTTCCTGGTACATGGCGACACGTTCCAGGATGGTGGTCAACACCCCGCCGCTTTCCCCCACACGGATCATATTGACATACAACTGATCAAAGATCCTGGGGTGCTTCTCGAAGGCACTGGAAAGGCTGCTGCCCAGTTGAATGTCTTCATGAATGACGGTCAAGGCGGATTTAAGATTAGGATTGGAGGATTGCTCCATCAAGGCTTCCAGCGACTGCAGGATAGGTATCCCCGCGTCCACCATGGTGGCGAACTGGCGGGTAAAAATGACCAGGTCTTCGGCCTTGACCTTGCCGATACGCTTTTTAGGGGAGGCCTTTTGAACGGTTTCCTGCTTTTCTTCCGTAATGCCCAAAATGATCAGCTGACGCTTGCGCAGCTCGGCCACGACCATGACTTCGTCATCGGCGGCGATCCGGCCGGCGACGTCCTTGCCTTCCTGATCACGGGCAGAATATGAGTAAGTAGGCATAGATCAATAATTGCGGGCTATGGCTTCTTCAATTTCCGCTTTGGTAGAAATGAAGGTGGCCACCCGGCAATGGGTCAAATGTTCCAGGCTGCTTTTCTGTTCATCGCTCAAGGGATTGCACATCACCACACTCAAGACATCGCCGATACGGTCCAAGGCGATCACTTTTTCCTTTTCGGCCACGTCCCTGGGGATCAGCCGCACGATCTGCGGATCAATGGCGTACTTGTTGACGGCGATATAGGGCAGCCCGCACTGAATGACCAGGGCTACGACGATATCACGCTCATCGAGAAACCCCAAACCCACCAGGACCTCTCCGATGATGCCGCCCTTTTCCTTCTGCCTCTTGAGGGCAGCGTCAAGCTGCTCGCGGGTGATCCTTTTGCGCTGCACCAGGATCTCGCCCAATAAAACCTTATAAGCGTCCATTTAAGCCCCCGGCTTGCTCCGGTCATTCATCTTCACTGGCGACACGAAAGACTTCTGTCAGAGTAGTCTCACCAGCCAACATTTTATCAATGACATCGTCAAAAAGCAATTTCATCCCTTGATTTTCTTTGGCGTACCGGGTGATCTCCATCGAAGTGCAGCGCTTGAGCAGCATGTCCCGGATGGTGTCGTCGATCTGCAGCACTTCCGTCACCCCCAGCCGCCCTTTATATCCGGTCCCGCGGCACATCTCGCAACCCCGGCCTTCGTACAAGACCGTCCCCGGTTTGATCCGGTGCTCGATCTTCTGCAGCAGCTCCGGCTGGATCTCCATGGGCCTTTTGCAGGAATCGCAGATACGGCGGCAAAGGCGCTGGGCGCAGATGAGCACCAGAGAAGAGGCCACCAGAAAAGGCTCCAACCCCATGTCCACCAGGCGGGTGACCGCGTCGGCCGCGCTGTTGGTATGCAGGGTCGAAAGCACCATCTGCCCGGTGAGCGAGGCCTTGATGGCAATGTCCGCCGTCTCCGCGTCGCGGATCTCGCCCACCATCACCACGTCGGGGGACTGCCGCAGCACGGCGCGCAGGCCGATGGCAAAATTCAAGCCTATCTCCGGCTTGACCTCGATCTGGGTCAGGCCGTCCACCAGGTATTCCACCGGCTCTTCGATGGTGATGATATTTTTCTCCGCGGTATTTAATTTGTTGACGAGGGAATAAAGGGTGGTGGATTTGCCGCTGCCCGTCGGACCGGTGACCAGGATCATGCCGTAGGGTTTATAAACCGCCTCTTCCAACAAGGTTTGCGCCTGTTTTGAAAAGCCCAAACTGGACAAGCCGATGGAAAGATTGTTTTTATCCAATACCCGCATGACGATCTTTTGGCCGAAGGTCGTGGGAAGCATCGACACGCGGAAATCTACTTCCTGTTTGCCTATCTTCATCTTGAACCGGCCATCCTGGGGCGTCTGGGTATTGGTGATATCCAGCTTGGCCATAAGCTTGATGCGCACCGCCACCGCGTTCTTGGTTTCCTTGGGGATGGTCAGGATGTCCTGCAATATCCCGTCGATGCGGTAGCGCACCCGCATGCCGGCCTCCTGGGGTTCTATATGGATGTCCGAGGCCCTCTGCCGCAGCGCCTCCTTGATGATCAAATTGACGATGCGGATGACCGGCGCCTCTTCCACCGCAATGGCTTCCTTTTCCTGAAAAGCAAAAGCCTCCTGCATGCTGTCCTTGGACGAGAGTATCTCGAAACCCTTGAAATCTTTGGGTGTCTCGAAGGCCGGCTCCTTGTGGGCCGCCTGATAGAACCGGTCGATGACCTTCGCTATCTGGCTGGCCGGTGCCAGCACGCATTCGATTTCCTTGCCGGTGATGTTGCGCAAATCGTCCATGATAAAAACATTCAAGGGGTCGGCGATGGCCACCGTCAAGGTCTGTCCCAGCGACGAAAGCGGCACCACCACATACTGCCGGGCGGTTTTTTCGCTGACAAGGGTTTTGAGGCGATCGTCCGGACGGTATTTCGTCAGGTCAATGGAAGGAATGTGCAGCTCGCGCATGAGCAGCACCAGCAGGTCCTGCTCGGAGACCAGGCCCTGCTTAAGGATGGCCTTCACCAGGCTCATGCTTTTATCCTGCTGGATCTCCTGGAGGGCATCAACATCCGCCGGATTCACATTCGGCAGGCCTTTGAGCGATTTTAAAATGCGTTCCTGGGTTGTATCCATGATCAATCGGGCGCCGTCAGGCGGATCACTTCTTCCAAAGTCGTCAGACCCTGGGAAGCCTTGATCACCGCGTCTTCGCGCATGGTTTTCATGCCGCCGGCCCGGGCCGCGGCTTTGACCTGGGCCTCTGAGGCCGAACTCAAGATCAATTCCTTGACCTTGCTTGACAGTACCAGGGTCTCGGTGATCCCCACCCTTCCCTTATAACCGGTGTTCAAACATTGCTCGCAACCTTTCGGCCGGTAAAACTTGCCGTCATGGTTCGGCACCAATTCTTTGACGCGGAATTCCTTCATCAACTCCTCGGAAAGCGTATGAGCCTCCCGGCAATGCTGGCACACCCGCCGCACCAGGCGCTGGGCCACAATGGCCACGACCGAGGAGGTGATCAAAAACGGCTCCACCCCCATGTTGAGCATGCGGGTGATGGAACCCGCGGCGGTGGTGGTGTGCAGGGACGAGACGACCAAATGCCCGGTCAGCGCGGCCTTGACCGCAATGTCCATGGTTTCGGAATCACGGATCTCGCCGATCAGGATGACGTCCGGGTCCTGGCGCAGGATGGAACGCAGCGCCGCCGGGAAGGACAGGCCGAACTCGCTGCGGATATTGACCTGGTTAAAATCTTTGATCTGGAACTCGACGGGATCTTCCACGGTCACGATGTTCTTGCCCGGGGAATCCACATATTTCAGGATGGCGTACAGGGTGGTGGTCTTGCCGCTGCCGGTGGGCCCGCAGGCCAGGATCAACCCGTGGGGACGGCCGCAGCAATTTTTCAACCGGGACAGCGCATCGGGTTCAAACCCCAATTTATCGATGTTGGCCATTTCCTGGTTCTTATCCAGCACCCGCAGCACGATCTTCTCCCCCATGGCCGTGGGCAGCACGTTGACACGAAAGTCCACTTCCTGATGTTCCTTGGTGGTGATCCTGAACCTCCCGTCCTGCGGCAGCCGGTGCTCGGCAATGTCGAGACTGGAAATGACCTTCACGCGGGAGATCAGGGGAAAATGCAGGCTTTTGGACATGCGGTCGATTTCCCGGATGTAGCCGTCGACCCGGTAACGGATGCGCAAGCAGTTCTCCATGGGCTCGATGAACACGTCGCTCGCCTTGGCCGCCACCGCCTGATGAATGATGGTGTTGGTCAGGGCCACGATGGGCGCATCCTGGCTGACGTCCTCGATACCCCTCTTGGGCTGGGCGTTTTCCTTGACCAGTTCGAATTTTTCCGCCTCCCTGCTTTCCTTGATATCGTGGAATATCTCCTCGAGGTCGGCGGAGTTGCTGCGCACATAGCTGCGCTCGATGGCCGCGCGCATCTCCTTGGGCCGGGCCAGAACGACGCTCACCGACATGGAGGTCATGGCCTTGATATTGTCGATGGTCAGGATGTCCAAGGGGTCCACCATCGCCAGGGTCAGCTGGTCATTCAGCTTGGAGATGGGCAGCACCAGGCATTTCTCGGCGGTCTCCTTGGGGATCAGTTTTAAAAGTAACGGGTCGATCCTGAAAAAATTCAAATTAATGAGCGGCAACTGCAGGGCTTCGCTTAAAACGACGCTGAGCTGGTCTTCGGTGATTAATTTCAGCTTCAGGAGAATGCGGCTTAACTCTCCGCCGGACCTTTCCTGCTCTTCAAGGGCGCGGTCGAGGTCCTCCAGGCTGACCAGCCGGTCGCGCAGCAGGATCTCCTTGAACGTCTGTTGGGTGGGAAGCATCAGCGCGTTTCGTAGTAACGGTTGACGGCACTGGTAATTTCCGTAGCCGTGCTGACAAAGGCCTGCACCGAGCAGCTGGTGGCTTTTTCAACCTCTTCTAAGGCCTGGACATTCAAGGGATTGGCCATGGCCAAAGTCAAACTGCGGCCGATCTTATCGATGGGAACAAGGCAATACTGTTTGCACAGCTCGAGGGGCACCGTGGCCACAACCTCGGGGGCGATCTCATAATTGGCTAAAGGCAAATAAGGAAAGCCGTACTGGCAGGTCAGGGCCTGCACCACATCCTCTTCGGTGCCCAGCTTCATCGTCACCAGGGCCTCGCCGAATAAAACATTCTTTTCCTTCTGAAAAGCCAGCACTTCTTCGAGCTTGGCTTTGGAAAGCACGCCGCGCTCGACCAGTATCTCTCCCAGCTGCTTGTTGACGGTTTTACGGAAATGTCTCATCCAATAAATTCCACTAGCTTTTCCACTGATTCGAAGTGTCCTCTCCATACCGAGGACTCCTATAAGTCGCCGCTTTCCTTAATTTTTTATTGTAGCAAAAGCGGCCATATCTTTACTATACCGATTACACCAATTATTGTCCAGTTTGGTTTTCTAAAAAATAGCCCTTTTACGGCTCAAATTCAACAAAAATCCGATCAGGATGACAAAAACCATGAAGGACGTGCGGCCGTAGCTGATCAAAGGCAGGGTGATGCCCACCACCGGCAAAAGCCCCATGACCATGCCGATATTGATGACCACCTGCATGGCCAGGATGCTGACAATGCCGATGGTCACCAGCTGGCCGAACGGGTCTTTATTGTGCCTGGCGATCTTAAAGCCGCAATAAATGATGACCGTATAACAATAGATCAAAATGAGGCTCCCCACCAGGCCCCACTCTTCTCCTATGACGGAAAAAATAAAGTCCGTATGCCTCTCCGGCAGGAAATTCAACTGGCTCTGGGTGCCGGAAAGCCAGCCCTTGCCTAAAAGCTCCCCGGAGCCGACCGCGATCTTGGATTGGGTGATGGTATAACCGGCCCCCAAAGGATCGTGGCTGGGATCAAGAAAGACCAGCAGCCGGTCTTTCTGATAGGGTTTAAGCACATGCCAGGCCAGGGGCATCATTAAGCCAAGCAGCCCCAAGAGCGCGGCAAAAACCTTCCAAGGTATGCCGCTGGCATACAGCATGACCATGAAAATGCCCATGACCAGGATCGCGGTGCCCAAATCAGGCTGCTTAAAAATAAGTCCCACGGAGATCAAGGTCAGGACCAGCGGCCAAATCAGGTCCCCCCAAATGTCGCGCAGCGGTGTGGAGACGTCAAAGGACAATTTGGGCCGGCGCTGGGAAAAATAACGGCCCAAAAAAAAGATAACGGCCAGCTTGCTGAATTCCGAGGGCTGGAAGCTGACACCGCCGACAGAGAACCACCGCGTTGCGCCCAGGGCATGACGGCCCATGACCAAAACCAGGAACAGGAAAAAAACGCTGATCCCATAAACAGGATAAGCCACGTCAAAAAACTTGCGATAATCCCCCCGGCTTAACACAAACATGATGAGAATACCCAATAAGGCGCAGGAAAGTTGATCATAAAAGACGCCCATGCCCACCACATCATTGTTATAGGAAGCGCTGTACAACGCCAGCAGGCCGATGACGATGATGATCAGGGTATGCAGCCAAATGGCACGCGGAATAAGGCTGGCCGGAATCATAAGCGGCACCTGCCGTCGGCACAGGTATGAAACACCGGGAACAAATAACGGTTACGCGCCACCCAGCGGTAAACCAGGGGCCCTATGATCCCGGCGCCTGGAAAATAAATGACGGGGATCAAAGGATAAAGCATCGGGCAGTTCCATGATAAATGCCGGAAGGCAAAAAAACCGCCGTAGGTCCTGCCGCCGGGCAGCTCCAGGCGCGTTTCCTTCAAGTCTCCGGGGCCCGGAATGTATTCAAGTTTGCCCCATAGGTCCATCACCTGGATCGCTCTGATGCTGGAACGACAGAACCCGCAGCCGGCATCGTAAATTACTTTCGCTCTTGGGGCTAGGGCATTGAGGCGGCGCTTGGATTCGATCCAATCGGTTATTCTTTGTGGATGGATAAAAAGCATGAGCTGGGCCGGGAATAAAAACAAGAATATTGCCGGCACATCCAGCATCAAGATCAACAGGACATGCCAACAAAATCCCAGGATGATCGCTCCCCGTCGGGTGCGCGGGTCAAAAAGCAGGAATGGCATGGACATTTCGGTGGTGACCACCAGCAGCCCGATGATATAACAAAAATGGGGATGGACGGCCATCCACTCCTTCAACAGGAAGTTCTTGGTCACCCCTTGTACCGGATAGTTCATCAGATAATAAATAGGATTGCCGGTGATCCAGTTGCCCGGCCCCGTGATTTTGTAAAGGCCGGTGAAGAAGAATGTCGAAGCGATCTGCAACTGTAAAAGACGCTGGATGAAAAAAGGCCTGGGCCGGCGCCAGGCCTCCAAATCCCCCCGGCGCAGGGCATCAATAGAAAAATAATCGCCGTGGTAGCCGGTGATGCACATCAAGAATAAGGTCACGAGCAAAATGTCCCAGGACAAAGTGCCGATCTGAAAATCATTCAGCGCGTAGAAATAGTAGCAGCAGGCGGTCATCAGGATACAGCTCATCTGGGAGAACAGGCCGGCAAGAAAGAAAAGCCAGGTGATGCAGAAAGCAGCGACAAAGAAATAGACCAGAGCGTCCGGGCTTTTCTGCACCAGGTCCACAAACCACACGGGAAAGAAATCCGTGTTCAAGGTCTTGAAAGCGGTGTGCAGGTAATTGTCGCCCAGGTGAAAAAACGACGGGATCACATGCAGCCCCACGGTCCAGGCCGCAAAAATGCGGAAGAACGACAGGCCGATCGACGGCCGTTCTTCCAAGAATAATCTGTTCCAGATTTTACTCATATCATCCTGCCATTATGGCTCGCCTTTGAAAGTCTCGCCCATTCATCCACATAAATCGACCAAAACGCAACAGCGTCGCTCAAAGAAAAAATTTATCTTATTTCTACCAATCAAAATTGACATTAAGTCGATAATTGACTATTTCTATACGAGGCCTCTTTTTTAATTCATTAACTATTTCATTCGAAACTTTTTTAGCCCCCCCATGAACAAGAATTCCTCTTGCTTTCTGTCCTGTCTCAGCTTGCAGGCAATCGAGATAATGACGGAGTTGCCTAATGTCTTTCAAAACCGGTCCGTTCTGCTTGCATTCGACAATTACAGGATTATCATTTCTATCAATAAGCAAAACATCCGACCGTGTCTTATCTTTAAAAACTAACTCTCTAATACGTAAATTGGGATGAGGAAGTAAACCATCCTCCAGACGACCAGGATAACTAGCTATATAATCAGATAATGCTTTTTCGTATCCAAATTTACCAGACAAACCAACCCAATTACTTGTATCATTCATTACAGATCGTATTTGATCGACAGTTTGAGAACAAATTCTCGCTGCTGTTGGACGAAATTCCCCAGGGTTGAGCCTATTTGATGGAGGTAATTTAACAACCAAATCACCATCAGAAGGACCTGTTGTTAACTCCCATCTTACAAATATTCTACGGCCCATTTCTCCATCAGGCAACTTAGGACCAGGTGGTACAAGTGGATCCCATTTGTCGTCTTCAATAGCCTTTCCAACTATTTGACCTAAACGTCCAATACGTTTATTTTTTAATGCCACGATTACCATGTCACCCACATTCATTTCTTTAATTATATTTCTTGCAACATTCCATCCCTTGCCACCTTTTGTTGGCCCATGAAGCTTGTACCCCCACGCACTTGCCCAACCAACGGCAACACATTGATTTTTAAACCACCTTTGCCACATCCCAGGATATTTATCTTCCTGACAAGCTATTTTCCATAGCACCATGTCGCTCTCCTGAGTTTGCTAAGGCTGGTCGCTATTAGGTCTTCGAAACATTCAGGGATTTTTGGCCAAATGTCTGCGAGGCTTTACGACAAAAATTTTCCAAATGTACTGAGGATGCTTTAGAAAATTTTTGTCGTAAACCGAAGCAGACGGCCAAAATATCCCCGTTTCGAAAGAACTAATAGCGGCCAGCCATCCATGCATTACGAAACCGCACTTAAGAAGATGACCATAAACGACCCCACCAGGACCACCAGCACCGTCACCAGCAAATACAGCAGCGAGGACGGCCGGTAGCTGCCCTCATCAATACGCTTTTTTGAGATCTTAAATTGGATGAACGCCAGGAGGCTCATCAGGGTCCCGGCAAAGACAAGGATAATACCGGTCTTATTGGAGTATCCGATAGGCTGAATATGGATGGGTATCGTTGTCTTTCCCAAGATCACCGTCATCTGCTTCATGAACAGGGCGAAACGTTCGATGACGAACCCGAAGGCAATGATCCCGATGCTTGTCCTGATCCAGGACAGGAATGTCCGTTCATTGGCCATATGATCGCTGGCATTCTTGGTGTTGTGGTCAGTCACATTCATAAGCCACCGTCTCCGTTCTAGCCCAAGGCTGTTTGGTCAAATGCGGGTAATCAACATAACTGACAATAAACTTATCGAAATAGGGAAAGCGCCGCTTAAGATACGGGCAAAAGGAATCCGACACCCCCGGCTCCAGGACGGAGATCAACGCGTTGCGGTGGATATTATCATAGCCGATGGCCCTGGTCCGTAAAATCTGGTGGGGATCGATGGCTTGCGGCTCCCCATCCTTGACCCCGTAGACTTGCGCATATCCGAAATCATCGCCAATGTTATAAAACATGACCCACCCCGCGGGCGGGAAGAGAAATTTCATCCTCGGCAGTGAGCGCTGCAGCAGCGGCTGCCAATAATATTCGCAGGTGGATTCATAATAAAAGACCGCCAGCCACACGACGACGAAGATGGAAATGAAGGTGTTGCGCAGTTGGATTTTCATTATTTTTCCGC
The DNA here is from genome assembly GCA_028870995.1 of Candidatus Omnitrophota bacterium. GTDB lineage: Bacteria > Omnitrophota > Gorgyraeia > Zapsychrales > Fredricksoniimonadaceae > JABDGZ01. Next base: position 114,823 of record JAGWOI010000001.1, on the reverse strand, counting down.
AAAAACGTCGGCGGTAAAGACGAACAGGGCCGTGGCCGGGTCTTTCCAGGCATCCGGCGGCAGGCCGGCCTTTTGGGCGCATAATTGGGAAAGGAACTCTTCCTTGCTCCACCCGGTCTCCTGGGCCACCTGCGGCAGGAACACGCCCTGGCGGCCGCCGCGGCTGACGATGACACCGTCCTTGCCTAATTGGATCTGCGAGGCATCCCTAACCCTCCGGGGCTCGGACAATACGGAAATTTCAATATGGATATCCTTTAATTCTGCGGCCGTCACCGGCGTAAAACGCGGGTCCTGGGAAGCCGCGGCCACGGCCATGTCGCGCACGGTCTTGTACAAAGGCTGGCGGCCGATGATATTGCCGATGCAGCCCCGCAATTCTCCGTGCTTGGTGAGGGTCACAAAGGCCCCTTCCGCCTTTTCAAGCCGCGGGTCATTGACGGAAAAATCAGGCACCTTGCCGGTCCGAACGTATTTCTCCACGGTATCGCGGGCTATCTTTAAAAGCTCCTGCTTTTGGCCCTGGCTTAAGGACGCGATGCCTGCATCCGGCGGATCGCCGGCGCCCAACAAATCAGTATAAAAAATCAGCGATCCGTAGCCCACGACCCGGCTTTTATCGCCGGAGGTGTCCCCGGAATTGGCGTGCATCAGCACCTGTACGTGCTTGATGCCGCGCAATTTCGCGTACATCATGGCCGTGGTCATGGGCACAAACCCGCACATTTCCATCTTGCGGGTAAGATTTCCCTCAAAAAATTTTTCAATGTCCCCATTCAGGATGGTCTGCAGGGTCAGCGCATCCATGCGGTTGGCTTCATCATAGGTGTAATAATGCGACATGTCCGAGGATATCAGGATCAACACGTCCTGGCGCTCCCCTATCAGCTTGATCAAGGCCAGGGCCAGGTCTTTGCACACCTTGGGATCGGGATCGCCCATCAAAATGGGGACTATACGGAAATTCTTGAAGGTTTTCTGCAAGAACGGCAGCTGCACCTCAACGGAATGCTCGCGCTCAAAAACATGGGGCAGGAAATGGAATTCTTTCGGGTTTTCTTTCAATAAGTTCTTGGCGAAAACGTCGTCCACCCCGACAACTCCCAGCGGCGTCTTGAATCCCCCCTCAGGCCAGACCGAAATCCCTTCAAAGGGGAAAAAATGGCTGGGCCCGATGACCACAATGGTGCTGTAATGGTTGCGGCTGACGGCCTTGTAGGTGTAGGCCGCCACCGGACCGGAGTAGGGGTAACCGGCATGCGGGGCCACGGCGATCTGGACCCTGCGGTCGGTCGGGGCTGAAGACGCTGATCGCAAGAGACGATCGATATCATCCGAAAGTTCTTTGGGATCGGCACTGTAAAAGGCCCCGGCCACATTGGGTTCTTTAACCATAGCACTCCAGGAAGGCACGGCCCAAAGCAACAGCGCCGACGCCCAAAAAATGATCCTTTTCATACCCTGTCCATATAAAAGTCAAGGCTGAATTTTTTCGTTTGCGGCAAGGCGCTCAACAACGCCATGGTCAGCAATAGACTCACGCTGTCCATGACGATAACGGTCTGCGGCCTTAAATGGAACCACTCCCCAAAGCAGCCGCAGTTATCCAACGACAAATGCCTTAAAAGCGCCTGGCCCACCACGACCACGAAGGCGCCGAATAACACAACGGCCGCTCTCAAACTTGGCCGCGTCCAAAGTCCCAGGAAGACAAAGGTCCCGACGATCAGTTCTATCCAGGGAAAAACCTGGGCCGCTAAGACCTCAAGCCCTGACGGCAAAAGCTGGTAGGCCTGGATCACGTACAAAAAATTCTGGTAGGGACTAAGAAGTTTGCCTAAACCGGAAACGATAAAAATAGCGCCGATAAAAATTCGAAGGAGCCACATATTCGTTCCCTCCGCTAACCTTTGGGAAAATAGGTCTTCATCTCCTCCTGCAGACTCTTGGTACCCACCACCATCTTGTTATTGATGAAATACGTTGGTGTGGAGGCGATGCCTAAGGACTGCCCCATGGATTTCTCGTCGTTAATGACCTTGCGCGCGTCTTCCGACCCCAGGCAGCTGTTCAACTGGCCCATGTCCATGCCTATTTGCCGGGCCATGGCATCAAAAACAGGCTGCGGGTTGATCAGCGGCGCCCACTGGCTTTGCTGGGGGATCATCAACTCATCCAGGGCCCAAAATTTGCCCTGGCGCGCGGCGCACTCACTGTACAAGGCGCTGATCAGCGCATGGCGATGCAGGCTGGTCAGGGGGAAATACCGCACCTGGATATAAAGGTCATTGGGATGCCGGGCAAACAGAGTCTTTAAATATTCGATCCCCCAGGCACAGGCCGGGCATTGGAAATCAACAAACTCCACAATCTTGACCCTGGCATGCGGATTTCCTTTGGCGCGCGCATCCTGAGGATTAATGACGGCCTGCTTGGGCGCCAGGAGAATTTTTGCGCCGACGACAGCGCCCACCAAAACCACCACCAATCCCAAAGTCAACTGCCATTTCTTCATGCTTACCCGCCTTTCTTTACAGTCGGCCTGACCTTTTGGTCAGGCGCCGTATCTGTTGGCTTAATTTGGATGTCATCACGCCGGCCCTCATCCTCCATTGCCAGTTATTGGATTTGGTGGCGGGCGTGTTCATGCGCGCCTCCTGCCGGAGCCCGAGGAAATCAGGCATGGGGACGATCGCGGTCTGCGCCTTGGAACGCATCAAGACCTCGATCATGGCCCAATGCAGGTTCTTGGGAGTAAATTTTCTTTGCAGGACCTTGACGATGTTGGCCTTCTCGTAGGGCTTGGCCTCCTGAAAATACCAGCCCTGGATGGTGTTATTGTCATGGGTCCCGGTATACGCCACACAGTGGACCGGATAATTGACGGGCACGTGCGGGTTGGAATCCATCTCCCCGTTAAAACCAAACAGCATGACCCGCATGCCGGGAAATCCGAACTTTTTCATAAGCTCGACGACATCGGGCGTGATCTCCCCCAGGTCCTCGGCGATGAGAGGCAAGTGTTTGAACTGCCCGGTCAACACTTTGAAAAAGGGTGCTCCCGGCCCCTTGACCCAGCGGCCGAACACCGCCAATTTTTCGTGAGCGGGGATCTGCCAAAAGCCCTCAAATCCCCGGAAATGGTCGATGCGCAGGTAATCGAACATCTGTAGATCATGGTTGATGCGCTCGACCCACCAGCTGTATTTGCTTTTTTTCAACTGCGCCCAATCATAAACCGGATTGCCCCAGCGCTGCCCTGTCCTGGAAAAATAATCCGGCGGGCAGCCGCTGATGAACTTCAAATGCCCCTCGTGGTCGATTTTAAAAAAGGACGGGTGACACCAGACATCCGCGCTGTCATAGTTGACGTAAATGGGTATGTCACCGATGATGGATACCTTCCTGCTGTTGGCATATCTTTTAAGTTTGGCCCATTGGCGGAAAAACAGGTACTGGATGAATTTAACCCGCTCCAGTTGGGCCGCATGTTTAGTCCTAAACAGCTTAAGGGCCCGCGCCTGCCGGTTTTTCAAACTCCCGGGCCATTCGTTCCAGCAGAGGCCTCCATGCACTGATTTGATCACGGTAAACAGGGCAAAATCTTCCAACCAGTAATGCTCCTGCTCTACGAACTGGTCAAAATCCCGGCGGTCGGTCCTCTTTTGAAAACGGCGGTAGGCGGCATTAAATATTTTTTCTTTAAAACGGACCACCTTGGGATAGTCAACCCGCTCATCGACGGCAAACATGGACCCGTCCGCATCGGAGGCTGACAGGAAATTTTCCATCACCATCAGCTCAGGGCTTATCAATAGCGGATTGCCGGCAAAGGCCGAGTAGCAGCTGTAGGGCGAATAGCCGTTGATGCCGTCCGTGGGGTTGACCGGCAGGATCTGCCAGTACGCCTGTCCGCTGGAGGCCGCAAAATCAACGAAAGCGTGGGCAAAAGGCCCCATGTCACCGATGCCGTACTGCGACGGCAGGGACGTGATGTGCAACAGGATCCCGCTATGCCGTTTGTCCATAAGGAATCATGTCCTCGCTTTGGCCAGGGTCCTTGAGGTGACGATATTGACCTGCAGGATCCCGCCTAAATGTTCAAAAAGTTTTACCCACCGGCCCGCCAGCTCATCCGTCCCTGACAAAGACAGGATGTCCGGATAAATCTTTCGGACCATGGCAAAGTAAATATTTTGAGCTTTCCACAGGTCGATCTCCAAATTCAACTGCCCCAAAAGTTCCAGGATGATAACGACCTTTTCCATCAGGTGGATATTGTCGGGATTGTCCGACAGGCGTTTCATCAGGCTGCTGATCCGCTGCCCCGCCAAAAAGGTGAAATTGGCATGATCACGCTTGAAGGACCAGCGCTTCATTTCATCGACCAGCTGTTTGAGCCGTTTAATATCCACCTCCTCCGCCGCCAAAGCGTCGCTGATGTCGCGGTTGAGGACAAACTCAACCACCGTCATCAACATGCGCGGCAGGGGCAGGCTGGTCTCATTCTTGATCTGCATTAATGGGTAATGGTGGTCATAGATCTGCCGGAAACTGGTCTCGATATCGTCCATGGTCGACCTCAAGACCTGGTTGAGGATCTTCTGCTGCTCCTCCTTGAATAAGTGCCAGAGGGAATAATTATGGTATTTAAAATAATCTTTAATGACCCCGATGACGCTGGGGATGTCGCTTTCCAGAAAAGCGTTCATCAAAAGGCCGTGCATCTTGGCAAACTCGTCGGTATTCATATGGTCCACGCCGCCGATGAAATTATGGTCCCCCAGGTGCAGCACGGCAAAACAGGTATAGGCCATCTCCCAGGTATCCCTGGAGCGCACCCGGGCGCGCCCTACGGCAAGACGCAGGCGGCCGGCCTCTTTCAGGTCGTACTGTTCGCTTTTGACCGCGTAGCTGTACATCTTGGTCTGCGGGGCATACTGCTCGAATAAGGAGGTCATGGCATAGTGGGCGCCGACGCGCAAAAGGTCGACGACGGATGGTTTGACCACCGTGCGGTAAATTTGGGCCCCGTCCTTGAACTCAGGAATATTGCTGGCGACCTCAGACAAGCGGGACACAAACCCCTCTTCCAAACCGGCTCCTGCCACCTCCTTGGCCAGCTGGATGGCGCGGGCGGCGTATTTCAGAACCTGAACGGACTCGAGGCCCGAAATCTCGCTGAAAAACCATCCGCAGGAGGTGTACATCAACATCGCATTGGTCTGCATTTCCAGCAGCTTAAGCACCTTGATCTTTTCTTCCTCATTCAGGGGCCGGCCGGCCACGTTTTGCAGGAATCGGCCGGTGTTATTTTCGCTGCGGTCCAAGATCACTTCGATATACCTGTCGCGCACCTCCCAGGGATCCTTGGCAAAGGCCTTCATTTCATTTTCATACAAAGGCGCTGTTGTATCACGCAGCCAGTCCAGGGACTCCCGCAACCCGCCGCGCCATTTTTGGTTCCATCCCGGCTGACCTCCCGTCGAGCAGCCGCAATCCGTGCGCCAGCGCTCGATGCCGTGCACGCAGCTCCAGGATGAATTCTCAACGATTTCCACTTCCTGGGTGGGCGGGAATTTGTGCAAAAATTCCCCGTAAACCGTCAGGCGCCCCAGCTGATGGGTTTCGATATGGTGCAAACAATAGGCCAGGGCCATGTCGCCGAATTTATGGTGATGGCCGTAGGTCTCCCCGTCGGTGGCGATATGCACAAGCTGGGCGCCGTGATTGGCCGGGCTAAAACCTTCGGTCAGACGCGTGGCCAGCTGTTCGCCGTTATTCAACAGTCCTTCAAAGGCCACGCCCAGGGCAATGGGGCCGTCATAAAAGAAAACCGCGATTTGCCGGCCGGAAGGAAGCTGGCAGCGGTAAGGGACCTTGGGGTCCACCTTGGCCGTGGAAACATCCTGCCAAAGCATCTCCTGTCCGCTGGATTTGACGCGTTTGGCCTGATGAGGCGCCAGGACGGTGAACTTGATCCCCTGCTGGGCCATCAAGTCCAGTGTTTCCAGATCGACCGCCGTCTCCGCCAGCCACATGCCTTCAGGTTTGCGCTTGAACCGTGCTTCAAAATCCTCGATGCCCCAGATGACCTGGGTGCGCTTATCCCGGGCGGCAGCCAGGGGCATGATCATGTGATTATAGACCTGGGCCATGGCGCTGCCGTGCCCGGAAAAATGCTGTTGGCTGATGCGGTCGGCTTCCAGGATGGCCGCGTAGATCTCAGGGTCCTTTTCCTGCATCCACGACAAAAGTGTGGGGCCGAAATTAAAGCTGATTTTAGAATAATTGTTGACGATATCGACGATGCAGCGATTGCTGTCCAGAATGCGCGCGGCGGCGTTTCGGGCATAGCATTCGGACGTGACCCGTTCGTTCCAGTCATGGTAAGGATAGGCGGAATCCTGCACTTCGACTTCATCCAGCCAGGGATTTTCCCGCGGTGGCTGGTAAAAATGGCCGTGAATACAAACAAATCTGTTCAAATTAAACTCCGCTGTCAGAAAATAATTTACTTTTTAGGCTTGAGGCTTCCCGCCTTGTTTTCAATGTGGTAAACGATCGAATTAAACGCCTGCAATTCGGCATCCACCAGGGAAACAAAGGTCCGGCGGTTCTTGACCATGTAATTGATCTTATCCTCGCGTGCCAGCCATCCCAGGGCCTGAAAAACGATCTCCTCCTTTTCTTTAAGAGACTTGGCCAATTGGCTGACGTTGGTTTGTCCATTCTGGCCCAAAAAACGCCATGTCTTTCCCGCCATATCGATGATCCTGTCTTTCATAACCTGAACTCCTTCTTAATTTTATAATTTCAATATTTTATTTTAATATTAAGATACCCGGCCGTCAACAATTGCGAGGCCTATCGGAGTTATAGGGCTAAACGGGCGGCACCCAGGACAACGGCATCATCCCCCAACTGGGACGACAGGATGCGGCAGGCATTAAATTTCTTGAAAAAGGGGTCGGCATGAAGTTCCTTGGCCACGATAGGCAGGATAAAAAAACCGCAGGCTTTGATGACACCACCGCCAAAGATAATGGCTTGAGGATTAAATATGTGGTTAAAAGAAACGGCGGCGTGCCCCAAGACCACGGCGGCCCGGGTCAGGACGGATTTGACCACAGGGTCATTTTGGGCCAGCGCTTCCCTCAAGATGCGGCTTTTGATCATGTCCAGCTTACCGCCGTTAAGCTTGGAGGCCACCGTCTTTTTGCCGGCCTTAACCAGGGCCCGGATGTCCCGTTCGATGGCCCAGCGGCTGGTCATGGCCTCCAAACACCCGCGGTTGCCGCAATGGCATTTCGGCCCGTTGAGGCTGACGATGACATGGCCTAATTCTGTGGCCGCGCCCTGGGCGCCCAGCAGCAATTGACCGTCGCTGATGACCGCCCCACCCACACCGGTGCCGGGAAAAACTCCCACGACATGGGACAGGCCTCGGGCTCCGCCCTTCCACGCCTCTCCCAGAAGACCGGCGTTAACATCATTGGCCAAGGCCACGGGGACACGGTATTTGCGCTTTAAATACTCACTTAAAGGAAACCCGGTCAAAGCGATATTAGGCGCCGCCAGGATATGGTTGCGGCGGGTGTCCACGATGCCCGGGACCCCCGCCCCGATGCCTTTAACGGATGAGGCTTTAAGGCCGGAGGCAGCTATCAATTCATCGATGGTATCGGTGATGCAGCGGAATATCTCCTTGGGCTTGACCTTTCTGGGGGTGGCTGTCTTGGTGCGGCCGACGATCTCTCCCGAGCCTGAGATCAAGGCCCCGGCTATTTTCGTACCGCCTATATCAAGCCCGATGAAATAATCCAAGATTCCCTGTTCCTTCGGTTTCGTAAGGTACGGTTAACGCGTATAGTGATTTATAAAATACTCCTGCGCCTCGAAAGTCTCGCCTTCCTTCTTGATGGGACCGTAATGATGGTTGGCTCGAAGCAGCCTCGCTTTACGGGTGTCTTTAAAATACGTATCGAGAATAAATTGCAAATGGCCCTTGATCTCCGGCTTGGTGATCTCGAACAAGAGCTCGATGCGCCGGTCGAAATTACGCGTCATCCAGTCCGCCGACGACAAAAAGCAGCGGGGATTGCCGTTATTGTTGAAATAAAAGATCCGCGAATGTTCCAAAAAACGGCCCACGATGCTGCGCACCTCGATATTTTCGCTTAACCCGGGGAGGCCCGGCACGAGGCTGCAGATCCCGCGCACCAGCAGTTTGATTTTAACGCCGGCATTGGAGGCGGCGTACAATTTCTCGATAATTTGGGCGTCCTCCAAAGAATTCATTTTGGCGACGATCGAACCGTTCTTGTGCTCCTGCTGGGCCGCCATCTCCTTGTCGATAAGGTCGAAAAAATATTTGCGCAAATCATGAGGAGACGAAATGACGCGCTTCCAGGGGCTGGGCAGCGAATATCCTGTAATGACATTGAAGACATCCGCAATATCCCTGGCAAAATCGTCATTGACGGTGAAAAAGCCGATGTCGGTATAAACATGGGCGGTCTTTTCGTTGTAATTGCCTGTCGATAAATGCACGTAACGGCGGATGCGGCCCTCTTCCTTGCGCACGACCAGCGCCATCTTGGAATGGATCTTCAAGCCCGCGATCCCATAGATCACATGGCAGCCGGCCACCTCCAATTCCCTCGACCATTGGATGTTCTTCTCTTCCTCGAACCTGGCCTTGATCTCAACGACCACGGTGACCTGTTTGCGTCTCTTGGCCGCCTCCATCAGGGCCTTGATGATGGCCGAATCCTCATTGGTGCGGTAAAGCGTCATCTTGATGGCCAGGACATCGGGGTCCTTGGCGGCGGCGGTGATAAAATCGCTGGTCGGCAGGAAGGATTGAAATGGCAGGTGAACGATAAAATCCTCTTCCTTGATCTTGTCGAAAATGTTCTCATACGGGCCCCGTGCCGGCGTGAAACTGGGATAATGCAGATGGGGCTTGTCCACCGAGGCCGAAAGGTCGTAAAGGAAGGTCAGGTCCAGGTCCGAGGTGATGAACACCACCTCTTCCTGGGGAAAATCGATGCCGTTGCACAAAACCGCCACCAGTTCGGGGTTCCCTTTTTCCATCTGCAGGTATACCGACTTGGCGCTGGGGCGCTTTTTAAGCTCTTTCTCCAGCGCTTTAAGAAGATCAGGAGCAAACCCTTCATCGACCTCCAGTTCACTGTCCCGCAGGACCCTGAAAAGCGAGGCCTCCTGGATCTTGTAGCCTTTAAAAAAGGAAGCCAAATTCTCTTTGATCAAATAGTCCGTCAAGACATAGACCGCCTCGTCGCCTTCCGCCGGCAGCTTCAAGAGGCGCGGCACGGCCTTGGGGACGGGGATAATGGCCAGGTGGCGCTTGTCATTACGCTCGATGTCGACCGCAAAAGCGATGGTGCGCGAGGGCAGGACAGGAAAAGGATGCCCGGGATCGACCGCCAGGGGGGTGGTGATCGGGTATAAGGTGGTATCAAAAAAACGCTGGGCGAACTTCTTCTGCTCCGGATTCAGGTCAGCCGGCTTTTTGATGAAGATCTTTTGGGCCTCCAGGGCCTGCTTGACGGAGCCTTCGTAGACTTCATAAAACTTTTTGACCATTTCATCGCTGCGGGTCTTGATCTCGGCAAAAACTTCCTGCGGATAAAAACCAAATTGATCGCGTTTATTGTAGCCGGAAGCCAGAAGTTTTTTGACGCCCGACATCCTCACCATAAAAAACTCGTCCAGGTTACCGGTAAAGATGGCCAAAAATTTGGTGCGTTCCAAAAGCGGGTTACGCTCATCCTTGGCTTCTTCCAGAACGCGGTAATTGAATTCCAGCCAGCTTAGGTCTCTATGGATGAATTTTTCCTTGGTTTCCATATTATTCTTGTGCTTTAACGGTAAGCGTCAATTTATTACCGGTGATCTCCTCGAACAGTTCCTTTTTCTCCATGAAATTTTCTTTTTCCAACAGGAAATTCTCATGGGTGTGCGCCACGATGGTCGCATCCCCCCCGGTGCTGAATTTGACGTCCAGTTTTTTGACCTTCTGTTTGTGCGAACGGTCCAGCGAATTGGCGATGCGCAATAGAGCGCTTAATTTTTGCACCAGGATCTGGTCCGCCGAAGTCAGGGAATTATACAACAGATGGCTCTTGAGCGGGGCCGAACGGCGGTGATAGCGGGCGGTACAGGCGATGATATTGATCTCATTTTCCGTCAACCGGAACAGGTTCAAGGCGCTGATCATATATTCACTGTGCTTGTGGTGCGAGCGGTTGCTGACAAACGTGCCAATATCATGAAGGTACGCCGCCAACAACAGGTACAAGCGGTTCTTTTCTTCGAGGCCCAAAATGTCCCTGAAGGCATTGAACAATTGCTCAGTCATGGCCGCCACATGTTTCAGGTGGGCCAGGTCCATGCCGTACTTGCGGCAAAGGAAATGCGCCACGGAGACCAGCTGGCTCAACTTGTTGTCGTCCTCCGACTTCTCGAATTTGAACAGCAGGTGGGCCAGGATGGCTTCGGACAGGGAGGCCTCCAGGATATAGATGTATTCACTCTTATTTATCTTGAACAAGGTGTTGAGGATGATGGCGTAGCCGGTGATGGTGGCCGAAATGTCCGTCGGCACATTGTAGGAGTTGGCGATCTCCTCGACGTTCATCTGCTTCAAGCGGGTCAGCAATTCCTGGGCCTCGGAAGCCTTGAACTTGAAAAAGTCCGAATCGCGGCGCTTGTTGGGAAGGACATTCTGGATAAATACGGAATAATTCTCGTCGATGAGGATAATGTCATCAATGTTGAAATTCGTGTTGTTTTTGTTTAGGGAAAGGATCTCGTTCTCAATGTATTCCTCGGTGGCCTCATGCACTTCCTGCAGCGAACCGTCCAGGCTTTCCATGAACTGGGAGAGGCGCAGGGTGCCGATGGGAAACCCGATATTCATGAGGGTCATCCCCTTTTCCATGACCGACACGTCCAGAGAGCCGGCACCGAGTTCCGCGATCAGCAAATTTTTCTTTTCAATGGGATAGGTCTTCTTTAATTTATGGCTCAGGAAATAGTCGATGTAATAAACCACGTCCCCGGCATTTAAAACATCGATCTTAAAACCGGTTTTGCGCAGGATGGTGTCCAGGAAAATGTCCTGGTTGCGCGCCTCGCGAACGGCTGTCGTAGCAATGACCATGACCTTGGTCACATCGTATTCTTTAAGGGTATCTTTATACTTCTGCAGGACGGCGGCGGTCTGGTTGATGATGGTCTGCGGGATACGGCCCTTGAGAAAGACATGCTTGCCCAAAGGGATCATGTTTTTCAACGATTCGATGATTTTAACATCATCGCCATGGCCTTCGGCGATCAGAAGCTTGATGGTTGAAGAACCAACATCGATTATTGCCGCCCGCATAATACCCTCTTTTACTTTGAAAATATAAGAATTTAATAAAGATTAGATGAAATTTACCAAAGTATAACAGGATTAAGGATAAAAGAAAATATTAATCAATGCCGCCCAGGAGCCTGGAAGACTGCTGCAAGAGATCATTTAAGGCAGGAGGAATATAGATACCCAGCAGCAGGACCATGAGGACCAGCAGCAAAATCGGCAGGATCATGCTCCAGTGTTCGCGGCCGCCCCGATCGGTTTCTTGATCCCCCGGTGGAGTCTGTGCCATCTTCAAAACAATGCCTGCGATACCCATAAAAATAAGGGCCAGGAACAGAAGGTAGAAAGCGGCTATGACATAATGATGCCCGGCCAGGGCCGCATACAGGATGATCAATTCACTGATAAAGGTGCCGAAGACAGGCACGCCGCTGACGGCCAGGAAGGCCGCCAGAAGGAAAGCTCCAGTTGCCGGGAAGCGGCGAAGCACGCCGTGTACCTCATCGACCTTTTTACTGTGATATTGCCGGTAAATATTGCCGGTTACCAAAAAGGCGATCCCCTTAGAAAGGGCATTATTAATGGCATGCAGCAGGCTGCCGTAAATACCGACCCCTCCTAAACCAATCCCTAACGCGAGGATGCCCATATGCTCCACACTGGAATAGGCAAACATCCTCTTATAATCCTCCTGTCCTAAAATAAAAACATAGGCAATGCCCATGGAAATCAGGCCTAAGACAATAAGCATTGAAGAAAGGAAAGGCATCAGTCCGGCGGCTTGGCAGACCTGTGCCACCCTTAAGACACTTAAAAAGGCACAATTCAACAAGCACGCTGAAAGCAAAGCAGAAACGGGCGAGGGTGCCTGTGAATGGGCATCCGGCAGCCATGTGTGCATGGGCGCCAATCCCATCTTGGTGCCGCAGCCGATCAAAAGAAAGATGACGCTCAACTTAAGCCACGGCATGGACAATTGCGGAGCGTGACTTATCAATTTGTCTATAAAAATGGATTGGACATTGCCCATGGCGGCAACGGCAAGAAAATAAATACCCAAAAGGGCCAAGGCAATGCCGATCAGGCAAAGTATTAAAAATTTCCAGGTAGCTTCAATGCTCTGTTTGGTCTTCACCAGATTGATCAGAGGAACGCTGGAAAGAGTCGTGGCCTCGATGGCGACCAGCAAAAGCCCGAAATGCCGGCTGATGGTCACCAGGGTCATGAAGGCCAGGAACAGCAGCAAAAACCCTGTAAAAATCCGGTGGGTCATGTCGGGCTCGTCCTTAAAATAACCCATAAGATATACAGCCACCATTAAAAACAACACGCTGACCACGGAAAGGATCAAAAGCCCCAGGGCATCCAGGCCCAGGAAATCGTTGAGTGACAGGGGGACAGATTTCCAAAGGCTGAATACGCCAAGAGTGTGCGCCAGGGAAACCAAAAGCAACACCCTGTTTCGATGGCCGCGCCCAGGGAGGATGAAAACCATTCCTCCGGCGATCAACGGAAATAAAAGAAGGAATAAAAGCATGGTTAATCCTTAAGCGTTGTCAGCTGAACCGTATCCGTGTTGTTGAATTCATCGCTGATATTGTTGACTACGATCCCCAGCACCACGGCGGCAATAAACAGATCCAACAGGATCCCCATTTCCACGAGCAAAGGCATTTTCTTTAACAACAACATGGCAAAAAGGAATATCCCGTTCTCCAAAACCAGATACCCCACCACCTGACTGATGGCCTTCATGCGGCCTATGACCAAAAGGAAGCCCATGATGATCAGAGAAAAAGAACACGGGATCACCATGTCCGAAGCGATTTTCATTGGAAAGACAAGCTTGGAGGCCAACAGGAACGATCCGACGATGGCAAGGCCGCTTAACAACAGCGTCGTACCAATCCCTATCGTTGGATTGATCTCGGTACGCATATCAACATGCCGGATGGCCCAATAAAGAAAAGACGGCATCAAAAAGCCCCTGAGCACAATAGCGGCCAGCGCTACGATAATAATGAAAAATTCGATACCGTTGGCGTATAAAAAGAACGGCACCACCCCTAAGATACACGATTGCAGCCCGAATATCTGGATCATGCTGCCCAGACGATGACTGACAATGATCAAAAGCCCCAAAAGCACAATAAGGATCAATACCGCATCCAGCCAAACGCTCATACATGCCCCCTGACCAGAATGACGATCAGCGCAAAGATCGAAAAAATAAGGGCCGAATACAACAGATAAAGGACCCTGTTCAACCGCAAACGGGCCATGGCCGATTCAACCACACCAATCACGACTCCGAGACCTAAAATACCTAGGATAAAATAAAGCCCCTGTCCCCAAACATTGCGCGGCATAAGACCAAGGACCATGGAAACCAGCATGCTGCCAAACAGGAAAAGTTTCAATGCCTGGGTGTAAAGGATGCAGCCTAACTCCATGCCGCTGTGGTCCAGGACCATTACTTCATGGATCATGGTCAATTCCAAATGGGTTTCGGGATCATCCACCGGAATTCGTGAGTTTTCCGACAACAGGACCAAAAAGAAACTGGCCGCCACTAGGATCAGGACCGGCCCTACCTGCATCCAGGACGAAGCCAGCCCTCCTAAAAAAATCCCGGATAAAGAAAGGCCCCTGGATAATAAAGCCAGGATGGTCAAATTTAAAAAGATGGTGATTTCCGACAGGCAGGAAAACGTGGCTTCGCGGCAGGCGCCCATGCCCTCAAAGCTTGATCCCGTGTCCAAGGCCGCCAGGACCATGAAAAATCTGGCCAAACCCAACAAATAGATAAAAAGGATAATGTCCCCGCCGAATTGGACCGGCGCTTTGAATACGGCAATGGGAAGGACGATACCGGCCGCCAGGATGACCGCGGTTGAAATCAATGGCCCAAGACGAAAAATCCAATTTGAGGTGACACTGTATACCGAACCTTTACGCATCAGTTTAAAGATATCGTAGTACGGCTGACATAAAGGCGCCCCCCGGCGGCCGGCAAAGAACGCCTTGGTCTTGGTAATAACTCCCAGCAGCAACGGCGGGAAGGCCAGCAAGATGCCCAGATGTAGAATCAATGAACTCATATCAATGGAGTTTCCATATCAACAAGACCACCAAAAGGAAAAGAATGTATAGAATGTAATACGGTGTAAATCCGCTTTGGATCCATTTTAGGGCCCGGGATAATTTCTTGATGAAATAAAATACAGGACGGAAAATAAAAATCTCCGAAGCATCCTTCACTGAGGAACTTAAACCCGCCCCTGTCGGAAAATATCCCCTGGAAATCCGGGATTCGACTTTAAAAGAAACGGGAAGCCTGAAAATCCTCAAAACCGGCCTGGCAAAGGATGAAGCCGTATACTGCATCCTGGACGAGACCCGTGCATAGCCGCAGCCCCATGTTTCTTTACGGTCGATGGTACAGCTGCATAAAGAAATTTTACGTACCAGCCAAAGCACCAGAAAAAAAATAACCGCCAGGCCTAATACCTTGGTCACCATAAAAGCCGGATTTAAGACAGCTTCTTGGAGAAACTCCGGCGCAGTCAGCCTGGTCATTGGACGCGCGCCTTCAAAGGCATAGGAAAGCATCACCGCCGGGAAAACTCCTCCCCATAGGCAAATCGCAGCCAACAATAGCTGGGGCGCCTGCAGCACAAGATCACCTTCCTTATAATCGGCAGGATGCGAAGACCTGTTGGTACCCAGAAAAACAGCCCCAAAGGCTTTGGCAAAACAAAGCGCGGCAAGCCCGCCGATAAGCGCCAGGGCCGCGATGGCGATACAGGCCAGCATGATGCCGTACAAATCGAAATGAAAAACACCTTCCAGAAAAGCCCGGAAGGTCAGCCACTCGCTGATAAACCCATTGAAGAGAGGCAGCCCGCAAATCGACAGGGAGCCGACCAGGAACAAATGGCCGGTCCAAGGCAGCACTTTTAACAGCCCTCCCATGTGGTCCATTTCACCGGTGTGAGTGGCCTTAATGACAGAACCGGCGCTTAAAAACAGCAGCCCTTTGAACACGGCATGGTTAAAGGTATGCAGCAAGGCTGCCGCGTAACCGATAAAACTGACTGTTTCTTGATGATAAATATGCCCTATCAACCCGATGCCAAGGCCCAGTGTAATAATGCCGATATTCTCAATGCTGTGATAGGCCAAAAGCTTTTTGATTTCATGCTGTCCCAAGGCGTATAAAACCCCGAGGACGCCTGAAATTATCCCTATGGCTAAAAGTAGAATCCCGCACCAGAGCGGAAAATTCCCGACAATGGTCATGAGGCGGATTAAACCGTAAATGCCTATTTTAATTAGGACACCGGAGAGAAGAGCGGAAATATGCGTTGGCGCCGCCGGATGCGCCTGAGGCAGCCAGATATGCAACGGGATGAAGCCCGCCTTCACACCGAAACCCAACACCGCCAGCACAAAAAGCAACCCGGCAAACCCCAACGGATAAGCGCTTAGGGCCATTTGGTCGAAATTCATGGACCCGGCGTGAACCCCCATCAGGAAAAACATGAGGATCAGGCAAAAGGTCCCTGTGTGAGTGGCGATCAGGTACAGATAACCGGCCTGGCGCACCTCTTCTTTTTCGTTATAGAAGGTGACCAGAAAATAGGAAACCACGGTCATCAATTCCCAAGCCACAAGGAACAAGACAGCGTTCCGGGCGGTTAAAACCAGGGCGATGACAAGAATCAAAAGCTGGTAAAGTGAAAAATGCACCGCCACATTTCTTGCCCCCTTGTAATCACGCAGATAGCCAAAGCCGTAAATGCCGGCAGCCAGCGACAGGATAAATAACAAAAGAAGGAAAAACGCACTGAGAGGATCAATAGCGATATAAAATTCCTCAAAAGGGATGGTCCCCCGCCATCTAAAGGCCAGGTCAGTGATTTGGTGGGTTAGGACACCCGCCGCACAGAAGAAGCCAAGCAGGCAGGAGGCAATCAATGAACCCAGGAACACATACGAGGAGAGCTTCTTAAATCTGGCCAACGCCAGCATTAAGAAAATGGAGGCGGCGCAAACAAAAAGGCTGGATAACAAAAGTGTCATCAGTGCTTGTCTAATTTGTCAAGCACCCTTAAGAGACCATCTAGGATGGTCAGCGGGTGCGGCGGACATCCCGGGATATAAAGGTCCACGGGCACCACTTGATCAGCGCCATGGCGGATTTCCGAAGAGCCGCGGAAAGGTCCGCCGCTGATTGCGCATGAGCCTACGGCAATGACAATCTTGGGATGAGGGGTTGCCTCATAAGTCTTTTTAAGGGCCAGCTCCATGTTTTTGGTCACAGGTCCGGTAATGACTAATCCGTCGGCATGCCGGGGCGAGGCCACAAACTGGATACCAAAACGGCCCAGATCGAAAACATTGATATTCATCACCTGCAGTTCAGCCTCACACCCGCTGCAACCGCCGGCGCAAACCTGTCTGAGCTTCAAAGAACGGCCGAACAGGCGTTTTGTTTTTTCATCCAACGCCCGGGCTAATTTGATCTCATTGTCCTTAAGGATCAGGTCCTCTTTTTTGGAAACCGCCAGGCGGTGGTCCTGCGAGTAGGTAAAATCTCCTTTGGGAGCCTCCTCATTGAACAGCAACTCGCCCAAATTGACCTCGCCTTTAACATCGACGGGCCGCCCCCTGTAACGCTTAGGGAAAGACGGCACACTTTTGGGATAGGGAATCGTCCTGTAGCCTTGCTTGAATCTATTGAGGAGAATTTGCCACATAGTTTAACTCTTTCTATAGGTCATGGCCCGCGTACGATAAATTGAAACTTTTATTGCACAGGGGGAAATCCGAAATTTGCGCCCCCCTGACAGCCAAGGAAAGGGCTATCCAATTATTAAAAGAAGGGTCTTTGACTTTATAACGCATTAAGCGCGATTGGGCATCAGTGATGGCCACATGGGCGATTTCTCCGCGCCACCCCTCCACCAGGCTTAAGGCCATATGGCTGGGCTTTAAAGCCGACGGTTTTTTCAACAACTCCCCCGAAGGGATTTGATCCAGCGCTTCCAGCAAGAACTCGATCGACCGCTGCGCTTCAAGTCGCCGGATCAGCGCCCTGGCATAGACATCGCCGGATACAACGGTCGAAACCGGAATGTGCTGGAAACGGAACATGCCAAAAGCGTAATCCGTCCTGACGTCCCTTTCCAAGTCGCAGGAACGCGCGGCAGGGCCTACCAGTCCCAGCTCCTCTGCCGTCTGACGGGAAATCCTTCCCGTTGACTCCAGACGGGAAAGCACCGAGGAAGTAGAAAAGAAAAGTTCGGCAATTTCCATAAAATCTTTTTGGGCCTTTAATAACCGCCGCCGGAAATCTTCGATCATCTCCGGCCCCAAGGAGAACAGGACCCCGCCGGGGCGGCACAAGCTGCGGCCAAAACGGCTGCCGCATAATTCCATGCTTAAATTCAGGAATTCTCCGCGCAGGCGTCCAAAATAGGCCGACACCGGCAAAAACCCTATATCGGTGCTTAAGGCGCCCATGTCCCCCACATGGTTGGCCAGCCTCTCCAACTCCAAGGCGATGATCCTGATCATTTCCGCCTGCAAAGGGACTTCCGTATCGCTTAAGGCTTCGATGATGTTACAAAAGGCCGTTCCATGGCCTATCACCGTATCTCCAGCGATCGATTCCGCCACGAGCATGGCACGCTCCAGGGAAATCTCTGCCATCATTTTCTCAACCCCGCGGTGCTGCCAGCCTAACTGGATTTCCAGGTTGAGGATCTCCTCGCCGTGGCATTGGAAACGAAAATGTCCCGGCTCGATGATCCCGGCATGCACCGGGCCGACCGCTACTTCATGGGTTTCTTCCGATCGGATTTCATAAAAGGAATAATCCTGGTGGCTGCGCACCGGCTTGAGCCAGGGATGGCCTTGGATAATGATGCCGAATTGTTCGGCGATTTCCCGTTCGAACAAATGGGCCTGCGGCAATACCGGCGTCAACGATTCGAAGTGCACTTGACCGCCGGGCATCCTGGCGGCAAAGACGGATAACTTCCCCTCTTGGTCCATGCCAATCACCGCGCACAGGTACAGATTTTTATCCTGGGCGTGATAACCAAATAAATTGACAAGTCTCCCTCCCGTTTCACAACTTTTCAGGATTTCCCGGCGGAAGGAAGCTTCATCCATCACAGGGACCTGCTCCAGAGGCCACGACTGCCCGTTATGAACATAAAATTTTTCAAATGACATGAGCCGCTACCCTCCCAGCGCTGCCTGTGTGGAGCGCAAGATATTCCCCATAAAAGACGGAATATACAACCCCAACCCTAAAATGAGCACTCCCATAACCAGGATCGTTGCCCTTGACCAGGCTCCTGTAATGGTTTGAGGCTCTGATTTTGAAGCAGGCCCCTGGTGGAACATTTGGAGCACGGCCTGGGCCATTCCGATAAAAATCACCGACAGGAAAAGCACAAACAAAACCGCCGTCAAGTAGTGTTTGGACTGGATTGCGGCGGTCAAAATCATGATCTCGCTAAAGAAGGTGCCCAGCGGAGGTATCCCGGTCAAGGACATAAAACCAAGTATTAGCAAGGCTCCTATCATCATGCTTTTACCCGCCCCCTGAATGCGGTCTATGTCCTTGCTGCGGTAATGTTGATATAAATCTCCCACGAGCATGAACATAAAGCCCTTGGTCAGGGCATTGTTAATAAGATGAAACAGGCTCGGCCAATACGCGGCCTGACCCAGCCCTAAACCCAGGGCGATGATCCCCATGTTCTCGACGCTGGAATAGGCCAGGAGGCGGCTGAAATCCTTCTGCCTCAACATAAAAACTGCGGCGACACCTAAGGACAACACCCCCATCAGCATGAGGATGGATCCTATAAAAGAAGAAAGCCCCGCCCTGTTGCAAATCTGGATCAATCTTAAAATAGCCAGGATGGGACAGGCGGTCAAGGCACCTGACATCAAACCGCCGATGGGCGCCGGCGCCTGGGCGTAGGTGTCCGGCTTCCAGGTATGCATGGGGGCCAAGCCCATTTTGGTCCCGTAGCCGATCAGTAAAAAGACCATGCTCAATTTTAACCACGACGGCGTTAACTGCCCGGCATGTGCCAGAAGATCACTTAGAAAAACCGTCTTTAGGCTGCCGGATGAGATGGCCAGCATAATGGTCCCCAACAGGGCCAGAGCAATGCCTACGGAACAAATCAAAATATATTTCCAGGCCGCCTCTGTGCTTTGCCGGCTGCGTTCGAAACTGATCAAGGGGGCGCTCATCAATGTCGTCGCCTCAAGCGCCACCCAAAGCAGGCCCATATGGACGCTGGCCGTCACCAGGGTCATACTGGACAATAACAGCAGCAGGCACCCCGTAAAAATCCGGTTGGAAGAGCCTTCATCCTTCAAATATTCCCACAAGTAGACTGACACAGCGGCGAACAGGATGCTGATAACGGATAAAACCAGTTTTCCCAAAACATCCAGTTCCAAAAAGCCCACAGCTGCCGTTGGGGAAACGCCGGGGTTCCAGAGAGCCAGGGTGACCATTAAATGGATAAGCGCAACCCCCACCAGCAGGATTTTCCTTTGGTTGTTTTTGGGCAGGGCAAAAGCCGCCAATCCGGCGATAAAGGGTAATAAAATCAAGTATAATAAAAGCGTCATCAATCCCTCAGCGTCGCTAAATTAAACGTATTGGTATCTTCGTAATCTTCCGTCATATGGTTGATCACCAGGCCCATGACCAGGACCGCCACAAAAATATCCAGTAAGATGCCCATCTCGACCAAGAACGGCGTCTTGTCCAACAGCAGCATGGAAAAAAGGAAAATGCCGTTTTCCATAACCAGGTAACCAATGACCTGGGTAATGGCCTTGACCCGGCTGACCAGAAGCAGCAGGCCGATGGCAAAGATGGAAAAAGCCGCTGGGACGAATAAATGAGAAAAATACGGGTTAGGCAGCGCCAATTTGGAAGATATATAAAATGCCACCCCCACCAAAACGCCACCCAAGAGCATGGTCTTGCCGTAGCCTAAAATGGCAGGCATCTCCCGTCGCATACGCACATGGCGAATGGCCCAAAACAGGAAGTTGGGCATGACAAAGACCTTCACCATAAGGGTCCCCAAAACGATGGCCGCCACATGCCAGGTCAAATCCGTCCATCCCACCTGCAAAGGGATCGAACTTAAGATCAGGGATTGAAAGGCAAAAAGCCGGATAATGGTGCCGATACGGCTGCTGCCTAACAAAACCAGGCCTATAAAAATAATTGAGACCAAACTAATGTCCAGCCACATCTTACATGCCCTTTAATAAAATGACGATAAACCCGAGCAGCGCCAGTACAAAACCGCCAGTCAACAAATGCGGCACGCTGTTCAAACGCAACCGGGCCATGATGGATTCAACTACACCGACGGTCAGCGCCAGAAGCGCCATCCCAACCATAAAAAATACCATCCCCGCCATGAAGGACTCATGCCGCGGGATGAACAAACTGATCAGGATGCTGCCCAGCACAAAGAACTTGACGGCGCTGCCCCAAAGGATAAGCCCCAGATCAAAGCCGCTGTGGTCTAAGACCATCACTTCATGGACCATGGTCAATTCCAGGTGGGTGTTCGGGTCATCGATCGGGATGCGGGCATTCTCGACCAGCAAAACCAGAAAAAAACTGATGACAACCAAAATCAGCACCGGCCCCATGGAGGCCCAGGAAGAGAAAAAACTGGTATTCAGCATATTGCATAAGACGAGGCTTTTAGAAACCATGACAAGCAATATAAGATCCATGAATAAAATGATCTCCGACAGGCATGAAAAAGCGGCCTCGCGGCTGGCGCCCATGCCCTCAAAACTGGAGCCGGTATCCCAAGCCCCAATGATCAAAAAGAAGCGCATCAGGCCGTAAAGATAAACGAAAAAAAGCGCGTCCCCCCAAAAATAAACCGGCGGTGCCAGGGTCCCTAAAGGAATAAAAATACAGGAAAGCAGCGCCGTGGCCAGGACTGCCACGGGTGTCAGTTTAAAGACCCAGGTGGTTGTCGTACTGTAAACGCTTCCCTTGCGGAATAATTTCACGATATCGTACCAGGGCTGCAGCAAGGGCGGTCCCCACCGGCCGGCAAAGAACGCCTTGGTCTTTGCCACCACCCCTAAAAGAAGCGGTGAAAAAAATAGGGCGAAAGAAACATGTAAAATGACAGAGAACATTTTTAGGTCACCTTCCAAATTAGAATGAGAAACAGGAAAATAAAAATATAAAGCACATACATTTGGGCATAACCGCACTGGATGATCTTCAGGCGGCTGCAAATTTCACGTATCCAAACATAGACCCGTTGCCAGAAAAAATGTTCCGAGGCATCCATCACCTCTGAAGCCAAGTGCACCCTCTCCGGAAAAATTTGTTTCGGCCTCGAACCTGATCGCCGCAGGCATAAGGCTTCTCGGAAAAGCAGCACAATAGGGCTGGCAAAGGAAGAAGCCGTATATTGCATGCGCGGCGTGCTTCCCCTATAACCGCATCCCCAGGTTTCCGACCGGGTGACCGGCAAACTCCTTAAAGCCATCTTCCTTAATAGAACGAGGCAAAAGCATAGCCCGGTCAATAACCCCAGGCTTAGAGTGATGCCTGCCATGGGACGCAAGATATTCTCTATATCCGGGACATTTTTCCCAGCCGGTGAAATCGAAGCAGCGGCCTTCAGGCAAAAGGCGGCCATGGTGTTGGGAAAAATACCGATCCAGGTACAGATCGCCGCCAACAGGGTCATGGGGGCGATCATCAACCGGGGGTTCTCCTGGAGGTTCAAGGCATGCGGCGACCTGGCCTGTCCCAAAAACACGGCGCCGAAGGCCTTGGTAAAACACATGAGCGCCAGTCCGCCGATAAGCGCCAGGGCGATAATGGCAAACCCTATGAGCATAACGGCCTCCAGAGGAAAACTAAAAAGACCTTCAAAAAGGGAACGGTAAACCAGCCATTCACTGATAAACCCGTTAAAGAGCGGCAGTCCGCAAATGGCCAGGGAGCCTATCAAAAAAAGCACGCCGGTCCACGGGAGGTATTTCATGACCCCGCCCAAGGAATCGATTTCCCCGGTATGCGTTTGCCGGATGACAGAACCCGCGCTTAAGAAAAGCAGCCCCTTGAACATCGCATGGTTAAAAACGTGCAGTAACGCTCCGGCGTACCCGATGGCGGCAATGGCCTGGTACTGATGGAGCTGTGCCCAAAGACCTGTGCCCAGCCCCAAGGTGATGATTCCGATATTCTCGATGCTGTGATAGGCCAATAATTTTTTGATTTCATGCTGCCCCAAGGCATATAAAACCCCTCCCACACCGGAGATGATGCCTATGCCTAAAAGCAGCATGGGGCACCATTCAGGAAAATGCTTGACCAGCATGATGACTCGGATGATGCCGTAAATCCCCATCTTGATCATGACCCCTGACAACACGGCAGAAACATGGCTGGGCGCTGCAGGATGGGCGTGTGGCAGCCAAATATGCAAAGGAAGGAAACCGGCCTTGACGCCGAAGCCGAGGATCGCCAAAACAAAAATAACGCCGGACAGCGCGAGAGGGAACTGGGCGGCAGTCATCTGATCAAAATTCATGGAACCGGCCCGGGTGCCCAGCAGGATAAACATGACCCACAAACAAAAAGTACCGACGTGTGTCGCCACGAGATACAGCAGGCCCGCCTGGCGCACATCTTCCTTGTCGTCATAATGGGTGATCAGAAAATAGGAAGAGACCGACATGGCTTCCCAAGCCAGGAGAAAAAGGACCGCGTTTCTGGCCGTCACCACCAGCACGAGGGACAGCAGCAAGACCAGATACAAACAAAAATGGCCGGAGAGGTCTTTTTCCGGACCACAGCCTTCCTTTAAATAGCCGACCCCGTAGAGGCCTGCCAGGAAACATAATATGGTAACGGCCAGCAGGAAGACGGCACTGAGAGTATCCAAGCCGACGTAAAATTCACCCCAGGGCCAGGCCCAATGCCCATCAAAGGCAAAGCTCGCCTGGGTCACCAAGCTGTAAACGGCGCTGATAAAGGACAAGACACATCCTGCCGTCAGACTGGTCAAAAATACAACCCTGGCCCATGGCGGCCGGTTCCTGATTAACGCGAGAAAGAGAATTCCCGCGGATAAAAAAATAAGGCTAGCCAGAAAAGCGATCATGAGCCATCGTTCTCCTTTGTCAAGGAAAGCCTGGACTCCAAAAGCCTTATCTGGGCCAATATCTGTTCCGGCGCGGATTTATGTTGAAGGGCTTGCAGCAACACCTCTTGCTGCAAACAAAAAGCCAGGCGGGCCAGCAGGGAAAGGTGTTCCTTGACCGATGAACTTAATAAGCCGAAAATGACTGAAACCGGCTGGCCGTCCAAGGCCTTGAAATCAACGGGTTTTTTAAGAAAACATAATGCCGCCGAGGATTCAACGACCTGCAGCACCACCGGATTGCGTACATGGGGAATGGCAATGCCTCCGCCGATGGCCGTGGACATCAGTTCTTCACGTTTAAGCAGCATGTCGCACAACGACTGCTTATTGGTCTTGGGAGGCATGGGCAGGACATCCACCAGGGCTTGCAGCACCTCCACCCGGCTTTCTCCCGGCACATCATAGTGGATGCCGCCGTTCTTCAACGTATGATACAAAGTCCCGGGCCGGCCGTTCTCCCGCTCCCCCAAGGCCAGTATTTCGGCCGTTAAATCGATCTTATTGGCCAGGGTCCATTCCAAAAGTTCGATGTAATTGAAATGGCACTGGTCATTGACCTTGACGCAGGGCATCCCGCCTTTGGTTATCCAGCGGTGGATGGTCGACTCAGGGACATGAAAAAGAGACACAATATCACGAAGAGAAATGTGCATAGCGATTAAATAGACTCCTTGGGAAGGCTGGAGGGGGGACCGCTAAAGGGTGTTCCTGGCCTTGAAACGCTCCTGTTCTTTGCTAATATGCAAATATACGAATATAATACAACGATTTGGCCCGCTGTCAAGGTGGGGGTGTCGTTATTCTTTGCCGAGGGTCTTGAGGAGTTTTTCTGAGGCTTTGAACTGCTTGCGCAGCATCACGGCTATGGGGCGCAGCACGGAAAAGATGTCGTGGTCTGCGATGTCATAGTATACCGTGGTCCTTTGCTGCCGGGACGAAAGGATCCCGGCATTACGCAGGGCCAAAAGATGGCGGGAAATGCTGGATTGGCCGATCTTGAATTTATCGACCAAATAGCCGACGCTTTTCTCGCCGGTCTTGAGCTCTTCGATGAGTTTCAGGCGGACCGGATGACCTAAACACCTTAAAAAATCCGCCTTGACTTTGTACACCATATCCTCCTGCATCAGGATTTATTCCCCTCATCGGCCAAATGCTTCATGAATAAAATCCCTAAAGGCGGTATGGTCAAATCCAGCGAGAACGGTTTGCCGTGCGTGGGGCAAGCCTCGGCCTGCAGGCCGCCGGAATTGCCCTGATTGCTGCCCCAATAGATCTTGGCATCGGAGTTGAGCGCTTCCTTCCAGAACCCGCCCTGCGACACGCCCACGCGGTAATTCTTCCAGGTCTGCGGCGTAAAATTGCATACCGCCAGCACCTGGGATTTCCCGTCGGCGGATTTGCGGATGAAACTGATGATGCTGTTTTGATAATCGCTGAAATCGATGAACTCAAAGCCTTCCGGCGTAAAATCCTTTTCATACAAAGCCGGCTCACTGCGGTAAAAATGGTTCAGGTCCCGCACCCATTGCTGGACACCTTTGTGCGGTTCATGCTGCAACAAATGCCACTCAATACTATGCTCGTGGTTCCATTCTGCCCACTGGGCGAACTCGGCACCCATAAAATGCAGTTTTTTACCTGGATGGGCAAACATATACCCCAGCAATAAACGTAAATTAGCCATCTGCTGCCAGTGATCCCCCGGCATCTTGCCGGCCAAAGCCCCTTTGCCATGGGTGACCTCATCGTGGGAAAGCGACAGCATGAAATTCTCGGAAAAGGCGTACAAGAACGAGAAGGTCAGGTCATTGTGGTGATATTTACGGTAAATGGGGTCCTTGGTGATATACACCAGGGTGTCATGCATCCAGCCCATGTTCCATTTCATGCCGAAACCCAGGCCGCCCACAAAGGTGGGACGGGATACCCCGCTCCAGGCGGTGGATTCCTCGGCGATCATCTGGACATCAGGAAAATTGCCGTAGATCACCTCATTGAGCCGGCGCAGGAAATAAATGGCCTCAAGGTTTTCCCGGCCGCCATGTTCGTTGGGGATCCAGGCATCGCCCCTGGAATAATCCAGATAAAGCATGGAAGCAACCGCATCCACCCGCAGGCCGTCCGCGTGGAATTTTTCCATCCAGAACATGGCCGAGGAGATCAAAAATTCCCTGATCTCGTTACGGCCGTAATTGAAAATGGCGCTCTTCCAGTCCGGATGGTAGCCTCTCCTGGTGTCTGCGTGTTCAAAAAGGTGTGTGCCGTCAAAGTAGACCAGCCCGTGCTCGTCAGTGGGGAAATGCGACGGCACCCAGTCTAAGATGACACCGATCCCCCGCTGGTGCAGGCAATCCACCAAATACATGAAATCCTGCGGCGTGCCGAAACGGCTGGTGGGCGAAAAATAGCCCAGGGTCTGATACCCCCAGGAACCGTAGAACGGATATTCCATGACCGGCAGAAACTCGACATGGGTATAACCCATGTATTCCAAATAATCGGGCAGCTGCAAGGCCAATTCCCTGTAGGTCAAGGGCCTGTGCTCCTCTTCCACCACCCTCTTCCAGGAGCCGATGTGCAGCTCGTAAATGGAAATCGGCGCCTCCAGGCTGTTGTGGCGGTAGCGCTCCTTCATCCATTGGCTGTCCTGCCATTGGTACTCATGGTCCCAGACAATGGAACCGAAATTCGGCGCCACCTCGTTATAAAAGGCAAAGGGATCGGATTTTTCCACCTGGTAGCCGTCCCGGGAGGTAATAAAATACTTATACAATTCCCCCTTGGCCAGGCCTGGGATAAAAACTTCCCATATGCCGGAAGAGTCCCAGCGTGATTTTAAAGGATGGCTGTCGCGCTGCCATTGGTTGAAATTACCGATGACCGAAACGCTCTTGGCATTGGGAGCCCAGACGGCAAAATACACGCCCGGCTGCCCGTCCATGACCATGGGATGGGCGCCCAGTTTTTCATAAAGCTTAAAGTGGTTGCCCTCTTTAAAAAGATAAATGTCGTGATCCGTGATAAAAGGCTGCATCAATGAGTCTGTACCCATAGTTCTCCGTATCGTTTAAGCCAGTCCTCCTTGGCCCATTCATAACCTACATCACGGCCGGCTTTTTCGCTTTCACACCATTTGTGCTTTTCGATTTCCTTAGCCACATCGGGGTTGTTGAATATGTCCTGGTTTAAGGCGCTGACCGCCTGGGACCTGGCAATGTTCTTGGAAGCGGAGGTCTGGGCCATGGCGAAGGTCTTTCCTTTATTGATGATCTCCATCCCCCGCCGGCAAAGTTCCTTGGCGTAATCCGTCCAAATGCCCTGTCCCCAATAACGGAAACAGCTGGTCTGTGACAGCAACAGGTACAGTAGCGCTTCCTTGTAGGACTTGGAATTCCTGTCGATGTTCTTGCCGTCGAATTTATTATGGAAGGCCACACTCAAGGCATTGATGGGATCAAGCACCTGTTCATACCCCTTGACCCAGTCCCGGTCGCTGGTCCATGAGCCGCGGTCAAGGTTGAAGGATTTGTCCTGGCGCTGCAGCTCCTCGATGGCCTTGTTGGCGGCCTGCGGCTCGAATTTTTTGACCTTCTCCCAAATGCGGTGCTGGGCAATGGGCTGGACAGCCGTAAAATCCTTGGGATCGACACCCATACCCTCCAAAAACTCCAGGTATTCCGAACCGTTGAGCGCCACGGTCCCTTCCGTGGAAAGGCCCTGGATGCACTGGTTATACATGGGCGGAAATTCATTCATCATCACTCCGCCGTTTTCGCCGTCACCGATCTGGCATACAAAAGGCGGGATCATTTGTCCAGCGTATTCCTGCCGGGACAGCCCGCGTGCCTCGAACAAGGGCTGCATCTGGGCCACCAATTTGGTGTCCGAACCCTGGGTCTTGACGAGTACAGTGATTTCCTGGATCTGCCCCAAGGAATTCTTGGCCACCAGCTTGTGCGGGACATACGGATCACTGATGCCGCGGCCGTTGAAATTCTCAATGGTATGTTCCTGCACCATCAGCCACTCGTAGCCGCACTCTTTAAGCGCTTTGACATACTCATAGCAGACATCCGGGTGAATGGGCAGATGCATCTCCGGCGCGGAGAATCCCTTGATGCGCTCTTCCGCTTCCTTGCCGAAAATGGAGGCAAAATGATGGCGGAAGGCCATCAGGTGCAGTTTGATATCAGGGATGGGTGTGGATGTCACCACCGAATGCGACCACATGGTGCCCAGCCACTCCACATAAGGATAATATGACTTGTCGCAGGTGATCTTCTTCAAATTGTCCAGCGCCACCCCGTTGTTCATTTGCCCTAATCCCCACAGCAGGTTCCCGGAATAATCCAGCATGATCCGGGGACTTTTGCCCTCGCTGACGAGTTTAGGGACGAACTCCGCCATGCGCTGATAACACCAGAAAAACACGGAGGCGTTGTGATTGTCCCCGATACCGGGGTTGTCGAACATATGCTGAAGATTGGAAATAAGGGCCGCGGTATGCAGGTCCTGGCCGCCGGCCGGTATCGTGGGCTGATGCATGTGAAGGGCGATACCAAAAGAAGACCTTACTTTTTTAAAGTCGATATTGGAACACGGGCTGTACAGCTTCCTTTTTTTAGGGGCCGCAAACCCGTTGGTTTGGAAAAAAATGTTAGGCAAATTGTCGATGATGTCGTTCATGATTGACCTCCTTTCGTGCCGCTACCTCATTTTTCAAATGAGCGGCCTGCTTCAAGAGCTTTCGGGGTTGGGACGTTTTCACAGGCTTGCGCGCCGCTTTGCGCGTTTCCAAATAATACTGGACGCAATTCGTGTCCCCAAAAATATTGTCCCTGGATTCGATTTCCTTAAGCCAGGGCTCATCGATGGCATCCTCTTTCAAACTGTTGTACAGGCGCCAGAAACGGTTGATATGCGTTTTGACCCTTTTCTCGGCGTAAGCCACCATCGTCCCGGCCTTCATGATAAAGGGCCAGTCGCTGGCTTGGGCCAGCAGCAGCTCGCGCGCGGCCTGGTTAAGGGCGCGGTAGCGCAAGGCCGCCTTCAAGGGGTTCCGGCCGAAGTTTCCCTGGATCAAGGACGCATTCTCCCTGGCCAGTTCTTCCATCAACTCCGCGGCCTCATGAAGATAAGGATAGATCCAATCATTGCAGCCTTCAAGCCAGAATTCGCCAAAACCTTTATACCCCCAGCTCGACTGGCTGGGCATGGCCACCTGGTTGGTGGTGTACTCCCTTAAATATTGGGAGGGTGTTGTCATCTGGATGGTGTCCTGGTCATAAAAGATCTTACGGCATAAAAAATCGATCCATTGCGGGCCCTCAAACCACCAATGGCCGAACAATTCGGCATCATACGGGGCCACGACAATGGGCTTGCGGTCCATTTGAAAAAAATGGTGTTCGATCTGTTTCTGGCGGTTGAACATGAAGTTCCCGGCATGGACAGCCGCCTTGTTCCTAGCCCAATCCGGCTGATACGGCGCCTTGGCCTCAGTGTCGCCGGTGATGCGCCAATATTTGAACCCGGTATTATGACGGATCCCCATGGGATGGATATAAGGCTTAATGTATTCAAAATCCAGCGTAAAGCCGATATCGCGGTAATATTCCCGGTAATCAGGATCGCCGGGATAGCCCTCCTTGGAACTCCAAACCTGCTTGGAGCTTTCCCAATCACGGCCAAAAGCCGCCACCCCGCTGGGGCAATATACCGGGGCCATGACACCGTATTGCGGCTGCGGATCGGCATTCATGATCCCGTGTGAATCGCAAAAGAAATAGCTGATCCCTGCTTTCTTGAGCCAGCGGTCCAGCCCCGGATAAAAGCCGCACTCGGGAAGCCATATCCCCTTGGGATCCACCCCGAAATGATGGCGGTACTGGTCCACCCCGATGTCGATCTGGGACCGAACCGCGGATTCGCTTATATTCAAATTGGGCAAAAAGCCATGGGTGGCGCAACAGGTAATGATCTCCAGACACCCAGCTTCCTGGAATTTCTTGAATGCATTAATAAGGTTCTTCTGGTATTGGTTGACGAAGATATCGCGGGCATCGAGAAAACGGTGATAATACATAAGCGCCAGCCCGTGGAACTGCGGATCATAGGCGGTGCGGTCGAGTTCCTTTTCAGCCAGCTCAATGAGCTTATTGATATGGCGCACATAACGGTCCTGCAGCAGGCGGTCCGTAAACATGGCCGCCAGCGTCGGGCTCACGGACATGGTGATGTTGAAGTCCACCCCGTCGCGCACCAGCCCCTCGAAGACCCTTAACAAAGGAATATAGGTCTCGGTGATGGCCTCGAACAGCCAGTTTTCCTCGAGGAAATAATTCTCCTCGGGATGCCGGACAAACGGCAGGTGCGCGTGAAGGACAAGGCTCAAATAGCCTTTCGGATTTTTATTCATAGGCTTTCAATATCTTGGGGAAATAAACCGTGTTTTCCCTTTCTACCCGCGTATAGATATGACGCTGCTCCACCCCATCGGCTGATTGGGCAACGAATTTCAAAGGAATCTCTCCGTCAGGCAAGGCATAGTGCAGCGTGAAGGTCCCATCGGGATTCAATTTAACCCCTTTCTGGTTCAGCCACACGGCGGCATCAGGTTCGGTGCGGCCATGGACGATCAGTTCGGTCCAGATCTCAAAGAAAAACTTTCTTTGCTTCAAACGGCCTTCGCTGCCTTGGACACCTCCGAAGTTTTCACTGGCCCCCGGCGCTTGTTTTTCGGAGGCGCCCGCCGGATGAAGGTGTTTTATCAATTCAACAGTACTGATCAACGGCCTGACCTTTTGCCAGGAAATGCCAATGGGAATTCCTGCCACAAGGCTCCTTAGGCCGCGGGGATGCCGTGATTTGCGGTGAAAAAATCTCAAATAATAAGTCCGGATGTCCTGGGCGGTTAAATGATAAACCCTGGGCCGCCGGCCTGATTTGGCTTGCAACCCTTCGCCTTGGGGGGAATATTTCTCTTTTATTAGCCGTTCAACGTGCGCCTGGCCTTCGGAAGTGAAGCTTCCTTTACTTTGCTGCTGTATCAGGCCATGATAATGGCTCTTAATATCTTTCTTTAAATCTTCCTGAATGTAGGCCGGCGATTTTTTGGGGAATTTGATGTCCTGCCATATCAAGTCATCCCTCTTCGAAGGGGTCCTGGACGGTGCGCGCACGATATTGGAACGGGCCAGGGCCATAAAATGTTTTTTACCGGTGGTCAGGCCGTATTCCACGCAATAATCCGCGTTGTCCTGCCATACATTGATATAGGCGCTTTTTGCACCAGGCCCCACCTCCATGTCCCAAACATGGTTGGCGTTGGCCCCGTTGAATTTCACCTGGGTCACATCATAAACACGCAGGAGAAACCGTATATTTTTCGATTGGGATTGGAGGCGCGACGTCCGTTGTTGCCTATCTGACGGGGTATGGTCCCAATAAGCCCAAAGGGTATTAGGGTCCCTTGAGACAAGGATGCAACGGGTGCGGCGTCTTAAGGCCGGAAGCTCGGTTGAGTCAATGACAGGTGACATAAAGGCGTTCTAAGCCTCCGCATTCCATTTCGGGTTAATAATATACCTGCAAGGTCTCATCGGCGATGACATCCCAGGAGAAAGCAGTCTCGACGGTCATGCGGCCGTTATTCCCCATCCACCTGGCATGGTCAAAATCATGGAAAAGGGTGCCGATACCCCAAGCAATGGATTCCGGATTATCCCGGATTTTAAGGCCGTTGACATCATGCCAGATGATTTCATTAGGGCCGCCGTTGACAGTGGCCACCACGGGTTTGCCGGCGCTCCAGGCCTCAAGGATCACGATGCCGAAAGGCTCGTTGCGGCTGGGCACGCAGACGCAATCCGTGGATTTAAAAAGGTCCCTCAGCGCCAAACCGCCCTGCTTGCCCAGGAAGCGGGTGGCATGAGATACATGCAACCTGCCGGCAAGCCCCTCGATCTCGCCCCGCATTTCGCCGTCACCGGCAAAGACAAATTTGGCATGCGGATAGTACTGCAATACATACGGAATGGCGGCAACCAACAGGTCCGGCCCCTTCTGATAAACCATGCGTCCCACGATCAGCACCATGGGATCCATGGGACCGATGCCGTAGCGGCGCCGGACATCCCCCGGATCGACCCAGCTGTCGAAATCAGAACAGCGGATACCGTTATAAACCACGTCCGTCTTATCTTCCGGGATATTGTAGATCCACTTGACCTCATTCTTCAGGGCATTGGAAACGGTGATGACCCTGTCCGCGCAATAGGAGCCCAGCCACTCCAAATGCCGGACGCGCTTGGAGTTGCCTTCAAAAAAATTATTGCCGCACCGCCCGTATTCGGTCGAGTGGATGGTATAAATAGTTTTATGGCGTCTGGCCTTATTGATCCATTCCAGGGCCTGGGCGGTGAGCCAGTCATGCCCGTGGATCACATCGAAATGGCCGATATGGTTTTCAGTGGCCAGAAAACTGTCCACGAAGGAACGGCACATATTAGTTACTTCTTCAATGAAATCAGGATGGGGAGCAAAGGGGCAGCGGTGATAATGAACGCCGTGGATGCATTCGTAATGAGGATGATCGGGCCGTGCCATGCGGGTGAAGACATGGACTTCATGCCCTTTGCGTTCCAGGGCGCAGGCCAGTTCGGTGACATGCAAACCAATGCCACCGACAAACACCGAATGAACGGCCTCCCAGGAAAAAAGCGCAACCCTCATATAGAGCCTTTCTCATATCTAACCCTATGTTACGCAAAGGGTAACATAAGGAAGATTGATTATAACAAATCCTGCTGATATTACAATGGATTTTAAATAGCCGGGCTGGAATGAGGGTCAAAAGCTTTCGTGCTGCAAGACTTTAGGATATTTTTAATGATGGCAGCCGCCGGCCCCATGCACATGGCCGTGAGCCAATTCCTCGGGGGTGGCAAGCCGCTTGCTGACGACTTCCACGGCAAAGGTGAGGTCCTCCCCGGCCAATGGATGATTGCCGTCCAGGGTGATCTCATCGCCGTTGATGGCGGTAATGGTAACGGGAGTGAAATCCTGGCCCTGCCCAACTTCAAACATGTCGCCGACCTTGATCTCCTGGTTCGGCAGGCGGGAACGGTCGACCTTATGCACGAGGCTTTCATCGCGAAGACCGTAGGCCTCCTTGGCGGCAATGGTCACCGTCTTCTTTTCACTGGGTTGCATTTGCTGCAAAATCAATTCCAGGCCTGGAATGATCTGCCCAAGGCCTGAAATAAAAATCAAAGGCCTGCCCTTGGCTGAGGCATCGATCACCTGGCCCGATTTAGCTGTCAATACATAGTCAAAAGAGATCACTTCGTTTTGCATTGTGAACCATTATAACCTTCTCTTGCATGATGGCAAGCGATGTTTTAAGATGAGGCAATGGTTTTTCAAAGCCCCAAAGTCCCAAGCCGTTTTGACCGCAGCTTAAGCACGGTTTTAATCGGACTTTCCTTCAATGTATTCCTTGCGGCCGTTAAAATCATCGCCGGTCTCGTGGGCAGTTCCTATGCCCTTGTTGCCGACGGCATCGAGTCCACCCTGGACATATTTTCATCCATGGTGGTTTTGGGCGGCATCAAGATCTCCGAGATCCCTGCGGATGAGGACCATCCTTACGGCCATGGCCGGGCCGAATCCCTGGCCGCCATGACTGTGTCGCTCATCCTTGTCCTGGTGGGTTTGAGCATCGCGGTCAAAAGCGTCCTTGATATCATGCAGCCCCATCACACGCCGGCAGCCTTTACCCTTGTTGTCCTGGTGATCGCCATCCTTGTCAAGGAAACGCTGTTCAGATTTGTCTTTGCCGTCGGGGAATCCGTCAACAGCCTTTCCGTTAAAGCGGACGCCTTTCACCACCGTTCCGATGCCATGACTTCCCTGGCTGCCTTTACCGGCATTTCCATCGCCATCATAGGCGGCCCCAAATACCAAAGCGCGGACGCCTGGGCCGCCCTGGCGGCCAGCGGCATCATCATGTTTAACGGCATTCACATGTTAAGAAG
The DNA here is from genome assembly GCA_028870995.1 of Candidatus Omnitrophota bacterium. Taxonomy (GTDB): domain Bacteria; phylum Omnitrophota; class Gorgyraeia; order Zapsychrales; family Fredricksoniimonadaceae; genus JABDGZ01. The sequence continues at coordinate 81,140 of JAGWOI010000001.1, read as the reverse complement.
CGCGGTGAAGGAAATCATGGACCACGCGCCGGCGCCTCAAACCGAAGAAGCCATCCGTGGGCTAGCCGGCAAGGTGGCGGGTGTGGTGGCCATCGAAAAATGCAAGGTTCGCAAAAGCGGCATTGAATTATTCGTCGACATTCACGTGGAGGTCGACGGCAGTATGCCGGTGCACCGCGCCCATGCCATCAGCCACGATGTCAAGGATGCGCTCATCGCGTCACCGCTGGGGATCGCCGATGTGCTGGTCCATATCGAACCCGCCGCCAAAACTACTTCGCCGCAGGGGCGCTAAGAGGGCAAAAAGCATGATAGCCCAAGCCCTGGCAATGGGCCCTGGCGAACCACATGCCGGCGGCAAAAATAAAGGCCCCCACGATCAGTGCAGCCAGCAATTTGGCACCGCCGCAGCAGCCGCAGCCTTTTTTCGTCGAACAACTCTCGTCTTTCTTGTCTTCAGGCATAGCCCCCCCTTGATTAGGTCATTCTCTTGGCAAACCGCTTGATGCTGAATACGAGGACCAGAACGGCCATCAGCAGCATCGGCCAGACCTGGCCGATCAAATCGACAAACCCCAGGCCTTTTAGGATGATGCCCCGCACGATGATCAAAAAATAGGTCATGGGGATAAAATAACCGATATGGTGCACCCATAAGGGCATCGCTTCCCTGGGAAAGATGAAACCCGACAGCAGGATCGAAGGCATGGCAAAGAACATGACGATCTGGGCCGCCTGCTGCTGGTTTTCCGCCACCGTTGAGGCCCACAATCCTATCCCCAAACACACCGTCAGGAAGATCAAGGTCATCAAAAACAAGGTCACCACACTGCCGTGAATGGGTACGACGAACAACAGATGCATGACCGTGATGATGCTGGCGGCGATGATAACGCCAATGGCGATGTAGGGAAGGATTTTCCCCAGGATCAATTCATAGGGTTTGATAGGGGTGACCAATAATTGCTCAATATTGCCCCTTTCCTTCTCGCGCACGATGGCCGAGGCCGTGATCATGGGCACTAAAAACTGCAGCACCAATCCCACCAGCCCCGGAAGCATGAAGTAGGTGCTTTTAAGATCAGGGTTGTACCAGAGCCTGGGCCGGAAATCGATGGGCAGCACCGCCACAGGGATCAGATGCTCGTTTTGCATAAAGGCATTGACGATGGCCTGGCTGGAATTAAGCGCCACGGTGGCCGGGGTGGAGTCCGTGCCGTCGATGATCATCTGCAATTGCGCACCCTTTTTCTTCAACAGGTCGCCGGTGAAGTTTGGCGGGATGACCAGTACGGCCTTGGCCAGCCCTTTGTCCAGGGCCTTGTAGGTTTCCTGAAGGGAATCGGCATGAAAAGTGACGTTAAAATACTGGCTTTGAGTGAAGGCGTCCACCAGGCGGCGGCTTAAATAGGTGCGGTCCTGATCATAGACATAGGTGGACAAGTGTTTGACATCGGTATTGATGCCGTAACCGTAGATCATCAGCTGCATCATGGGCATAAGGATGATGAGCATCAGGGTCCGGCGGTCGCGCAGGATATGGATGAATTCTTTAAAAGCAATGGCCTTAATGTTGCGCATTCTTGACCTTCTTTAGATCCAGATCGGAAAACACATCTTCCAGCGAGGCCGCGATGGGTTTAATGGAAGCCACTTGAATGCCTTCCCTGGCCGCGGCCTGCCTGACGCGTTCCTCGACGGCCTTGGGATCCGCCGCGTTTAAATTCAACGTGGTACCGTAGACGGTGACACCATGCACCCCCTCCACCTCTGAAAAAACATGGGACGCCTTCATCAAAGGCCGGGCCGCCACCTCCAGGATCTGCCCCTTAAGTTCCTCCTTCAGCTCGGCTGGACGGCCGATCTTCAAAATTCTCCCTTGGCTGATAAAGGCAATGGTGTTGCAGCGTTCCGCCTCTTCCATATAATGGGTGGTCACGAATAAGGACGTTCCGGATTCCGCCAACTGGTACAACAGCTCCCATATTCCCCGGCGGGACAAGGGATCGAGCCCGGCGGTCGGTTCATCAAGGAAAATAATCTTGGGCTTATGCAGGATGGCGTTGGCCACCGCCAGTTTTTGCTTCATGCCGCCGGAAAGATCGCCGGCCAGGCGTCTTTGGAATGGGGCCAAGCCCGTGAGGGTCAAAACTTCTTTAATGCGGCCGGCCAGGGCGCTGCCTTCAAGTCCGTAGATGCGGCCGTAAAAGTTAAGGTTCTCGGCGACATTTAAATCCGCGTAAAGGCTGAAACGCTGCGACACGTAACCGATCACGGTCTTGATCTGTTCCGGCTGTGTTTGCACGTCAAAGCCGCCCACCTTTCCCTCGCCGCTGGTAGGCGCCAGGATACCGCACAGCATGCGGATGGTGGTGCTCTTACCGGCGCCGTTGGCTCCTAAAAACCCGAAAATGGAACCGTAGGGGATTTCGAAAGAAATGCCGTCAACCGCCGTGAACTTTCCGAATCTCCTGGTCAGATGATCTGTGCTGATGGCGATGTCCGGCATGGCGCCTACCTCATCATAAGAATTTCACGTCAGCCGAAACACCGGCATGAAGATTTTCATCGGGATGATCGACCGTAATCTTGACGGCGATGGTTTGGGTGGCGCGTTCCTCAGGTGTCTGCACGTTGCGCGGGGTGAATTCGGCTTTGGCGGCGATAAAGGTGATGCGGCCCCTGTAAGGCTTCAAGGCGCCGTCCACCTTGATGTCCGCCGGCTGCCCGAGAGTCAACTGATGGACGAGATTTTCGGACACGTAGACCTTGATCCATTGGTCCTTGATATCGCCGATGACAACCACCCCCCCGCCTTCAGGAAGGGTTTCGCCTGTCTCAACATCCTTGACCAGCACCACCCCGTCCAAGGGCGAGACGATCTCCTGGTCCTCCATCTTCAGGCGGGCATGTTCCAGGGATTGCTGGTCAGCGCCTCCGCTTTGATAAAGGACCCGGAGGCGTTCGTAATCCTTTTTATCCTGCTCAAAACGGTCCAGCGTCGCCAAAAGCTGCCCCTTGCTGACATGGTCTCCTTCATCAACGCTCAGGGTCGTAAGGCGTCCCGCCACCTTGGCACCCAGGACGTGCTCGGTCAGCTCCATGGTGCCCGAGAACGTCATCTCCGTAATACCTTTTGGTTGGGAGCAGCCTGCGATCAACAAGGCGGCGAATATGCCGATCAAAAGTCGCATTATTTTTCCTGTCTGATTAAATCCCTCAGCCGGCCTTGGGCATGAAGAAGGCCGATATGCGCCATGACCCAGGTGGCCTGGGCCTCGTTGTACCCATCTTCCGCCAGGGCCAACTGAGCCTTGGCCTCCATCACGGCTAAAACCGTGCCGCTGCCCACCTGCTGGGCATGAAGCGCCACCAAAAGGCCGCGCTGGGCGGTCCGGCGCTGCTGACGTTTGGCCCGTCTTAAATTGTCCGCTTCTTTAATTTCGAGCCGGGCCTTCCTGACATTGACTTCCTGCTGCTGGAGGGAATCCCGGAGATTTTCCCTGGCCTCCGACACCCGGCCCTTGGCTTCCTTCAACTGGGCCTGGTTCGCCCCGCCTTCCCAAATGGGGACCGTCGCCTTCACGCCGACGAAATACGTATTGCTGCCGTGCTGGGGAGAGGCGCCGGAACGCCCGTAATCCGCGCTGCCTGATATTCTCGGCAGGAAATCCGCCATGGCGCTTTTTTGGTCGGCCTTGCTGGCCTCCAATTGCGAGGAAGCCATGTCCACGTCGGCATTGGACCCGCCTTTAAAATGACCCTCGGCGCTTTTTTCCAAAATGTGCAGAAAACCATCGTCATCGACAAGGGCCAAGGGTTTGCCCAAAGGCAATTGCAGCGCCGCCTCCAGGTCCATATCGGCAGACTCAGCCTGAAGTTCGGCCTGGGCCAGTAAATACCGCGTCTGGTCCAAATCGGATTTGTATTTGCTCGAATCCAACAGCGTGCCGGTACCCTGATTAAGATTGTCACGGCTTAACTGATAGGCCATCCGGTCCTTTTCCAACAGGGTGTGTAGCAGCTTGACCGTCTGCTGCTTGCGCTGGGCATCAACGAAGAGGTCCGCCACCAGGGCCAGCACATCTTCCCGGGTCTTCTGCAACTGAGCTTCGGAAAGTTTCTCGCCTTTTTGGGCAGCCTGAAATCTGGCCAAAGAAGACAGGTCAAAGATCGCCATGGTCACCCGCGGCCTGGCATCAAAATTATTAAAGGGACCCTCATGCGGACTGATGCCGGGCAGCGTTAAGCCTTCAGAGCGCAGGTCAACGGTCTGGCGGCCGCCGCTGACTTCACCCTCCAAATGAGGCAATAAACTGGACTGTGCCTGGCCTATACGGGCAATGGCTTGCTGCAGGCGGGCATTGGCCATCAGCACTTGCAGGTTCTCCGTGCTGACACTGTGTAAGGCCTCTTTAAGCGTCAGGCGTACCGGAGTCAAATCATTCCCCTGCGCCATGGCCCGGCCGGTAAAACACCCGAATAAAATAACCCCAATTAAAATACGCCCTTTACTCATTTTTTTATTCTAATACTTCACAGCTTATAATTCAATTGGCTCGCGTCTTTTTCCCGGATACCGGTAAGGCGCTGGAGTTAAACGGAAGGGCTGCTGTTATCCTTAAGGAAGGCCATGGCCTGGTCCTCGGGCATGGGTTTGCCGAAAAGAAAGCCTTGGAAATAATCGCAATTCTCCTTGGCCAGGCTCTTGAGCTGCTGTTGGTGCTCGACGCCCTCGGCAACAACGCCGAGATTGAGGTTGTGGGCCAGTTCGATGATGGTGGCGGTCATGGCCATTTCGATGCCTTCGTTCATCAGCTCCTTGATGAAAAACCGGTCGATCTTCAGGGTGGTGATCGGCAGGCGCTGCAAATGGCTTAACGAGGAATAGCCCGTCCCGAAATCATCCAGCGCCACCCGTACCCCCATATCGCGGATTTTTTGGAGCACCCCGATGGAAGCGTCGAAGGCGCTGATAAAAATGCTTTCCGTGACCTCAATTTCAAGGAAATGGGCCGGAAACCCGGTCTCTTCCAAGGCTTTTTTAATGGCTCCCATGATGGCCGGGGTCCTCAACTGAACGACGGAAATATTGACGGACATGACCAGCTCATCAAACCCCATGTCATGCCATTTCTTCCCCATGCGGCATGCCTCTTTCAACACCCATTCGCCGATACCGATGATGAGCCCGGTTTCTTCCGCGATTCCGATGAAATCATTAGGATAAACCAGCGTACCGTCGGCCTTAAACCAGCGCAGCAGGACTTCAAAGCCCCGCACGCCTCCGTCCGCCACGCCGATGATCGGCTGGTAATATAGCTTGAACTCGTTTTTGGCCAGCGCCCCCCTTAAACCCTTTTCAATCTGCATGCGGGTGACGGCCTTCTCGTTCATGGTGCCGTTAAAAAAACAAAAGGCATTGCGGCCCGCGTCCTTGGCCGCATTCATGGCTGTGTCCGCGTTCTTCAGAAGCTCCTCCAGGGTGCTGCCGTCATTGGGAAAGGTGGCGATCCCGATGGTGGCGGTGACAAAAAGCTCCTGGCTGCAGATGGTGCGGGTGGTATTCAACTTCTCGCGGATACGCTCGGCGATGTGCTGGGCGCTCTGAGCGTCTTCAAGGCCGTTTAAAAAAACAATGAATTTATCCGACCCCAGGCGGGCAATGGTGTCTATTTCACGGACACATTCGGAAAGTTTGACCGCCGTGTCCTTAAGCAGCTCATCGCCCAGCGTATGGCCCAGGGTGTCGTTGACGTTTTTAAAGTGGTCCAGGTCAATGAACAGGACGGCGCAGGCGATGTTGCTGCGCTTGGCGTGGGAGAGCCCCAGGTTGGCCCGTTCGTAAAACAAGGTGCGGTTGGGGAAGGTGGTCACCGCATCATAATAGGAAAGTGTCCAATATTTATTTTCAAGCAATTTATGCTCGGTAACATCCTCAGCCGAGCCTAAGATCTGCCAGGCTTCCCCCTGGGGCGTACGCGCGAAAACCACATCCCGGCTTCTCATCCAGCGCCATTGGCCTCCCGCATCCTTCATGCGGCACTCGATTTCCCTCACCTTGCCGTCCTGTATTAGCATCTGATGGTGTTCCCTGACGGAGGCATGATCGTCGGGATGCAGGATCATGTTAAAAAGCTCTCCCCCCATGGCTTCTATCTGCTGCTCGGTGTAACCCAACAGGTCGTGCAGGCCGCGGTTGAAGTAAACGTTACTCTTGGAGATCAAATCGTAAACATAAATCAGATTGGGGGTGGCGTTCAACACGCTCTCGATAAAATGCTGGCCTTGGGCCAAGGCCTCTTCCGCCTGCTTGTATTCGGTAATGTCGATGGCAACGCCCAGGACACAGGGCGAATCGATGCCTGAAGCTGTAAAGGGTATTTTGGTCGTTGCCAAAAACCTGGTCTGGCCCTGGGCATTGGTGATGGGCTCCAGCGGGATGAATTTGGATTTACCCGACTGCATCACCTCCAGATCATCCTTAAGAAAATGCCTGACCTGGGCGCGTGATTTGATGAAGTCTTCGTCTTTTTTCCCGGTAAGGTTCTCAACCGTCGTCCCATAGGCGTTCGCGATGGCTTTATTGACCAGAACAAAACGTCCTTCGATGTCCTTGGCAAAAATGAAATGCGGGACAAGATCGATGATCTGCCTTAGCCGCTGTTCTTTAAGTTCAATGGTTTTGACATTACTCTTGTTGGCCGTGACATCCACCAGGGAGACCAAAACCCGGGAAAGGTCTTTTTCATGCCCCGGCATCACCGACATCCGGTAGATGTACGCCTTGGTCCCGCCTTCGCTGGCGCGGGCGGACCGCTCACCATTCCATTGAGTGGCGCCTTCGGCCAAGGCAATAAGCTGCTCTTTAAAGTCCGCGTAGGAATCCTCGGTAAAATAATAATCGAGGGTCTTGCCCACCATATCTTTGGATTCGGCAACGCCCGCCAGCCGCAAACCTTCCTGGTTCGAATCCATGATCCTCACCCACGAGGCACATTCTCGTACCGTTTGGGGATTGTTCTGAAAGTACTCCCGCCAATCCCGGATCCCCAGGGCCCGCTGCCGGTCGATGAATTTCCTGATCTCTGAAAAATCCTCTTCCAAAATAGAAATGGCGGAATTCTCGAAAAGATAGCGGTATTTGCGTTCGCTGTCCCTGAGCCGGTACGTCGCGCCACGAAACAAGGCATACAGGATAATGGAGGTCACCGAGACATAAAAAGTGGCCTTCAGATCGATGGCATATTTCAGGTCCTGGGCGTGCCTGAAAAGGAGGGCGGTAATTTCATCGGAGAGATAGATCCATATTAGTGATAAGACCGCATAAGGGAAGATGATTTTGATGGGAACAAGTCTCGAACCGGCTTGGGCATCTTCTGTCTTAAACATAGAGGGAAAGCGCCGCTTCAGTACTATTAAATATCTCTTATTTGGGAATCAGTAGAGTATAACCTTTTCGTCGCTAATTGTCCAGCGCGTTATAATTTATCCGTTGCCTGAAGGGCAAAGCTGAGCTATGATTTGGTTCATGCCCCGGCTTAGAAAGCTTGTCTTTTATCTCTTTGCCCTTATCTACCTTATTCTATGCCCCTTGATCGTGGCGCACATGCTGGGGTTTGCCGTCAATCCGCTGACCCAGCGTCTGGTGAGGACAGGGCTGATCTTCATCGCCACCAACCCGCCGGACGCGGCAGTCTATGTCGACGGCCGTTTGAGCCGTTCCAAAACACCGGCAGTGTTGAGGGACCTGACACCCGGCAGCCATTTCATCCGCATTGAGCTCAACGGCTATACGGACTGGGAACGCTACATTCCGGTTGAAGCCAATAAAGCCACGGTGGCCAACGCCCTGCTGATACCTCAGGAATGGCCCATAAAGGTCATTGCCGTCAAAACCTATGCCAACATCTTCCGGGCCGGTCAGGACACCCTGATCGCCGCCAATCCCCTGCTTGCGGATACAGACGTTATTTCCATGGGCCAGGAGACCGGACCAGCGCCGCTGTTGGTGGCCAATTCCATTTACGCCCAGGGGCGGCTGACACACCTGTATTACGAACCGTCCAGCCCCTTTATCTTGCTGCAGGCGGCGCTTAAAGATAAAACAAAATTCCTATGGGTCAACCTGAACGGAAAACCTCCTGTCATCGAAGATATCAGCGACCTTTTCCCTGAGGTTCCGTCCTCGGTTGAGTGGGACAACACAGACAACAACATCTTCGCGATTTATCCGACCCGCATTTACCGCATCAATATCCATGACAAAGCGATTTATCCGGGGGAAGTCCTGCCCGGGACCATCAGGACACGGGTTAAAAATAACCCCGACAAATTCCTTATCAACGACGGCCATGACTGGATCATCCGTCAGGAGGGACGTATCCGTCTTTATCCCCGGGAGAATTTCGGCGGACCGCGGATGTACGATATAGCCCAATCCGACCCATCGGCAAATATGTATTTTTCCCCCAAAACAGGAGAACTTTTTTATTTGAATAATGACGGGAGGCTGTGCGCCGTTCAGCTTTTGGCCTATCATCCCCTATTGAACATCCCGGTGCCTGACGCTTTAAAGGCGGACATACGGACAAACCCATGAAATTCCACTATTCCAAGGAAAATCTGAAACCCCGCCAGGCCAGGCTGCAGCGGTTCCTGGAGATTCTGCCCGGGGCCGTCAGCTGGATGACCCTGCTGGGGCTGGTCTTTTTGTCCATTTTCTATCCCTTTATCGCCGCCGTGCTGATAGTCGCGTTTTACCTGTCCTGGATCATGCGGATCCTCTATTCCACCATTTTCCTGATCATTTCCTACACCCTGCTTAATATCGAAAAAAACACCGACTGGATGCGGCGCATCCGCGGCATTGATGACCTTCCCCATTATTTAAGGGACATCGCCATGAAAAAATTCGGCCGCCACTGGCGCCAGCGCCTTTCTCATCAAATCCACCTGCGCCATTTAGATGATTTACTGGCCAGCCGCAACCTGCCGCCGAAGTCCAAGGACATCTACCATCTGGTCATCTTCCCCGTCATAAAAGAAGGCCTCGATATCCTGGAACCGGCCATTGACGCCATCAGCCGCCAGCGTTTCCCTCTTAAACAACTGGTGGTTGTCTTTGCACTGGAAGAACGCGCGCAGCCTGCCATCCAGGATGCTGTTTATGCCTTGGAAAAGAAATACAAAAATGTTTTTATGGAATGCGTGACCGTCCTGCATCCGGCGGCTGTGCCCGGCGAGGCCAGGGTCAAGGGGGCCAATATCACTCATGCCGCCAAATACGCGGCCAGACTTTTCCAGGAGCACCACATCCCCTTCGAGGCGGTGATCGTCTCCTGTTTCGATGCCGACACCGTGGTAAGCCCCAATTATTTTCTCTGCCTGACCTATCACTATATGGTTTGCCCCCAACGCCTGCAGGCCAGTTTCCAGCCCATCCCGGTTTACCATAACAATATATGGAACGTGCCCGGCTTTGCGCGCGTGGTGGAGACAGGCTCCTCCTTTTATCAACTCATCGAGTGCACCAATCCCGAAAAGCTGGTCACCTTCTCCTCGCACAGCATGAGCTTTATGGCCCTTGTGGACGTAGATTATTGGCCGGTGGACATGATCTCCGACGATTCGGCCATTTTCTGGAAAGCCTATATCCACTACAACGGTCAATACCGGGTCATCCCCATGTACGTGACCTTGTCCATGGATGTGGCCTCCTCGGACAATTGGTGGAAAACCTTTCAAAGCGTTTATAAACAAAAACAGCGCTGGGCATGGGGCGTCGAAAATTTCCCCATCGTGATGAGAGCCTTCTTAAGGTCCAAAAGAATACCCTTGTACGACAAACTGCGGCTCGGCTTCAAACTCTTTGAGGGTCATTGGTCCTGGTCCACCTCCGGCTTCATCCTTTCGATCATCGGCTGGATGCCGCTCATATCCGCGCGCCAGGAGTTCGCCTCGTCGGTGGCCTATTACAATGTGCCCGATATCGCCAATACCATTTTCTCCCTGGCCTTTCTGGCCGTTTGCGTAAGCATCATCCTTTCCCTGTCCCTGTTGCCGAAAACAAAAATCCGTTACAGATGGCTGGTCAAGATAGGCCATGCCTTTGAATGGCTGACCGTGCCTTTCATCCTGGTCTTTTTCAGCGCCATGCCGGCCCTGCACGCCCAAACACGCCTGATGCTGGGCCAATACCTGGAATTCTGGGTGACGGACAAAAAAAGAACCCCGCCTAAAGATAGCAGGGTCTTTCGGAAGGAAGATCGCGAAGGTTCCTAGGCCATAGTCACGGTCTTCTTGGGAGTCGATGTCTTGACTTTCCAGTGCAAATTGATCCTGAGCGTATGACAATACGCCACCTGCATGACGCGCCGGCAATGATTGACATACAGGATGCCTTTGACCCGGAAGAAAAACTTCTCATCGCGGGTGACACTGTCGAAAGATTTCTTGATATACACCTTCGGCGCCGCCGGCCTTTCTTCCATAGGCACTTCAGCAGCCACATAAATGAAATTCTTACGCACGTCCGTGACGCACTCTTTTTCATCGGTATGTTCGCGCAAGGTGATCACCTTGCCCCGGCCATCCAAGATTGCGGTCTGTTTATGGGTAATGTCGCGCATAGGCGATTCCTTGCCTGTTAACATCATATCGTCAAAATCCATTTGAAATTCTCCCTCTCCTGTTTCCAACCTGCTATGGCCTCTTAATTGAAGTGTACCACGCACCCTTATGAAAACAAGGTCACCGGAAGGCTTTTGAGAAAGCGCTTTCTGAAGGTGTTCCCGTCGGGAGGTAACGAGGGGTGTTTGCTGGTCTGTGAGATTTTTAAGAAAATGGAATAACAGAAAGGATGCTAGAAAGAGCGTTTGCGGAAAATCTGGACACGGTTTTCCTGGCCTTTGGCGAGTCTCTTGATGTTGGGGCGGTGGCGGAAAACGATGACAATACACAAGACGATGGCCATGACCTTCATGGCAAAGGGCGCTTCATAAACCACCATAAGAATAGGTAAGGAAACAGCCGCAGCGATCGAAGCCAGGGAGACAAAACCGGTGGCCAGGAACAACACCAGCCACACCAGGGTGGCTGCTCCCAAAATGATCCTGAGGCCGGGCAATTGAACGGCCAGACCGATCAAAACTCCCAGGCTTGTGGCCATGCCCTTGCCGCCCTTAAATCCCAGGAACATGGTCCAGTTATGCCCGGCCACCGCGGCCACGGCAATAATAACCAGTGATAAAGGGTCGCTTAAACCAAAGGCGCTGGCCAAAACAGTTACCGGGACAATGCCTTTGATGATATCAAGCACCAGGACGGCCGTTCCCGGACCTTTGCCTAAAACCCGGAAGGCATTGGTGGCCCCCATATTCCCGGAACCGTGCTCGCGGATGTCGATATTCTTGAGCAGGCGGCCGAAAATGTAGGCCACCGGAATTGAGCCTATACAATAGGCAAGTACGGCACTAATGACCAGAAACAGCGGATTCATTGATGGCTTTGATCCCTTCCTTAATATAGATAACGCCGGAAACAACGGTGGCCACCAGGGCCACGTACCAGAATACAAAGGTGAATTTCAATTGCAGCAGGACGCCAAGGATGCAGACGATCTGCAAAAACGCCGTAAACTTGCCGGCCTGATTGGCCTCGATCTCCAATTTACCGGTGACAAGCTGAATGATCATGGAGCCAAGCAATAGTATCACATCGCGGCTGATAATGCCCACCACAAACCATAAAGGAAAATGGATATCGGTAAAATACCCCCTCCTGATATACAGGCAGATGAAAGCGCTGATCAGCAGCATCTTGTCCGCCAAAGGATCGAGGATGGCGCCGGCACGGGTTTTCTGCCCGTGGGTCCGGGCGATATAGCCGTCGATGATATCGGAAATGACGGCCACCAGAAACAGCCCCAGGGCCAACCAGCGCAACGATGCGTGCCGGGGAGAAATGTACATGACCGTGGCGATGAAAAACGGGACGATCAGGATCCGGCCTACGGTAACTTTGTTGGCAAAGGTCAGGGCCATTTTACCAGAACACCTACTCCACCCATTCGAGTTTGACTTTATGGTCCGGGCACCAGATCATGTCCGGGCTGAAACGTTTCCCATCTTCCGGGCAATACTTGACGGTGTGCTCGGGAGCCAGAGCTGAATTGATGGAACGCAAGGCCGACCGCGCCTGGGGATCCTTGGCCACCTGTCGGGCCAGATTTTTAAACTGCGCCTGGGTCACGGGCTGATTGGTCAACCCCTCAGTCACGGTGGTCAAGGCCGATACGGTCTCCTCACGGGGCGCTGCCGCGGCCTTACGCGGCGCTGTCTGGCAGCCGGCCAGAGCGGCGGCCAGGACAACAAGACCCGGCGCCAATAAATACTTCTTTCTCATCGTAATATCCCGATGCGGTTCAGGGGCCAGAAAAGAACGTCCGCCTTGCCGATAATATTGGCCTCGGGGACAAAACCCCAATAACGGCTGTCATAGCTGGAGGCGGTATTGTCCCCCATCACGAACACATATCCGGGAGGCACGCGCACCACTTCCCCTTCGGCTCCGTAATCGCCCCGGTTCAAATAATGGGTCTTGGTGATCCTCGGGTCCGTTACCTTCTTGCCGTTGATATAGACACTTCCGTCCCTGATTTCAACGGTCTCACCGCCTACCGCGATCAATCGCTTGATAAAGTCCTTGGTGGGATCAAGGGGATAAACAAAAACGATGATGTCCCCCGTCTGCGGTTTCCTGAAGCCGGGCAGGCGCTGCTTGGTCAAGGATAACAGTTTCTGGGGCCAGCGGATGGACAACAGCGGCGGCTGGCCGTTCTGTCCGCCGATGTCCCAATACATGGGCGGCAGGATCTGCGGCCCATAGGTCCATTTGTCCACAAATAGATGGTCCCCCACAATAAGGGTGGGGATCATGGAACCGCTGGGGATTTTAAAGGGTTGAAGAAAGTAGCTGCGGATGAACACGGCCAATACAAAAGCAATAAGGATGGATTCCACCCACTCGCGTACGGCTGATTTCGGCTTTTTGTTTTTAGGCATAGATCTTTTCTGTCCTTAGATTTTCAGCGCGGCTAAGAAGGCCTCCTGAGGCACTTCCACCCTGCCGATTTGCTTGAGTTTTTTCTTACCTTCCTTCTGTTTTTCCCATAATTTGCGTTTACGGGTGATGTCGCCGCCGTAACATTTGGCGGTGACATTCTTGCCGGCCGGCTTGACGCGGGCCGATGAAATGATCCTGCCGTCAGCCTGGGCCTGGATGCGCACCTCGAAGAGCTGCTGGGGGATAAGCTCTTTAAGCTTGGTAACCAGGGCCAGTCCCTTTTCATAGGCACGTTCCTTGTGCACCATACAGGAAAATGCGTCGCAGGCCTCGTCGTTGATCAGGATGTCCAGGCGGGTGATGGAGGCCTGCACATACTCCTTGAATTCATAATCAATGGAACCGTACCCGCGGGTGGCGGATTTGATCATGTCATTGAAATCCACAATAACCTCGGAGAGCGGGATATCAAAAATGATCTTCATGCGGTCGCCGACAAATTCACTTTTTTGGAAGACCCCCCGTTTGCGTTTGGCCAGTTCCATAACGGCATCCATGGTGGTGACAGGCGTAAAGATGGAAACGGCCAGGACTGGTTCTTCCATACGGGAAATTTCGGAACCGTTGGGCAGGTCTGAAGGGTTCTCCAGTTCCATGACCGAGCCGTCGCGCTTGACCACCTTATAGCCGACATTGGGGGTGGTGAGGATCAGATTCAAATCGTATTCGCGTTCCAGACGCTCCTGGACGATCTCCATGTGCAAAAGCCCCAAGAAACCGCAGCGGAATCCATAGCCAAAAGACTGAGAATTTTCATGTTCATAAACAAAGCTGGGATCGGAAAGACGTAATTTATCGATGGCTTCGCGCAGCCCCGCGTAATCCGACGCGTTGACCGGATAGACGCCGCAAAAAACCAAAGGCTTTAACTGGCGGTAACCTTCCAGCGGGTGGGCCGTCGGCCTGGCCACCTCGGTGATGGTGTCGCCGACGCGCACTTCCTTGGGGTCATGCAGGTTGCAGGTGATATACCCGACTTCACCGGCAGAGAGCCCCTTGCCCGGCTGGATCGCTGGGGCAAAAATGCCCGTCTCCTGCACATCGAACTCTTTGGCCACGTTCATGAAACGGATGCGCACGCCGGGGGAAATGGTACCGTCAAGAACGCGGATATAGATGATGATGCCCTTGTAAATGTCATATTTCATGTCGAAGATCAGGGCCTTCAAGGGCGCCTTGGGATCGCCTTCCGGAGCCGGGATGAATTTCACGATCTTCTCAAAAAGCCCGTCGATATTGATGCCTTCCTTGGCCGAAACCATCTGGATGTCGTCGGCTTTGAACTTCAGGATCTCGACAAACTGCCGCCTGGCTTCGTCAATGTCGGCATTGGCGATGTCGATCTTGTTGATGACCGGGAGGATTTCCAGGTTATTGTCGATGGCCAGGTAGTAATTGGCAATGGTCTGCGACTCGACCCCCTGGGTGACGTCGATCAAAAGCAGCGCGCCTTCACAGGCGCGCAGGGACTTTTCCACTTCATAGGAAAAATCCACATGCCCCGGCGTGTCGATGAGGTTAAAAATGTAGTCCTGCCCGTCCTTGGCCTTATAATTCAGACGCACCGCCGAGGCTTTAATGGTGATCCCGCGCTCACGTTCAAGGTCCATATCGTCCAGCATCTGGTTGTGGAACTTACGCTCGTCGATGGCGCCGGCAAAGAGCAGAAACCTGTCCGCTAGGGTGGACTTGCCATGATCAATATGTGCTATTATGGAGAAATTCCTGATATTTTTCATACCGTTCGCTTTAAAGCACCCTTTCGACAAGCAAGAAATAGGGAATATTGATGGAAAAATTATGGATGTTCTTCATGAATGACAGGGAAATTTTGTTTCCAAAAACCGCTCACGGCTCAAAGCTGAATCAACCGCATGATCTTGTCAACCGTGCCCTCGACTGTCAAACCGGTGGAGTCAACAGTGACGGCATCAGGGGCTTTTTTTAAAGGGCCTACGGCGCGGTTAAAATCCTTCTGGTCACGGTCCTTCATGTCGGCCCGTAATTGTTCCAGATCAACCTGCTTGCCGGCGGCAATCAATTCCCGGTAGCGGCGCCCAACGCGCTCCTCAACATCGGCGTCGACATAAAACTTATACCTGGCGTCGGTAAAGACCACCGTGCCCTGGTCGCGGCCGTCGGTCACCACCGAACGGGCCAGACCTATGGCCCTCTGCCAGGCCACCATCAGGCTTCTGACTCCCGGAGTTTTGGCGGCATAGTGCGTGTTGTTGGTCACCTCGATCGTGCGGATTTCCATGGAGACGTCCTCGCCGTCCAGGGTGACATTCAAAGAACCGTCGGGCATTTCCTTAAAATCGATCCTTGTCCGGCGGGCAAGTTCCGTCAGGGCCTCTTCGTCGGAAAGGTCCATGTTCAGCCGCAGGGCCTTGAGGGTCAGGGCGCGGTACATGGCGCCGGTGTCCAAGTAAGAAATCCCCAAACGCTTGGCCAGGGCCTTGGCCACCGTGCTTTTCCCTGCGCCGGCAGGTCCGTCTAAAGTGATCACCAAATGTTTAACGGGCATAATTTAATCCAAACGTCTGCGTTTGTCCTTTGCTGTTTTAAGAATGTCCGTCAAAACCTCCGCGTCGCGGCCCACGATGGCTTTGCGCATCGCTGCCAATATCTTAACGGTATCATCAAGGGCCTTGAGGATAGGCTTGTGATTGGTCAGGGCGATATCCCGCCACATGTCCGGGTCCGAGGCCGCGACCCGGGTGGTGTCCTTAAGCCCCTGGGGGGCATACTCCAAAAAATTGTCCGGCATGGCCTTCATCAGGGCAAAGGCCAGCAAATGGGGCAGGTGGCTGATGTAGGCCAGGACCTCATCATGCTCCTGGGGCTTCATCAATTTGACGTTCGAACCCAATTGCACCCAAAATTGCCTGATCTTTTCACGGGCCAGGCGGTTGGTCTTGTCCGTTGGTGTCATTACGCACACGCCGCCCTCATAAAGCTGGGCATTGGCATGGGCAGGCCCTTTTTTCTCCGAACCGACCAGCGGGTGCGAACCCACAAACAACACCGAGTGATGCAGCACCTTCTCAGCCCGCTCGACGATGGTGCTTTTGGTCGAGCCCAAATCCGTGATAATGCAGTTTCGCCGGTGCTGCTTGCCTAATATTTCGATGAAATCCAGGATGGTATTGACCGGCGTGGCCAGGATGATCAGATCGGCACCGATGATCCCCTTGGTAAAATCCAGGGTCCACTCGTCGATGGCGCCCAGATCCTTGGCCTGTTTGAGCGCCGCCTCGTGGCGGCCGACGCCGATCACTTCCCGGGCCAGGCCTTTCTTTTTAACGGCCAGCCCCAAGGAAGCTCCCATGAAACCCACCCCTACAATGGCAACCCTTCTAAAAAGCTCTTTGCGATTAAACATAAGATTATCCTTAAAGGTCTCTGTCCACGGCCTTGGCTACCCGCTTGCATCCTTCCATCAACTCCGAAAACTTATCCGGCATCAGCGATTGCGCTCCGTCGGACAGGGCTTCTTCGGGATTATCATGCACCTCCACCATCAAGGCGTCGCAGCCGGCAGCAATACCGGCACGGGCTCCCGCGGCCACATATTCCCACGATCCGGTGCCGTGGCTGGGATCAACCACCACGGGCAAATGCGTCAGGCGCTTGGCCACGGGCACGGCATTGATGTCGAGGGTGTTGCGGGTGGCGGTCTCAAAGGTGCGGATGCCGCGCTCGCAAAGCATGACATCAAAATTGCCGTTGGCCAGCAGGTATTCGGCGGACATCAGCCACTCTTTGATGGTGCCGCTCATTCCGCGCTTGAGCATCACCGGCTTCTTGGTCAATCCGACTTCTTTCAATAACGAAAAGTTCTGCATATTGCGGGCGCCGATCTGCAGCACATCGACGTATTTGGCAACCAAATCCACCTGGCGGGTATCCATCACCTCCGAAATCGTGCAGATACCAACCTCCTTGCCCACCGCCTGAAGTATTTTCAGGCCCTCTTCACCCAGGCCCTGGAAATCGTAGGGCGACGTCCGCGGTTTAAAGGCACCTCCGCGCAGGATATTAGCCCCCAGGACTTTGACCAGCTTGGCAATGGACAACAGGCCTTCATAACCTTCGATGGAGCAAGGCCCGGCCATCACCGCGATCTTTTTGTCCCCGACGGAAATATTATAGGGAAGTTTGATGACCGTATTTTCTTTCTTGAACTCCCGGGAGACCAGTTTGTAAGGGGCCAGCACCTGCATGACCTGCTCAACTCCCGGAAAAACTTCCAAGGGAATGACCCGTAAGGCATCTTCAGGCCCGATAAAACCGATCACGGTGCGCTCCACGCCCCGCGAAATATTCGCCTTCAATCCCAGCTTGCCGGCGCGCTCAACGATATGCTGGACGTTCTCCTCAGTGGCGTCCGAGCGTAAAATCACGATCATACGATTTCTCCTAAGGTTTTAATAAAACGTTTATTTTCTGCAGGGCTTCCGATCGAAACCCGAATGTAGCCTTGGAGCCCCCACACCGCCATGTCACGGACGATAATGCCCTTCTTAAGAAGAGCGCCGGCCACATGACTGCTGTCTGCTCCTACATTCACCAGAATAAAATTGGTAAAACTTTGTTCATAAGGGATATTCAAACGGTCAAGGCTGCGGTAAAGAAAGGCACGCTGACTGCTGATTTCCCTGGCGATGTTACGGTAATAGGTGCCGTCGGCCAATACCGCCGTCGCCGCGGCCTGGGCCAGGCTGTTGACGTTAAATGGTTCGCGCAGGCGGTTTAAAATATCAATGATCTCCGGATGGGCGATCCCATAACCGATACGCAATCCGGCCAATCCATACATTTTGGAAAAGGTCCTGGACACCATCAGATTGGAATGCTTATTCATCAAACTCAAGGTATCAGGATAATCCCTGGCCTGGACGTATTCAAAATAAGCCTCATCAAAGAAAACCAGTACATCCTTAGGCACCGACCGCATGAATGCTTCGGCCTGGGTCTGGTTAATGTAAGTCCCGGCCGGGTTATCCGGATTGCCGATAAAGATGATTTTGGTGCGGCCATTGACCTTGGCCCTCATAGCTTCCAAGTCATACCGGAAACCTTTAAGGGGAACCTGGTGCACCCGCGCCCCTGCCAGGGTCGAGGCGATTTCATAAACCAAGAACGAGGGCCTGGCGATGATAATATCATAACCTTTGGCAGCAAAGGCTTTAACAGCCAGGCAAATGATTTCATCCGAGCCGTTGCCAAAGATCAACTGATCCTCATCCACCTTAAGTTTCTTGGCCAGGCTGCGGCGCAAATTAAAACAGCCTCCGTCCGGATAACGGTTGACTTCCCGGGCCGCCTGATTTAATGCTGCCAAAACCTTAGGGGACGGCGGATAGGGATTCTCGTTGGAGGCCAGCTTAATAACGTTTTTAAGGCCAAGCTCCCGCTTGACTTCATCAATGGGTTTGCCCGGCACATACGGTTTGGTCTTAAAAATATATGGATGAACTACCTGCATGACGCTACCTTTATTCTAGATTAAAATAAGACAGAGCATTATAAAGGCAGCTTTGTGGAATGTCAACCAGAGGCTTTAGCCTTAACCATCTCTTAACCCCGTCTTTATGGTATTTAACCTTATTTATATGGTAAACTTATGGCTATGGATTACACCAAGATTGTACCCCTGCTGCAAAAAGCCATTGAACGCCAGGCGTCCGATATCCACCTGGTGGCCGGCCGTTGCCCCGTATTCCGGATTCACGGCGAATTGCGCCCCTCCGAACTGCCGCCGTTAAAATCTGAAGATATCATGAACCTCCTGTTCGATATGATGACCGACAGCCAGCGCAAGATGTTTATGGAGGTCCAGGACATGGACCTTTCTTATATCGGCGTCAAAGATTTTAATTTCCGCGTTAACGCCCATTTTGAAAAGGGGCGGCCCGCGGCCAATATCCGTATCCTTCCCACCGTTATCCCCACGGCCAGGCAACTGGGCCTGCCGCCGGTCATCGAAAAACTGGCGCACCGGCGCAAAGGGTTTATCATTATTTGCGGCTCCGCCGGCAGCGGAAAAACCACCACATTGAATTTCATGGTGGACTGGATCAACCGGGCCAGGCCGTTTAAAATCGTCATGATCGAAGACCCCATAGAATACGTGCACGATTCTCACAAGAGCCTGATCATCCAACGCGAGGTGGGCACCAATACAAGTTCCTTTGCCAGCGCCTTGAAGTCGGCCCTGCGCCAGGACCCCGATGTGGTGGTCGTCGGTGAGATCCGTGATGCGGAATCCATTTCCATGGCCCTGACGACCGCTGAGACCGGCCATCTGGTATTGACCACCCTGCACGCGCCGGACGCCGTGGAATCCCTCAACCGCATCCTGGACGTTTATCCGCCGGGCAAGCAGGACCAGATCCGTGTCCAGATGGCGGAAAATCTCATCGCTGTTGTCGGCCAAATCTTGATCCCCTTGCCTGGCAAAGAAGCCAGGGTTTTGGCCACGGAAGTCCTAATCCCCACCCTGTCGGTGCGCAATATCATCCGCCGGGGGGCTTTTCTTGAGCTCCGGGGGCAAATGACCGCCGGTGATGAGGGCATGTACACTTTTGAACAATGCCTCTCCGGGTTAATCAAAAACGGCATCATCACCAAGGAATACGCCAGGGAATTCACCAAATTCCCCAGTTATCTGTCGTAGCGGCCATAGAAAATGTTTCTATGGCTGGCCCCAAGTTACGCGGATATCGCTGTCATAGGCCGCGGCATCAAAACACAGCCTGTCAGCAGCACAAGCCCAAGATTTAAGCGCCTGCCCGTTCTGGATCACGGATTTAACACCGGTCGTATCCTTGGTTTTGACAATGACGGTCAATGGCAAGGGCAAGGAAGCCCGTAGACGATTGCTATGAAGGATAAGATCAATGGTGTTGACATCAAAATTTTTGACTTCGATGGTCGTGTGGGCCCGGGCGGCCATATATTCAAAAACATGGGAAAAGGTGTCCACCCAAACGTCGTCTGATTTGGAATGAATGTAAGCAAGGTGTTTTTCCAAAAAAGAAGGAGTTATGGATTTAAAGGACAAAAGGCCGTACTTGGTTGTCACCCCATGACAATTGGCCATAAGCCATAGCCCGCGTTTAATGCTGATATCCACCAGGCGGTTGGCCGTTTCAACGGAAAAATTAGGACCGCCGTAAGTAATGCCCACCGTCTTGGGGTAGAAAGACTGCAAAAATTCCCAACTGCGAATGACTTCATGCCTTCTTAAGGCCCTGGCCATGGCTTCGTCATTATAACTGTCATAGGGAAAAACAAAGGATGTGACCTTGCGGCCGGTATGCTGTTCAATCACATCCTTGGCCTGATCTATGGCTATATCAAAATCCCTGCCATGCAGTGTCTGGGAATCGCGGTGATACATGGAGTGGTTGGCAATTTCAAAACCGTGATCGGCCGCATCCCGCCACTCTTGCCAGCTGCCCCAAAAAAGGTCGTTCCTTTTCTCGGGAACGAACCCGGCGATCACGGGAATAGTGGCCTTGAAGCCATATTTTTCAAATAGGGGCAGGCCGCTGACATACACGTTCTTTTCCCCGTCATCGAACAAAAAAGAGATGGCGGCCTTCTTGTTTTCCGGAAAATTGGCCAGGTAAATGTTGGCCGCGGGTTCATCCAGGGGAATATTATCCAGGTCCTGGTCATCGATCACAGCGACAATGTTATTAAAGTTCGGGTAGGACCGTCCGGCCAGTGTCAGGGTCTGGTACATCTTCAGTTCCTGGCCGGTCATCAGGTAAAGCTTGGTCAAAAGGATGTATGGTTTGGCATCAAGAGGAAAAACATCGATCGAAAGCCTGCAGTCATCAATGGCCTTCTTAAAATCTTTGCGCTTGAGGTCCTCAACGGCACGCTGAGCAAGCTCGGATGAAATCTGCGCACTTTTGATGAGAAATGCATGCCTCGAAGACTGTGCCTGTTGCAGAATATCTAAAATTCTTCCCGCCTCATGAGGATACCTCGCCGTTAAACTGGTTTTAGCATCGGACGAGATGAAGCGCGGATGACCTGCCTCCCCTTCCTTCTCCTCGAAGAAATCATTGCGCTGCAGCCAGTCAAAGATTTCCTGGCCATTGGCAAACTTTTCAGTGAAGGCAGCCTTTGAAACAAGAGTTGTGCCCTGGTCATAGCCTTTCAATAAAATATAAGGGCTGTCAAAATCATCATGATGCCCCATCTTCATTGCCCAAAAGAGGCCCGCGGCTAGAAGCAAGCCGGACAGAAGAATCCCTCCCGCAGTCCAAAGCACGATCTTGCCGGTGTTTTTTTTCATAGGCGATCAGATCTTAAAAAGAAGCGGATTAAAGGCCTTGGCAGCCACGATGACCATGCTGCCCACCTTTAAATCCGAAATCTCTTCATCACCAGCCACCACCTTTGTTATCTGATGGCCGATGCCAAGGGTCAGGATATTAACAACGCCTTCCTTGCAGATATCGAGAACCTCCCCTGTAAACTGAAATTTCCCGCTAAGGTCGTTATTGACAAACACCTCATCGGGGCTGCCGTTTTTGGTGATCCTGCCCCGGTCAATGACAAAAATCATCTCTGACATCCGGAACGTTTCCCAGAGATCATGACTGACCAAAACCATCGTGATCCTTGTTTTGCGATAGACGCGCATGATCTCGTCCTGCAGTTCCAGTCGGGCCTGCCGGTCAAGGTTGGAAAAAGGTTCGTCCAACAACAGCATCCGGGGCCGGCCCACCAAAGCCCTCGCCAGAGCCGCCCGCTGTTTTTGCCCTCCGGAAAGTTGATGGGGCTTGCGGCCTTCCAGGCCGCTTAAGCCCATGAGGCCAATCCATTCTTGGATGCCGTCGTGATGGCCGGGAAGACAGGCGTACGCCAAATTTTCACGGACCGTCATATGGGGGAAAAGGCAATTATCCTGAAAAACAAATCCCACCTTTCTTTGCTGGATGGGCTTATTGATTTTCCGCCCGCTGTCGAACCACACATCTCCATCGACCTCGATACGCCCTTCCTGGGGCGGGATGAGCCCTGCCAGCATCCGCAATACCGTGGTTTTGCCGGCCCCTGATTTTCCAAAAAGCGACACGAATCCCCCGCTCGCCATGGAAAGATCCAGGTCGATCCATTCCGGGCCTCTGGAGGTCTGCATCTGTCTTTTTAAACGCAGGTTGATCATACCTAAAAAATTCTTAAAACCCGACGGTTTAAATAATAAAACAAAAACAAAACGATAAAAGAAACGACGACCAAGACCAGCGCATACACGCCCGCGGTCTGATAATTCAAAGCTTCCACTTCATTGTAAATGGCAATGGAGGCAAGCTGAGTCCGGCCGGGAATGTTGCCGCCGATCATCAAGACCACCCCAAATTCGCCGATGGTGTGGGCAAAAGCCATGACGACGCCTGTCAACAAGGCCGGTTTGATATTAGGCAGGATCACCCGCCACAAAGTCTCCCAGGAGCCTTTGCCCAGGCAATAGGACGCCTCAATGAGCGCCGTGGGGAAATTCTGAAAACCGGCCTTGATGGGATTCACCATAAACGGAAGGCTGAAGAGAACGGAAGCGATGACCAGGCCTGTAAATGTAAAAACAACCTTAAGCCCCAGGGCCGACTCCAAGAAATGCCCCATGGCATACTGCGGGCTGAAGGCGATCAACAGGTAAAACCCTATCACCGTCGGCGGCAGGACCAGCGGCATGCTGACCAGGGTTTCGAAAACATATTTAAACCGGTTGTTTGAGAAAGCGATCCAATAGGCGATGGGAATGCCGATGACCAAAAGAATAAGGGTGACAATCAAGGCCAGTTGGAAGGTCAATAATAGGGGCTGCCAATCGTAATTCATTTTAAACCTCGTTAAGCAGCGAAACTTCGTTGGTCTTGACCAGCCACTCCACTTCATCGCCGGGAGCCAGGGCCAGTTTCTGGGCGGAACGGGTGGAAATAATGGAAACCACTTGGCCTTTTTTATACTCCAGGAACACCTTGGTCAGGATCGGCGATTTTTCCAGCTGCTTGACCGTGCCTTTGAACCTGTTGCGCAAACTGATAAGACCCGAGAGATTCTTGCCAATGGAGACCTCGGCCTCCTTAAACAGCAAGGTAACCGGCTGGCCTTGTTTAAGGTAAGCTGCGCTGGCAGGTGTCTCCAGGACAATGGAACAAAAAACATCCCCGTCGACATCGACGTCCACCATCGACATGTGCGGGGATGTTTCAAGGGCAACGATCTTGCCGGTCAATTTATTCATGGGGTCAAGCAGTAACCGTATTTCCTAAGTATTTTACGTGCCGGGTCCGAAAGCAGGAAATTATAGAATGCCTGTGCCTGGCGTGGATGTACTTTTTCACCATATTTTAACACAACCATGCCCTGGGCGATAGGTTTGTAGCTTTGCGGGTCCACCTTGGTCCATTTCCCCTTCTTTTTCATATTGGGCGCTAAAACTACCGATTCAGCGGTAAAACCGACATCGGCCGCCCCAGTTGTAATAAAGACATTTGTCTGGGCTATGCTTTCCCCATAAATCAATTTAGGCGAGATGCCCGGATAAAGACGGGCAAACTTCATGGCGTTCACGGCTTGGCGGCCGTATGGCGCCAGCAGCGGATCAGCCAAGGCGATTTTTTTTACTTCCTTGTCCGCCAGCAGCCCCAGGCCTTTGGACATATCCAAATCCTCCATCGTCCAAAGAACAAGGACACCATAGGCATACACCTGCGGCGGCCGGGAAGAAAGTCCTTCCTTATAAATCGCTTCAGGGTACTTCATGTCTGCCGACAGAAAAACATCGAATGGGGCACCGTTTTCGATCTGCGTCGTCAAGCTCCCGGAGGAGCCGATGGCAATCTTGACAGAGGTCCCGGTTTCCCTGGTAAACTCGGCCTGCAATTCCTTCAGGGGAAATTGCAGGTTGGCGGCAGCAGCCACGGTGATTTCTGCCGCCTTGGCCGATAGCGCCAGAAGGCATAAGCATACCAAAATCAACAGGATTTGTCTCATTTTCTTCATAGTCAATTCCCTTCCTTAATTAGAAAAGCGGCCTTCCCATTAAAATTTGAACACCATTTGAGAGTAAATCCAGTCGGCATCGTCGTTGGGTCCGGTATCCCTGACAAATCCGCCGCAAAAGAAATGCGCATAACCGGTCTCAAATTTCAGATTTTTGGTAAAGTCATAGTAAAACCTCAATGACGCCTCTGATCCCACATAGTAACTGCGCTTCCCGCTGGTTTTTGTCCTTACGGCCGTGCCGGAGGAATTATACCAGGAATCATTCTTGCTTTGCAGCCAGAAAAAATCAACTTGGGGAGTAAAACGAAACTTTTTAATGGGAGAAAATTGGACATTTAATTCCGGGTTACGCATGTTCTCCCAGCGAAAAAAATCCATTTCCCCATAAGGTGCGTGCACGGTCTGGTAAAGGGGCACAAAGGTATTGTTAACATTACCGTTAGGATTTTTATTCCCGGAAGCCTCATCGTAGGAGAGATTGATTCTTGGCCGCCAAGTCCAGTCATTAAGATATTTCTCAACATTGGCGTGGAAGGCATAGGCCCTGATGGGTTTGGTGCCCGCAGTGGTGGTCCCTGTCCGGCCCCATTGGTAAGGCGCCTCCACATCAAGGACGGTGCCGGACGCTATTTTCAACTTGACTCGCGCCCCGGCTGTATCACGGTGGATATCATTAATGCCCCTGGTATCATCCTGGTTAAGAAAATACCATTCGACCAACGGAGAAACATGATTTTTCTGCCATCCACTGTAGATTCCGGAGAGGATCTCATGGCCATCGGAAACATTGAATTCCTTATCCTGATATTGGACGTTCTGGCCATAAATAAGATCCGAATACAATCCATTCTTGTGATAGTGCACCACCGCACCATCCCAGGAGCGCACCGCATTCAACCAGGTTGGAGAAGCGATCAAACGCTTGGCGCCATAATTCATTTCTTGTCGCCCTAATTTGACGTCAATGCCGGATCCGCCGACATTGTAGAGGCCCACAAACGCCTGATGCAGATCCATGCTATCGGTCTGGCCGGCAGTGGCCTTGGTCAAGTAAGGCCAATCCCTGGCATCCAGCCCCTCCACGAAAACCTCGGCGACTTTCTTTAAATATTCATCTTCCAGATCGGCCGCCGCATTGATCTTAAGACGGTTCAGAAAATGAGTTGCGTTGTCCTTTTTACTCTCATTGAAATCAAAATTGTCCCTGTACTCGTAACGTAGCCTCTCTTCACCGCCGATCTTGTAATCCCAGTGCAGGTATTGGCCGCTGCTGTTATTCGCCAACGCCAAGGCGGGCACCGACAACGGGCCCACAGCCAGCAATGCAGCCAGGATTTGATAAAAAATCCTCATGCTTTACTCCTTTTTTCCTCTTGAAGCGTGGGTCTTCTAGCGTGAACTTCCGGTCTGTCCGGAGGGATTTAGCTGATAGGTATCATGTCATGCAGTTTATCTGCTTTGTTTATCAAGACGGATTTTTTCCTTTTTCTCTATCTGAACAATGGCCCCGTCATGCACAAGGATCTCAATGGAACCGTATTTAATTTTCTTGAGATCCTTCAAAATCTCTTTAATGCGTTTGATATTAGATGGCAACATGGCTGTCGCTTATATCCACCAGCCCATTGGACCATATGTCCAGGACCGTATCAAGAGCCTGCTCAAAGGTCAGGTTCTCCTGCTCCAAAAACCTGGGGTTCGTGACTGCCTTGACCGCCCCAAGGTAGGCCTCGGTGGCGATGGCAGGATGAACACGGCGGAAAACGCCGCTGCAGCTCCCTTGCTCCACCAACAGCCGTATCTTTAAAATTTTCTCATTCCTAAAGTGAAGAAACTCTTCCCACAAGCCCGGCAATTCGGTAGGGGTCTCTCTGAAAAAATGCCCAAACCACGGGCCCAAACGATTGCGCAGCAACAGAATACTTTCTGAAAATACCTTCAAAGGGGATTCATGGGCCTTCTCTATATTAGCCAGTCCTGAATCTAATTGATCCTCAAGGCGCTTGACCAAAGCTGAGGCAATTTCATCCTTGCCGGTAAAGATTTTATAAATGGTATTCTTGCTCATATGCAAGTCTGCAGCAATCTCATCCATTGTTACCTTACGGAATCCAAACTTAATCATTCGTTTTTCCGCAATGTTGAGGATTTTTTCTCTTAATGAATCATGTATCTGCATATATTCATATGATACTATTCTAGTATTTTTAGTATTTTTAATGAAAAACCCCTTTTTGTCAATAAAAAATCCGTATTTTAATTACGCGTCAGGATAGGAACCCAGTATCTTAAGGAACTTGCACATCCCCTCAAGCTGGGCGAGCGCCCGGGCCACGCGGGGTTCCTGCTGGTGGCCTTCGCAGTCAACGAAGAAATAGTAATCCCAGGCTTTTCTCTTGGAAGGCCGGGACTCGATCTTGGTGAGATTGATCTTGTGCTTCATGAAAGGGGTGAGCATGGCATGCAAAGCCCCCACCCTGTCCTTGATGGAAAAAACCAGGGAAGTGCGGTCCTTGCCTGTCGGCGGCACATCCATGGTGGAAATAACAAGAAAGCGGGTGATGTTATGCGTACTGTCCTGGATATTTTTCTTCAAGATGGTCAAGCCGTACAGTGACGCCGCCACCTGGGAGGCAATGCAGGCGGCGTTCTTCTTTTTGGCCACCATCTGGGCCGCCCTGGTGGTTGACACCACCGGAATAAGCTGCGCCTTGGGCATGTTCTGCATCAGCCACTGCCGGCATTGGCCCAGAACCTGCGGGTGGGAATAAATCTCCTTGATCTGGGCAAGGCTGCCTTTAGACATTAAGTGATGCGTCACATCCAGCAAAACCTGCGAGCAGATTTTAAGGTCTGAATCCGCCAGCAAATCCATGGTATGGGTGACCACCCCTTCGATGGAGTTCTCGATGGGCACGACCCCATAATCGCAGTCGTTGCTTTCGACCTTGCCGAAGACCTCGGCCACATTGGTACAGGCCACATGCTCGACGGAAGAGCCGAATTTCTTTAAAGAAGCCAAATGAGAGAAAGTGGCCTCCGGCCCCATGTAGGCGATGCGCAAAGGCTTTTCCAGGTCCAGGGCCGCGGACATGATCTCGCGGTAGATGGCCTCCACCGCCTCATTTTTAATGGGCCCCCTGTTCAAAGCCTTTAAGCGCTTAAGTACGTCCTGCTCGCGGTCCGGCGCATAAATATGCTTGCCGTTCTTGATCTTTTCTTCGCCGATGGACAGCGTGATGGCCGCACGGTCATTGAGAAGCGTAATGATCTTCGTGTCCAAGGCGTCTATTTTTTTGCGCAGGTGACTTAAGTCCATAGTTAAGAAGCCTGTTCTTCGGCGGATTGGATGGAAATCTCTGCCGCCACCCGTGATTGGCCGCTGCCCTCTTGCGCAACGGTCTCTTCTTCAGCCGATATAGGCTGCTCGACAGCCGGTTCAGGTTCGACCACAGCATTCTCCGCCTTCGGTGCGTCGATCCCCAACTGGGTGAACTCCTCGATCTTAGGCAGGTCTTCCAGGGATTTCAAACCGAAATATTCCAGGAATTCCTTGGTCGTACCGAACAAAAACGGGCGCCCGGGCACTTCCTTGCGGCCCACGATCTTAATCAGCCCCTTATTGAGCAAATGGGCAATGGTGCCGTCGGAATTGACGCCGCGGATGATCTCCACTTCGGCACGGCCCACGGGCTGCTTATAGGCAATGATGGCCAGGCTTTCAAGCGCCGGCTTGGAAAGTTTTTCCTTGGTCTTGGTTTTATAAAATTCGCGGATACAGGATGCCGCATGGCTGTTGGACAGCATTTGATAGCCGCCGGCGATCTCGACGATCACCATGCCGGCCTCGCGGTTGACATATTCTTCCTGGAGCTGTTTGATCAACTCCTGGATCTGCGGGCCTTTCAACTCGGGGAACACCTCTTTGAGCTGATCCAGCAGGACCGGCTTTTCACTGACAAACAGCAGCGCTTCAACAGCCGTTTTATAATTTTTGTGCTCTTCCATTAGACGGTCTTCCTTTGCTTATAAATTTCGCTCAAAAGATCCTCGGAGCTTGCCAGTTGCGGACAACGCTCCAGGGCCTTTTTGATCATTTCCTGCGCCTCCGCTCTCTTGTATTGAAGCTGCAATAAAATATGCAGGGCTTCTTCCTCGATATCACGCAAACCGGCCTTCGGCGCTTCGGTAACGACCCGGTCCTGCATCAGGGTGAACTTGCCCATCTTACCCTGCAGCTTGGCCACGATTTCGCGCGCCTTCTGCTCACCGATGCCGGGCAGGGTCTTCAGATATTTGGTATCGCCGCGGTCCATGGCCTGGGCGATCTCACCGATGGCGCGGTTTAAGGCCTTGACCGCGGCCTTCGGGCCCACACCGGAGACCTTGATGAATTCCAGGAAAAAATCCCGTTCGATTTCGTTTAAAAACCCCACCAGTACGGGCACGCCGGTGGAAGGGGTCATCTGATAATAATGATACGTGATTAAATGAACATTGCCATCGCTATCTTGATTTTCTTTGACCCGCTGCAGCACGGAAATGGGGGTAAGCACCTCGTAGCCCAGGCCATTGGTTTCGATGGTGATGGAGGTTGTCCCTTGACGCGTGATCCTGCCCGTAATCGCTATGATCATATCAATTTATACCGCATCATGTGCGCCTGCCCCAGGGCAAGGCCTAAGGCATCGCTCGCATCTAATTTAAACGCCGGGGATTTGATATTCAACACCCTTTTGACAAATTCCTGGACCTGCACCTTGGTGGCGTTGCCGTTGCCCATGAGCGCCTTGCGGATGCGTTTCGGGCTTTGCTCAACCAGCTTGATCTTCTGCTGGGCGACGCTTAAACAAATCACCCCGCGCACGTGGCCTAAAACCGGCGCCGTGGCGGGGTGTTTGTAATGAGCATACAGTTTTTCGAGAACCACCACATCCGGCTGATAGTCTTTAAGGACGGTCGTGATGTGGCCATGCAGCCTCAAGAGCCTGTTTTCAAGAAGTTCCTTGGGATCAGGCTCGATGGTGCCGGCCTCCAGGATCTTGACGCCGCCGCCTTCAAGGGCGACGACGCCGTAGCCCGTGGTGACAAGGCCGGGATCAATGCCTAAAATGCGCATAGATTATTCTTCAGCAGAAATCTTGGCCATTTCCTCGTCAGAAATATCAAAATTAGCGTACACGTTCTGGATATCTTCGTGCTCTTCCAGCGCCTCAATCAGGCCCAGGACGCTTTTGGCGTCATTGCCTTCAACCTTGACGACCATATTGGGATCAGGCACCATGGTCACTTCGGCGGAAGTGGTCTCGATATTCTTGGCTGTCAGCGCATTCTTGACCGCTTCCAGCTGGGTTGGGTCGCAATAAATCTCGTAGGCTTCGCCTTCGGTCTTGACATCCTCGGCACCGGCATCAAGGGCGGCTTCAATAAGAGCATCTTCGCCGATCTTGGACTTGTCGACCGCCAGATAGCCCTTTTTGCTGAACAAGCGTGCTGAAGAACCGACCGCAGCCAGGGAGGCGCCCTTTTTATTTAAAAGATTGCGGATTTCCGCCGTGGTGCGGTTTTTATTGTCGGTCAGGCCGTCAATGAGAATGGCCACGATGCCCATGCGGACGTCGAAAGCCACGTTTTCAAAAACAATACCCGGGATTTCGCCGGTTCCCTTCTTGATGGCGTTCTCAACGTTGTTTTGGGGCATGTTATATTCACGGGCACGGGCCACCGCCGCGCGCAGGCGGAAATTGGTGTCCATATTGCCGCCCTTTTCCTTGGCCGCAGCTGTAATTTCCTTGCTGAGCTTGGTGAACAATGCACCGCGCTTGGCGTCTTCCGCGCCTTTTTTATGTTTGATCTTTGCCCATTTTGAATGACCTGACATTACAAATACCCCCTATTTCTTGCTTGTCGTACGTTTATTATTAAACTAAAAAGCACCTCAATAAGCCGAGTTCTGTAACCCCTTTGCAGGGGCGATGGCCATTTGACTAACATCCGCCTCTGGCGGATATCTGGCAGCCTACCCGAGGGTTATGACGGGACGGATCGCCCCGTACCTTGCGGTTTCCCCTCCTATTTGGCATTGCTCCATGCAGAGATTGCTCGTTTCACTCCCCCGCCATACTTCGTGGCGGGGGCATCGTCACTGTAGCTCTGATCCTCATCCGCCTTGCGGCGAACGGTCCCGCATTACCGGGATGCATCATCCTTTGGAGCTCGGACTTTCCTCTGCAACGCCGTTGGCATCGCAGCGGCCATCCTGACGTGCTTTTTTCAAGGCCTGACGGACCAGCGCGTCCGCCTCTTTATTCTGTTCGCGGGGCACATGCGCGATCTGAAACAACTTAAACCCCGCGATTAAACGCTGGACCTGGTCAAAAAGCGGTTTGATATGCGCATGCTTAACCGCATAGAGGCCGCGCAGCTGCTTATACATCAGTTCGCTGTCGGTTTTGACGCTGACCTCGTCCGCTTTTAAGATCAGGGCTTCCTGCAGCCCGTAAATCAGTGCCGTGTATTCAGCGATATTGTTGGTGCCTTGGCCGATGAAACGGGACAAGGTTTTTATGGTGTCGGGGCCTTCTTTAATGACCACCCCAACGGCCGACGGTCCGGGATTTCCCGAAGAACCTCCGTCGGTGAAGATCTCCAGCCTCATAGCTCGTCGGCCAGGTACAGGATCCTGGCGCACTGGTCGCAGCTCACCAGCTCCTCGTATTTCTTAAGTTCATTGATGACCTGCTCGGTCACATGCATGAAACAGCCGCCGCAGGTATGGTCAACGATCTTGACGATCCCCAAGCCGTCCTTATTGTTCAAAATGCGCTCATAACGGCTTAAAAAATCAGGCCTGACCTCGGGGGCGACGCGGATGCGCTGCGATTCCTTGACCTTCAGCTGGTCGTTGATCACCGCCACTTCATCGTCTAGTTTTTTCTTGGCGGCATTGAAATCTTTTTCGTATTGGGCTACCACCGCCTTTTCAGCCTCCAGGGCCTTGCGGGCCGCCTCCAACTCATCATAGCCCAACAGGATCTTTTCCTCGACCTGTGATTTATCGGCCTTCTGGTTTTCAATTTCAAGCAGCCGGGCCTGGTATTCCTTATTGGTCTTCAAAAGGCTCAGGGAACCATCGGCCTTGGCGATCCCTTCTTCCTTGGCCTTGAGATCCAATTCCATCTCCTTTTGCGACACTTGAATGACCTTCAGCTTCTCTTCCAGCTGCTTTAGCCTTGCTTTCTTGGCTTCAAATTGGGCCTTAAGCGTCTCGACTTCGGCCGGCTTCTCGCGCAATTCGCGCTTATAACGAAAAATCTCTTCGTCTATGACCTGCAATTCAACCAGTTTTTTTAATTGGTCTTTCAGATTTTGGCCGGCCACCGCCATAGTTACCTCAATAATAGATGGTGGACTCAGAAGGACTCGAACCTTCGACCTTCGCCATGTGAGGGCGACGCTCTAACCAGCTGAGCCATGAGTCCTTAAATTTTCTCAGGCTAAGCTGTCCATTATAATATATTTATCAATATACTCAAGTTTTCTTTTAGAACCGGACCGAGCGTGCGGCAGGACTTAAAAACCTCTTTGAAACAACAGCCTTAAACGCTGCACTTCATTGCGGGTATAGTGTTCCTGCTCTAAGAGGCTTTTGTCGATAATACTAGAGGAAGGCATAAATAACTGAAGCACGTATTGCCTCGAATCACCGATCATCTTCTGGATTTCCTTTAAATCTTCTTCGGTGCAGTGGGGTTTAAGCAAGGTCGTCCTGAACTGGCAGCGCACCCCGCTGTTAAGGATCAGGTTGATGCTTTGTTTGATGCGTTCAAGGTCGGGTTTGACACCGATGACCTTTTCATACTTGGCCATGGACGTCTTGATGTCCATGGCGATAAAATCCACCAGCTTCAAATCGATAACACCCGCCAGGACGTCCGGGTTGCTGCCGTTGGTGTCCAGCTTCACGGCGTAGTTCATGGCTTTTAATTTGCCTAAAAAATCCACCAATCCTGATTGGATGGTGGGCTCCCCGCCGGTGACCACCACCCCTTCCAGCTTTCCCCGGCGCATTTCCAAAAACTCGAAGATGGCCGCCTCATCCAGGGGCGCTTCGAACTGCTTGGGACAGACCAGCCGCGGGTTATAGCAGTAGCCGCAGCGGAAATTACACCCTTGAGTAAACACAATGGCGGCCATCTTCCCCGGATAATCGATCAGAGAAAACTGCTGGAACCCGCCTATGCGCATACATGATAGGTTCGGCGTTTCTTGAACTCCTCCTTCTTACCCTTGTTCCATTGTTTGACGGGTCTTAAGTAGCCGACCACCCGTGAATAAACTTCGCATTCATTACCGCATGAATCGCACACCTGGTGTTCACCCGCCAGATACCCGCAGCTGGGGCAAACGCTGAAAGTTGGGGTGATGGTAAAGTACGGCAGGCGGTATTTATAGCAAATGCAGCGCACCAGGCTCTTTAAGGCCGTCGGATCGCCGATGCGCTCGCCCACGAAACCGTGCAGGACCGTCCCGCCTGTATAAAGCGTCTGCAGATCGTCCTGATGGTCGAGGGCCTCAAAAATATCTTCCGTATGCTGCACGGGCAGATGGCTGGAATTGGAATAAAAAGGCTCGAAACCCTTTGCATAGCGCTCTTCATTGGCACAGATGATGTCGGGATACATGGTCTTGTCCATCCTGGCCAGGCTGTAGGAGGTGCCCTCGGCCGGAGTGGCCTCCAGATTGTAAATATTTCCGGTCTCCTGCTGGAAGTCCATTAACTTGTCCCTCATGAAGCTCAGCACCCGCACGGCAAAGTCCTTCCCCTGGGGGCTGGCGATGGGCTGGCCCAGCAAATTCAAGCAGGCTTCGTTCATGCCCAACAGGCCGATGGTGGAGAAGTGGTTTTTCCAGTATTGATTGAAACGTTTTTTGATATTGCGCAGGTAAAACTTGATATACGGGTACAGGTTCCCCTCGGTAAACTGCTCAAGCACCTTGCGCTTGATCTCCAGGCTTTCCTTGGCCAGTTTCATTTTGTCCTCGAGGATGGCGAAGAACTCAGCTTCGTCCCTAGCCACATAACCGATGCGGGGCAGGTTGATGGTCACGACCCCGATGGAACCCGTCAATGGAGAGGCGCCGAACAGCCCGCCGCCGCGGCTGCGCAGTTCACGGTTGTCCAGGCGCAGGCGGCAGCACATGCTGCGCGCATCCTCGGGATTCATGTCCGAATTGATGAAATTGGAGAAATAAGGAATGCCGTACTTGGCGGTCATTTCCCAAAGCAGGGTCAGGTTCGGATTATCCCAATCAAAATCCTTGGTCATATTGTAGGTCGGTATCGGGAAGGTGAACACCCGGCCTTTAGCGTCGCCGGCCAGCATGACTTCAAGGAAGGCCTTGTTGAACATGTCGAGTTCCTTCTGGAACTCTCCATAGGTCTCCTTTTGGACTTCCCCGCCGATAATGACCCCCTGATTGGCGAAATAACTGGGTACAGTCAAGTCCATGGTGATATTGGTAAAGGGTGTTTGAAACCCGACACGCGTGGGCACGTTGATGTTAAAAACAAACTCCTGCAGCACCTGCTTGACAGCCTCATAGGTCAGCCCGTCGTAGCGGATAAAGGGCGCCAGCAGGGTATCGAAATTCGAAAAGGCCTGGGCACCGGCCGCCTCCCCTTGCAGGGTGTAAAAGAAATTGATGATCTGCCCGAGCGCGGTGCGCAGGTGCTTGGCCGGACGGCTTTCCATTTTTCCGGAAACACCCTTGAATCCTTGAGCCAACAGGTCTTGCAAATCCCAACCCACACAATACACGCTCAAAAGCCCCAGGTCATGGACGTGAAAATCACCGTTCTGGTGCGCTTCTTTGATGGAAACGGGATAAATTTTGTTCAGCCAATAAATTTTGCTGACTTCCGACGATATATAGTGGTTTAAGCCCTGGAGGGAATAGGCCATGTTGCTGTTCTCATTGACGCGCCAGTCATTTTGTCCCAAGTATTGGTCCACCAGGTCCGTATTGAACTTGGAGGCAATGGAGCGCATCTCGGCATGCTGCTGGCGGTAAAGGATATAGGCCTTGGTCGTCTTGCGGTAGGGCGAAGAAATAAGGACATCTTCCACAATATCCTGGATACCTTCCACCGTCGGTTCATTGGGAAACATCTGCTGGGCGATATTGACCACCCGAACCGCCAATTTTCGGGCGACTTCCTCATTGAATTCACCCGTGGCCTGGCCGGCTTTAGCAATGGCCCCGACGATCTTCTGGGGATTAAAGTCCTCTTTCTTTCCATTACGCTTGACGATGGTAGTGAATAAGCTGACAGCCATGCCGTGCCCTCCTTAAGGATTTGGGGTTCACCCTTGTTTATATATCAAAAACCGCTGTTCCCTTACACAATTCATCTTCAACGAGTCTTTTGGCCTCCAGCCAGTCTTCCTGGTCATGTCCATGGCAACACCCGCGCTTCTCATAAAGCTCATAGGCTTTCTTCTCGATCCTTTTGATGTAGTTCTCAAAATTAGGGATGGAATGCCCGGAGAGGCGTTTTTGCTTGGGGGCTTCGATGATTTTTTTGACCCGCTTGTCAATGACCTTCATGACCCTTTCTCCTTTCGTTTTTAAAACACTACCTGTTGATAACAGGAGAAGGAACTACCACTACATATTGTGGTTAATCTTAATCCCTCTCCCTGCCCTGGTAAATCAGTACTACTACGTACAAAACTACGTAGGGGCTTACCTGTAACCGAAGATCATGGTGTAGATGATGCACATAACCAGCACCAATCCGATGGAAAGCGCGGTCCAGCCGAAGATGCGGATGGCCAGGATCCTTGCCGGTGACAGCGGCTCGGCCAGGTTCTTTTCAAGCTCTCCGTTGGCCATCAGGGCCTCGTATTCCTTGGGCCGCTCGCGCTTCAGGTCCTCGACGGACATACGCCCGGTGAAGATCACCGTGTCCATGGGGAATTTCTCCGGCCTGAAATGGGTGTTGAAGAAATGCACGGTAAAAATAAAACCCGCGGCCAGCAAGGCTTCGTCGCTATGAATGATGGTGGCGACATTGATGACCCATCCCGGCAGGAAATGGGTGAAGCCCTCGGGAAACCACAGCATCAGCCCCGAGGTGCCTATGACCATGATCCCCCACAGAACGGCAAAATAATCAAATTTTTCCCAGTAGGTCCACTTGCCGTATTGCGGGTACGGACCTTTGCCGGCATACCACTTTACGGTGGCCAAAAATTCACGCCAATCCTTCCTGGCAAAGAGAATGCTGTCAGGACCGAAAAGAATTTGCTTCAGGCTCTTGTTTTCGGTACGTTTTTGATTGAACACCTGCCAGATATGGGCCGCAAAAATGCCCAACAACGCCACCGCCGCGCAGCGGTGCAGAAAACCGGTGACCGCGAAACCGCCCAGGACCCTTGAAACAAACTGCGCCCAATGTGCATAAGAAAATTTCAGTGTCATGCCGGTGGTGGTCAGCGTCATAAAACTGATGATCATGATGATGTGCAGGATGCGGTAGAACACCGGGAAACGCACATACTGCTTTTCCTTGGAAACAATGTGCTTTTGCGGATAAAGCCTTCGCATTTCCAGAGATTTGGGCAGCCACAACAAGGTGTGCAACAGGCTGACACTGAAAGTGCCCACCAGCAAGGCGGTCATGCACCAGAAGGTCCAGAATATCCAAGGGTATTTCTTGGGGTCATGGTGGGTGGCATGGGTCAGGTAACCGGCAAAACGTCGGGTGGCGCCTTGATGGCATTGCCGGCAGGTATGCACGATGTTCTGACGGCTCAACGTTGAGCGCGGATCGGTCACCCGGTAAATCTGGTGGGAACCGTGACAATCCTGGCATTTGGCGGCCTTCGTGTAGCCCAACTTGGAAATTTTCCCATGCACCGTCTGGAAGTACGTCTCGGCAATGGCCCGATGGCACTTACCGCAGGTGTTCATGATCCCGAATTTAAAGGCGTTCTGGTCCGTCCTTTTGATGGTATGTGCCGTGTGACAGTCATTACACACGGGCAGCTTGCCGGAATTCTTGCCGCCGTCCACGGCATGCACGCTCTTGACGTATTGCTCATAGACGCCCTGGTGGCAGGCTGAACAAGTCAATGCGATATTGTTGCGGTTCACCGTGGAGCCGGGATCAGAGGCAGGAAGCTGCTTGTGGGCCGTATGGCAGCTGACGCAGGTCGCGGTCACCACCAGCCCGCTTTGCAGCAGGCCCTTGCCATGAATGCTTTCCACATAATTTTTAGGAATATTATGTTCGGTCCCTTTGTAGAGCACGGCGGCCTGCTTGCCCTCGCGGTGGCAGCGGCCGCAAAGACCGGGAATATGGGTCGGATAGGTGGGCGCATTAATATTTTTATGCGACAGGATGCCGTGGGTGCCGTGACACTCCGCACACGAAGGCGCATTGGGATTGCCGGCATTGAACAATTTGCCATGGATCCCCTGCTGGTAAAGTTCGACCTGCTGGCTATGGCAGATCGAGCAATCCACTTTTTTGGTGATGGTTTCGCAAGGCCTTGCATGAGAAACTGAAACCTGGGCATGGCACTGGGCGCAGGCCACCTTGGCATGGATGGAATTACTGAGCTGGTTCTCATCGACATAAAGCGAACGGTGATCCTTGGAAGAAACAATATCCTTCTTGCCGTGACAGGTCAAACAATCCTTGTCGGCCTCCCCGGCTGCATAATAAACCTTGCGTATCTTATGAGGCTGATGGCAGTCCACACAGACCGGAATGCTCTGCGGGCTTTTTTCCCACAACTCGCCTTTGATGATCTTACGGTGCACCTTCTCGATCTGGCTGTGGCATTGCAAGCAGGTCTTGACGATATTGCCGCGGGCGATGGAAGAACGCGGGTCCGCGGGAGGCAGGATCTCGTGGGCCCGGTGGCAGGAGGCGCAGGTGGCGGTGACGCTCAAACCCTTTTTAAGAAGGGCTTCACCGTGCATGCTCTCGGAATAATTTTCCAGGATATGATGTTCGGGGATCTGCCGCTGCTCTGAAACCGGCTTGCCCTCGCTATGGCAGGAACCGCAGACAAAAGGAATGTTCAGCGGCGCTACCTGAGAATTTCTGCTCTTAACCGGAAGGATATAATGATTTCCATGGCAGTTAACGCACCGTGGCGCCAGTTTGTCCCCATGGGCCAGGGCCTGGCCGTGGATACTGGCGGCAAACAAAGCCTTTTGTCCGGCATGGCAGCGGCCGCAATCGACCGGCAAAGGTGTTTTATGGGGAAAATCACTCCCGATTAAATCGATGTGGCAATCCGTGCACAACTGCCTGCCATGCACCGAAGCCTTAAATTTATCCTGATCAACAAACGGCGCCTGACTGGCATCGGCGTGGCAGGCCAGGCAATCATCATTGCCGGTCGCGGCCTTGGCGGGGGCGGCCGGGTTAGAGCCCGCTGTCTGGGCACAGACCGGCATTCCTGACAGAAATAAAAGAACAATAATATTCAAAATTGCGGCCAGCATACCTACTCCCGTCCATGAAGCCATGACCCTTTGCCGGGGTAAATCTCAGGATCGAAAATAACAAAATAACCGTGCCAGATGACAATGGTCACGCAGGCCAGGATGGCCTCGTACAGGTGAACCGTCCTAACCACGTCATACAGCCATTTGGGAAATAAGCTGAAAAACCAGACTTCGTTGAACATGAGCGCACCGGTCAGCACCATCACCATGCCTCCCCACAACAGGGCCCAATACTCCAGCTTTTGCACATAACTGTAAATGCCGCTGCTGCGCGGCTTATCTTCCCGCCGGCCAAAATAATATTGAAAGCTCTGCCAAAACTGGACAAAGTCCGTCTTCCTGACGCTCAACGCCTTGAGTTGCCACCGGCCCTTGGGGGTAAAAAACAAATAGGTAAAATGGTAGGCGCCCAGCAAGCAAAAGACGACGGCAACACTGCGGTGCCCCCAACGCAGCCAATCGGTGTGTCCAAAAAACATGAATGACCACCAAGTTTGGGGAAATTTGATGGAAAATCCAGTGTACGCCAGAAGGATAAAGGTCATGGCCAGGATAAAATGCTGGCAGCGCTCGTTAAAACCCATATACTCGGCTCCTTTTCCCATGGAATTCCGGTAATGGGCCCGGGCTTTTTTGGAGAAATCCAGGACATTGTGCAGCAAAAGGATACCTGAGACAAAAATGATAAAGAAGATATAAAAACGGCTTACCCAATCGTTAAGGGGGTTATTGCCCGGCTGAAAACTTTCATGAATTTTGGCGCTGGCCACCCGGGCGCCAATGCCGGGATGGCACCGGCCGCAGGTTTTTTCCAAATTCTTGGGATTGATGGTGGAGCGCGGGTCCGACGAAGGAAGGATCTCATGCGCCCCATGGCAGGAAGCGCAGTTGGCAGCGGTCATGGTCCCCTGCTGCATGGCAAGACCATGATAGCTTTGCATGTAGCTTCCTAAAACGTTCGAGGCCAGATTGTACTTGCTGTTGATACGTTCCGCCGAGTGGCATTGCCCGCAGGTTTGAGGAATACGGGCCGCGGAAACCCAGGAAGCTCCTCCCTTAACAGCAGCGATATCGTGCTCCCCATGGCAATCGGTGCACACGGGAGCATCCCTGCTGCCGGAGGCCAGGGCCTGTCCATGAATACCTCGACGGTATTCCTTATACTCTTGGAAGTGGCATTGGCCGCAAATGGCTGGGATATTAGCCCAATACAACCGGGACTGCCTGTCAGTTGCCTTCGTGATACCATGCGTCCCGTGACAAAATTCACAAGAAGGAGCTTTCAGGGCACCGTTGCCAAGGGCCTGGGCATGGCCGCTGTGCTGCCAAAGCACGGCCTCCTTCTTATGGCAAACCGCACAATCGACCTTCGGGAGTTTTTCCGCATGTGGAAGGTCGGTGATGCTACGGTGGCAATCCGTGCAATTAAGCTTCCCGTGGACGGAATGGCCAAAAATTTTCTGGTCAACGATGGGGGCTCCGTCGGCATGACAGCTCAGGCAGTCCTGATTGGTAAACTTAACGGATCCCGTGGACGGCTGCTGGGCCAGTGCCGGGAAGGCCGTCAGGAACAATAAAAAAAAGGCCCCCGGACCTAACTTCCGGTATGGCAGTCTGAGCAATTGGCCGTCTTCCATGAGTCATCACCGGGATCGTTGAAAGGATGCTTAAATTCCAGCCCCTCCAGATTCTTCTCGGTCGAGGTGCCGCTGCCCTGTTCCACGATGACATGGCAAAGGGTGCATTTCCGAGAAATCACCCGGCCGCCCGCGGACTTGTGCTCATTGTCATGGCACCGGAAACAGCCCAACGAAATCATGTGCCCGATGTTGTCCGGATAGGCGTCCCAGCGGGATTTCATTTCCGGAAAGAAATTCTTGCGGTACAAACGGATGATCTCGGCAATGGCATTCTCGACAGCGGCCTGGTGGCCGGCGAAATAGCCAGGCTGCTTCTTACTGTAATAATCCATCAAGCCCTCGCGGATCTGTTTTTCCGCGGCGGCAGTGGAGCTATAGGTCTTGCCCAGTACTTCAACGCCTTCGGACTTGATCATGGGAATGGAAGAGCTGATAGCGCCTTGGGCCAAGGCGCGGTTCATGAGTACATCCGGCGCCTCGAAACGGTGCGTGGCGCGGTTATGGCAGTCAATGCAATCCATCCGGCGGACCTTGTCCTGTGGCGGGTTGACTTTTTTATAAGGTGAATCCTTGGTCGTGTAGATGGTAACCTTGCCAGCCTTGTCGATCGTCTTGACCCAGGTGATATTCTGCCGCTTAGCATCATCAGCCACGTAAAAAATCTCATTGCTAAAATACATGTGGGCGTGAACCCCCGCACCACCGACCTTGCCGGCACCGACACGCATCAGCAGGTTGATCTTCCATGGCGGGGTCTGGGTCGGATCATCGGCATAATAAACCTTATTGAGCAATACCGCGCTGAACAATTTACCCGGCCAATGACACTGTTCACAGATCTCCTTGGCCGGACGCAGGTTCTGGAGAGGCGCCGGGGTGGGACGATGATACCTGCCGTCGAAAGTTTTGACCACCATCTTGGTCCCGGCCATCTTATAACGCAGGTACCAATCCGCTCCTGATCCGACATGGCACTCAACACACCTGACCCGCTCATGGGGGGAATGGCTATGTGTCGTATATTCGGGTTTCATGATCTGATGGCAGGTCAACCCGCAAAACCCGGTCGATTCCGTGTAATTGAAAGCCTTGTAGGAACCGATGGCAGTCATGACCAAGAGCAGCACCGTGCCGATCATGAAAATCACCACGGCATTTTGATGGGTCGCCAGGGAAAGATCAATCAGGATCGGCCGCGGTTTTCCTGAATGAAGAATGTGTTTTCGCTTAAGAAGGGCGCCTGTCGGGATTAAGATAAGCCCGAGGATCAAAAGCGGCGGCAGAAAACAATACGTGATCAGCCCCAGATAAACGCTGGGCCGCGGAGAGGCAAAATCAATGGCGAACAAAAAGAGCTCGCAAACCAGCACAAACAACGATAAGACTACACCGATATAGGTGATGTTGTTATAAAAACTGTCGTCGAACCGTTGTTTGGCTGGTTTTGAGCTCATTGTTCATAACCTTTACCAGTCAAATCCTGCCTTCAAGATAAAAATATTGGCCGAATAGTTGCCTGCCCCTGCCACAGGATTATCCTTGTAAGCGGCATATTCATACTGGGGACTGA
Source organism: Candidatus Omnitrophota bacterium (assembly GCA_028870995.1). Classification (GTDB taxonomy): domain Bacteria; phylum Omnitrophota; class Gorgyraeia; order Zapsychrales; family Fredricksoniimonadaceae; genus JABDGZ01. The sequence continues at coordinate 40,238 of JAGWOI010000001.1, read as the reverse complement.
TCTTGAGCCAATGATGGTACTTGTATTCCAGGCCCGATGTAAAATTGAACATCTTGAAATCAGAACCATAAGGAACGCCGTCGCCGGAATCGACGTAATTATTCGAAATCGTATAGCTGACCGTGTTGGTCCAGTCCCAATTATCTGACGGACAATACGTGGTCGAAAAAAGCCAGCTGTTGTCCCCTGAATTGAAAACAGGGATATAGGTAGGGCCACCCTCCGCAATCGTCCCTGTGTCAGCGGCGCCTATCGTTCTGACATAATTCTCCACGTGGGAATAGGACAACATCAGCAGCAAAGGATCAATGGGCTGCACGGTGATATCGTACGTGAATGCTGAAGTCAGCATATGGTTTTCACTGATATTGTAATTTCCCGATGCAGGCAGGGGGTCGCTGCTTCCGCCGGCTGACGGATCCAACCGGGGGTTATAAACCGTATCAGAAAACTGATATTTTAAGGAATTTTGAATCCATCGAAACGGTTTCCAGGTAAGGGTGGAGGTCTCATCCACGCCTTTTTCCCTAAGGGAACTCATTAAAACAACACCGCTTGCGTCAGGATTCGAAATCGTATCATAACCGCTGTATTGATTATGGGCCCTGACCTGGGTTGAAAAAATAAAGAACCTGTTGGGATAAATCCTACCTCCCACGGTCCATGATTCTTTCTGGGTCCTATTGAGCCTCTCCAGGTTGGAGAAAGTATTCCTTGTCGACCCTGAAAGAGCGATATACGACTCATCGACCCAGTTTCTGTCCTGTTGCCATTCACCATCCATATATAGACTGGTATGCGGGATGCCAAAATAACGTAACCCAATATGCTCCCCTGTTTGATCTTCATGGTTGGCCATATTGGAGTCATATACCCCCGAACTACCGGTCGCATAATAGGTAGAATCTCCCTCCGTGCCCTGATGTTCATACCTGACATCGGTAAGCAGGGACAAATTCTTCGTCAGATTGGAATTAAGGTTGCCCACCCAGACATGGTCATCTTCCGACGCCTTCGAATAATTCCATCCCGAGGTGCCGCCCGCATAGGCAGTATAAACAACGCCATCGGTGGAGGTAAACTCAGCCTGCTGCATCAGGTCGGTGTCATGGATATGGTTGTAATGATACCCCAACGCAGCATAGGTATTGTCATTAAGCATCCATTTTTCCGCCCTGACCCCTGCGCCGAAAAGCTTGGCATCCGGAGATTCATTAAAGGTGTTCAGTTGATTCGGCTGTCCGGAAACGGTATCATTCAGATACTGCATGTACTTGATATCGTTATTGTAATCAATTTCTGCCTTTTGCTCTCCTTTGAGAGTGACACCGGCGATCTCCTTCTTTTCCTTTAAGGTGATGGTATCAACATAATCGTTGAATGATCCCCATGCCGGACCAATTTTCCTCTCGGCACCTGATGCGGTTTGACCTGGTACATAGACAGGAGTCCACTCCAGAAGCGACTTATCGCCGTTCTTGGTATTGTGTTCATAGGCGATGTCCAAATAAGGGTCGCTGATCGGCCCTAAACCCGCTTCCAATTTGAAATAACTGATGTCCATCTGCAGCGCAGGGCTGTTAGGTTGGGCGCCCTGATTTACGGTGATGGTGCCATAATTTGTAAAGGTGGAAACACCCGGCGGCGCAACATAGGTGCTGAGAGTATAGACATTATTTGGATAAAATCCGCCTGTACCGTCATACCATTTTCTAAAGGCCTTATAATCCACCTGCAAAAAGGCCAGATCCCCGTCCTGCAGGACCAGATGTCCAGTACCGTCATCGGTTTTGGGAAACACGCTCCCCTCGGCTTCCACGGAAATGTCCTTGTTGATCTGCTTAACAAAACTTATATCACTGGCTCCCGGGTTCTCACCGGCCTTCATCCAATTAAGCGCCTGGAATTTTCCCACATTGCCTTTGACATAAGCGTACTGCAGCGGCTCGAAAGTGACGCTGAAAGGCGAAGTGCCCACATCCTGGGCCAATGCCAGATAGCCTACTTGTGTCATGTACGATGCCACCATGATTGAGAGTAAAATCCGAAGAATTTTCATGTTTTATCCTCTCTGTTAATAACGAAAATAATGATCAAAATTAGACCCGTGAGGTTCTGAATGGCATCCTGCGCTCCAGCAAGTCCCATAAACAAAATCATGGTATTGGCCGTTCTGGCCATGGCCATAGGGGAAATTATTCATGGCATGGCAGCGCAAACACAGGTTATAGTCTCTCGCGATCAGCATTTTGTCATTAACCGAACCATGCACCTGATGGCATGACGTACAGCCGTCTTTCAAAGCATCATGCTGCCAGATATAAGGACCGCGTTTGTCCGTATGGCACTTGAAACACACCTCATTGATACCGTTCTCAGAAGTGGCGGTCCAGGGACGGACATCGATCCCGTGGGGATTGTGGCAATCCGTGCAGCTCATCTTGCCTTCCAGAACTGGATGATGATAAGGCAGGCGGAATTGCATCTTTTTATCTGTATGGCAGTTAAAACATATTTCCGGATCCTTGGAAGGATTGATGATATTACCTTTACCGCCGGAAGCATCCACATGGACGCTGCCCGGGCCGTGACAGACCTCGCAATCCTCGGCACCGGTGGTATCGTTCTTGATATGGATACGCGCGTGCGTTGAGAGCTTGTATTCCTTTACCTCCTTCTCATGGCACATTGCGCAGGTGTCCATACCTACATACTTGGCTTTCTTTAAATACAACATCTCATTGACCTTGTTCTGGTCCGCTTGGGATAAAGATAGTCCTGTTACCCAAAACAACCCAAGTGCCGCCAAGAATACAACCAGTGACTTTTTCTGTCCGATCATAGAATGCCTTTCTGTAGGCTTAGGCCCGGTGTTATACTCAATCTTCTTTACTTTGTAGGAATAGGTCCTACCTTTTTATAGGTATCGGCTGTCGGCTTTTCCGCACCGGCCGCTTTGATGACGGCCTTGCCGTAATCATTAGGATCATGGGCCCCGTCCGCCTTCTTGGGCATCTTGTCCACATGACAATCGATGCATTTGGGCTTGGCATCGGGATAAACTTCCTTATAGGCTTTCATCTGAGCAATATCCGCCTGGCTCGAGGCAGCCCAAAAGACAAGGCCCAATCCGAACAACGTGACCACCAGTGTTTTTAAGCTTTCCATAATTCCTCCTTGATTAGGGTAATCTTCTCCATAGTTTTGTAGAATTCATCGATCTTCCGGTCGATCAGACCTTCCACCAGGGCGACGGCCGACATCCGCTTTTGCATATTGCTCTCCACGATCCTGTCCAAGTCATCCACCGTCGCCAGGCGTACATTCCCCACTTCCGCCACCTCAGGCGCAATATTGCGGGGCATGGAGATATCGATGCATACCAAGGGACGGGACGGCCGGGCGGCCATGGCGGCTTCCACCAGGTCCTTCTCTATTAAATGGTGCGTGCAGCTGGCCGAGCAGATGCAGGCATCGACCTGCTGCAGGATTTCCTTGATGTCCCAAATGCCCACGGCTATCCCGCCGCTTTCGCGGGCCAATTCCTGGGCTTTTTCGATCGTCCTATTCATGATATAGATCTTGGCCACACCCTTTTTAGCCAGCTGCTCCACAGCCAAGCGGCCCATTTTGCCTGAGCCCAAAATCAAGACAGCTTTGTCCTGCAATGAACCCAGAATATCCTGCGCCATCATGACCGACGCCCAGCTGACCGATGAACCGCCAAAATCGATCTGCGTCTCATGTCGGGCTTTTTTGCCGGTCTGCACCACCAGATTGGAAAGAACATTAAAAGTTTTGCTCAATGCGCCTTTGCTTCTGGAGAATTCAAAAGCCTCCTTAACCTGGCCTAAAATCTGTTTTTCACCCACCACCAGAGAATCCAACCCCGTGGTCACCCGCAACAGGTGGTCAATGGCCTGGCGGGATGACAGGGTATAAAAATGACCGGCCAGATCGGCACTTAAGGGAACCTTCTTGATTTTAAACAACGCCTTCATCAGCAGCTGCGGCTGGTCCTCGATCGCATTGGCATAAATTTCCGTCCGGTTGCAGGTTGACAGGACAAAAGCCTCAATGATGCGCGGGTCCTTTAGCAGCTCGTTTACAAGCAATTCCCGCTCAAGAGGCTGTAAAAAGAACCTTTCCCTAATATCTATAGACGAGGTCTTATGATTGATTCCAACCGCCAGGATGTTCATAATGTCCCTTCCTAAAATCGGCCTTCCCCAAAATTTTTCTTGAAATGTACCTCGTCTTAAGTCTACGTCCTCTCAAGTAGGAAACAAATGAGTGGAATCCCCCCCAAGTTTACGTAGTAACACGCATAAACCGGCTAAAATCTAATGTTTCTGAAAGGGTTGAACAAATTATCTATAAATTCGTTTTTAATTGAAGTCCTGAAAGTCCTAGAGCCTCAAAATAAAAAGACCTATATTTTTATAGGACTTTAGTCCTATAGTTTTTGCTTGCTCAGGTTGCCGGAGTTTTACCCAAAGCATAAAGGGCGGCCTGGGTGCGGTTGTTCACGTGAAGACAGGTAAGGATATTGCTGACATGGTTTTTGACGGTCTTCTCGGTAATCCCGATTTTTTGCGCAATCTCCTTGTTTGAATCGCCCATGGCAATAAACCTCAGGATTTCCTCTTCCCGTGCCGTTAAATTACTGCCAGACTTTTGGCCTTCCCTGGCCTTCCTTTTATCCAGCATCACGAATTCTTTTAGAACCTTTGAAGCAATGATCGGCTGAAGGAGGGCTTCCCCTTCAGACACCTTGCGCACGGCTTCGGCCAACTCCTTGATGGACACATCCTTAAGGAGATACCCCATGGCACCTGCCTTGATCGCCTGAAAAATATAAGGCTCATCCTCATGGACCGTCAAAATGACCACCGCCACATGCGGGTGTTCCTTCCTTATCCTGAAGGTGGCCTTCACCCCGTCCATTTTGGGCATATTGATATCCAAAAGTACAATATCCACGGCAAGTGACCTTAATGCCTCAAACATTTGATAGGCATCGCCGGCTTCTCCCACCACCTTAATGTCCTTTTCCAAATCCAGCAGCTTCTTGACACCTTGACGGAACAAGGTGTGGTCATCGCATAAAAAGACACGTACTTGTGACATTATTTAACTCCTAGCTCCAAGCCCACTTCGCTTCCCCGGCCGATGGTCGACTGGATGTTTAACCGCGCGCCTATCGCCTGGGCCCTATGGCGCATCGCCATCAGGCCGAATTTCCTGCGATGGGGATCATCCGCATTTTCTGCGGCCACATCAAAACCCTTGCCATTGTCCTTCACCGTAACTTCAAGGTGTTGCAAACTGGATTTAATATTTACCGTCACTTTTTGCGCCCTGCTGTGTTTCCTTATATTGCTCAAGGCCTCCGTGATGATATAAAATAAATGTTCATTTTGGTCCGATGAAAGGGCCGTCACCGGCCCCGAAGCGTTGAAAGCGACTTTACAACCATTGATCCTTTCATAATCCTTCAGGAAACCGCTGATTTTCTCCACCAACGGCACTTCGAAATCTTCCTTCGATTTCAAATCACAGATCATGTTCCGGGTGGAGGTCAAAATATTCTTGGTATAGTCCCTCAAAAGTCCCAATTCCACCAGCGCCTCCGGAGATCTGGCCTCAACCAGTTTTTCACACAATTCAATTCTTTTTAAAAGACTGACCAGGTCCTGGGCGCAGCCGTCATGGAAATCCAGGGCTATCTTCTCCCTCTCGCGGAACTTGGCAAGGGCCGTCACCTCGCTGATAAGCAGGTTCAAACGGTCACTCATTTCATTGAAAGCACCGGCCAGAACCCCGATCTCGTCTTCGGTCCGGATATCGATCCTTCCTGAGAAATCCCCCTTCTTGATCGCCTCTATCCCCTGGACCAGCTGTGAAAGTGGTTTGGTGATGAGACCCGACAGGTAAAAGGCCAGGAATATCCCGAGCAAGGCAAACCCCAAGGTCGTCGTCAGCATCAGCAAATGCAGCGAATGCAGCGACTGGAAAACGCTGGTCTTAAGCGATAACAAAAAAGTTTGGGTCACCAGCCATATAAAAAAGCCCAGCAACAGCAGCAAAGATACCATGCTGAAAAGGATCTTGTTATGCAAGCTTGCCAGCTTCATTTTTTGGGGAAATCTCTATGCCCTCTCCAGGGCTAAAAGACGGTTGATCGCCGGCACCAGGCGGACATCCAGGTCGCTTTTATCGATAAAGTCTTCCACGTCCTTGGTCTTGCACAGATGTTTCATGTCCTGGTTGGTATACATGGTCAACAGGATGATGCTGCAGGACGGGTCTTTGGCCTTTATGGATGAAGCCAGCTCCAGGCCGCTGACACCTTTGGTTAAATGGATGTCGATGATGACGACCTTGGGGCGATGGGAGGAGGCGATACCCATGGCCTCCTCCGCGGTCATGGCTTCCAGGATATCGGCCTTGACGCCTTTCATGATGATGAATTTTTTGATGGCCTCGCGGAATTCCTTATGGTCTTCCACGATCAATATAGCGGTCATAAATCCTACCCTTTTAGACGGCACTTCAACTACTTACAGGATAATCTCAAAAGGAGAAAATATGAATGGGGTGAACTACTTAAGGCCGTACGTAGTAACACTTAAGGAAGGACGGAGGGGTCAAATCAGACCCTTGGCCATGGCGTATTTGACCAGGCCGGCAGCGGTCTTGATGCCCAATTTGTGGATGAGGCGGCTACGGTGGGTTTCGACGGTCCTGATGCTGATTTTCAAGGAAGAGGCGATGTTTTTGTTGGCCGCTCCCTTGACGATAAGGGCTAGAACCTGTTTCTCGCGGTTAGTAAGGATTTCCAGGGAGGGAACGTCGCTCGCCTCGATGGAGCGCACATACTGCTCCGTTATATATTCGGAAATCGCCGGTGACACAAAACTTTTGCCCTTCATGACCATCTTGATGGCCATGACCAGTTGTTCAAAAGCCCCGTCTTTAAGGACATAGCCGTTGGCTCCGTGGGCCATGGCGTACTTGAAATGGTCGATATCTTTTTGCATGGTCAGTATCAGGACCTTGAGCTTGGGGTGGCGCTGGCGCAGTTCCTTGAGGGTTTCCAGACCGTCCATCAGGGGCATGGACAGATCCAGAACAACGCAATCGACCTTGGTGCTTTTTAATTTGTCCAGCAGGACCTCACCGTTGCCGGCTTCCCCGACGACTTTAAAATCAGGGTTTTTCTCCAATAAACCCCTTAAGCCTGACCTCAGCATGGCATGATCATCGGCCAATATGACCCGGATAGCGCTCATGATTTTTTACCCCTCACTGGAATGTTGATGGAAATAGTGGTGCCTTTTTTAGGCACTGATTGGATTTTAATGTCCCCCCCTAAAAGAATGACCCTCTCCTTCATGGTGACCAGCCCCAAACCGCTGGATTTTCCCGTTACGACAAAACCCTTGCCGTTGTCCGTAATCCGGATCTTTAACCGCTCCTTGACAAGACGCAGATCAATCTTGACCAGGCTGGCCGAAGCATGCTTGATACAATTGCCCATAGCCTCCTGGACGATACGGTAAATATTAATGGCTTCAGAATCATACTTCAAGTGATCGATCTTATTATGTCTGAACTCTACCTTCAAGGACTTGGAGCGGTTGATCTCGGTGAACATGAGCTTTAGGGCCGTCGTCAGCCCTAAGGTGTCGAGCGTTGAAGGCCTCAACCGCATGGCCAGGTTGCGGGATTTTTCAATGATGCTGCTCAAATAGTTGATGATCTTCTCATGGTCTTTCTTCTCTTGAGGGAAATTCTTTACATCCGGCATCCATGCGGATTGGATAAGTATTTTTAAGGTGGCCAGCGACTGCCCCAAATCATCGTGGATGTCCCTGGCGATGCGGTTAGCTTCGCTCTCCTGGGCCTGGATGATGCGCTGGGGGATCGCCTTGATCTCATCTTCCATCAATTTGCGCTGGGTTATTTCGTTGCGGATGGAAACATATTGGAACGGCTTGCCCCTATCGTTTAGAAAGGGAACAATCGTGGTATCCACCCAATAAATCGATCCGTCCTTGGCGCGGTTGCAGATCTCACCTGTCCATACCTTGCCTTGGGCGATGGTCCGCCACAGGTCACGGAAAAATTCCTTGGGATGATAACCGGAATTGATGATGCGGTGATTCTGGCCGAGCAGTTCTTCGTGGGAGTACTTGGAAATCTCGCAGAACTTGTCGTTGGCGTAAACGATCTTTCCCGTTTGATCGGTAATGGCCACGATCGAAGACACATCAAGGGCGAACTTAATGTCCGCCAACTCCTTGAGTGTCTTCTCTAAGGCATATCGTTGGAAAAAGGAACCAGGCATCGGCATAATTTAAGGTCAATTATACCACCGGCGTTTTTAAACACCATACCTAGTTTTGACAAAGTTGCCGTGTCGCTTGACGGTGGCTTGGTGGTTAAACGGCGTGTAGCTTTGCGGCGGGGCGTCCCACACGGTCACCACCGGCAGCCCCTGAAAGAACTTCTTGGCGTTTTGGATCTGCGGACGCTCGAGGGGTTGGATGGCGCAGGGCCTCAATGGGGTGTTAAGCTGCACTTCATCGCAGGAAAGTTCAGCGGCAACAGCGGCTAACTGTTGGACATTGTCCAGGTTATCATCGATCAGCATGATCTGCAGGGCGAATTTCCCTTTGAATCCCCGGCGGAAATCAAAAATGCCGCCCAACACCTTATCCAGCTCCAAAGGGGTCCCGGCCACGGCCTGAAATGTTTGCTGGTTGGCGCCATCCAATTTGGCCAGCACAAAATCAGCCTTTTGGAGATCTTCCCGCACGTCCTTCTGATACAGCAAAGAAGAATTGGTGATCACCGCCACATGCTCATGCCGGCAGCTCTTAATACTGCGGATCATGTCGCCCAGATTGCTGGCCAGGGTCGGCTCTCCCCGGCCTGAAAAGGTCAGATAATCAACAAAAAAAAGCGGCAGCCGGCGTACTTCTTCCATCAAATCCGCCGTGGGCACGAATTCTTTCCTGGTTTCCGTCAAACGGCTGGTTTTCCCCAGCTGGCAATAGACACAATCCATATTGCAAATTTTTCCAGAACCGGATAATGGGTCGATGCCCAACGATTTTCCCAGTCTCCATGAATACACGGGACCATAAAGGAATTTAAAAGGATTAATCATATCTAAAGTATAGGGGAAGGAAGGAAATATAAAAATACGAAATTCTACGTAGATCTGCGGCGGATCACTAATGTAGCGGTAAGGATGATAAACGCAATTTCTCCGGCGGCGTATATGATCAGGGCATTGGCGATCCCCGAAGTAAATCCATAAGAATGAAGGCCGATGCTCAGCAAATTCACCCCGAACCAGGCCCACATGACCACCATCATGCTGATCACACACCCGATGGCCAGGCCGAAATCATCGATCATCATGGCAAACTTGGCATGGAACAGGATCGCCAGCCAAAGCACGATCATCAGGGCCCCATTTTCCTTGGGGTCCCAGCCCCAAAACCGGCCCCAGCTTTGGTCGGCCCAGATGCCGCCCAGGTTGGTCCCTAAAAATGTCAGAGTCAACGCCACCCCCATGATCCCCAAGGTGGTTTTATACGTATTATCCAGGACCTCTCGCTTCTTGCCCAAGCTCGCCTGGATAAGCCAAATGTGACCCAATATCCCGGCCACACACGTGGCGCCATAACCCATAGTGATGGTGGTGACATGGGTCGCCAGCCAAAAATTGGAATTCAGGACCGCCACCAGCATCTTGAGGGTATCGCCTTCAGCACTGTACCTCCCGGCAATGAATAAAAGGATGGTGCCGCAAATGGCGGCCGTAACGAGGCCCAGCCAGCGCCGGTTAAAATACTCGATGCCAAGCCCTAGGAGTACGCTGATAAATCCGACAAAGATAAAGGTCTCATAAAGATTGGTGACCGGCGGCCTGGCCATGATGATAATCCGCGCCACAAGCCCAAGAGTATGCGGGATAAAACCTGCCACTACGGATAAAAGCCCCAAAACATACCAGACCTTTTTAGATGAGGTAAAGGAGATGATAAAAAATATAAAAGCAAGAATATAGAAAATCCTGGCCCACAAGAACGGCTTGGCTGCTTCATAGGTCATTTCCAGAGGAAACTTGCGGATGATATTCAACTGTCTTGGCTTGAGATTTTCTTTCACCGCCCCTAAATAAGATTGAGCAGCCATGTCGAAATCGATGAAATTCCCTGCGGCATAGGCTTGGGCCATTTGATACCAAAGCCCAATAAGTTTCCTTTGACCTTCGGAAAGTCCACCTGATATGGCGTCCCACGGGCTTAACCAGTCATTGCCCTCTGCCGGAGGAATCACCTCAAAAGGCAAATTTTGATAATCCTTGGTCCAATGGACCATGTTGTTGACCGCGGACATCAACTCAAGTTGCGGCCCTAAAATCTGTTCTTTAGATTTATTTTTAAGCCCCAGCATTAAATCTTTGATTTTACCGGCATTAAAAGCCATATCAATAAAACTGAATTGGTTCTGGTCCTGGGGAAGCCCCAACTGTTTTTTGATTTCAGGCGAGGTGATGGTAAAATCCTGGTCAGGATAAGCCCAAAGGAAATCCTCGGAGAAATCAATGTAAAGCTCCACGTTCTGGGCCACCCGGATGATCTCATTCTCCACCAGGGTGCGCTGGCGTTCATCGATATTGGCGGCTTCCTCTTTTAACTGCACTAATTTGGGGAAGGCATCTTTTAATTCAGCGAAACTGTAACGGCGCCCGGCTTCGGGTTTGATGTTCAAGGCCGTTGCGATTTCGGGATTATTGATCAAGAACACCTTGTCATCAGCGGCATGGAACGGCGTGAACAAAAGTTTGGCGAGCCAAGCAGCTGCCGGGGCGTGATCATAACTGTCCTTTCCAGAGAACTGGATCAACAGATTGCGCGCATAGGTGTCCAGGGGTTTAAGGCGGCCTTCCTGCAGCACCGGAATGCCCTTAAAATGGTCTAAAAATTTGCCCTCCTGGGCCATGGCTGTGGGCGTCAAGCATAGGCACACGATTAAACTTAAAAAAATGGATCTGGTTTTCATAATCTTAATTTCGTGATAATAGCCTGAGTAAGAAAATGCAACGCCAAGCCTAAAAACACCAAAAGGCAGGAGATATACGGCAGCAGCCGGGCCGAATTTTTGACCACGGCCAGCGTCGAATATTGCCTGCCTTGGGGATCTGTATCGTAGGAGGCCTGGTACAAGGTGTAATCTTTATAACGCAACGGATTGTTCATATAAATACGCACCTGCCGGGTGAGAGAGCCGGTGGTGATGGTGACCCAGCTTTGATAACTTTTGGCCATATCGGTCCCGGGATGAAATGCAACTTTAAAACGGTCCAGTTTCAAGGCAAAAGGCAGCGGGAATGTTTTATGCCGCAGGATAAAATAATAATTTTTTCCATTGATGGCCACCCGGGTCGGGTTGGTCTCGGCCCCAAAAAGCAGCAGGGTGAGGGACTTGCCGCCGAAGCTCAGATCAAAAACACCGCCGGCGATATTCTTTTCTCTTTCTTTATCCATGGGTTTGCCTGCGATATGGCTGATGGCATCAAGGCTGATGATACCGGCCGGTTTGGGACTGCTGCCGTTGTCATAGGCATCAGAGTTAGGATAATATTGCGCCACGCGCAGCGTGAAGTCAGGATTATTGAACGCCACCCTGTCCCCTGGTTTAAAATTTTTGCTGTCGAGTGCGGTGACCTGCCTGGAAGCGCCCTGCTCCTGCCAATACGCTAATTCCCATTCCGTATAGGAGGTGGAAACATTGGTGCTGTCGCCTTCTCCCAAATGCACATAAGATTCCCTGGAAAGATGGAAAATAAAGAAGGCTGCGGCAAAATAAAGGATAAGTCCAATATGGGTGATTTTGCCGCCGATGGAGGCCCAGCCGCTCTGTTTCTTAAAATGAGTGATTAAGGCGGCCACCAGATTGATGAACAAAATCCAAAGCACCAGCTGAGCGCCCGGGAAAGGAAACCACCCTCCGGCCAAAAAGAAAAAGGAGGCAAAAAAACGCTCCTGGGCCGCGTACAACCCCTGCTGCACCTGGGCCATGGTCCCCCAAAAAGTAAGGACAAAAAGCAGGAACAGGCAAACGACGGTGATGCGGACTGAACTAAGAAGTTTTAACATGATCTAGTTTTTGGGAGCCAGAGATTTCAATAGTTCAAGGAATTGTGCCTGGTTTTGTTTGACGGCTTGACCGACACCGGTCATTTTGACAAAAATAGTGGTCCCGTTGGTTGAGATCATCGCAGCGATCATGGACTTGCCGGCGGCACCGGACAGGGCCGTCAAATCATAAACCTTGGCCTGCAAGCCCCCCTGAGTTTGGATGGTTTGAGCACTGCCAAGAAGTTTTTGATAATTGGCATCCGAAAGATCAATGCCAACCTGCCCCATCCAGCGCTTGATATTGGCTTCTTCGCCGCCTGCTGTGCCGGGCAGGACCACAATGGAACAGTCGACGGCATCAGGGTCGCCTTCCTTATAGAATGAGGCCAGGCGCATCATTTTGGCAGGCCCCTGCTTCCAACCCTTAGGAATAGACCATGTATAGGGGCTGGGCTCAGCCGGGCCGTTGCTGCCGCCCGCAAAGGCGGACATGTCGATGCCCGAATGCGGGTCCTGTCCTTCGGCCATCATTTTTTGCAAATTAGCACGGGCATCCGGTGTCAGATTAGCCCCCATGTTAAGTCCGGCATGCGGGTTATCCGCCGGTTTTTGAACAGGAGCAGGTACTGTCCGAGCCTGAGGTGTTTGGGAAACCACCTCCGTATAGTGGCGGGGTTGCTGTTGTCCACTGCAGCCTGTCAACAGAAGTATCGCTAATGAAAGGACTAAAAAATTCATGCTAACCCTCTCCGTTTTGAAATGTCATGATAACATCATCTTTTGGCTCGCGCAATGCTTAAAACTGCGCAAGCGCCTACGTAAATTTACTTAAAAAACAAAAATGTGCTTTCAACCACCCCCAACCGGAGTATGATGTGAATTATGATCCTCTGGCAGGAATCCTACTCCACAGGTGTGGCTGAATTGGACAAGCAGCACAAGGCCCTTTTCCAATGCACCAACGAACTGGGCAAGGCCATCGAGGATAATGCCCTCTCACCCCGAATCATCGACGAGACCCTGATCTACCTAAAAAAATACATCCAGGTCCATTTCGGCCACGAGGAGACTTGCATGCACCGGTTTGCCTGCCCTATTGCGACCAAAAACAAGGAAGCCCACGAAAAATTCATCCAAAAATTCAAAACCTTGGAAGAAAAGATTAAAAGTGATGAAACCAAGGACGAGCCCATCATCGAACTGCACCATTTCCTGGAAACCTGGCTGGTGGACCACATCGGCAGGATAGACACGCAGCTTAAACCCTGCGCCCCTCCGCAAAGCATCTAATAAAATTCTTTGTACTAATAACTGTGATCATCCAACTTGACCTTGCCGCGGAAGATCCAATAGATGCTCAGCGTATAAGCAAGGACCACCGGCATGCCTATAAGGGCGATGACCAGCATGATCTGCAGGGTTTTAAGCGAGGATGAATCCTGGTAGATATTCAGGCTGAATTCAGGATGCGGGTTCGAAAGGACCAGATTGGGAAAAATGCCGAAACCAAGAAGGAACATAAGGACAACGATGGCCCCGCAGGACGATAGGAAAGCCATAAAATCCCTTTTATGATAAATTTCCCTTGGTACATTGGCGATCAATAGGAGATTAGCCACCGGGATAAAGAACAGCACGGGATATTTCTGGAAATTGGCCACCATGTGGGGCACATATAAAAGGGTGGCCATGGTCAAAATCACGTACATGATCACAAAAAAGATGATGCAATTCTTGACCCAGCCCCTGGCCCGGTCATGGAATTCCCCTTCGGTTTTCATGACCACATAAATGGAGCCGTGCATCATGCATAAGGCCACCACGGTCAGCCCCGTCAGTAGCGCATAGGGATGCAGGAGCCCAAAGAATGTTCCCTGAAACTCCTTGTCCGACCCCAGAGGGATCCCCCAGATCAAATTGCCGATGACAACACCGAACAAAAAGGCGGACAAGATGCTGGATATGCAAAAAGCAATGTCCCAGGATTGCCGCCAGGCGGCCCCTTCACGCTTGCTGCGAAATTCGATGGCCACGGCCCGAAAGATCAGGCAAAAAATAAGCAGATAGACCGCCAGATAAAATCCCGAAGCCAGGGTGGCATAAACATCCGGAAAGGCGGCAAACATGGCGCCCCCACCGGTGACCAGCCAAACCTCATTGCCGTCCCAGACAGGACCGATGGAATTGAGCATCAGACGCCGCTCCTGATCGGTTTTTGAGAACAAATGCAGGGCCCCAACCCCCAGGTCGAATCCGTCAAGGATGGCGTAGCCTGTCAATAAAATACCCAGCAATATAAACCAAATCAAATGCAGATCCATATCAGGTCGAAGCCCTATGCGTTTGGGTTTCCTCTTGTGCCTCGATGCCGCCCGGCCCCTGTTTGATCTTCTGGTCGAGCAGGAAGATAAACAGGACGAACAAGAGCAAATAAATCAGCGTGAACATGATCAGGGACGTCAGGACGGCATCGGCCTGGACAGCCTTGGAAAGCCCCTGGGAGGTACGCAGCAGCCCGTAAACGATCCAGGGCTGCCGGCCGACCTCTGCCGTCGTCCACCCCAACTGATTGGCCAACTGGGGCAAAAGCACGGCAGGCACCAGCAATTTTAAATACCATTTTGTTTCAAACAACGTCCCTTTGCTAAACAGGATAAGCCCTATACCCATCAAAAGAATCATGACTATACCTAAAAGGATCATCAGATGATAGGCATAAAAGGTAATGGCCACCGGCGGCAAATCCTCTTTCTTGAAAGACTCCAGGCCCCGTACAGGAGCGTCCCATTTACCGTACATCAAATAGCTCAAAAAGCCCGGGATCTTGGGGCCGATGACCCGCTGGTTTTTTTCATCAACAAGGCCGAAGGGATAAAAATCCCCCGGAGCGCTGGCGGGAAAATGGGCTTCCATGGCAACCAGTTTGGTGGGCTGCCATTTGGCTACGGTCTCGGCCGCGATGCGGCCCGTGATCATTTGCGCCAAGGAGGCGGCAATACCTAATATAAGGGCCACCTTCATGGAAGCTTTAGCAAATGGAATGTTTTTCTGTTTCAGCAAATAATACGCGCTGATGCTCAAAACCAGGAAAACGCCGGCGATCCAGGCCCCTGAAATGACATGGGCCAGTCTTTCCATGGAAGAGGGATTGAAGACCATGGCCCTAAAATCTGTGATCTCAGCCCTGGCGTGCATCCCCGTGCCCACGATATGAAAACCTGCCGGTGTCTGCATCCAGGAATTGGCCACCACGATCCATATGGCGCTAAAATGTGCGCCCAGGCAGACCATGAGGGCAGAAAACCAATGGACGATGGGCCTGACCTTGTCCCATCCGAAAAGCAGGATGGCCAAGAACCCTGATTCCAGAAAAAAGGCAAAGACCCCTTCTGCGGCCAGGGCGCTGCCGAAGACATCCCCTACATAACGGGAATAGGTGGACCAATTGGTGCCGAACTCAAATTCCATGACAATGCCGGTGGCCACCCCTATGGCAAAGGTCAGGCCGAAAATTTTGACCCAAAACTTGGTCAGGCGATGGTAAAGCGGGTCCTTGGTCAGCATGTAAATGCTTTCCATGATAAGGATAATGAGCCCCAAGCCGATGCTCAAGGGCGGATATATATAGTGAAACATGATGGTAAGGCTGAACTGGATGCGGGAAAGGAGAAGAAGACTCATAGGGTTTTAGTTTAGATGACCGTCATTAATCCTCCAAGCACTTTTTGATCACCGGCATCAGGCATTCATAGACACGGTCCTTGCCGATAAAGGCCGCGGACTTGATCTTCTCCGCCGCCTTCTTAAAAACCTCGACATCGAACATGGTAAGAAAGATGATGTGGCAGCCGGGGAGCAATGCCATGATGTCTTGGGCGACTTTTAACCCGTTGGCTTGGGGCAGGTTGATGTCCATCAGCACAATGTCGGGCTTGATCAGGGAGGCTTTGGCCAGGCCTATTTCGCCCGTGCTGGCCTCATGCACCTCGATCGACAACTTCTGGCGGCCGATGTAGTCCTTTAGCATAAGGCGGAAATCCTCATGGTCTTCGACAATCAGTAATTTTTTCTTCATCGCACCTTTCATACCTAATGTAGCGGGCGTACCGGCATTCTTTATCCTAATCAAATTAGTCATGATTTAAATACGTACTAATACGTCAAACCCTAAGTGCCTAAATACGTGCTATTACGTACTTTTCTACGCAACTCTCCTTATAGGAAAATTATTGGGCACTATATATCATAAGCATGAAATGGGGTAAGAAGCCCCGAAGGATCATTTATGGCCCTATCGACCACCACAGCCCCCAGAATCAAGGAATCAAAGACCACCTCAGGCCCTGAAGCCATCCACCGCAGTTTTGCCGGCCAAGACGGTGATACGGAACATTTCCTGGCCATCACGGCACCGGGGAACATCGACTTCAACGAACAGATCAAATACGTGGAAATGGCCTATATTAAAAAGATCAAAAGCCTGGGATTGACCCCGCAAACGGCCGTCTGCCGCCGCATTTTTTTAAGCGATATCCTGAATCAAATCGATACGATCCAATGTTCTCCCCTGGCCAAGGAGTCCAATGATAACCCGGTAGCGATTTCCATCATCCAGCAGCCGCCTTTGCCTTACTCCAGGATCGCCCTTTTTGCCTATCATCTCGAGAGCCAAAAACCTTTAGAAAAAGAACGTTTGTCCTCACAGCACATGCTGGTCCGTCAGCAGGGCTTGACGCATTTATTCAGCACGCGCATCTGTCCCCGGAACACGGACATTTCCTGTTCTTCCGGGCTGCAGACACAAAGCGTCTTATCGAATCTTGCCGCGGTCCTGGCTTCCCAAAATGGGACCTTGCGCGACAACTGCGTGCGGACATGGATCTATGTCAAAGACATCGATATTTTCTACCAGGAGATGGTCAATGAGCGCCGAAAATTGTTCGCGGATAACGGATTGACGGCGGATACGCATTTTATCGCCAGCTCCGGCATCCAAGGTGCCTGCAGCCACCGGCATGACCTGATTATGCTCGATGCCTATTCGATCCTCGGCCTTGCTCCGGAACAGATCACCTATCTCAATGATTTTAAGATGTTATGCCCCACCAAAACCTATAACGTGACCTTTGAGCGGGGCACCAAGGTCGATTATCCGGACAGGTCCCAATATTTCATTTCAGGCACGGCCAGCATCGACCATCAGGGGCATGTGCTGTATCCCGGCAATGTGCTCAAACAGTTGGACCGCACCCTGGCCAACATGGAAGCTCTTTTAAATTCAGGTGAATCCTGCCTGAACGACATGATGTATCTTATCGTTTACCTGCGAGATCCGGCGGATTACAGCCTGGTCAAACCCGAATTGTCCCGCCGGCTCCCCTTTGTCCCCGCGATCATCGCTCAGGCCCCGGTTTGCCGCCCTGAGTGGCTGGTTGAGATCGAAGGCGTTGCCATTAAGAGGAAAAAATAATGCCTGCCATAACCGAAAATGATGCGCCCTTACGCATGTTCAACGAAGCGGCCATTGCTGCTGCCCCCTTAAAAAAAGATCCATATGATTTCTGTTTTATCAATGGTGTCCTGTCCCCCGACTTTAAAAAAGAGGTGTTGGCGGATTCACCAGCCATCCCTGACCGGGGCAGTTATGCCTTGGGCGCCCTGCGCTATGGACCGAAATTTGCGGCCTGCATGCAGGATTTGCTCAGCGTGCGTTTCCGGCGCCTGGTGGAAAAGAAATTCGATATTGATTTGAGCCATCGGCCCGCCTGCATTGTCATGATGGGTAATACTGCGGGCCATTATAACGAAGGTTATGCCCATACGGATTCAAAACATAAGATCATCACTGTACTGGTGGGATTCACCGACGAATGGCCGTATGAAAAAGGCCAGCTGCGGGTACTGAGGAGCAGCGACCGCGAAGACTATGCTTTCCAATTCAAGCCCGAATACGGCAATATGCTGATGTTCCGTGTCTGCAACCATTCCTGGCACGGATTTGTTCCCCAAAAAGGCGTACGCATGAGCGTGCAACTCTGTTATGTCGACTCCGAATGGTATGCCCGTCGGGAGCATGTGCGCCACGTCTGGAGCGCTTTTGCCAAATCGATTCCTGTATTACGCAAAATTATCGACTACGCACCCCGCTTCGGCAGGGCCGGGCAGCGGAGCGGCAAATGACCTACCCCTTTGTTCCTCAACCGGAACTCATCAAGAAGCATTTCATCGATGCCTTAGGCAAAGCCAAGGTGGATGAGGAGCCTTACCGGCGCTGGTATATCAAGGAAATCTTTCCCGAATCCATCTGCACAGCCGTCCTTGTTTTGCCGATCGCGCCGCCGCTGTTGGGCAGCACCGACGGCACACGGGGCAGTTACAACAACAAGCGTACTTTTTTTACGCCCCAGCTGCGCGAACAGTTCCCGATTTGCGAAAAACTCTGCGAGGCGCTGCAAAGCCGTGAGGTCGCGCGCCAATTCGAAAAGGTTTGCGGCATCAAGGCCGGCGGTACCTTTCTGCGCCTGGAGTACATGCAGGACTTGGACGGCATGTGGCTGGAGCCCCACCGCGATATTCCCGAAAAAGTATTTTCCATGGTTATCTACTTCTGCACCGGACCCTTCGCCAAGGATTGGGGCACGGACATCTATGACCATGACAAAAAGTGGCTGAAGCGCCATGCTCCGGAATTCAATTCCGCGGTTATCTTCAAATCCGGGCCTCATTCCTGGCACGGTTTTGAGCCGCGACCCATCATCGGCGTACGCCGGCTGATGGAAATCAACTACGTCCGCGATTGGCGGGCACGGGAACAACTGGCATTCCCGGATCGGCCGATTTCGACCGATTGAACTTCATTGTCCCGCCCGGGGACGGTGAAGCTATAGTCCGCCCATCGCCTTTTTTAACAAAAGGGGACACGCCCACGTGTCCCCTTTTGCTATAATAATTTTGTATGAATACCCTTGAATTCACCCTCCTTATAGGACTGGGTTCCGTTTTGGCGGGATTGGTGGGCGTGCTGACGGGCTTAGGCGGCGGGGTCGTCATTGTCCCCATGCTTACCCTGGTCTTCGGCGTTGACATCCGCTACGCCATCGGCGCCTCCCTGGTGTCGGTGATCGCCACCTCGTCAAGTGCTGCCGCCACCTATATTAAGGAAGGCTACTCCAACCTGCGGGTGGGCATGTTCCTGGAGATCGCCACCACCCTGGGGGCTTTATCCGGCGCTTTCTTGGCGCTGATCATCTCCCCCCGTTTGATCGCGGTGGTTTTTGGATTGGCCCTGCTGCATTCGGCCTACACCTCCTGGCAGGAACCAAAGGAATTTCGTGACAACAAGCATGACCCGCTGAGCCGCCGGTTACGCATGGATTCTTCTTATCCTGATTCCGGAGGACTGCAATATTATCACGTGCACAACATCCCCGGCGGATTCTTATTGATGATGGTCGCCGGTGCGCTCTCCGGCTTGCTGGGCATAGGGTCCGGCGCCCTCAAAGTGATCGCCATGGACCGGATCATGAAAATCCCTTTCAAGGTTTCCACCACCACCAGCAATTTCATGATCGGCGTCACTGCCGCTGCCAGCGCCGGCATCTATTTAAACCGCGGCTATATAGATCCCGGACTGGCCATGCCGGTGATGCTGGGCGTTTTAATAGGCGCCAGCACCGGCAGTCATTTCCTGATGAAGTCCAAGACCAAATCGCTTAGAACATTATTTGGCACAGTCATCCTGGTATTGGCGGTTGAGATGATATTTAACGGCATTAAGGGGAATTTTAGATGAATGATATGGAAAAATGGATCGGTGGTACCTTGAGGGGCGGAGTTGCTGTCGCAGGTCTTTTGGTCCTTGCCGGAGGGGCCATGTATTTGACCGTTCATGGCGCGGCAGGGCCGGCCTACGGCGCTTTCAAAGGAGAACCGGAACGCTTAAAAGATATTGGCGGTATCGTACACGCCGCGCGGGCGCTGCATCCCCGCGGCATCATCCAATTGGGGCTGCTCTGCCTCATTGCAACGCCCATCATGCGGGTCATTCTTTCTATCGTCATTTACGCCAGACAAAAAGACAAACTTTATATGATCATTACCGGCATCGTCCTGTGCCTGTTATTGTACAGCCTGGTCATTGTGAGGTAGAAAGCCGTTTCAAAGCCTTTAACGCCGCCGTGTAATCAGGCTGGGTCCCTTCTTCCTTCACATACTGGACATAGCGTACGATCCCGTTCTTATCCACGATAAAGATCGCCCTGGACAATAACCGTAACCCCTTGATCAGCACGCCGTATTTAAGACCGAAATCCGCGGTCCGGTGGTCGGAGAAAGTTTTGACATTCTTGATATCGGCCGCCGAGCAAAAACGCTTTTGGGCGAAAGGCAGATCCATGCTCACAAATAGGATGACAACGTCTTTGGACACGGAGACCGCCTCTTGATTGAACCGGCGGATTTCAAGATCGCAGACCGGTGTGTCCAGGGACGGGACCGAGGCAATGAGTCTGATCTTGCCGGAAAAATCGCTTAATCGTGCATCGGACATGTCGGTGGCTTGAACAACGAAATTAGGGGATTTCTGGCCCACCTTGACTGCATGTCCCAGCAGGACAAGGGGCTTGCCCTTCATCGTCGCCAATCCGGGACGTTCCGGAACCGGTGCACAATTCTCCTGGGCATTACAGGAAGGCGAAAGCCAAGCGGAAAAAACAAAAGCGGCCAGAAATGATGCCGTCAAGATTTGTTCACGCCGCATATTAAGCATGGGGTTATTCTAACATAAAAGGACGCTTTAATGCCCTCTCTTTACATTCACTTTTTTGCTGAAACTTTTATGCTGACAACTGCCCTGCTGATGTTTTCTCTTTCGGCCATGGGCATATCTTCCACAAGACTGCTGACCACCTTATCTGAGCCTATGTAATCCATGAGTGAAACGGCATCTTCCTTGATAACGCTTACTTCCCTGAATCCGGCATTTTTGATTTTATTGAGATATTCTTCCTTCTTCAGCGCCCCCGCAATGCAACCGGCATACAATTCAGGAGACCCCAAAATTTTTTCCGGCAGATCCGCCAACAGCACCATGTCGGAAACCATCAACCGTCCGCCGGATTTTAATACCCGGAAAGCCTCCCCAAATACCTTCTGCTTATCTTCGGATAAATTGATCACACAATTACTGATGACGCAATCGGCACTATTGCTTGCCAAAGGCAGATTCTCTATTTCTCCTGATCTAAACTCCACATTGTTCAAGCCGGTTTTCGTTGCGTTGGCTCTGGCTTTGTTAAGCATCTCATCCGTCATGTCTATCCCGATGACCTTGCCCCTGCTCCCCACTTTTCGGGCAGCCAAGAACACATCAATGCCTCCGCCGCAGCCCAGATCGATGACAGTTTCACCTTCCTTCAATGAGGCAAGAGCAACGGGATTACCGCACCCAAGCCCCATATTGGCTTCATCCGGGATTGAACCCAGATCTTTACGGGAATAGCCGATCTTTTCAGAAACAGCACCATTTTTAGAGCGGCAGCAGCAACCGTTTTCCTTCTTAGCAATATTGCCATAAATCTTTCTGACAAGCTCTTTCATAAGACGGCCCCCTTTACTTTATTCCCAGACGCCCCAGGATCCAGATCATAGGGCACCAATTCGTGAATGCAGACTGCAGCAGGTTTAAGCCCACGAAAGCCGTGAACCACAGCCATTGAGGACTGAAATAATGGGCCAATATCAGGCTAAGCAATATAAAAAATCCAGCGATCCCGCGTAGCATTCTTTCCAGCATATCATTTCTCCTTCCTTGCTTTGGGTTTCATGACGATATAGTAAATGACGGGAATGGCCGTGCGTGATATGAACGTCGAGGCAAATTCCCCTGCCAGCAGCGACAAGGCCAAACCTTGAAATATCGGATCAAAAAGAATGACTGAAGCCCCGACAACCACAGCCATGGCCGTCAACAGCATGGGCCTGAAGCGCACCGCACCCGCATCCACCACCGCCTCTTCCAAGGGCATTCCCTCTTTAAGACGCAAATGGATGAAATCAACCATAATGATGGAATTCTGTACCACAATTCCTGCTCCGGCGATCATACCGATCATGGAAGTGGCGGTAAAAAACATTCCGGTCATCCAATGGGCCGGTAAAATACCAATCAATGACAAAGGAATGGGCATCATGATGATCAGGGGGACTTTAAAAGACCTGAACCAACCCACGACCAGAACGTAGATCAAGACCAGCACCACGGCAAAGGCGATCCCCAAGTCCCTGAACACCTCATAGGTGATCTGCCATTCGCCGTCAAATTTCAGGGCCCAGTGGTTCTGATCGGGCGGCATGCCGGTCCAATAAAACTTCAATGATTGCTGGCCGTCCGGATGCGACGGAAGCGGCAACTTCTCAAAGGCTTTTTGCAGGTCAAAAAGAACATAGACCGGACTTTCAAAAGGACCGGCCACATCGCCGAAAACATAGCCGACCCGCATTAAGTTCTTATGAAAGATGGGCTTGTCCTTTACTGTATCTTCCATCTTGACCAAATCTTTCAAAGGAACGGGAACGCCGGAATTGGATAACAAGGTCAGGTCAAGGGCGCTGTTTAAGTCGTGACGCTTGCTTTCCGGAAGGCGCACAACAATGGCCACCGGCTCATACTCATTCGAAAGATGTGCTAAGCCGACTTCCTTGCCTGCCAGGGCTGTTGCGATCGTATCGGCAATGACATTGGGCGCAATCCCGTTAAGGCCGGCTTTCCGGCGGTCGATGACAAGGTGAAACAGCTTCTCATCTCCTGACGGCGATGGAGCGGTCAGGTCCGTGACGCTTGAATTGGAACCCATCACCTGTTCGACCTGCTTGGTCAGTTTGTCGATCCCTGACTTGTTGGGCCCGTAAATTTCCATGACAAGCGTTGAAAGCACCGGCGGCCCCGGCGGTACCTCAGCCACCTGGACATGACCGCCCCAGCGGCTGACGATCTCATGGATCATCGGACGCACGGCCTTGGCAATGTCATGGCTTTGCCGGCGGCGCTCGGATTTGGGCAAAAGATTGACCTGCAGGTCGGCCTGATTGGTGCCTTGGCGGAGATAATAATGCCGGACAAGCCCGTTAAAATTATACGGCGCGCTTGTCCCTGCATAAGCTTCAATATTGTCCACTTCAGGGACCGTCTGTAAGTATTTGGCAATTGTGCCGATAACTTCACCTGTGGCGGCCAAGGATGTCCCCTGGGGCATATCCAGCACCACCTGAAATTCATTCTTATTGTCGAACGGCAGCATTTTGACCTTGACCAATTTAAGCGGTATCAACGAAATTGCAAGCAGCAAAAGAACGCTGATGGCGATAAGAAAGATGTTACGGACTTGCGGCTTATAGATCAGCGGCTTCATGTAAGAACGGTAGACCCTGGTCAGAAAATCTTCCTGGGTATCATGGCCTTGCGCACCTCCCTTCTCGAAACTGCGTCTGAGAATAAGCGTGGCTGCCCAAGGGGTGGCGACAAAGGCCATCAGCGTCGAAAAAAGGATGGCGAGGCTGGAGCCGATGGGAATAGGGCGCATGTACGGCCCCATGAGGCCTCCGACAAAGGCCATGGGCAGGATGGCGGAAATCACCGTCAACGCTGCCAGGATAAGCGGGCTTTGAACTTCATTGACCGCACCAATCACAATATCGAGGAATTTACGCCCCTGGTTTTGCGCCAGCCGCAGGTGCCTGACAATGTTTTCCACATTGACGATGGGGCCGTCAACCAGGATGCCGATGGAAAAAATCAAGGCGAAAAGCGTGATCCTGTTTAAAGTAAACCCGATCCAATAAAAGGCAGCCAGGGTCAGGGATAATGTCAGCGGGATCGTCACAGCCACGATTCCCGCCTCCTTCCATCCCAGGACAAGAGCGATGATAAGCGCTACCCCCGCGACCGCCAGCCCCATATGCAAAAGCAGCTCGTTGGACTTTTCCGTGGCGGTCTGGCCGTAATCACGGGTAACCTTCATCCGCACATCATCCGGTATCAAGGAACCTTTCAGGGTATCGACTTTCTTGAGCACCTCAGTGCTCAGCCAGGCAGCATTGGAGCCTTTCCTTTTGGAGATGGCCAGGGTCACGGCCTTAAAAGGCCCTTGAGATGCATAGTCCTTTTGGTTGCCGAAACGGATGTTCACCCGATGCTCCTGGATATCGGGACCGTCGACCACACGGGCAACATCTTTCAGATAAACGATATGCCCTTCTGAAGAGCCGACCACCAGGCTTTCTAAATCTTTCTTGGAGCTGATAAACGCATCCGATTCAACGCCTATAACATCCGGCTCGGTCTGCAGATGGCCTGCCGGGACCTTGATATTGGAAGACCCTATATCTTGCTCGATGGTCATGGGATCGAGCAGATGTTCCGTGAGCTTTTGAGGATCGAGCACCACCCGGAAAGTGCGCTTATGCCCCCCGATGATCTGGGTTTGGGAGATATCCGGTATGGCATTGACCTCCTGTTGGACTCCGGCCACAATGCGGCGCAGGTTTTCGCTGTTTCCCTTGTCAGAATAAAAAGTCAATGCCAGGATCGGCACATCATCAATGGAATGGTATTTGATCAACGGCTTTGAGGCGCCGGGCGGCAAAAAATCCAGGTTCGCGAATACCTTGGTGTAGAGTTTGGTCAGTGATTTTTCGACATCCTCGCCCACCTTGAAACGCACCACGAGCAAAGCACCATCCGGCTGGGAGGTCGAATAAATGTATTCGACGCCGGGGATCTCCCAAAGCTTGCGTTCCCCCACATTAACGATCCGCTCCTCCACCTCCTGCGAAGTAGAACCGGGGAAACGCACAAAAATATCGAACATGGGCACAGAAATTTGGGGCTCTTCTTCCCGGGGCAGGTTGACGACCGCGATGATCCCTAAAAATAGGGCGAACCCAAGGATAAGGGGGGTTATTTTCGAATTGACGAAAAAGCCGACCAGCCGGCCTATCCAATTTAAATGTTCACCGGTTTCCATAAATTTCCCCCGCTTGCTTCTGATCCAGTTCTCCGGCATAGAATTTCAAGGCCAACATGCGCTGACAGTAGGCGTTCTCCAATCTTAACCAATGTTCGTAGGCTTCGGCGACGCCGGCTTCGAGAGAAAGCATCTGCTCGATGGAACGTCTTCCTTCCTTATATAAGGGGACCGTCAATTGACGGGCTTGCCGGGCATCTTCCAGGGCTTTCGCGGCCAACGCTTTGTTGGACTTTAACGCTTGTAATTGATAATAGGTCTCGGCCGCGTCACTGGCTGCCTGGTCCATCGCTTGTCTATACTGACTGGCCAAACGGCTCTGCTGCGCAGAGGCCAGCTTCACCCTGTCCTTATAGCCGGGATCAAAAATATCCAGGGTGGCCTTCAAACCCACCACATAATTGCCGCCGCCGCTTAGGCCGATACCATGCGCATGCTGCGCAGCCTGCCCATAACCGCTGATCCTGGGAAGAAAACTCATTTTCTCCCTGTCCACATCAACCCCTTGAGCTTCCAGTTGTTTGGCCATAGCCTTAATGTCCAGGCGCTTGCGGATACTTTTGTCCATCCACTCTCCGAGGGAACCTTCTAAGTGCGGAGATTTTTGGTAGTCGAGGTTGACCTTCACCGGCAAGGCCGGGTCCTTTCCCCTTAAAATATTAAAGACCATGGACAAAGCCGCCTCTTGGGCCTTCATCTCATTGACGGCTTGAGCCAACTTCGTTTGGGTCAGGCGTGCCAGGTAGAAATCCGCACCGAGTGCAAGGCCTTCCTGCCGAAGCTGCTCGGCAAAAGCCACCTCAGTGGCCCCCTGAGCGCAGGCTTCATCAAACATTTTGATCAATTTCTGGGTCATGGCCAGACGGCTGTAAACTTCTGAAGCTGCCAAAATCGCCTCCATTTGGACAGCCTGGGCCTGATACCGTGATGACTGCACCAGTAGTCCGGCGCCTTTAAGGCGGGAAGCGGTCTGCCCGAAATCAAAAAGCAGCCATTGGCCTTCAATGGAGGCGGAGTTGTCCGACATCGGCTTGGGAGAATTAAGCCTCCCCACGGCGAAATCATCGCTGGAAAACCGGTTTTGCCTTAAAAGCGCGCCAAAGACATAGACAGGATCATTGCCATACTGGAAATCAGCCGAAGCCCAAAAGCGGGGCATCCGGCTGGAAGCTGCCAGGGCTTTTTGGGCGATGGCCTCTTCGATAGAGGCATATTCTTTCTTTAATAAAGGATAATAGGCCAGAACTTCGGATAAATATTCCTTATAGGACACAGACTGGGGCATCACGGCCTGATCAGCCAGGCCTTGGCTCAAGCATAAAATAAAACTTATCAACACCGCCGTAAAAGTTTTCACCCCATTTCTCCCAGAATTCTAATGATCTTCAAAACGCGCTCATCAGCCAGCCGGTAACAAGCCCGGACCCCTTTTTTCTCAAAAGTCACCACCCCTGCCGAACGTAAGGCCGCTAGGTGCTGGGAGACCGTGGACTGTGGCAGCCCCATCTTGTCGACAATTTTGGAAACATGACAGCCGTATTGGGCGATCCCCTCAGCCATTTTAAGCCGGGCCGGGTGTCCCAGGGCCTTGAGAAATGCAGCGGATTTCTCGTAGTCCATAAAAACTCCTTTCATATTATCTATTAATCTATCTATTCAAATAATACGATATAATAATAAAAATGTCAAGTCTAAAAATACCCCCCTCATTTAATTATTTTTTTCTGGAATGCCCAAGAAGGCTGAGGACTTCTTCCTCGGACACTTGGCCGAATTGCAGGTAAAATTGACCCACCCCCTGAAAAAAGGAAGGCACACGCAGGCAGATGATCCCATCTGCGCTATCGGAGAGCCGGCGCAGGGTATCTTCAGGCCCGACAGGGAAAGCGCCTATCAGGCGGCGCGGCCTTTCCTGATGAATGCTCCAGAGAGCAGCCTGAACGGTCGAACCGGTGGCAACACCATCATCTACCACAATGACGTCCTTGTCGTTTAAATCCACTTTAGGGCAAATTTTACGGTACGCGACCTGCCGACGGCGGATCTCGGCCATTTGCCTGGCTTTCTCCCGGACCAAATAATACTCCTCCACGCCTATCTCGCGGACCAGGCGATCGCCCAAAAAGACCTCCCCCTGCTCCGTAACGGCGCCAATGGCCAGTTCGGGGTTCATGGGAGCGCCCAATTTTCTGGACAAAATAATATCCAACGGCGCATCCAAATGCTCCGCCACCTGCTTGGCCACGACCAACCCGCCTCTGGGAATACCCAAAACAACAGTTTGATCTGTCTTTAGAGCCTCCAGGACATCCCCCAACAGGCGGCCGGCTTCACGGCGGTCAGCAAAAGGCTCGTTGCTGTGTTTTATAATATTTAATTTCATAGAAGATGCCGGCGCATGACCCGTAATTCCCTCTGACGCCCGGCATCCAGCTTGGGATAGGCGAGCTTGAGGTCCTTAAGGGTGTCGATGATGATCTGGGAAATAATGACCCGGGCATTTTCCTTGTCATCAGCCGGAATGATATGCCAAGGCGCTATTTTTGTGGATGTGGCGCCCAGGCAGGCCTCATAAGCGTTCATATATTGTTTCCAGCGCCTCCTTTCAGCCACATCGGATAGGCTGAATTTCCAATTTTTCTGCGGCTTATCGATGCGTTTTAAAAACCTCCTTCGCTGTTCTTGCTTGGAAAGATGCAGGAAGAATTTGATCACCCTAGTGCCGTTTAGGTATAGATGTTTTTCGAATGTATTGATGGAATCGTAACGCTTGTGCCAGATGTCCTTGTCCCGGGCTATTTCATCCGGCAATTGCTGAGCTTCCAGGACCTCGGGCCGCACCCGGGCGATCAAGACTTCCTCATAATAAGAACGGTTAAAAATGCCGATGCGTCCGCGCTCGGGAAGGGCGCGCGCCCCGCGCCACAAAAAATCGTGCTTTAACTCCTCGGTGCTGGGGGCCTTAAAACTGAAAACCTGGCAGCCCTGGGGATTAACGCCGGACATCACGTGCTTGACGGCACTGTCCTTGCCGGCGGCATCCATGGCTTGGAAGACCAAGAGCAGCGCATAGCGGCCATAGGCATAAAAGACATCTTGAAGGCGGCTTAATTCCTCCGTATGACTGCTTAACAAGGCCGCATATTCTTCCTTGGAACGGTAGAACGGTTTGATCAAGGTCGGGTAACGCTTAAGATCGACCTCGCGGGATGAATCGACGCGGAAACTTCGGTATTTGATAGACATGAGAATCCCTCCTTCTCTCAAAGGTTAGTATATGCCAAATAAAAAACCCCTGCAATTTTTTAAAAATCGCAGGGGTTTAATTAAAAATAACGAATTATACGTCGTGCGGATTCAACAATACGAAAACTTTGGCCGCCAAGGCCCCCCCGGCGAAATTACCAAGGAAGAAAATAAAAAGCATAGGCAGTTTGGTGAGGCCCATCAAGGTGATCCCCAAAGCCACGGCTGGATTAAACGCACCGCCGGAAATCTGGCCGGCTGCATAGGCCGAAGCCATGACCGTAAAACCGATGGCCAGACCGTAAAAGGAATTGCCGGCCGTATCCTTGGAGGTGGCCGCATTGAGCACCACAAAAGCCAGAGCAAAGGTGAAGATAAATTCCACTATAAAGGCATGTATCAAATTCGGCTCCATCGTAACCACCATGCTGCCATGCTTCAAATAGCCAACCAACAAAGCAGCGACAATGGCAGCGCTGAATTGGGCCGACCAATAGCCGCCAACATCCTTGGAATCGCATTTGCCCCGCATCCACACCGCCAGGGTCACCGCCGGATTATAATGCCCTCCCGAAATGTGCCCGCCTGCGTAAACCATCACCATCAGGATGGTGCCGATGGCCAACGGCGCCATGGCGCCGGCCCCGCCGATCACGGTTAACCCGACAACAAAGACCAGGAAAAATGTTCCTATAAATTCCATCAGGCACTTATTATTCATCACTTTTTTCTCCTCCTTGATTTGATTTTTACCAATGAATCTTACTGAATCGTTCGGCATACCGCTTGATCCACTCCCGCGAGGCTTCTTCCAGGGAAATATCCACACCTTCTTTCACCCTGCGCAGATCACGGTATTCGGCGATCAAATAAATCTGTTCGATCATTTTGACCTTGAATGCATCTTTAGATTTGGGGAAACTGACGGCAATATCATAAAGCTTGGTCTGGGAATTATTGACGCTGCGCACCACCTTGGCCCTTATATTAAAAATCTTCCCTTCAAAGGGCATCCTGATCAGTATCGGGGTACCCGTCTTGACCGGATGCCGGGAGGGAAACAACAAGCCGCCCATGCTGATATTGATCGTCTCGGAACGCACTTCATTCTTGTTCTCTCCCGCGCCGGGCTTAATGATCTTATAGGCCAGGGGCAGGCGCAAAGGATGCCGGATAAAATGGCGGAACTCCACTATGGGTGTGCCGGAAGGGTTTTCCATTTAGATTAAAAAAGGAAATACTGGCTTAATGATGGGTTGATTCTACACAAAATTTCGGATCTTTGGCAAGGAAATTTTAAAGCCTAGCTTGTTCATCGAAATCACACGCGATCATGAGCTTCGTCTTCTTTTAGGCTTCAAGCAATTTCTTGGGAGGCATGCCGATGCCTTCAATATGCTTATGCCCCCAATGGATCATTTCCATCAACAACGGCCTCAGGTCTTCCCCCCGCTTGGTCAGCCGGTACTCATAACGCACCGGCGCCTTACGGTAGGGCCGCTTTTCGATGATCCCATATTCCTCGAGGCGCTTGAGACGGTCGGCAAGGATATTGGTGGCGACCCCTTCGAAAGATTTCAAAAATTCGTTAAAAGACCTCTTTTTAAGGAACAACATGTCCCGGATGACCAGCAGCGTCCATTTGTCACCGACCAAATCCAGGGTATTGGTGATCGGGCATTTGGAACGCTGCAGGCATCCGGTTATTTTAGAACAGTATTTGGGGTTTCCCATAAATGACTGTTATTTAGCTTGTGCTCTGGCGCCCATGGCCTCCTGGACATAGTCCGTATAGTCCTTATAACATTGTTGATAAAAAGGCTGGGATTTCAAGGCGGCTCTCCATTTTTTTATGGAAGGATACTTCTCCAGGCTGATCTGGGCCAATTCCACCCAATCTATGTTTGCCAACAAATTGATGTCGGCAAGGCTAAGCTGGCTGCCTGCCAGGAATTGGTTTTGGGACAACTGCTTTTCCAGGACAGGGAAATACTTGTCCAGGAAATCCAGCCCCACCCGCAGTGACTCCTCATCCGCCTTCTGGGCCATCATGGGGGCAAATACCCGATTATACGTCACGCGTCCCATGGCCTGGGCCACATGGATGGCCACATAATCCGTCCAGGCATCAACAACCGCCTGCTTTTTCGCATCTTGAGGATAAAGTGCAGAGCCGTGCGTTAGCGCCAGATAGCGGTTAATGGCATTGCTCTCGAACAATTTAAAACCATCGATGTCGATCCCCGGGATCTTCCCGGTAGGCGACACACTCAAATATTCAGGGGTCTTGTTTTCCCCGTTCATAGGATTGGTCTCTACCCAATCATACTTGAGATTCAACAAATTCAGGCAATAACGCACCTTGGCCACCGAAGACGAAACCCCCGATCCATAAAGCTTGATCATACCCACCTCCTTGTTTTTTAAAGACTTGCATTATGCAAGTCACTGGCGAAGAGACTATACCACCAATACTTTTAGAATGCAAGTTATTAGAACCCGCGCCTGGCCTTAATCCTTTTTTCATCTATTTTTAAGCAAGGATCCTGTATCCTGGTATCTATGAATAAACGAACGAATAAAAAGCAACCGGGTGAAAAATCATTGGATGCGGTGGAACTGAACCGTGAGGTCCCCGAAGATTACCGCGAGACTACGGAAGAATTGGAAAACGTGCCGGCAGATACCAGTCAAAACTGGAGCCAGCCCGAGGACCGCAGCGAGGAGTTGATCAACGAAACCGACCCGTTTATCCAGCAGCCGGAGAGAGACACCGAAATCCCCCCGGAAATGGTCCAGCAAAGGGCCTACCGTCTTTATGAGCAGCGTTCCGGCGGTCCCGGCGACAACCTGGCGGACTGGTTCGAAGCCGAGCGCCAGCTAAGAGCTGAAGCCGCAGCTAAGAAAAAATAGTCAACCCTTGGACTCCATCGGCCCTTTCTTGACCCTCCTCGAAATATGCACATGCACCTGGCGTTTGGGAGAGAGCCTCCGATGTGGCTGGTGGGCTATGGAGGCTTGATACCCTGGCTCATCTTGATAATGAGTACTTACTGTTTTTACAATCTTGCTTTTCAACATAAACGTTTTCATCACTTCTCCTTAGGAACCTAAGGCATTTACAACAAATTATTTTAGCGGGACAAGGATTAAAGGAAGATGAAAAGTAAATGAAGACCGGCATTCGGTCAAAGGCCTTGTTAACGAAGGCGGGACATCAGGCGTGATGACAAGAATATAATTCCCGCCCCCACTAAGACAGAATCAAGATATAGCGTTTTCAAGGGCAAGGACGTGGTCTCAATTATTTTTCCCACCCCATAGGCGGCAACCCCGTACCCTGCCATATAGGAAGCCATGAGCCACCCTGATATCCTTTCCGCCATGGGTGGAAAACTTTGTTGTCCGAAATTGAAGCTTAAGGGGAAAAACGCGGAACAGGCAAGTCCGGCAAAGGCAAATAAAAAAAGACCCGCCTGCGATGAAGAAATCGTGCTCACGCCTGCTAAAGCCAAGGTGATCAGCACAGGCAAAATTCTGTAAACCAGGCGGGCAGGAACCCAGACCGCCGCCAGGGAAACAAGGAGCCTCCCTAGACTCACCATGATCCAAAACAGCGCCAGGGCATACCCCGCCTCTTGGATCGGCAACCCTTTTTGGCGGTTCAAAAAAATGATAGCCCAGTTGGCAAACAGGGTCTCGCAATATCCATACAAAAAAACAGTCAACGCGAACAGCCCTACCCTCGGTCTCCATGAAACCTCCGGCTCTTCCGCCAAAGTTTTTGGCGAGGGTGAAGAACGTAGGTCTCGCAAAGGCAGGATTGAAGCGCCGCCTAATAAAACGACCAGGGCAACAGCCACCCCCACAGGAAGCACCCACCATCCCATCTGTTTAACCAGCACAGCCACTAGAAAGGGGGCCAGCGCTGTTCCCAAACCTAAAAGGGTATGTAATGCGGTCAGGGCTGAGGCGGAATTCTTGGGGAAAAAGTTCACCGCATAGACATTAATGATAGGAAGGGTGACCCCAAAAGCGGCGCCCACCAGGCCTGTTCCTGAAATGACCAAAAGATAGGCCGTCGCGTGGTTTTGCCAGACGCATTGGCTGGCGGCAATGGAAGCCGAGGCCAATATATTAAACAGCAGCCCCGTTCTTAATGCCGTCCTTATGCCCCATCGGCGGGCCAAGGCCGGTCCCGCGAGTGAAGTGACGATGGCCGCCAGCACCTGGGG
This sequence comes from Candidatus Omnitrophota bacterium, assembly GCA_028870995.1. Taxonomy (GTDB): domain Bacteria; phylum Omnitrophota; class Gorgyraeia; order Zapsychrales; family Fredricksoniimonadaceae; genus JABDGZ01. Next base: position 7,571 of record JAGWOI010000001.1, on the reverse strand, counting down.
GATAAAGAGCAGGCCGTATTGTTCGTTCGAAAAACCGAATATTTTGGGATCGGTAAAAACAAGACTGGCTGCCGGGACAATGACCAACACCAATCCCTGGAACAGGCCGGTCAGATAAACACACAGGATTTCCAAATTCCGTTTCATGTATTGGATAAGTTAATACAGGATGGAAGAAAAATCAATGAGGAAGGTGCGAAGAGTTATTACGGCCTCTGAAGGCATTTTAAAGAAATAACCTCCAGAGGCCGGTAGACAGCCTAATAGGCACTATTGGACATGGTGGCATTGGTTGCATTGCCTTCAGCATTGCTCATGGTGCCCGAAGTGCCTCCACTCATGGTTTGCGCCAGAGCCGCGCCCGTCAAACAAGCCGCTAAAACTAAAAGTGTCATCATTGTTGTTTTCATAAAATTCTCCCTCCTTATTAATTTGCACAGAAATACACTTCCCTTTTCTTCTGCTTTTATACATGCCACCAAATTAATTGGGGATTAATTTTAGATTAACAGGCATTCTTTAATGGTTATTTCATCCTCCCTTAATGTTCCTTATGCCATTTTACTCTCCATGAAAAGCCATCAAAGCCTGCCAGACCGTTTTACCGAAATAGATCTTTTAAGATTTCTCTCCGCCCTGGCCGTTGCTTTCTTTCACTACACTTTTCACGGTTTTTATCCTTTTACCCCATCGGTATCGGACTGGTTTCCGCGATTATCCGCCATCGCCAAATATGGATTCCTGGGCTTTCATTTATTTTTCATCATCAGCGGCTTTGTCATCCTCATGACCGCCCTGGGGAAAACGCCCCGGCAGTTCGTGATATCGCGCGTGGTCCGCCTCTACCCGGCTTATTGGTTCTGCTGCACCTTGTCTTTTATTCTCATTTTGATGCTGGGACGGGGGATCTTCAGCGTCAGCTTCCCCCAATGGGCCCTCAACATGACGATGCTGCAGGGGTTTTTCAAGGTCCCTAATATCGACGGGGTTTATTGGACGCTCTTTATTGAAATTAAATTCTACCTTTTTATATTTTTACTGATCGTATTCCGCCAGATTCGCCGCATCCATGTTTATTTAGGTATCTGGCTGGCCCTGTCGGCTGTGAGCGCCTGTCACCCGATCCACAAACTGGACGCACTGATCATCCCTGAATTCAGCGCCTACTTTATCGCCGGCGCAGCCTTTTTTTTGATCTACAAGGAGGGTATCGACGTTTATAAAACTTTATTACTTTTGGGAAGCCTTCTGCTGGCCTTGTACCGCGGCTGGGAATATGCCATTCTGGCATCGGAACAGTTCCTCACGGTATTTAAGCCTGGCATTATTTTAGGATGTATATGCCTATTTTATTTGATCTTCCTGTTCATCGCGCTGCGCAAAACCAGTTTCATCCGCTCGAGGTTTTTTATTTTTTTAGGAAGCCTGACCTATCCCTTTTACCTCATCCATCAAGACCTTGGACTAATTATTTTCAAACTGGAGCACGCTTTTTTTGACCCGCATGTCCTTCTGGGCGTGACCTTAATTTTAATGCTCATGGTAACATGGCTGATCCATTCAAAGATTGAGAAACAATACTCCCCGGAACTTAAGAAAGCCCTGGAAAAGAACCTGGATTTCAGCTGGCTGAGGTTCAAATTAAACAGGCTGGCCTTCTCTACGAACGATATTGATAAGCCCGCCCCGTAGGACCATGTCTTTCTGGCGGTCGCTCATGACGTGCTCAACGGGATAGCGTTGATTTTGTGAGAGGTTGACTACTTGCAGGGCACGGCCTGCTTCAAGTGACTGCCTGACATTGTCCAACCTTAAGGTATCATTGAGCCTGACCTTTTCATAATCCTGGGGATCTTTGAAGACCAGCGGCAGAATGCCGAAATTGATCAAATTCTGCCAATGGATCCTGGCAAAGCTTTTAGCAATAACCGCTCTGAGACCGAGGTAACGGGGTGCCAGGGCCGCATGTTCCCGGCTCGAACCCTGCCCGTAATTCTCGCCGCCGACAACAAAAAAGCCGGTACGCTGAAATTTGATGGCCCGGTCATAAAAAGCATCGTCGATCTGAGTAAAGGCAAAGCGGCTGATCTCCTGAATGTTGCTGCGGAAAGGCAGCACCTTGGCACCGGCAGGTAAGATTTCATCCGTGGAAATATCATTGCCGGCCTTCAAGACCACCGGTCCCTGCAATGAGTCCGGCAGTTCTTCGAATTCAGGCAAAGGTTTGATGTTCGGACCCTTTTCCAGCTCAATGTCAACCCACCGTTCATTGGGGGCCTCAAGCATGTCGATGTTGATCGAAATGGCCTCCGGTTCTTTAAAATCGGGGTACGGCATTTGCAATCTCCTGGGATCGGTGATGACGCCCGTCAAGGCCGAAGCGGTGGCGGTTTCAGGGCTGCATAAATAAACCAGGTCTTCCTTGGTGCCCGAACGTCCCGGAAAATTGCGGGGTACGGTGCGCAGGCTTATTTTATGGGTGGCCGGGGCCTGCCCCATACCGATGCAGCCATTGCATCCGGCCTGATGGATCCTGGCGCCGGCATGGATCAATTTTTCAAGAAATCCCATATGGGTCAAATTCTCCAGGATCTGCCGGGAGGTAGGATTCACATCAAAAGAAACCTTGGGATTGACCTGAAGGCCGTCGACCATCATAGCTGGCACCGCGAAGTCCCGTAAACCTGGATTCGCGGAAGAACCGATATACGCCTGATAAATTTCACGCCCGGCGATAGAATGCACCGGCACTACGTTATCAGGACTTTGCGGACAGGCGATCAAGGGTTCCAGCCGCGAAAGATCGATCTCATCATACTCATCGTATTCCGGGCTGTCCGACAGAAGTTCCCGGAAATCTTTTTGCCGCCCCTGGGATCTTAAGAACTGCTCCACCATGCTGTCCGCGGGAAAGACCGTTGTGGTGGCGCCCAGCTCAGCGCCCATATTGGCTATCACATGGCGGTCCATGGCTGATAATGTCTCAAGACCGGGACCGTAATATTCGATGATTTTATGCACGGCACCCTTGACCCCATGGCGCCTGAGCATTTCCAAAATAACGTCCTTGGCGCTCACCCAGGCAGGAAGATGTCCGGTCAATTTGACGCCCCAGATCTTGGGCATCTTCAAATAAAACGGTTCTCCGGCCATGGCCATGGCCACTTCCAAACCGCCGGCCCCGATGGCAAGCATGCCCATGGAACCCGCGGCAGGGGTATGGCTGTCGGAACCCAGCATGGTCTTGCCGGGAACCCCGAAACGTTCCATGTGCACCACATGGCTGACGCCGTTGCCCGGCCGGCTGAACCAAACCCCGAATTTCCGGCAGGCACTCTGCAGGAACAAATGATCGTCGGCATTTTTATAATCCACCTGCAAGAGATTGTGGTCCACGTACTGGACCGAGAGCTCGGTCTGCACGTGCCTTAATCCCATGGCTTCGAACTCCAGCATCACCAGCGTGCCGGTGGCATCCTGGGTCAAGGTTTGGTCTATCTTAAGGGCGATTTCCTTTCCCGGCGTCATCTCTCCGCCGACCAGATGGTTTTTGATCAATTTCTGGGCGACATTCATGAGTGCCTCCTTCATGGACCGGGCCATGCGCTATTTGTGCTGGTAAACCTGGGCCAATTGAGCCAAGGCCAGCGCCGCCAGGGACAATCCAAAATCCCTTAAAGCAATGTCATAATATCCGGGGATGGTCAACAAATTAAAGATGATCGCCCATAGCCAAATGGCGATCACGTATCCGAATATCCGTGGTTGAAATATGGTCAAGATGCCGGCAACGATTTCGATCACACCCACCAGCCTCATGAACCCCTCAGGATTGATGGCATTGGTGATGAGCGGTGAAAGGTATGTGCTCCAGTGCACCAAAAGATTGGTGAATTTATCTATCCCGGCAATAATAGGGGTGACCACAAAGGCGAAGTGTAAAATCTTGTAGGCGCGCAGAGGAGCATCGTTTTCAACCGGAGTCAGTGTCGAAGGCTGGGGTTCTTGAATGGTCATTGGCATAATCCGCCTCCTTCCTTAAAAATCAATAAATCTTACTTTTGGAAAAGTGCCGCCACCTCAATTCTTATTTAGAAAGGCGGCCTTTTTAAACTAATCTATCAAGTAAGACGTTAAATAGGGATGAAAATAACATTAGAGCGCAGCCAATTTCAAAAGAGCCGGGCTGCAGCATAGAGGGATCAGGGGCCTTTTGCCCTCAACTTCAGGAAATTGCTTCAGACATTTTTGCAGATACCTCCGGGACTCTTCAATCGGCGGTAAGGGGCGCACCATCCGGCCGCCCTTGACCACCTGGTGAAGAAGGGCCCGGCCTTGCGGCGGCGGACTTTCATGGATGAGGCCGATCACGTCTTTACTGATCCGTCCCTTATTGTCCGTGATCCTGAAAACCTGTTTTTGTCCCGGAAGGGTTTGCTTACGCGGGCTCTTTTTGGCTTTGAACCTGACGCCTTCTTGACCCTTGGTCTGTACCAATTTATACGTCATATCCAGCGACGGAGCATCCGGAGACGCGGCCAATTCCGTACCGACTCCAAATGCGTCGATAGGGGCCTTTTGCCGGACCAAATCAAGGATCTTCTCCTCGTTAAGATTACCGCTGGCCATGATCCTGACGCTATTAAGACCTGCCCCATCTAGTGTCTTCCTGACTCTCTTACTTAAGGCAGCCAAATTCCCGCTGTCAAGGCGTACCCCCTTGATCTGCTTTCTAATAGCTAAACCGGTGATCATGTCAGCGGCCCGAAGGGTGTCGTACGTATCAATGAGCAGGGTGGTATCACGGGGGAAAACCCGGTGAAACCGGCCGAAGGCTTCTTCTTCCCGGTCAAAAGCCTCGACCCATGAGTGGGCCATGGTCCCGTATACGGGAATGCCGAACTTCTGTCCGGCGAGAACATTGGACGTCCCGTCCGCCCCTCCGATATAGGCCGCGCGCGCCGCCAGCACGCCGGCCTGAGGGCCATGCGCCCTCCTCGCCCCAAAATCGATAATGCTCCTTTGCTTTCCATCGCTGACCGCGGCCTGAACCAGGCGCACCGCCTTGGTGGCAACCATGATTTCGATGTTCATGATGGCCAAAAGGCAGGTCTCCAGGATCTGGGCTTCGATGATGGGTGCCTCAACATGAAGAACCGGTTGGCGGGCAAAGAATATCTCCCCTTCCGGCATGGCCCAGATATGGCCGCTGAACGTAAACGTCTTCAAGTAATCGAAAAAACCACCGCCGACGTTCTTGAAAACAGGAAGCGCCTTCAGGCAGGCTATGTCTTGGGGGGAAAAACTCAAATTCAAAACATAATCAAGAGCCTGTTGGAGACCGCAGGCCACCAGAAAATTGCGGCTGGGCGGCATGGAATGGCAAATAAGTTCAAAACCTGCTGTCAGACGGACATCATTTTGAAAATACCCCGCGGCCATGGTCAACTCATACAAGTCGATTTGAAGGCCGCTGCTTGCGCCGTTCTTAAACATGTTGTTTTTCTTGCTGCTTTAACCCCATCAGGGTCATGGGATGCGCACCTTCCATAAGCATCATATCCATAGCAGCCCGGCAGGCCGCCGGTCCGATACCTTGAATGGCATCCGTTAAAAGTTCCACCTGCCATCCCTGCTGCAGGGCATCCAAAACCGTAGACTGCACACAAAATTCCGTGGCCAGTCCTCCGACAAACAGCGTGTCAATATGCAGCCTCTTGAGGACGTCCTTAAAAGGTTCCCCGGCCGGAGTCTGCGCTTCGAAGACGGAATAGCCGTTCTTATTCTCATCCATGCCCTTGGATAAAATAACAGTCTCCTGCGGTAATTTAAGCTTGGGGTGAAAGTCGGCGCCGCGGGTATTTTGCAGGCAATGTTCAGGCCATAGACCTCCGTGGGTCTTGAAATGTTTGCTGTTAATGGGATGCCAATCCCTGGAAGCCATGATGGTCCGGCCTTTGTACCTGAAATAAGCGATGTACTGATTTAACGCCGCCACCACCCGGTCCCCTTGCGGCACAACCAAGGCGCCCCCGCGACAAAAATCAATTTGTACATCAACAATCAATAATGCCTGTGAATTCATACCCTTCTTACTTCCTTGACCTCATCAACCGCCAAGGTCAACTCCACCAGCGTCTGAGGAAACGGCTGTTGTCTTTCAATGGGCGCCAGGCGGTCCAGAAAAGCCACCTCTCTCATCCGCAGGCATTCTCCGTTTATTTGATAGCTGCCGTGGTTTTGAAGATGTACCACGACGACTGACATGGCAGGATTTACTCTTAATAAAAAAATAGTTTGCGGCCAAAACCAGCCTTTAATGGTCAGTTCATTGTCCCAAGCCATGTCCAGGCGAAGGACAGGCTCCGCCCTAATCTGCCTGTGGTCATCAACCACCAGCAGAAAGGCTTCCATCAGGCTGACCGGAACCTGGATGATATTTTCCAAGGACGTTTCTATCATAAATAACCTCAACGGCCCTTGGTGCCATGCTATCAGCCTGCAGATTAAGCTAAGATGAAATTAGGATGAGCGCCTTGGGAAGGGATTTTTGTCACTTTCTTAAGAAAGAGAGCGCCAGCACCGCGATGATAAACCCGAGGGAGAAAACCGTGGGAATATGCAGGTAATAATCAAAAAGCATTTTTAAACCCGTAAATATGAGGATAATGCCAAGGGCGTAATGCAAATTCTTGAAATGGGCCGTGGCGCTGGATAATGCCAGATACATGGAACGCAGGCCCAAAACAGCAAAAATATTCGAAGTGTAAACAACGAAGGGATCCCTGGTGATCGCCAGGACCGCGGGAATGGAGTCCAGGGCAAAGATCAGGTCTGCGGCCTCCACAATAATAAGCACCATCCAAAACTGGTTTAAAGCAGGAAAGAGTTCCTTGAATTTCAATATCAACCCCTCTCCTTCGTCCTTGGCGCCCTTGCCCGCAAACGCCTTAACGCCCGTCCATACCAGAAAAAGACCAAGGCCGTACACCAGCCATTGGCACTGGTTGAGCAATTTTATTCCTGCCAGGATCATCAGGGCGCGCATCAGCTGGGCACCAATCACCCCCCAAGACAATATCCGGGATTGGGAAGAAAGCGGGACTTTAAAAGTGGTGAAGATGAGCAGAAAAACAAAAAGGTTGTCGATACTGAGGGATAGCTCTATCAAATAACCTGTCAGGAACTCCAGGCTTTTCTGCTGCCCCAGAAAAACATAGACCCCCACATCAAACAAAAGGGCGGCTGTGATCCAGACCAGACTTATGGCAAAAACTTTTTTTATGGCCACCTACCGTCTCGTAATGAAGGAGGATACCAGGGACAGCAGGACTTCCTTGTCATCAGATTTATCAAAATACCCGTCAGCATCCTTGATCCTTGCCTGCTGTTCATTGATTGAGTATACACTTGAAATTATTATTTTGATATCTTTATGGAAGAATCTCACGACCTCAAAAAGGGTGGCCCCGTCAACTTCGTCCATATTAATATCCAACAAGACAATGTCAAATCGTTCGCGCACCAGCAGGCTGGAAGCCTCCATGGCATCACCGACCGCAACCACCCTG
>JAGWOI010000037.1 GCA_028870995.1 Candidatus Omnitrophota bacterium | reverse complement strand
ATATTCAAGATAAACATCATAATCATACGAATGAATAGGAATATATGGGACCCTTCCTCTATATCTTCTGATAAAATTCTCCATATTCTCTGATTTTGTTCCAAATACTTTGATAGGTGTTGGATAGACGCCTCCTTTGGCCAATATCCGCAAAAGAACCCTTTCCATGTAACCGCCAAACCAGCGCATATCAAATTTTCTCAGGATTTTCTGAAAGTTTTCTTTCTTCGATTCTCCCCTGTTGATCAATTGAGTCGGTAAATCTCCCATACAAACGATATAATATCGTGCGTGGCATTTTCTTAATATCCTGAAGACTTTTTCATTTTTAAAATCTACGCCTAGAAAACCAACTATATAATCAACAAAAACACTGGAGGATGACAATTTTCTTACCTTACTTTCGAACTCCGGATAAGAGTCAATCCGATAAATCCAGTCTTCTTTGGTCCTAGCTTGGTCTGAGCTATGCTGAAAAGCCTTTGCATCTAGTAAATTGGACAAATCTATCACATGCACGGCAATCCCGTTACTTCTTAAGGAAGAGATGCCCAATCGTCCAACCACGCGCTCCGTGCAGGGAACAGCCATCAAAAAAACTATTGAATCTGCCATTTAAATCACCTCTTAAACTTACTGTATAACCGCCTGCGTAGATCAAGCAACATTTCACCGTCAGGGATCATGTCCAACGTATGAACAGGGACATATGCTCTGGCTGGCGGGTTTTGCGAATAATTCAACCGGTAACCGTGGTGCGTTTGATTGTTTGAGAAAAATACACCCTGATAGGACACGCAAAAATCGGATGCCGATTGCTTTTGCATGACATAGCACACCTCAAGTCCTTCTATCCTGGTCCAGTCGAACGTATCCATGAGACCCCAGGATAAAGGCACATGATACTGGCATGAATGGCCAGCTTCTGTCGGATTGTGCATCGTTATGACAAAAGATGAAAATAAAATCTTGTAGTTATTGGCCGAAGCCATCCCCTCCAGAAAGGAAGGATCATACGCGTAAAGGCCTTTGCCCCGGTAAGCATTCTGGCTCATGACCAGGACACCGCCCACGCTGCACAATCGGTGTATCGTACGAAAAGCCTCGCATGTATTAAAGACACATTCATTATTCCCATAATCGGTCACTAAGTCGTATCGACCATAAAGGGATTTGTCTTCCAAGGGACAATTCAAATCGAATTGTATCGTCCCCTGCCCCCGTCCCGGAGCAATGCATGCATAATCCTTTATCCCGAGCGCTTCGTAAAACGATCTGCTTGGACAAATGCCCTTTGGCCCTTCCTGAAGCGCCAATAACTTCTCTTTTTCATAGACAGGCAGGCGGGCCGCTTGGAGTAATTGTTGAAAATCTGCCGGGCAAATTTGTAATTCCTGCAACCCCATGTCCATAACGGAATGTGTGCCTCTAAACTGCCCCCTTGCCCATAATTCCAGGTTCAATTTTATGGCGGCTGGCCCTAATCCCATGCGACACTTCCTCTCTTTACAGCCTGATCATTTAAACTTGAATGTTTATCTAGATTTAATTCTGCTATAGATGCGTCTGCGGCATTCCGCGATGAAATGTTTTCCCCTGACAGATTCAGGAGCAAGCGGGACATAGGAATGCTCCGGTGGTCCTTGCAAAAACTGCAGGAGATAATCGACCCGCTGTTGGGATTTCGACAGATCATTTTCTTGCTTCGGATAACGAAAATCCGCCTTCGACTGCTTTTGCATCACATAAGCGATCCCCAAATGCGATACCTTGCTCCAATCAAGCGCATCAATAAGTTCGCCGGATACCGGCACATGATACTGATGTGCGCTGCCATGGGGTGTCAACACCGCAGGCGTAACTAAATATGAAGAAAATAATATCTTGTAGTCATTAGCCTCCGACATCTTGGTAAAAAATAAAGGTTCGAAGGCAAAATAGCCATTGCCCCGGCAGGGAGCCTGAAGAATAACCAACAGCCCTCCCGGTTTGCATAGCCTGTGCATGGTGCGATACGCTTCAGCCGTATTAAACACGTGCTCGTTAGTCCCGTGATCAGTGACCAAATCATATTTATTTTCGTAAGATTTATCTTCCCAAGGACGGTTAAGGTCCCAGTCAATGGCTCCATAGCCACCGCACAGGTCGATACATGCGTACTCTTTGATCCCCAGTATTTCATAGAAAACTTTGCTGGAACAAGACCCCTCAGGCCACCGTTTCAGGTTACCAAAATCCTTTTTCCTATAATTAGACAGGCCTGCCATTTGCAATAATTCTTCAAGGTCGGGAATACTGATATGCAGGCCCTGAGAGCCCATTTCCATCACCGAATGAGTATCTTTTAAGATCCCCTTCTGATAAAGCTCCAGAGTCATTTTTATAGCCCCCATGCCCAATCCCATTCCTATTCTCCTTTTTTAAGGTGCCTCTATTTGCTCTAAAACAAGCTTCCTTATAAATTCGTGTGGCGGTATGGCTGTCGTATTATTCATGACATACGCTGCGGCCTCTTTCGTTTTCCAGCGATATTCCTCTTGACTGACGGTCATTAGAAGATCCAGTTTCGCTTTGAACGACTCATAGTGGCCTTCACTGGTCGACCAAATCCCGGGACTCGGGAAATCATACTGGTCATCACCTGTGAAATTACAAAATAACACCCTAGCCCCCCAGCCAAAGGCCTCGTACGCCAGGGTCGATACCAGGGAAATCGAAACACGGCTCCTGTCGACGGTATTATAGGATGTCAGCTCATTGCTATTATTATCAACCAGCGTCATCTGCCCTCCCAACTGGCTTAAAAAGTAATCTTTCTCTTTCTTATTATTGGAACGCAACGCAACGCAACCGGTCCTTTTCTCTTCCTTAAGATAGCGACTAAGAAACCCATTCATCACCGTCAGTCCTTTTCCGAAAGCAGGCAAAAATCCCCCCGAAGCAATGGCTTCATCCCATTCTGAAATCAAACACACATCAAATTCATATACCCCATTTCTCTTTGATAAAACAGATTTATAATACCCGGCCTTCAACGCGCCGAGGGGATGATAGTAATCAATCTGATGATGGCATCTTTTGAATAGTTCTACATCGTATTGTCCGAAGCAGACCAGCATCGGCATAGAGATAATGCTGCCCGGCAGCGGAACGGGTGCCAAGGAATCTTTGAGGTTCCACCTACGCCGGATGCCGTTTTGAACCGCTATAAATTTCGCTTTATTATAAATCCTGCTGATCAACTGAAAGGCATAGCTGTTATCGATGAAGGTGATCACGACTTTGGGGCGCATATATTGGACGCAACTCAATAAATAAATCCGGTATAGCCTTCCTGCGAACTGCCTCAAAAGCTTCGATGGATGATACCAGTCCATAGGTGCGCCAAAGCGCATTCTACGAAAATACTTCATGTTCACCGCCATACGCCCAAGGATCTGGGGAGTGACGTAAACCAACTCGCCCCTAGAATGCAATATCCCATAATCGATGTCCCCCAGAGCCATTTTCCCTATGGCTTCGCTTCCCTCGTAGTCGAATATGACAACTGACTTTCTTTCAGGATTGAAAAGTTTAAAAACCGGCATAGAGTACAAGCCTAATATTCATAAAATTATTTTAAACAAGTCTCTTAAATCCAGAATGCTTACATCCGCCTTTGAGGTGTCTTTCAATGCCTCCGGCCTTCGTCCATTTCTTGATGGCCCCAAACACATCATCGGAATCTGAAATAAATTTTGCAATAATGCTGTCACTGTAGGCGAAAGTGGTATAAACAGCGGCTCCTAAAAGATACCCTTTGGAAAGCATTTCCTGAGTATAAAAAGTTTGAATAGCTAAAGCATCTGATGCTTTGAACGTGATATGCGTCAACGGAGGAATTCCGCTGATTTCGATGTCCAGTCCATGCTTATCCGCCAAGTTCTTCCAGCCTTTATTGATTTGTTCCCCATATTGAACAAGAGATTTTTGAACCTTATACTTCTCCATTTTCTTTAAAACCGCCAAAGCGGCAACGAAACCGATCCTCTCCGTCCAAAAGGTGGAACTGATAAAACTTTCCTGGGCGGCCAACATCACTTGTTTCCGGCCGATAATAGCAGAAATAGGAAATCCATTGCCCAAGGCCTTACCAAAAATGGCCATATCCGGCTCCACCTTCTGAATAAGATGAATCCCACCGAAATTCATCCTGAATCCGGATGTCACTTCATCAAATATCAGAACAGCGCCTATCTTGGTTGCGATTTTACGGACACCTTCAAGAAAACCCAGAGATGGAGGCGTCCCCCTTTGAGGCTCCATGATGATCACTCCTATTTCCTCGCCGTGTTTGGCAACGATATCTTCCAATTCACCGAGCTTGTTATAAGCAAAAGGAAACGCGGTATCTTTTAAGCCCCGCGGTACACCCAAAGGTAAAAGGCCGGGAAGCAGTTGGGTATCCAAATTGGAAGAGTCTCCAATATTTGCCGATAGATACCAATCATGCCAGCCATGATAACCACAGAAGGCTATTTTATCTTTTTTTGAAAATGCCCTCGCAATCCTTACAGCAATCGCACAAGCCTCACCGCCCGTTCTGGCGAACCGGACCATACCAGCCCAGGAGTGAAGCGCAATCAACCTTTCCGCTAATTCAACCTCTTCAGAGCAATTCAAGGAGCACATTGATCCTTGATTGATCGCCTCCACAACGGCATTGTTCACATCCTCATCTGCATACCCTAAGACACACGAACCAACACCCATTTGGGCAAAATCATAATAATGTCGGCCTTCCAGATCCCATACTTCGCAGCCTTTTGCTTTTAAGTAGTAAGAGGGCCAAAGCCCCGGCAAAAACATCTCCGGCCGTTTGGAAAGAAGTTGCGTGCCGCCTGGGATAATGTTTTGGGCCCGCTCATATAATTTAAATCCTTTGGAGGATTCCATGTTTACCTATCCTTGCTTTTTAATGGTCTTTCCAGGCCCTGATCCCTCACAGACTTCCAAAATGCCCAAAACAGCGGCATCTTCTTTGAGGGTATTAGGAAATGGCCTGCGGGTACGTAGGGCCTTAAAAAATAAATCCATCTCATCCACATACATGTCTTCAATGATATTGGGATTGTAGCCTTTGACCCTGCGGCCCTCAGGGTTTTTAAATATTTGCCATTGTTTTCTGGATACATCATACAATTTGACCGCCCCGTCTTCCCAATTCCACCGGATTTGGGCTTTCTCCAAGTTCAAAATAAAACTGCGGGTGGCAAAACGTGACACCACATCGACCAAAAGAGTCCCTTGAAAGCCTTTGAAATTCAAGGTGATCGCGTAGGTGTCATCGATATCAACTCCCATATCATGATTTCTTCCTTTAAAGGCAAAAACACTTCGGGGCATACCCATGATATCAACCATCCAGGTCAATTCAAAAGGCACCATTTCCCTGGCTGCTGATGTCAACCGTTTGGACACATAAAAACTCTTGATCGACTCCCAAGGGTGCCAATCGGGAAGATACTGGCCCATGTGGTATGAAAAATTGCAAATCTTGCCGAATTCCCCGCTATCGACTATATTTTTGATCCTCTTGACGGCCGGATGAAAGCGGAAGGTGCAGGAGGGCATGATGCGCACTCCTTGGGCCTTGGCCCGTCGCTCGAAGTCACGGAGCCCGGTGCTGATGACGCTGGCCTCCACGAAAGCATGTTTACAGTATTTTAATGCCAATGTGATACATTCATTATGCTTGTCCGGCGGGGTGGAAATAATGTAAATGTCCCTCTCCTTAAGCAAGGCCGGCGTAAGTTTGTCCACAGCGACAATGCCGTATCTCTCTTGCGCTTCGACGCGCCGGTCATCACGATAATCAAATCCAATAATGTCCCTGATTCCCAGTGTCTGCATGTTACGAATGCGTCGTTTGCCCATTGAGCCCAGCCCGATTTGCAGAACTTTCATAATCCCTTCTCCTTTAGCTTTTTGCCCATGACAGCCTCAATACAAAAAAAATCAACAATGTCATCTATCTCGAAATTCTGCCAGCGCTCAATGAGATAAGGAATCGTCCTTTGCTGATAAAAAGTCCTTGCCTTCAGCAATGCCGGGACCTTCGATAAATAAATGACCCCGTACGGAAAGTACGCCTTGTCCAGGTCCTGCCGGCGGCTGACTTTCTTCAGGCCCGGGACGTAGGGCATCAGGAGCCCGCCGGTGATCTTTTTGACATAGGCGGGATGCTCCATGTGGATTTCACCTAAGCTCACGAGACTGTCCACCCGCCCTTCCTGATCGATGAGTCGTTTGATCCCCTCATCAAAGTCATTTTTCCTCCTCAAGGGAGATGTGGGCTCGATCAAAAGAAGATAGTCAAATACATGCCCTTGTTTTCTTAAAAAATCAAGGGCATGTTCAACAACATCCATGCTCGAAGCGGTGTCCGTAGCCAAGGCCTTGGGCCTCATAAAAGGCACATCGGCTCCATAACGTCGGGCAACGGCAGCGACCTCGCCGCAGTCCGTACTTACCACCACCCGGTCGACGTATTTACTGCCCAATGCCTGTTCTATCGACCAGGCCACCAATGGCTTGCCAAGCAGCTTCTTGATGTTCTTCCCCGGCAGGCCCTTGCTTCCCCCACGGGCAGGAATCAAAGCTAATACCTTTCTTTTCTTATACATTTGTATTGCCCTTTTTTATGATTTGATCTCAAACTTCTTCAGCATTTCCTGCAACGCTTCAAACTGTCCCATGTCCAACCATGATTTTTCTGAAACAGGATAAACCCCTATCCTCTTTCCTTTATGAAGATAGTCATTGATTAAATCAGTCATGTGATAAACCCTGTTGGCTGGTATATCTTTCAATACCTGCTTTCCTAAGACATACATCCCTGTGTTGACTAAGAAATCATATTCGGGTTTTTCCTTGATGTTCTTTAAGGTCCCCTTACCCCCAATTTCACAAACTCCATAAGGAATAGTAAAATGCTTCATGGAGCTAACCAGAGTGATCGTATTCCTGTTCTCTTGATGAAACTTGAGAATATCCGCGTAGTCAGCGTCGATCAAAATATCGCAATTGCTCAAAAATAACGTCCCCTGGATGCGCTTCTTTAGGAAATGGAGGCTCCCCGCCGTGCCTAAAGGTTTCTTCTCATCGATGTATGCGATTTTATAGGGATGTTCGAAATCCTTAAAATAAGCCTTGATAATATTGGATTTATAATTGACCGAAAGATAAAAATCATGGCAACCCCACTCCAGGAAGCGGTCCATGATGATCTCAACAACAGGCTTTTCGCCAATTGGCATCAATGGCTTGGGCAGAATCTTTGTAAAAGGCTCTAAGCGTGTCCCTTCACCACCCGCCATAATCACCACCGGGACGCCCAATGTCTTTGTGCTTTTCTTAGTGCCCTTTTCAAAGAAATCCACCCACCATACGGCAGAGACCACTTTTTTTTGTCCGTCAACAACAGGCAGACATTCCAACCCTAACCGGATCATGATTTGTTTGGCATCGTCTTGTTTATAATCAAGGTTAAGGCTCACCGGATTGGCATTCATCGCGTAAACAATGGAAGATGTCAGGCCTCTGCCTTTAAGTATCCACCGGCGGATATCGCCGTCCGTCACTGTCCCGAGAAGGGTATTGTGGCTATCTACGACCAATAGGGTTTTCTTGCCCATGGCATCCATCTGTTTGAGCGCCTGTTTGATGGTGTGTGTCGGTTCTACGATAGTTTTTCTCAATCTTTCCATCTTCATCCCTTACTCAATGCTTTTATATTAAAAAATTTCTTCACCAATAATCCCGATGGACGCTGGCGTCTCAATATAGCCACAATTTTTTGGGCGGCACCTTCTCTGCCATAAGGATTCTTTACCAGAGGTAGCTTTTTCTGAAAACCCCGGGAATAAAGACACCTTAAGGCCCGCTTAATCCCTGCCGATGTCGCTGGACAATCAATAACGCTTGACGCCCGCACCCTTCCGTCCTGACGGTCTCCAATATTGATGGTCCCGATTTTAAAAGAGGGGGCCTCGATGATGCCACTGGATGAGTTGCCAACGACCGCGTCAATCCATTTCAACGCTGAAAGATAGACCACTTGACCCATGGAGGCAAAAGCCACCGCTTTGTCTTGATGGGATCTCACATACTTATCAATCAGCCCATTAATTTCAACGCCTTCCATGTCCGCATTCGATTTTGTAAATATCAACTGTGTATTTTTCAAGCAGTCAAGTTCATTCAGTAAGGTTTGAAATTGCTTTCTTGACTGCCCCGGATGAAGGGTCACGGGATGAAAGGTGACAAGAAGGTTACGTTCTTTAAAACAAAAGCCCATCTGTCGTTGCGCTTCCTCGCGGGACATTAATTTCAATTGATGGATGTTGTCGATCCCCAAAGCTCCAACATTAAAAACACGCCTTGGGTCCTCTCCCAACTGAATGATACGCCGACGGTATTCATCAGTCGACGTAAAATGCAAATGGCTAATTTTAGTAATGGCATGGCGGATGGCTTCATCCATGGCGCCGTAGGTTGCTTCCCCGCCATGAATATGGGCGATCGCCACCCGCGCCAACATTGCAGATTGGGCCATGGCCAGCGTCTCAAATCTGTCTCCTAGAATGACAACCAAATCCGGTTTCCATTGACTAAGGATCCTGACAAATTCGACGATCCCCTTGCCCATGGCCCTTGCGACACCATTGGTAGAATTGTCCCTGGTCATAATTCTAACCATAGCATCAATGGCAATCCCATCTTTGATGATTTCCTGATGGGTGAGGCCATATTGTTTTTCTGTATGCATGCCGCTGACCAAGAGGCGCACCTCAAACGCACCATCCTCCTTAAGCGCACTGATAAGAGGACGCAACAATCCGTATTCCGCCCTGCTTCCTGTAAAAACACAAATGCGCTTCTTCACAGGACAATGGCCTCCTCTGCTTGGAAATCCCGTTTAGCCCGTTGGCCTATCACGCGATCCCACAAACGCGGGCTAATTCCTCCCCCCGGACGCTTGACGGTCACATTATCAACCGTAAAAGCCTCCCCTTTACAGATACTCCGTTGAGCCACAATACTGCGACGGGCGATATTCATGTTCTTCTTTTCAGAAGGAGATGGCCGCTTAATGCCGTCCCCCAGCATTTTCTCTACCTGTCGGATCCCTTCACACATATCCTTGAATGCAACAGCTTCGAGGGAGGCCTTATGATCCGGCCCCGCTTGCGAGCGGTCTACAGTCAGATGTTTCTCAATGATCATTGCACCCAAAGCTGTGGCGGCCAGGGCGGCCCATATTCCACTTGTATGGTCCGAGTAACCGACCCTCACCTGCAAACGTTCTCTAATGGTCACCATGGCCCGCAAATTCACATCCTGAGGCGGCGTCGGATATTCAGTATTACAATGAAGTACCGTTAAGCTCTTTTTGTCCTGCCCCGCCTTGACCAAGATGTCCACCGCAAAAATGACTTCCTCAAGCGAGGACATGCCCGTCGACAAGATTACCTCTTGTGCCACCGATGCCACTCGTCTTAAATACGGAATATTTGTTATTTCTCCGGAGGCAATCTTAAAAGTTTTCATCCCCAGCCTATGCAAAAAATCGATACTTTGCATGTCAAAAGCGGTAGAAAGAAAATCTATTTTTTTCTGCCGGCAACGGGCGAGGATCCGGTGATGAGCGCTCTCATCCAATTCCAGGCGTTTTAACATTGCTAGTTGATTTTCCTTACGCCCGGCAACCTCTCGCTGGTATAAAGCCTTTGGCGCGTAGGAAGTAACTACATTAACGGCTTTAAATGTCTGAAACTTCACGGCGTCGGCGCCGCAAGCCTTGGCCAGGTCTACCAAGCGTAACGCCTGTTTCACATCACCGTTATGATTAACGCCGGCTTCTGCAATGATATAGGTCATTTTTTCTCCGATGGACCTTAACTGGAACGCCGCAGGCCAAGACGCCAGATGGAACATCTTTATTCACAAAGGAATGCGCCCCTATTACGGCATTTTCCCCAATGGTAACTCCCGGCATAATCGTGCTATGTGTGCCGATCCTGGCATTCTTGCCAACAACAATCGGACCGTATTTATCATCTATAGTTGATACCGTATACAAGGAACAATGAGAGCCAATCTGGACATCATCTCCCAGATGTACCCCATGTTGAGCATTAATATAGGTAAATGCCCCAATATCGACTTTGGAGCCACAATGCAAATTTTCGTGGTGCTGGCACATCCAGTTCCATTTGGTCATATTGTTCCTGTTAAATTTAAGGGGGACCCATTTTTTTCTCATACAAGGACCTTTTTGATCACGGCACATATATGGCGGACCGTCTCTTCGTCGTTCAGAGTGGAACTGGGCAGACAAAGGCCTCTTTGATAAATCATCTCGGCATTGTCGCAACCAGTTCTCCGAAAACCTTTCGCATATGCAAAGGTGTGCAGGGGTCTAAAAATCTCCCGTGAGGGGATCTCAAATTCTTTTAAACGCTTCCCAAGGCGGGAAGCCTCCCCGGCATCCTTCAGTAAAACCGCCGTAAACCACCACGATGGATTGGCACCGGAATATGCCTTTTGCAAAATACATGCCCCATCGCCCCCAAGCTGGGTCTCATAAATCTGATGGAACGATCTTTTTAATTTCAGGAAACCATTAACACGGTTCAATTGGGCCATCCCTAACGCGGCATTCAGATTAGGCATTCGGTAATTGAATCCCATTTCGTTATATCCTTCTATCCCTTCACGGGGATTGGCCTGATTGATCAGGTAAACCAACCGGTCCAGAATTTTTAGGTCCTTGGTAACGATCATGCCGCCACTTCCTGTAGTCATCAATTTATTGCCGTTAAAGCTATAACATCCGATATCTCCCAACGTCCCTGCCTGCTGGCCGTTAAGGGTGGCACCCAGGGATTCTGTTGCATCTTCGATAACAATAATTCCCTTAGATGCGGCAATGGCATTGATCGACGTCATGTCGCATACATTTCCATACAAATGCACCGGGATAACCGCCTTGGTGCGTTTACTGACGGCTGCGCTGAAGGCAGTGGGAGAAAGGCACCAGGTGGCCCGATCAACATCAACAATGACCGGCGTTGCGCCCACATACATCACGGCATGCAGGGTAGCGGCAAAGGTCGTCGACGGCAAAATGACCTCGTCGCCTGCCTTGATGCCCGAAACATATAGCGCCATATGCAGCGCTGCCGTACCGCTTTGGACGGCCACCGCACGCTCGACGCCGACAAATCCAGCAAAGCGATGCTCAAAATCGCCGATCCAAGGACCAAAGGTCGAAACATAACCTCCATCCACGGCGGCATTGAGATACTGTTTTTCGACAGCGCCTAAATCTGGAGCATCCAGTTCAATCCGGTCAGACATTGTATAATTCCGATTTATACTTCTCTAAATGATCTCTTTGCTTAAACCATTCAATCGTCTCTAGAAGTCCTTCCTCGAGTTTATATTGTGGCAACCATTTTAGAATATCCCCAGCCTTGGCATTGTCCGCCAACAACCGATCCACTTCGCTTTTAACAGGTCTTTTTCTCTTGGCATCCTCTTCAAGGACAATGTCGACATCCATTAGACGGGCGATTAAACAGGCCAAATCCTGGATGGAAATTTCTTTCTTATTCCCGAGGTTAATAACTTCCCCCGCCGATAAAGAGGATTCGCCGGCACAAATGAAACCTTCCGTGGTATCTTGGACATAGGTCAAATCGCGGGTCGGTGTCAGCGCCCCCAACCTTATTTTCTTATGGCCAGATAGTATCTGTGTAATAATTGTTGGAATAACTGCCCTTGCTGATTGTCGGGGACCATAAGTATTGAATGGACGGACAACCGTAACGGGAAAGTCAAAGGAACGGTAAAAAGACAGGGCAAGGAAATCGGCCCCTGCTTTGCTTGCCGCATAAGGAGATTGAGGGTGCACACGGTGTTTTTCATGGATAGGCACAAATTCTGCTGTCCCATACACTTCACTGGTTGACGTATGGATGACTTTCTTGACGCCAAAATCCCGGGAGGCCTGAAGAACATTTAAAGAACCTTTAATATTAGTCTCAACATACGCTTCCGGAGAAATGTAGGAATAGGGAATGCCGATCAATGCGGCCAGGTGAAAAACCGTATCGACACCCCGTACGGCACATCGAACAAGATCGGTATCCCGAATGTCTCCGGATATGATTTCAACTTCATTCTTACACCCGGATTCTTCCAGCCATCCCCAAGAGCTGCTGGAATTATAGCGGACAAAAGCCCTGACCTGACAGCCTCTCTCGACCAGTTTCTCCACCAAGTGGCTTCCTATAAACCCACCCGCACCTGTAACCAAAACTTTTTTCATCATGACCCTTTCGATTCTTGCCCTGGTCATATACCGGTTATTTAAAAGTGCTTGACCATTTCCATTTGATGAAACTCAGGACAATGGTGGGACAGCTCGTCGTACCGTCCCTCGGCAATGAGCTGGCCGTTCTTTAAAAAGAAAATATGATCGCATTGCTGGACAGTGGTGAGCCTATGTGCAATGATAATGATCGTCTTTTCTTTGGATAAACCAAACAAAGCGCTCATGAATAATCGTTCGGTCTCATTATCAAGTGCAGCTGTCGCCTCATCCATCACCAACACCTGGGGATCATGGTAAAGGGCACGGGCGATCCCGATGCGCTGACGCTGCCCTCCCGACAGACGAACACCCCTCTCTCCCACCGTCGTTTCAATGCCCTGAGGCAAAGAACGCACAACCTCTTCCATCTGGGCCAATCGCAACGCCCGCCAGACCCGCTCATCATCGATCTGCGACATCTCCATGCCAAAGGCCACATTACGCCTGATGGTATCATCGCATAAATAAATAACCTGCGGAATATACCCTATTGTAGTTTGCCATGACCTTAAATGGCTGTGAATGTCTACACCGTCGACCGTCACTCTCCCGGAAGACGGATCTAAAAGGCCCAACATCACGTCAATGGCGCTTGTCTTGCCTGCCCCTGATGGACCAATGAAACCAACGACGCTGTTTTTCATAATCGTCAACGAAATGCCGTTTAAGGCCGGCGACTTCGCATTTTCATAGAAAAAGACGACGTTCTTCATCTGGATTTCTTTATGAAAAACGAGCGGCGGACCGCTGGTGCGTTCCCGTTGCATGCTGCTGAGCTTTTCACATTCGGTCAAATCTTCATAAATCGCATCAAAACTTGGTATAAAAAATCTCAGTCCACCCCAGGAACTGCTAATACGATTGAGGCTTGGCATCAGCCTCAACGTGACGATGGCAAAAACCGAGATGGTCGCAAAAACATTTCTGGGAGGTTCTCCGGACAAAAGACATATGGCCATGGCGGACATGACCATGGCCACCACGGCCGTTTCAATGAATAGCCGAGGGCTTTTGATGACAAGATCAGATTTATAATGTTGCAAAGCTTTCTGGTGTTCATAATGATAAAAGCTCTTAACAAAAAAAAGTTCTTTGCCCAGCAGTTTAGATTCCTTAATACTTCCCAATCCCTGGTTGACCTGCTGCATGGCGAGAGCGCCATGACGACCATTGATCTCTCCCCAATAATAGAGCTTATCTTTAAGAAATCTGAAGTAAAGCATCAGACCGCCGCTCAGGACGGCCATGGCAATTATCGTCAGTATAGGATTCGTCCTTATCAACATCATAAACAAGCATGCCACCAGTAGCCCCTCCGTAAAAATGATAAGGACTGAAAGAATACCTGCCTGCATCAATTCTTCAACCCTTCTCAATTTTTCCTGGAAATGTCCTAAATTCCTTTGCAGATGGAAACTGTAGGGGCTTAAGAGATACGCCTGGAAAAGCCGGCTGCAAATCTGCGACTGTTTGTTAAAAATAAACTTTGTTTGCAAGAATGTGACCAATAACAGGACGGCGTTCTTGACCACAAAAACAGCAATAATAACAACGTCCAGCGTAACGGTAAATTGCAGGAACGAATGAAATGAAAAAATATGATAAATGTTGCGCAAATACACATTGGTGTCAAGCATTTCGGGGTGTGCCAGCAAGGAAATGAAGGGAATCATAAGACCGATGCCAAGGACTTCCAGAAGCGAATTAAAAAGGGTTGCCAACGCAAGAAAGAAAAAACTCCAGCGGTCTTCGTTTCCGAAAAGGACTCCCAAGCGTTTTAAAAATCGAAACATTTAACGGTTCCTCGGTCAAACTAATGTCTGCACATCACATGCGTCTTCCATAAATGCTACAAGCGATTTGAAATCTCGCCGGTCATCTGCAGGAGATCCTTGTATTTTTCTAGAAATAATGTCCCTATTCTGGATTTGTTTGTCCCATGCAAACCGGCCACGAGGGGATAATTTTGCCAAAATTGATCCTGTAATCCTTCCTGGTATTCCTTCATTTCCCCCCGGCCCCTTAGTCGCCCTTCCATCTCCATGACCGCACCCCGGATATCTTCTGGAGAATTTTCTCTGAGTTCTAAAGCCCTGTCCCCGAATTCTCCATTTTCCAGGTTGTGAATATCATATTTCAACATCTCTCTAAAAGTTAAGAATCTTTTTTCTTTTCGGTCCCATAATAGTTTGAAAATGCTCAAGAAACTTTCCGACCAAGTATGTAAATGGGTTATCGGAACAAAATTAATGTAGACAACGGGTTTTCTAAAGAGCCTTGCCACCGACTCGATGCCACTTTGTCCCACAAAAAAGTAACATTTCGATATTAAATAAATATCGGCAAAATCATTCCTGAAGTCGCTATTGGCATAATCGATAACGTGCGTATGAACGAATGGAAACTTCTCCTTAACGATCCTTCCCATACGGACAACATAATAGCCCCGCGCGACCAACGCTTCCGCCGTAAGGCCCAAACTTCCGATAGAAAAATTCCGATATTGATGGTATGTCCAGTCCTTTTCCTTATATAAGGTTTCCAGGTAAGCATTGTCCCTTCCATGGATACATACAATCTTAGCGTTTTGGGGTATTCCCATGGATCGCAACAAAGATTCCCCCCGTTCTTCCTCCCGCGGCGTAAAGGCAACCTGCGCAGGCCCTTGATCAGTCAGTAAAAAAATGTCCCTGCTCTGATTGGGGCGTCCTTGATAATAATGCGCCCCTCCCCCGGGAATTTCCATGTTGGCCCAAGAAAGCCAATGTGCCATCGTCGAAACCGGCACAACCCGGCTCCAAAGTTTCACGATCTGTTTATTGACCGCCGTTAGGTGGCTAGGAAAAAAGATATCGATGGCTTTAGCCTGATTGAGACCTCTCTTTCTTTCCAGAATGTACGTATCCAAGTCTCCGGCGGCATGCCCAATCCTTTCGATGATGGGGAAAAACCTGATCCAGCAGACAGGTCGAAGGCACCGCAACAGGGCCACCAACGGCATCAAAAGAAAAAACATCGGTAATTTCGGTAAAAAAAACGTTAAAAACCACTTCCCGTCCTTCTTCATCAACAAGAACCTCCCTGCCTTCAAGAAACTCCTACTTCGTATTTCCAAATTTGCTCAATGATTTTCATGTCTTCCAGGCACTCCTTTGCTTCCGTAGGTAACGATCCGCCGGACAACAAGCTTCCCACAAAAGCTTCCGCCTGACGGCGGAATGCCCATGAGAAATCATTGCCGTAGACCAATGTCCGGTCAGTCCTTCTGTCGTATGTCTCCAAGGCCGCAGACACATTCCTCAAAAGGGCAGGTGGCGGGAAGGCCTTAATATGTCCTTCGGTAAAATAAATTTCCAGCATTTCCGACCACCCATTAAGATTGTACTGTCCCAATTCCAGAACACACAGCAGGCCATCCGCATTAAGGACGACGACTCCGCCCTCCGGCCTCTTCAGATTGACATAATCGACTTTAAAAGGCCTCGCCAGTATGTAACGGATCAAATTAATATTATGGCAGTACACGTTGAGGAATCTGGCATAATCTCTCCTACGCTTCGGTGGAACCCATGAAGGGACAAAATGGTCGTCAGTCTTAAAGCCTGGAATGTTTTCTTTCGACTTGATCGCCCCATCGATATGGCCATAATTATATCCCCCGAAACAATGGCACCGGACAAAAATTTCTTGGCCCATACGGCCCGTCTTCACCGATTGCGCAAAAATGCTTTTGACCCTCTGCATGCCTGTATCATAACGGCGCATAAACCCCACGGCATAGGTTAAATTTCTCTTTTTGGCATAACCAACCAATTCCCTGGCCTGGTCATAACCCAAGGCCATTGGCTTCTCCGTAAAAAGATGCTTGCCTGCCGTCAGGCAATCCCTGGCCACGTCGAATGTCATGGACCTGGGCGTAATGGCAATGACAGCATCTACATCGGCATCTTTTAACAATTGAACATGAGTGGCATAACGTTGCCTGATGCCGTAACGTTCCGCCACGGCCTCACGCAAATCCTCCCGAAGCTCGGCTAAGGCCGCTATTTCACACCCCTCCAAATCACGGTAATTCGCCAGATGGGCCACCTGCCCCATGAAACCTGCACCCACAAAACCAAGCCTTATTTTTGCCTTAATTCTTCCCATAACACTCCGAATTTATAACCGATGCCATACGCAATACACATTCGGGCTTCCCCAAAAGGTCAACAGCGGCCCCGGCCTGTTGAAGACACGGATGGCCTTGGATAAATCATCCGTCCCTACCGCCCTGACGACCTCCTCGATATCGTTCCATAACTCCCGTATCATCGATGCGTCATAATCCCTGATGGCTTTTGAAAAAATCTCTTCGATGGCTTGATGATTGGCCAAAATTGTCTGGATCTGCGCCATGGAGGTCTCTTCCGTTAGACCATCAAGCCCCCTGACCATCCCAAGTAGACGGCCCATCAACGCTCCACCGTGTTCTTCCATGGCCGGTAACACCTCTACATAACATCCCAAAATCAGGCTGGGCACGATGGCCATGAAAGACCTTCTCATCTCGTGTCGGAATCTTTTCTTTTCCAAAGGCTTCTTAATCCAAGTCATGTCTTTTGAATACAGCGCCGGCCAGGAACTCCAAAGATCAAAATCCTGCCGATTCATCGCTCTTTGCTGGTCCATTAAGGTGTAAAGGGTATGTCGATTTATCAACGGGTTCAGCAAGCTATCCCCCACCCATGATTCAAAACTTCTGACGTGCGGCACCATATCCCATTTTTTACCGTAAAATCTTCTCGCCAGGGCCATGGGTTCTGCCCTTGTCCGGGACAGAAATACCTGAAAGACCTTATTCAGCAACACTTCAATCAGGCAGCTTCCGGCATCTATATGATTATAGAGAACAAACCCTCCGTCTTTGACAAAGGACAAAAGCAACGGAACCCAGCGTTGGGGGGATCCAAGCGTATAAATGAATCCCTCCGCCACCACGATGTCGTATTTCCGACGGTCGCGGTAACTCTCCACATCACAACAGACGACCTTCCTGAGACTGCGCTGAAGCCCAAAACGGCTAAAATAAGTCTTTAATTGAATGAGAAATTCCTCTACCGGCTCCACCAAATGAAGTTTGGCCCCCCAACGTGCAAAGACCAGCGAATTCTCGCCGGATGCTGGCCCGAATTCAAGAACATCAGCCCCCCTAAAAAGATTTACCGGCAGCCGGAGATTGTGCTCGAATATTTTTCTTCGCAGACGATCATAATCAGCCAATTCTCCAGCCGTACGAAATCCGGCATATACAGGATTGAATTTCGCTGTTTTATAATATTGCCATAATTGTTTTTTCTCGGCCCGCATAACTATACCAGCAGCTCCTTCCAGAAACCAGGCAGACGGTGACTGGGAGGTAATATCGAATAAAACTCCCCTCCTCGGCGTAGGAATTCCGCATGATTGGTCACGACCTTGTCTTCGCATTCAAAATTAACGCCCAAAAGACAAACGCCAATACTCCTCTCATATAAGGCCTTGGATGGAAGAATGGGCAACTGAGAGCCCGGCATATACTTAAACTGCTTTTCTACCTGATCATCGAGGAAACAATCCAAATAATCCTTCAGGCCCAGGAAATTGACAAAAGAGCTCGTCCTCGAGCCCGCCCCATAGACAGCGATCTTCTTGCCGGCCTTTCGTTGGTCCAGCAAATAGGTCTGCACACGACCGCGAAAATCAGACCAGTTCCTTTTATACTTTTCGACCTTTTTGGTTAAAGCAGCCACATAGTCGATTTTAGTTTCTTTAGCTTCAGGGCCAATGTATTGCCCCAGCACGACCAGTATTTCACCGCTGAAAACCACCTTCTCCCGGTGCAGTTCGACAATCCCCGTACGGGAAAAAAAGTTGTTCAACGTATCAAAAGTAAAATAGTTCACGTGTTCTTCCCAAAGTGTATAATCAAACATTTCTAAATTCATCATGAAATTAGGAACTTCAATAAGCACCAGTCCGCCCGGCTTTATGACTATCCTCATGGCCTCCATAAACTCATTCAAATCTTTGATGTGCTCCAGCACCTGCCTCGATATAAAAAGATCACATTGACCATGTTCCTGGACGAATCCCCAAGCCTTTTGTTTATCAAAAAATCCAGGGATCGTTATTACCCCTTTCTCGGCGGCTGATCTCCGGGCGTCTTCGGCAGGTTCAATGCCTATAAGATTTCGATAACCTTCTTCTTCAAGGGCCTTCAAAAACCGGCCGTCATTACTCCCCACCTCGAGGACCAGAGAATCCTTAGTTACCGACGTCTGTCTGGAAATTAAATTGACCAGTTGCGGTACATGCGGCTGGAACTTCCATGAACTCAAACAAATATAGTTGGCATAGAGGATCTCGGCAGGTATGGGATCATCCAATTGGATGTGGCCACACTGTTTGCAGAAACTCAATCCCACGATATGCCTGTATTCCTCCTGGGCAGGATCTTCCTTGTAATGGTGCGCGATGGGATGCTCCCCCATATCGAGCACCAACTCCATATCCTTACCACCACATAAACGGCAATCATCCATATAACCTCCTAACCACTATTGATTATAGACTCGCCATTCAGGCAGGAAAACGACAAATTTTCCGCCATTCAACATAAATTTACTGTGTCTCTTTAAGATGGGATCGATGAAACGCCAAGCAAAGACCAACACACGATCTGGTCTTTTTTCATATAACGCGTCCGAGGAATACACCGCGAGGTGGTGCCCTGGCGTAAAGAGACCGAAGCGGTCCGGATTATCATCAACCACATAATCGATCTTATCCCCTAAACCTAAAAAGTAAGCCAAACTAGTGGTCCCTACAGAAGCGCCATAACCGGTAACGGTCTTGCCTTGCGAGCGCCATCGGGAGATTTCTCCTGCAAGATGCTCCCTGGTGGTTTTAATAAAATCGTTAAAAGAGCCAAAGGATTCAATGCTGTCTATCTTCTTATCGGCCTCTATGGCCATCAGCCGGGCCACGGAGGACTGGATTTTCCGCGGCCCCTGCAAGGCCTGGATATAACTGCGGATACAGCCACCTTTTGATTCGGTATGCTGCACGTGGATCAACTCGAGCCCATACCGCGGCAGGGAGCGCTGCATGGATCCCACCGTGAAATAAGAAAGATGTTCATGATGAATGACATCCAGAAGCCTCTTATCAACAAGATCTAGCCCATAACCTGTTTCAAAAACAAAGCAACCTTCCTGCCCTATAAGATCGCGGACCCCGGTAAAAAAATCATCCAGATCATCGATGTTGGCCACCACATTGTTGGCGGTCACCAGCGCCGGATGCCTCTTCTGTTTCCGTAATTCCTGAGCCAGAGGAGCAGTAAAGAAAGCTTGCAGTGTCTCAATACCAGATGCCGTCGCCTTTTGGGCTATTGGGGCAGGATCAATTCCCAGCACATTAAAACCGCGACTCTTGAAATAACGTAACAGCGTTCCGTCATTGCTTCCAATATCAATGACCAGCCCTCCTGTTTGAGGGGCCACAAAGGCCAAAACGTCATCAACGTAATCCTTGAAATATTCAGAAAGTCCCAAAGAAATTTCCGTTCGGTAAACATAGTTGGCGTATAAAACCTTCGGGGAAACAACATCCAAAATCTGGATGTTGCCGCAAGAGGAGCATAAAAACAAATCCAGCGGGAAAACTGCTTCTTTTAGACCCAAACCCTCCGGCTTAACATAAAGGTCTCCCGGTGGAGTTGGGGGAAGAGGCGCTCCCAAAACCACCTTACCCGACCCGCACAAGCGACACGTTTTTCTACGAACATGTATCCCCTCCATCTTTGATCCCTTTCTTTACTTTAAAAAGTTATATCCTGATACGCCGCATAAATTGTATT
>JAGWOI010000036.1 GCA_028870995.1 Candidatus Omnitrophota bacterium | reverse complement strand
ATATGCGGTAGCCTTGATCCTGTAAATACCCCCGGGCTAAAGACTCGCCATAAGCTCCCAAAAGTTTATTGGACATGCCAAGAGCTTATCAAATATTTATTATAAATCAATTATAATATTGAATTATAATCAATAATTACTGTCCATGCAAATGCTGCAAAGCGCGATGGAACACGATCCAATAATAAAACATGAAAAGAAGGCAAATAAGAACAACAATGACACCCGACCAGGAAAATTTATTCTTCATGACAATTTTTTAAAACTATTTGCTTTAAACATTCAACCCATGTCGGATGAACATTCAAACTTTCCACCAATTGCCAATGCCCGCCCCCCTGCTCCAAAAAAAGCTTCTTGTATTCAACACCGATCTCAACGGTAGTTTCAAGACAATCCGCCACAAAGGCCGGAGAAAAAACTAAGACCCTTTTCACGCCCTGCGCCGCCAATTGCTTGATGACCTCATCGGTGTAGGGCTTGATCCAGGGGGTTTTGCCTAAACGCGATTGGAAACAAATCGTATATTTTTCCTTCCCGATCCCCAGCCCCGCAGCCAACAGCCTGGTCGTTTCAAAACATTGAGCCCGATAGCAGTACTGATTTTTACTATTAAATACCGCGCAGCAATCCCCTAGGCGGCAATAATTATCGCATGAGGCCTTGAAGATCTGGTGTTCGGGCAAGCCGTGATAACTGAACAAATAGTGATCAAAATCCCCCTGCTCGGTATATTTTTTTCCAATTTCCACAAAAGATTTAATAAAAAGCGGGTGATCAAAGAATCGGCTGACGAACTTTATTTCAGGCACCACTTCCCAGCCTTTAACAACCCTCATGACCTCTTCCTGCGTTGACCCGCTCGATGATGAGGCGTATTGAGGATACAAAGGAACCACAATCAGCCGCTTAAAGCTCCTATTTTCAAAATTCGCCAGTACCGATTTAATGCTCGGGGACTGATAACGCATGGCCAATTTCACCAAAAAATCGCCGCCCAAAGCTTTTTGTAAAAGCCCCTCCAGCTGCAAGCCATACACTTTTAAGGGAGACCCCTCAGGAGTCCATAAATGCTGGTATCCTTTGGAAGATTCCGGCGCGCGGAAAGGCGCAATGATCAAATTAACCAGCAAAAACCGGCGCCACCAGGGAATGTCCAGCACCCGGCCGTCCATCAGGAATTCGCGCAGGTATTTGCGCACGTCAGCCACCGACGGGCTTTCAGGAGTGCCGAGATTGATGATTAAAACACCTGTTCTGGATTTAGGCATAGGTAGGATTATACTGCATTCCCGCAGGCCCGGAAACGAAAAAAGGAAGCACGTTACTCGCGCTTCCTTCTTTACTTTAAGTCAAGCCCTTACTTATGGAATACATCCAGCGGTGAAGTGACCACATTCAGGGTCCCATCCACCACCTGCTTGGCCATATAAAAAGTCCCTTTAAGCAGTCCGCCTACAATTGCGAAAGGCAGGAATTTAGCATGCTTTGTCTCTGTCCTCACACTATCGCTTATCTGTAAAGGTGAGGTAAGGACATCTTTGATGCCGCCCTTGAACTTGCCTGGAGGATCAGCAAAGCCAGGAACGCTTAATCCCACCACCGCCAAAGCAACAAGAAAAGAAACTGTACGCTTCATTTAGATTCTCTTACCACTCCAAGGCGCCGCCGGTCTGATACTCGGTGACACGGGTCTCAAAGAAATTCTTTTCCTTCTTGAGGTCAATAACTTCGCTCATCCAGGGAAACGGATTGCTGCTCTTGTAGGCTATGGGCAGGCGGAGCTTTTCCAGGCGGCGGTCGGCGATATACTGCACGTACTCGCGCAGCATGGCGGTATTGAGTCCCAAAACCCCCCGCGGCAGGCACTCCTGGGCATAGGCGCATTCCAACTCCACGGCCTTTTTGATGCGCCCAATAAGATATTCTTGAAACTCCGGGGTCCAGCAATAAGGATTTTCATCAATAATGGTATTGATAAGCTGAATACCAAAATTCATGTGGATGCTCTCATCGCGCAGGATGTACTGGATCTGCTCACAGGTGCCGGGCATACGGTTCTGGCGGCCGAAAGACAGCAGGGTCACAAACCCGCTATAAAAGAAAATCCCTTCGGTCACCACGTAAAAAGCCACCAGGTTATCAAGGAATTTCTGCAGCCCCTCACGGGTGGCCAGATCCACATTAGTATCCAGAATACCATCCGTGCAGCTCATGGAAAACTCATCCTTTTCATAAATGGCCTGGTTCTCGCGGTACATATTGAAAATTTCGGTCTCGTCCAAAGAGAGGGATTCGACGATATACTGAAAGGTGTGCACATGCACCGCTTCTTCAAAAGCCTGGCGCAGCAAATACTGGCGGCATTCAGGATTGTCCACCAGCTTATAAATGGAAAGCACGATATTGTTACCCACCAGGGTCTCTGCCGTAGAGAAAAAGCCCAGGTTACGCTTGATCACATGGCGCTCGTCCTCTGTAAAGGCCTTGGGACTTTTCCACTGTTCGATGTCGCGCTGCATGGAAACCTCTGTCGGCATCCAGGTGTTGGCGCAGGCATCCAAATAAAAATGCCAGGCCCATTTATATTTGATGGGCACCAGCTGGTTGACGTCAACGGTGCGGTTATTGAGGATGATGCGCTTATTGTCGGCGGAAACACGTTCACGCGTCATGCGGATGCCGCCGTTGCATTCGGGATCTGTTTTTGGAGTCTCGGACATATAAAAACCTCCTCAATTTATTGACAGGATTCGCAGTCTTGCACGGGTTCAGCACTGGGTTTGGACGCAGGAGCAGCGTCCACTACCCTGCCCTTTTCATCGCGCTGGCGCTGGCCCACCACATTGCCGTATTTATTGATGTTCAATGTGCTTTTTTCGATACGGGTGGCACCCATGGAACGCAGGTAATAGGTTGTCTTCAAACCCTTTTCCCAGGCAAACATGTACATGTCGCTGATCTTCTTGCCGCTGGGCTTGGCCTGGTACAAATTCAAGGACTGCCCCATATCAATCCACTTCTGACGGCGAGAGGCCGCCTCAATGATCCATTCATAATCGATTTCAAAGGCCGTGGCGTACTTGGCCTTCAAGGCCGCCGGAATCCGGGCGATTTCCTGTACGCTGCCGTCGAAATACTTCAAGTCATCGATCATTTCCTGGTCCCAAACACCCAATTTCTTGAGGTCTTCAACCAGGCATTCGTTGATGACCGTAAACTCGCCTGACAGGTTGCTTTTGACGAAAACATTCTTATACATCGGTTCAACAGACTGGGTAACGCCCGTGATATTGCCGATGGTGGCCGTAGGTGCTATGGCCATGACCAGGCTGTTGCGCAGGCCATGCTGCTTGATGGCCGCACGCACCGGTGACCAATCCATCCGGGCACTTGTGTCCATGGTCAAATAACCGCCCCGTTCTTTGTCCAAAAGCCCGATGGTGTCGATGGGCAAAAGCCCCCTATCCCACTTGGAGCCGCTGTAAGTTGAGTACCGCCCGCGCTCTTTGGCCAATTCCACGGAAGCCATCAAGGCATGATAGGAGATAGCCTCCATGCTCTCATCCGCGAAATCAATCGCTTCCTGGGACGCATAACTGTAATTCAGATTGTACAAGGCATCCTGAAAACCCATAATGCCCATACCAACCGGACGATGACGCTGGTTGGCGGCCTTGGATTCGATGGTGGGATAATAATTGATGTCAATGACGTTATCCAGCATGCGAACCGCAGTGGCCACAGTCTCCTGGAGTTTCTTGGTATCAATCCCCTCCTGGGTGACGTGGACAGCCAGGTTGATGGAACCTAAATTACAAACAGCTGTTTCATCCTTGGAAGTATTCAACAAAATCTCCGTGCACAAATTGGAACTGTGCACCACCCCGGCATGGTCTTGGGGCGAACGCACATTGGAAGGATCTTTCCAGGTGAGCCACGGATGACCGGTTTCAAAAACCATGCCGAGCATTTTACGCCATAGCTGTACCGCGGAAATGGTCCTGAAACTCTTGATCTTGCCTGCACGGGCCATCTGCTCGTATTCTTCGTAACGCTTCTCGAAGGCCTGGCCGTAAATATGGTGCAGGTCCGGGCATTCCGATGGAGTAAACAGGGTCCAATCGGCATTGGCCTTGACCCTTTTCATGAATAAGTCCGGCACCCAGCTGGCGGTGTGCATGTCATGGGTGCGCCGGCGTTCGTCACCGGTGTTTTTACGCAATTCCAAAAATTCTTCGATGTCCAAATGCCAGACTTCCAGGTAAGCGCACATGGCGCCCTGACGTTTGCCGCCCTGATTGACAGCCAGCGCCGTATCATTGGCCACCTTCAAAAATGGGATGACCCCCTGGCTTTTGCCGTTGGTGCCCTTGATGCGGCTGCCCATGCCGCGCACGTTGGTCCAGTCATTGCCCAAGCCGCCGCTCCACTTGGAAAGCATGGCATCATCCTGGATGCATTTGAAAATATGGAACAGGTCATCCTCAACCGTCGTCAAGAAACAGGACGATAACTGCGGGTGGCGGGTACCGGCATTAAACAAGGTGGGCGTCGAAGACATGAAACGGAAGGTGGAAAGTATGTTGTAAAACTCGATGGCCTTTTCGTTTTTCTGCACGCCTTCATTGACCGCGAGACCCATGGCCACTCTCATCCAAAAAATCTGGGGCAATTCAATGCGGCGGTCTTCCCAATGGATGAAATAACGGTCATAAACAGTCTGCAGGCCCATATAGCGGAAAATAAAGTCGCGTTCAGGAACAATGGCCTTGCCCAGGGCTTTGAGATCAAAAAGTTTCAACGCCGGGTCCAGCAACTCATGCTTGACGCCAAGGTTGACATAGGTTGCCAGATATTCCGGGTATTCCGCCCGCATGCGTTCAAAAGAAACTTCCGCTCCCAGAGCTTCCTGATAAGCCATCAGCAAAAGCAGCCGGGCCGCGACAAATCCGTAATTAGGTTCCCTCTCAATAAAACTGCGCGCAGCCATGATATTGGCTTGGGACAGCTGCCGGTCGGTCATGCCGTTAAAATAATTTTTTACCGCCTCTCTGAAAAGGGTCTCCACTGAAACATCCGTCAACCCCTTGCAGCAGGTTTCAAATCTAAAGCGCACTTCATCCAAGTCAATGGGCCGTTCAACACCACCTTCACCCTTGATGGTAAGATTCTTGGCCCATTCCACAGACTCCGAAGCCGGCGCCTGGCCATGCGTACGGCGGGCCTTGGCCCTCTCTTCCCTATATATGATGTAACGCTTGGCCACGTCATGATAACCGGCGGCCATGATCACTTTTTCAACGATGTCCTGCACTTCTTCAATATGAACGGATTTGCCCTCCGGCCAGCGGGTACGGATTTCGGAAATCACCTTTTCGCAGAGCTCCTGGGCCTTTTCGATCAAAATCTCGTTATAAACACCCTTGTTCTGGGCGATCAGCGCCTTGGCAATGGCCAGGGCGATCTTATCCTGCTTAAAGGAAACCACCTTGCCGTCCCGTTTGATGATGGAATACAATTCAAATAATTTACGGCGTTCGGCATGATAACGGCGATAGCTGGCATAACGCTCAGCCGCTTCCTTGTAGCCGTTCTCATACAATTGACGGATCACTTCATCCTGAATTTCCTCTACAGTCAGGAAGGGACGCTGAAGAGCGCGCTCTTTAAGGACCGCCACCACGCAGTCCGTGATCTTCATCACATTTTTCATTTCTTCTTCGCTTAATTCTGATTCGCGGGGAAGACCTGCCTGTTCCTTGAAAGAATTGGCAACGGCATGGGTAATGCGGTTGGGGATAAACTCGATGATTTGACCATTGCGTTTTTGAACCTTGATATCAAAATTTGCAGCGGTGGTTTCTTGTGACATGCGGCAGACCCTCCTGAGATTCATACTATATGTATGGTTATTTGACCAATAATAGTACTACATATAGTAGTTTGATGAAAATCCGAAGTCAACGCTTTTTTGAAATTATTTCTAAGGATAAGCGTCCCTTAAGCAGGAAAAATACCGACGGAAGACGCCGGCATTTATTTTTTAACGGCGTTAAAACGTTTCTCGACTTCCTGCCAGTTGACCACATTCCAAAACGCTGCGACGTAATCCGGCCTGCGGTTTTGGTAGTGCAGATAATAGGCATGCTCCCAGACATCGATGCCCAGAATGGGAGTTTTCCCTTCCATCAAAGGACTGTCTTGATTGGCGGTTGAAGAAATTTCCAGTTTGCCGTCCTTGGACACGGTAAGCCAAGCCCAGCCGCTGCCGAAGCGCGTGGCCGCAGCCTGAGCAAACTTCTCTTTAAAAGCATCAAAAGAACTAAAGGCCTGATTGATGGCCTCCGCCACCTTGCCCTGCGGTGTACCGCCGGCCTTAGGGCCGATGATGGTCCAGAAAAAAGTATGATTGGCATGTCCGCCGCCGTTGTTACGCACCACGGTGCGGATATCTTCCGGCACGGCATTGATATTGGCAACCAAATCCTCCACGGATTTGTTTTCCAGGTCAGCCTTGCCCTTGATGGCGTTATTGACATTGTTAATATAGGCTTGATGGTGCTTGGTGTGATGGATCTCCATGGTACGCGCATCAATATGCGGCTCCAGGGCATTATACGGATACGCTAACGGGGGTAAACTGTAAGCCATGATATTCCTCCCAGATTCTAAAGATTAATGATGATGTCCGCCGCAGCCGCAGGTTTCGCCGCCCTTAACAGCCTTGAGCACTCCCTCATAATTAGGCTCGCTGGCAACCTCCTTGACTAATTGGACATAGGTGACCTTAAAATCTTCATTGATCACAAAAATGCAACGGGCCAAAAGATTCAACCCCTTGATCAAAACCCCATAGGTTTCACCACAATTGCCGCGGTAATCCGACAGGGTTTTAACGGCTATGGAGCCGGTGGCCCCGCACCAGCGCTTTTGGGCAAAGGGCAGGTCCTTGCTGACCGTCAGGACCACCACATCAGATAGCTTGGAAGCTTCCTGGTTGAAACGCTTCGTTTCAAGATCACAAACCGGTGTATCCAGAGACGGAACCATGGATAAAATGATCTTTTTACCTTTAAACGAAGATAATTTGACTTCAGAAAGATCATTCGCCACTAAAACGGCCTCTGGGGCCTGATCGCCGGCCTTTACCTCATTGCCGGTCAAGGTTAGAGGATTACCTTTCATTGTGATTGCACCGATACGTTCTGCCATAAAAACAACTCCTTCCATAGATTAGAAAATCGCACCTTCATATGCAAAATTTTGCGCAAAAGACATGATACAATCTTCTTCCAAATAATTCCACTATTTTTAATGGTCTGCTATAATGATGCTCATGTTCACCTATAGAACCTCCATCAAACTGCACGATACCGACGCCGCCGGCATCATTTTCTTCGCCAACCAATTTAAGATCATCCACGATGCTTATGAACTGCTGCTGGAAAAATTCGGATGGAGCTTCCCCAAGATGCTTCGGCAAACTGAATACTTCCTGCCCATTGTGCACGCCGAATCCGATTATCTGGTTCCCCTGTTCGTAGGTGACAAAATCGCGATTACGGTCAAAGTAGCCAGCATCGGCAAGACCTCTTTTTCATTTGAATATACGCTAAAACGCGGACAAACCTTGGTGGGACGCGCCAAAACGGTGCATGTCATGATCGATCAAAAAACCCGCCGCAAAACCCCCCTACCTGCTGCCTTACGCCGCTCCCTCGAGAAATGCTGATTATCGCCGCCTCGGCACGATCTTCAAGAATTCTTGACGGGAAATCTTAAGACACTGGTCCATCAAGTTCTGCGGCCAGGGGAAGAAAGCCACAGGGATCTTAAAACGGGGCAATTCGGCTTCCAAGAATCGGATAATGTCTTCCTCGGGAATAGGGCTGCCTGCAATTTTAATAAAAGCAATGGGCCGCTGGCCGAACTCTTTGTCTTCCCTGGGAACAACCACCGCTTCCACTATTCCCTTAATGCTTAAAAGCGCCTTTTCGATTTCTTCAGGATGAATATTTTCCCCGCCCGAAATAAACATATTGTCGCGGCGGCCTGTCACTGTCAGGCATCCGGCCTCGTCCAATCGGCCCATATCCCCTGTTGAAAACCAGCCGTCGGCCAACGGCAAACTGAGCTTGGCGCCCGCCACGTAGCCTTTAAATAAGACCTCTCCCCTTACCAAAATCTCACCACTCCCCGAGACAGTCAATTGCCGGTGCGGCAGCAGCTTCACACAAGCCCTGCCGGTTTCAGCAACCTTGCCTGTAGCCACCTGAGAAGACATTTCAGTCAAGCCATAGCTTAAATAAATATTCAACCCTGCATTGACCGACTCCTTGATAAGAACAGGCGAAATGGCGGAACCGCCCAACAAAATGCATTTAAACGAACGCAAAACTTCAAGATTATCAGGGTTAGCCATCAGCCGCTGCAATTGAGTGGCCACCATGGACACATGAGTAGCCTTGGCCTGTCCCGCGGCGGCCATTAAATCCCCGTCATCAACAATCACCAGCCCAGCCCCCGACAACAAACACCGCACAATAATGCCGATGCCGGAGACATGGTAAAGAGGCAGGGACAGAAGCCAACGGTCCTGTGAGGTCAAAGGGATAGCCTCCTGTGAACCTTGAGCACTGTAAAAATGATTGCCCCACGTATGCACCACCGCCTTGGCCTCTCCGCTGGATCCGGAAGTGGAAATGATGGTAACTTCCTGTTCCTTGTCCGGCTCTTTATATTCTCCGGCCTCAAGGCTTTGGCGGGCGTCATAGCAAACAATGCGCTTGATTTCAGCGCTGCGGAATAAATGCCGGGCGCCGATCCGGGACATGTAGGCAGCAATGGTTTTATCCGGCCACCGGGGAGACAGGGGCACAGCTACAGCCTTGACCTGCCATAGCGCCAGGAGCAGCATCACATATTCGACCGAATTTTCACCACAAACAGCCACGCGGTCCAAAGGTTTGATCCCCAAACCCTTTAATTGCTTGACCGCGCAGGCCAGATACAAAGCCACTTGCTGGTTTCTTATCTGGCGCGTGCCCCATAGGATGGAAAAATTTAGATGCATTAAATTAAGGATCCTTTTTTTATTATCCCGTCTTCACCGACAATGGGCTTGATATTCTTAAGCCATCGTTCCGTCCCCAGCCCGGTGACCTGTCCGGAAAGGCAAGCAAGGTGGGCAAGCACTTTAAAACCCACCGGTGACTCGAAACTGGAACTGATAATGGCCTTGCGCTGGGTGGCCTGCGCTTCATGGATCCAATCCAATACCGGTATTAAACCTAAAAGCATGGGCTTGAGCACATAAGCCGCAACACCCTCCTGCCCGGCCAGCGGCGGCGAGCACCGTCCCGGTGCCTGCATGCCGCTGCGCACCACGCCAAGTGTTTCATCAAGACCTAAGCGCATATGCGTTTGGGCATAAAAAGCGCCCAATTGAGCCGCATCATTGACCGGTTCCTCAATAAAATCAATCTTTTGGTTCCCGGCCAGATCGGCGAACACGCAGGCTTCCTTCAAGGTCCAGGCCCGGTTGCCGTCCAGGCGCATATAGGATTCATCATCTAAAAGAGCACGGATATCCTGGACTTTTTTGACATCCAGGGCGATGTTGCGGTCGCCCACCTTTAATTTGAACACCCGGACACCCTGCCGAACAAATCGTTTAACATCGGCGATCACCTCCTGATGAGAACCCTGCAATAAAACAGCCGTAGGCACATCCTTGAGTTGGCCGCCCAAGAATTCCGCAGGGCTTTGGCCGGCGGCTTTGGCAGCCAACATCAACAGGGCCGATTCAACCGCAAAGCGTGCCGAAGGGCATAAATTCAAAATATGCGCGTCATGCCTTAAAGCATCCAGCCATTCATCCTTTGCCGCAGGTATTCTAAATTCTCTTAAATAGGCGCAGGTTTCCGTCAGGTCATGCTTGACCCGCCGGATCGTTTCGCCGCTAAGCCCTTCCAAAGGGGCCGCCTCCCCTTGAGCGCTTAAGCCTTCGGAAGTCTCGAGCGTCAAATAAAAACCATTTCGTTCGGCAATGGTGTTCCCGGCAAAAGTAAACGGCTTTGAAAAAGGAATTTTAAAAGATACAAAATCAGACTGATTGATGATCAGCGGCTGCACAAGACCCACCCCAGCGAAAAAAGTACACTGTAAAGAAGCAACAGCCGGCCGGTTGAAGCCAGGACTTTATTAAGTCCAGCTCCATCCAAATGGGTGAACGCCGCCTTGACGCTGGAAATGGCCCAAAAGCCGGTCAAGGAAGCGGCTGCGATGCCTTGATGATCATCGGTGATCAGATAGACGGCGTAGGGCGTCAGGACCGCAGCCATGATGCAAAAAAGATACTCGCTCATGGCGAAACTCCTGCCGAAACGCACGGCCAGTGTCAATTTTCCCGCCCTGCGGTCCGTGTCGATATCGCGCAGGTTATTCACAGCCAAAATGGCGGCGGATAAGAACCCCGGCGCCAAACCGGCCACAATCACCGCCGGATCCATTTCCAGGCCCTGCACATAATAGGTCCCGGCAACTGCTACCGGCCCAAAAAAGATAAAAACAAACAAATCACCCAACCCCAAATAGCCCAAGGGCTTGGGTCCTGCGGTATAAAGAACGCCCGAAATAATGGAAGCAGAGGCAATAACGAAGATCCAGAAACCGGCACGCTCGATAAGATACACGGAAGCCAGGGCCGACAAGACAAAAAAAGCAATGGCCGCGGCAAGGACAATCTCAGGCTTGATCAATCCGGCCTGGGTGACACGCACAGGCCCTTGACGCTCAGCCGTGTCAGCCCCCTTTTTGAAGTCAAAATAATCGTTGGCCAGGTTGGTGCCGATTTGAATGCAGAGGGCAGCGGCCAGGCAGGCCAATGCTGAAGGCGCATGAAAAAGCCCGTCGCCAAAAGCCATGGCAGTGCCGATCAGTACCGGCGCAATCGCCGCTGGAAGGGTTTTAGGACGGATGGCAAGGACCCAGGGAGAATCAGAGAACTTGGGGCTCATGGTCTTTTGGGGAATTTAGAAAAATCGGGTTTGCGTTTCTGCTGGAAAGCATTACGGCCTTCCTGGCCTTCCTCGGTCATATAAAATAAAAGCGTGGCATTGCCTGCCAATTCCTGTAACCCGGCCTGGCCGTCGCAATCCGCATTAAGCGCCGACTTAAGGCAGCGGATCGCCAGCGGTGAATGCTGCAAAATTTCCCGGCACCATTGGACTGTTTCTTCTTCCAACTTTTCATATGGAACAACGGTATTGACCAGCCCCATGTCCAGGGCCTGCTGTGCGTTATACTGGCGGCAAAGAAACCAAATTTCACGCGCCTTTTTCTGGCCCACAATACGCGCCATATAGCTGGAACCATAACCGCCGTCAAAAGAGCCGACCTTGGGGCCGGTCTGACCGAAGATCGCGTTGTCCGCGGCAATGGTCAAATCGCAAACCATCTGCAGGATCTGACCGCCCCCAACCGCGTAACCCGCCACCATGGCAACGACCGGTTTGGGGCAGGCACGGATCTGCCGTTGGAAATCCAGCACATTGAGGCGATGATGGCCGCTTTGATTGTCCTTATACCCGGAATCGCCGCGGATCTTCTGGTCTCCGCCGGAACAAAAAGCCTCCCTGCCTTCTCCCGTCAGGATGACAACACCTATCTTCTCATCATCGCGGGCGTCATTGAGGGCATCCATCATTTCCTTGACCGTCACCGGAGTAAAGGCATTGCGGCGCTCGGGCCGGTTGATGGTGATCTTCGCCAGCCCTTCCATTTTTTCATACTTGATCTCTTCGTAGGACTTGGCTTTCTTCCAGGTGAATTTCGACATAAGGACTTGGCTCCCGTCTATAAAGAATTAATGAACTAATGTTCGAGGATTAAACGGCTGACCTTCGTAACGTGGCAGCAAATGTATGTGAGCATGC
Organism: Candidatus Omnitrophota bacterium; assembly: GCA_028870995.1. Lineage (GTDB taxonomy): Bacteria > Omnitrophota > Gorgyraeia > Zapsychrales > Fredricksoniimonadaceae > JABDGZ01. The sequence continues at coordinate 8,956 of JAGWOI010000036.1, read as the reverse complement.
ATGACAATTTGGCCGGCTGCGGCCCCACAGTTGGCCGCGATATTAAATCCGTCGGGTTTATGCTCCTTGATAAGCATTTCCCGGGCTTGTCCGATCAGTTCAAACATGGCTTTGATCTCATCGGGAGTCGAGTCGAAGACCGTGGTATGGTGGCGCTTGGGAATAAAGAGCATGTGACCTTTGGTGATGGGCTTGATATCATAAAGGCAATACGCCAGGTCATTTTCCAGCACCTTGGGCAAATCTTTACAAAATATGCAATCACTCATGGAAGTCCTCCTAGAATCCCCTAAATTACCATGAAAGCGTCGGACAATACAAGCCCTTTATTTGCCGCTGCCACCAGGCGCCGGTGGCCTTGCGGGTCTTAAAATCCGTGAAACGGTAGGACCAAAAGACAGCGCGGACATACCGCGGCGGATGGCGGCTGAAGGGGTTGACAGCAAACAGGCGGGTTACCGCAGGTTCGCCTTGCAGAAGCCTGTACATTACATTCATCACCCACCGGTTATCCTGCCAGGAACCCAAGGACGCAAACCACATTTGCCAGTCTAGCCGCGGCTGGTATGGCGCCGCCAAGCCGGGAACCCGGTCAACATCCCCGGGTTTAAAGGGAAATTCATAAGGCAGCCAGCGCTTGCCGTCCTTACTGCCTTCAAAAATAATTTCATTGCGCTCGGTGGTCATCACGGCAAAAAGACCGTAATTATTGATGCTGCGCAGAGGCGCCACCGCATCCAATAATTTTTCAACCGGTTTAGGGAAGGACAGCCGTACCATGGTATCGGCAATGAGGCTGATGCTGACGGTCAAAATCACTGCCGCTAATACGTAGGTGACCGTCTTGTAACCCTTGTTTCCCTCCTTCACTGAGGCGGGAAAACTGAACTTAAAATACCCGTCATCTAAAAGCAAGAGGCAAAGGCCGATGGCCAGCAGATTAAAGAAACAATAATTGCCGGTCAGCATGATCAGCATCTGCAAGGCAATAATGCCGCCAAAGGCCGTCAGCCTGGCTGCCCTGCCGAAGAAAATGAGAAACGGCATGACAAGCTCCACCATAAAAACGAACAAACAAGATATTTTTTGGAACCATATAGGCAGTTGGGCCGCGTACCAGCTGATGATATTAGGCAAAGGCTGGGTCCAATAATGATAGGTCAGGGCCGTGAGGTTGGCCCAGTTGGGATCGCCGCTGGCGAGCTTGACAATCCCTGATTCAAACATCAGCCGGAACAATAACCACCGCAAGAGCCAGATGACAATAAGTGACGGCTTCGCCGCAGGTTTAAAATGGATGCCGCAAGGACGGGGAAAAAGGAAAACCAAGAGCAAGCCTGCTTCCAGCAGCAAATTGTCCCACTGAAAGCTTAAAAAATCCTGCCCCACGGAAACCAGGGACAAATAAAAAAGCCAAAGCAGGAATGCCGCCAGCCCCGGCATGAAACCGAAGAAAAGTAAAACACTAAGAACGACACCGCTCCAGCATAAAAATAATAGAAAAACATCGCTATGATTAAACCAACAAAGACTAGGGACTTCCCAGAAACGGTTTGTACCGGCCTGTGCCTGCGCAAAATGCAGAAAATCGCCCACAGGCAGGATACCGTGGCTGCCGATAAGCCCTAAAACCTGCACGGCCAGCGACCAAAAAGCCACCAGGTAGATCAGGGCCATCCATCGGCTGAAGATCCAAGCGGTCAGGACCATAAATGAGTGGAATTAAACCTTAAGGCTGCGTTCGAGTTCTTCGATGTCTTTTTTGGCTTTGAGCGGCGTGGTCTGAAAAATCTCGCAATAAAGTTGGACGGCAAGCTCCCTCTCGCCTTCCATCAATAAATGGCGCACATCGAACATGGTGGCGCGTCCCTTGACGGGCAATTTCTTGGAACGAAGGGACCCCATATAGAAACGGACCCTCCAGGCGCTTAAGAAAACCAGGGAACAAACTGACACAACAAGCAATGTATATAAGATAACCATGAGCAACCTTCCTTCAAACCAACAATCTTATTTCCACTTCATTTTTATTGTTCATTGGCCATGGATTCTTTCGTTTCCCTGGCAAAATCGTCAACAACCTGCTTTATTTCCAGTTCCGCTTTGTCGATCTTGGCCTTACACAACTTGATGAGATTCACCGCCTCCTTGACCCTTAAAGACAGTTCATCGACATCGATTTCATCGCCTTCGATCTGGCCGATAATTTCGTCCAGACGTTCAACGGCCTTGCTGTACTTGACTTCAGCCACTCTTGACCTCACTATTAATTATACCATCCGCCAGCTGTGTCGTGATGGCTCCTCCAGCCTTCGGCGCATCGTTAACGCACCGGATCAAACGGCCATCCTTAATTCTGGTGATGCTGAAACCCCGCTTGAGGGTATTCTTAGGATCTGCCATCTGGGCGAGTTTTTGATAATGATTTATTTTAGTCCGGGAATCCTGAAGGCGCAAATAAATATTTTTCTTCAAACGTGTTTCCGTCTCAACCAGCGTTCTTCGGGACTCCTTCATCGACATGACCGGCGTTCGTTTAAGGGCATCCGTGATGCCGGCGAGTTTTTGATGATGGCCTTTAATAAAACTGAAGGTTTGTGCCTGTAGACCTACAGCACAGTCTTTAAGACTGGCGCGCCGATTTTTAAAAATTTGCTTTAACGCCTCCAGGAGCTGTCCCTGCCGCCGGTCCAGTCCGTCCATAAACTCTTTCAAGCGGTCAACGAGAAATTTGGCGATGGCCGTCGGGGTCTTGGCAAAGGTATGCGCGGCCAGGTCCGTGACCGTGGTATTGATCTCATGGCCGATGCCGCTTAAAACAGGGATCTTCATTTGGGCAATGGCCACCGCGATTTTTTCGCTGTCGAAGCAGCTGAGTTCGGCAATCGATCCCCCCCCCCTGGTGATGACGATCACATCAATGTCTTCCTTACCGTCAAAGGTTTTTAGGGCTTTAAGAATGGAGCTTTCCGTGTTCTTGCCCTGCATGATGGAGTTGATCAAAAATATCCTAAAGGCATAACCGCTGCGTTTGAGCTCCGAGATAAAATCATGGTAGGCGGCGGAATCATGGGAGGTGATCAGGCCTACCTTCAAAATGACTTCCGGAAGGACTAATTGCTTGTTTTTATCGAGAAGCCCTTTCTGCTTGAGCCGGGCGATCAAGCGCTGGCGGTCCTGGGCGATTTTCCCCAGGGTGTGCACCGGGTCAATGGCCTCAACAATCAACCGCACCTGGCCGTGCCCCGGATAAAAATCCACCTTGCACAAAAATTTGACCTCGATGTCATCCTTGAGCGCAAAGGCATTTTCCGCTTTATTAAGGATGGCTTCGATCCTGGGCCTGGTTTGGGCAAAGATGACAAGACCAATGCGGGCCGTGATCTCATGCGTCTCCGGGTCCTTTTCGCACAGCTCAAAAAATACGTGCTTCTTGTCCTTGCCACGGTCATAGCCCTGTATTTCCCCACACACCCATAAACTGCGGGGGAAACCGCTGGTCAAAACATCGCGGATAAACTTATTTAACTGTGATACCGTGAGAAATTCATCACTCATGATTTTAACAATCCCAATTGCAGCATTTCGCGCTCCAGCTCCTGACCCGCTGTGATGATGAGGGCTTCCAGGCTTTTAAGCTTCTGGTCCAATTCAGCCTTCATGCCGTGAAGCTTGTGGGCATTCTCTGATTTTTTATTGTTCACGTCTCCGGTATACCAGACTTCATACTCCTTATAGGCTTTAAAGGAATTGTTAAAATCCTCCATGGCGTGGGCATACTTCACGATGGGCTCATGGCGCTTGATCAATTCCAAGTCCTTGACCTTCGGCCAGGCATCCAAGAGATATCCGTGGGTAATGAACTGCCGCTGATCCATGACATAAAAGAACTCAAGGTTCTTTTCCATCTCGGCCAGAAAATCATAAAGGTTCTTCCGTAATTGCCTTTCTGCCGTGTACTTCTTAATAAGTGAAAACATCGGATACTCTTTCTACAAGGTAAAAGGTTTAAAACTCTTTAATGAAACAGCCATCTCATTCATATTAATGACCGGCAATATGGTGGAGTAATGGTCGCTCCAGGCCCTCACCTCATGCTTGGGGTCGATCTCAAGCGGCTGCCAGCCTTCCCGGGTGATCAATTTGAGGAAACGGTTATCGTCCCATGTGAGAATGCACCAGATGGAGCGCATGTTATACCCCTGGTCCCCCACATCCTTATAAGCCACATAAGCGCCGGATACGTCCGCAATTCTAGCTAATACCGGCTCCAAATTCAAATACCGATTCGTAATATGAAAAACCACCGCCCCCCGCCCGGTCAACTTCCGACGGTATTCGACCAGAACGTCCTTGTTGATCAAATGGGTGGGAATGGCATCCACGCTGAAGGCATCGATCACTAAAAGATCATATGTCCTGTCTGCGGCCTTCTGCAGCGAAAGCCTGGCATCGCCTAAAATGATCTTCACCTTACCCGGGGCCTCAGCCAAGTACCAAAAGTCCCTTGAGGCGATGGTCTTGACATCACCGTCCAATTCGTAATAATCGATCGGGCAGGAAGGCTTGGCATACATGGACAAGGTGCCTGTACCCAACCCTACCACCCCCACCCGCCGGGCCCGGAAAACATCATCGATCAGCAGGGAACCTATGGGTGAAATAGGACTGTAATACCCCAAGGGGATGCAGCGCTTGTCTTTAGCAACGAATTCCAGCCCATGCAGCGTGGTGCCGTGAAGCAGAACCCTGAGATTGTGTTTGGAATCGTATACCTCATAAATCCCATAATAATTTCTCTTCTTGACGATAAAATGAACATCCTGCCACAGGGACTCCAGGAAAGGCGTTGTCATAATAATTCCGGCGAAAAATACCGCCATCCAACGGTTATCACGCGCCATACCGGCAAAGGAAAAACAAACAGCGGCGACTAATAAAGCAAAGCTCCATAAATGATAGCCCCTGACAAAATAAGGCCAAACAAAAAAAGCCAGCGTGGCGGTGGAAAACCAAAGGGCGCTTGGCCAAAACACCGGCTTCTGCCTTGGCGGCAGAAGGAAGGCCAGCAAAAACAAACCCACCAAATATTCCGTCAGGGTGTCTGAGATGACAGGAATGATCCAGGTGGTCAACATGCCGCCTAGAAACCCGCCCAACGAAATCATCACGTAAAAGAAGGTCATCCGCTCTGCCGTGGGCTTGGCAAGGACGAGCTGATGTTGGATGTACATGCATGTGCACCATAAAAGCAAACTCAACAGAATTATCATCAAGACGACCGGGAGCCAATGCCGCTGAGCCAGGAAATACAACATGGTCTGTAAACCGATAATAGGGCCTATCCAGCGTATCAGCCATGACGGGCACCAGGGATTTTGCTTGAAATTGAGGACAAAGGCCATCAAATAAATCCCCAAAGGCAACACCCATAACAAAGGCACCGGCGCCACTTCATAGGTCACCATATTGGTCACCGACAAAAACATGACCACTCCGGCCGCCCCTAAACCAAGCCAGCGCAAAATTTTATCAAGAGCAACAGGCTGGGCCTCGACCGCCGTCTTTTGCTGCAGACGGGAATGATCGATTTTCACCACCCTGAAAGCCAAAATACTGACAAATGCCAGGACCAAATATAAAATACGCCAGATTTGCAGCTGCTGGGTATCGGTCAAAAACAACTCGAAGAAAAACGGATAGGTCAACAGCGCCATAAAGGAGCCCAGATTGGAAACGGCGTAAAGCCGGTAAGGATTAAGGCGGCCTTTAAGAAAGGAGGCAGCCAGCCAGCTCTGGGTGACCAGGCTCATCGTCGACAAGGTAAAAAAAACCGGGCCGATGGTGACTGTGAGGCGCGCGAAGATATCAAAAACCAGGGGCAACGCAGGTCTGGCAAATGAAAGATGCACATCCCGCAAAGGAAAAAATAGAAGCGGCGCCAGCAAAAGCCATAGATGCAGCCTGAGATAACGCCAGGCACCCAGGCGCTGCAGAAAGGTGTGGGCAAAAATATAACCCGCGAGCAGCACGGCCTGAAAAAAAACGATACAAGCACCCCAGACCAGAAAACTGCCGCCGTAATTGGGAAGGAATAGTTTAGCTATGATGAGCTCAATCTGAAACAACAAAAACGCAGAAAGAAAGGTCAGGATGACCAATAGAGCCATAAAATTTATATTAAACCAAGAATTGGGGGGACACAATACTTAATTCATGATAAAATCGCAAAAATGAAAATCGCTAAACGCTTTACAGGACACCGCTTTCGGACGCAGGTTATCCGCAAAATCGAAGGGATATCACCCGAGGATTGGGGAAGGATTTTCCCCAAGGTTCCGGAAAACTACTTCTTTTTAAAAACCCTGGACGAATCCCATTTCAAACAATTTTCATTTTATTATATTTTAGTTTATGAACGAAAACAGCTGGTCGGCTGCGCCCCCTGCTTCATGGTAAATTATTCCCTGGACACCAGTGTCAGCGGCCCCTTACGCCGGATCACCAACGCCATTACCAAAAAATTCCCTAATCTTCTGAGCATCAAGGCCCTGGTCTGCGGCATTCCGATGGGGCAGGGACAGATTGGTATTGATGGCTTCTCCTCTGCGGTTTTTGAAGCCATTGAAAAAAGGATGGAGTCCCTGGCCCGCAAGATCGGCGCCCCCATCGTTGCCTTCAAAGATTTCGATCGATCTTACGATAAATTCTTCACCCCCTTGCGCCAAAAAGGTTTTTTTAAAATCGACAGCCTGCCTATGACACGCATGCCGCTCGAATTTTCTGATTTTGAAGAATACCTAAAAATCCTCAGCCCTTCGACCCGCTACGACTTTCGCAGAAAGCTAAGAAGATCTGCCCATGTCAAAATCGAATTTAACACGGCCAAAATCCTTGACGGCCCCACCCTTGATGAGGTTTACGGCCTGTACCTGCAAGCCGTCGACATCCATGACATGAATTTTGAAATCGTCCCAAAAGAATTTTTCCGGCTGATTTCGATCAATATGCCTAAAGAAACGCAATTTTTTCTCTGGAGACTCAACGGCAAACTGGTGGCTTTTTCCTTCTGCCTGGTTTGCGGAGATCTAATTCTTGATTATTACCTTGGCTTTGATTACCTGCCCAACCAGGAATATCACCTGTACTTCATCAAATTCAAAGATGTCATGGAATGGTGCCTGGCCAGGGGGATCAAAACTTATGAAATGGGCGCTACCGGCTACGAACCCAAACGCCGCCTTAAATTTCAATTTGTTCCCGTCTATCTTTATGTCAAGGCCCGCCATAAAATCATGCGGCCTTTTTTACGGATCCTGATCAACTTTCTCAAATTTGAAAATTTTGACCCGGTCTTAAAACAATGGAAAAAATCGCTAAAGTCAACCAACTGACACTAAAGATCTTCCTGTTCCTCGTGGCCAACGACCTCTTGGACGCCGCCGGACAGCTTTTGATGAAAAAAGGCATTCCCGACTGGTTTAATTTTGCCAGCCCTGACGCCCTTTTATTCTGGCTGGGCCTGGCTATCTATATTTCCAATTTCTTTTTATGGATGAAAATCCTTTCCAAGGTGGATTTGACTATCGCCCTTCCGTTGGCCAGCAGCGCCTATATTGTCATACCCATTGCCTCGGTCGTTTTTCTGCACGAGCATGTGCCTCCTTTGCGCTGGCTGGGGCTTGCAGCCATTATCGCCGGCGTTTATTGTGTGGCCCAAAGTAAATCGGCGCGGGGTGAACCATGAAAGCCCTCTTTTTGGTTTTTATTGCCGAAGGGTTGATGACAACAGGCCAAATCTGTTTTAAAAAAGGCGCCAATCGTCTCAATATTGAAAAGACAACCCTACCGGCCTGGATTATACAATTGCTAAAATGTCTTGCCTGTTACCCTGTCCTTTGGCTAGGTGCCTTGACCATGGTGGCCGGGTTGGGCTTCTGGCTGTGGGCTTTGGACAGCGGCGATTTGAATTTCGTTTATTTGCTGGGGAGCATTCAGTATGTCTTCGCGCTTTTTGCCGCGCACTTCTTCCTGCAGGAGAAGATCGATATGCCCAAATTGACAGGGACACTGCTCATTACCCTGGGGATCATTTTGACCATGTTATCATAAATGAAAAACTATCATGGGCCACAAAGTTCTGGAATCAAATTTCATACCGTTTAAATCAAAAAATCCTGGGCAGTAAATTTTTATTATATCCTATAGTCAAATCGCCTTTTGTAGAAAAATCGAAACCGCTGTCCCCCAATAGTGCATAGAGACGCTGGCGCATCCCTTCCATATTGGGGATCCGGATGGAGATAAATTTTGTCTTTGATAGGAAAAATTTAGCCGCTATTTCATCTTTCCATAAATAATCGCACCAATTTTTTATATCTATCTTAAAAATATCGATGTTTTGACCTTCACTATTTTTCATGGAATGCATAATGCCATCGAAACTGTGGGCCTCATCCGAACGCAATACCGTGATTCGAGAATTTTCAAAATTTAGTTTAAAAAGAAGCGTACTATAATTGGAATCCTGTTCAATATTAACAATCCTTAAAATACTCTTACAATCAACCTTCTGCTTTTCAACAATTAAATTAAACAACGGCAAGTTATTTTCTACAACATATAAAATTTTAGACATTGCCGAAACTCCATCGGCCGCAGGTTTTGGATCGATGATGATCGCAGGCCGATTCCGGCCGCCCCGACTATCGCTTGATACAAGAACCCCATCCAAATTGATCAGCAGATCAAACACTTGATCTAGATACCTTGCCCTGGAATCAAGGGCAAGGCCCATTAAAACCCTGATTTTCAATAGGATAAGCTCTACTTTCAGAGGAAATGGAAACCGTGATAAATTGGCCCAAAACCAAAGCAACGCATTTTGGTAAGGCGCCCTGGCCTTCTTATTCGGCGCAACCTTCTCTTGCAGACCACCCGTGAGATTTTGTAGTTT
>JAGWOI010000053.1 GCA_028870995.1 Candidatus Omnitrophota bacterium | reverse complement strand
CTTCCAGACCACGCCATAACCCGCAATCCCGACGCGCAAGTGCTTTTTCATCCCTTGACTCCCTGATCAGCCTGAAGCAGATATTGGGCCAGTAACTTCTCGTTGTCCTCGCCCAGGCGCTTTGACTCCGCCTGCTCGTCCAGGCGCACCCAGCGGCGTTCCTCGTTGCTGCGGTACAGCGCATGCAGCAGGCGGATGGTGTTCAGGCCGTCCTCGAAGGCCACAGGCGCCGGCTTGCCCTCGAGAAGGGCAGGCACGATCATCTGATAAACCTTGCGGTGGCTTAAGCCGTAGGCAATGGGCACCTCTTCACTATATTTAAGTTGGTCTGCCGGAACCGGAGAAAACGTCTCTAATTTATTGCAGCAAATCCCGCCCAGCACGGCCAGGCCCTTGCTGCCCACGACCGATACGGACGCCTCAAAATCATCCGGTCTTGCAGCCATGGTGATCTCGATCTGGCCCACAGCGCCGTTCTTAAATTTGACGATGCTTACCCCCGTGTCTTCGGCTTCGAGCTTAGCACCTAATTGGGCAAAAAGAGAATTGACCTCTGCGATCTCTCCGGCCAAATAACGCAGGATATCCACATAATGAATGCCCTGGTTGACATGCGCGCCGCCGTCCATGGAAAAAGTCCCCCGCCAAGGCGCAAGGTCATAATAGCGCTGGGGACGGCACCAGCGGACCCTGACGGTCGCCAAAACCACGTCCCCCAATTCGCCGTTGACCAAGGCGCTCTTGACCCGCTGCACAGCAGTGTTGAAACGGTTCTGGTAAACCGGAAATATCCTCACACTCTTTTGAGCGGCCAAGGCCTCTAATTCCAAACCGTGGACAATGCGCAGCACCATGGGTTTTTCCAACAAAATGTTCACTGGTCTATAATTAAGGATATCTTTGACATGCGTATAATGGGCGCCCGTCGGTGTTGCCACTACGACCAGATCCAGGTTTTCTTTGTCCAGCATCTGATGGTAATTGGTATAGGCGTTGGATCCCACCGTTTCCGCGTGCTTTTTGGCTTTTTCTTCGATAAGATCGCACGAGGCGGCAAACTTGATGCCCTCAGCACCCTCCAGCATCTTGGCATGATGAAAAGCCACACGGCCGCAGCCGATGATCCCTAATCGCAATGTCTTATTCAACTTTTCCTCCTTGCTAAAAACTCTTCGGCTTGCTTGATATGTTCAGGAATATCAACACCCACATTGTCGACCGTCGTATGAACCAATCGGGCATCGAAACGGTTCTCGATCAGACGCAGCATGTGCGTATCTTCAAGGCTTTCCAGATACCCTTTGGGCGTCCGGGAAAAACGATCCAGGCTTGCCGTCGGCCATACATAAAGCCCCACCTGCTTATAATACTTTGCCTGTCGGTTCTTGAAATCGTGCGGGACGGTCGCACGGGTGAAAAACAGGGCCCTGCCTTCCGAACCGACGGCGATCTTGACATTTTGGGGGTCGCGGGCTTCCTCCGCAGTAATATCGGCGTATTGGGTGACCACATCAAAATGCTCAAAATCAAAAGCACGGTCAATGAAATCATCCAAATGATCGGGCAGCAAGGTGGGCTCATCCCCCTGCACTTCGACAACAAAATCCGCACCCACCTTTTGGCAGACCTCATTGGACCTCTCCGCGCAATTTTTATGCTGGGGCGATGTCATGACACAGCGCATGCCTTTGGCATCGCAGAATTTCTTGATCTCTTCGTGGTCGGTGGCCACACAGGCGTCTTTCAATAACTTTGTGCCCATACAGATCTCATAGACCCATTGGACCATTTCCTTGCCCAGGATCTTGGCCAGCGGCTTTCCATAAAAACGGGATGACTCCATCCTCGCCGGAATAATGCCTATGGTCTTTTTCCCCTTATACTTATCCAACATTTTCCTTTACCTTTCCCCTATGCTAAGCACTTCACACACATGATGCATAAAATCCTTCATTTGAGCGGCCGGTCCCACGGTAATACGAATAAACCCGTCAACCGGCGCTCCTTTAAAAGGTCCTTTGATCCAGACATTCCTGGCTTCCAGCTCCTTGACTAATTTTGCGGCGCCTATCCCCGCGGCAAGTTTGACAAAAACAAAGTTTGTCACCGAAGGCAGCATGCGGCAGCCCAATTTCTCAAATTCACTTTTGATGACAGCCTTACCCTCCTCGACATCGCGCACGCAGTCCCGCATGACCTGCGGATGGTCCAGCAGGTATTCCATGAATTTCGCGCTCACTGAGGTGATATCATGAGTCAATTTTACCTTGATCAAATTATTAATGTTCTGCGTCTGACTGATGATATAGCCCACACGCAAGGGCGCAATGCCAAAAGCCTTGGAAAAAGTGCGTACAATGATCAAATTGTCATAACGGTCGACCATGGGCACAACCGTCCCCGTATAAAAATGGTGATAGGCTTCATCCACCAGGACCAGACAATTGAATTCCGCCGCCTTGCGGACAACAGTTTCAATGTCTTTATCCCTCATCGCGGTGCCGGTATGGTTGGGGTTGGCGATAATGACCAGTTTGGTGGCAGCGCCTATTTTCTCTAAAACACGCTCAACCGGCAGGGAAAAATCTTCATTGTAACCTATGGGGACCTTTTTGCCGCCAAACATGTCCGTATAAACGGCAAACATCCCATAGGTTGGCTGCAGGAAAACAACTTCCTGGCCCGGTTCCAAATAGGTGTCAAAAACCATCCGGATGGCGGTGTCTGACCCATAGGTCATCAACAATTGCTCGCGAGGCATGCCTACAAAAGCCGCTAATTTTTTATAGGTGGATTCCAGGGCCGGATAGGCTACCACTTCCTCCGGCTTGATGGTCTTCCATATTGCATCCAGCACCTGCTGAGGCAGGCTGGTGGTGCGCTCATTATGGTCCAGGCGCATGACCTTGCCGATGCGCTCTTCGGTGTTGCTCGGCGCTCGTGAAATATTCTTGAGCATACTGCGCGGTTCAATCATAAGCTGCCTCTGTTATAAGGTCCAACGGGAAATTCAATTGCGCGGATATCGCCTCTTTAGCGCCGGGAGCCGCCTTTTGGATAATCAAGACACTAAAAGCAAGCTTTTTATAGGGGGTCACGGCCGTTCTTGACGGCGGCCCCCAATAGCCGTATCCGTAAACATGAGAAGCGCGGGGCTTGAAGGCCTCTATCATCCTAAAAAATTCCCGGGCATTAAAAACCACATAATTGGCAACCTCCGCTGGTTTGCCGCGGGCGTCCCAGGCAATGGGCTGAAAACTCTTTTTAATATTGTTGATTCCCGGACCGTCCGAAAGCCGTAAAGAAATAACGAAAAACCCTCCGGGTTTTACATATTGCCAGCACCGGCCTATGATGGCTTTTGTTTCGATATTCCAATCCGCACAGCTAAGGGAAAAGACCGTATCGTAAGCCCCCTTCTTAAGACCGCGGATTTTCAGGATATCCCCGCACTGAAATTTGACAGGAATTTTAAAACGCCCCTTGTTTTTCTGCGCCCCAGCAATCACCTGGGCATTAATATCTATCCCCTGGTACCCTTTTAGGGCATGCCGGATTGAAAGGGCAAGGCCCAATCCCCCCATCCCGCAGCCGACATCTAAAACCTTCCCGAAAGTATTATTAAGGGAGGCGATTTTATCAAACGCCCAGCGTTCCGAGGGATAAAAATCATCCCACTTGTCCCTGAAACCGTCCAGCCACCGGGCAATGCCGCCGCTGGAATAATTTATATTGATATGACTCAATCAACAACCCTTGTTAACGGT
>JAGWOI010000035.1 GCA_028870995.1 Candidatus Omnitrophota bacterium | reverse complement strand
TATCAGGTTTTTGGCCAGGAAGAAACGCTTTTTCGACATACATGCTGACCAATTCTTTTGTACAGCCGGCGGGCGGCAGAAAGGAGGCGTCGACATTGCTGTAAAACCCGACCCGATGGAATCCGCTTTGGCTCGAGGGTACATAAACCCAATGATCTTCCGGACACCGCGCCCCTTTACGCGCGCCTATATTAAAAACCAGGACGGAAGTGTAAGGGTCGGCCTCAATCCCGTCAAGCCCACAAAGTTTAACGGTTTCACTCAAAGGAATAGTCGAGATCAATTTCTTATAGACCGCTTCACTGCCATCCTCAAAAAAGACCTTTTTACCCCGCATATCGATCTTAACGGCCCGTTTATGATATCTCACATCGCAATAGTGTTCTATTTGTCTCATCAAATGGTCCAGGCCTTGCCGGGGATAGGCAAAAGTCACGTTGTATCCAACAGGCGAAGTCGGCTTTGTCAGGCCCCTCAGGATGTCGGCCCTGTTGCATGGATTCTTAAACAGGTCCTCGGGAGTGATCTTCTCAGAAAGCCCCGCCGTATAAAGGTCATGGAACGGCCAAAAAAACAGCCGGCACAAGGTGCTTCCAAAATTGTCCCCCAGCCATTCATGCAGGGTGACAGCGCGCGCGTCAAGCGGCCGGCGCATTTCCTCTTCGACCTTCTTCCGGACAGCCTTCGGAAAAAGATACAAATGGTTTTGGAATGGATAAGGGACATAAGTGCCGGAACCCGGAAAATAGACCGAGGCTTTGCGGGTGTATCTTTTAATGACCGACAAATCATTGACGACCTTCAAAGAATCTTCGTCATTGCCGAAAATCCAGTGCCCGCCGCCTTTTTCAAAACGGTAGGACCGCTCGTAGTAGGAAGCACAAAGCCCGCCGGGCGATTCCAGGCCTTCATAAACCGGCCGCCGGCGCCCCTGGCCGGCACAGAGACCGGTCACCCCTGCTCCCAAAATGATTGTATTCGACAAGCGGCCTCCCTTCTAATATTGCCTTTGCGGCAAACGGAAAATCTTATACAACAGGTGTTGCGCCACCCGAACACTCCAGTGGCTGTCGTACTTGGCCCTAAAAATATAACGGTAAAAGGCGACCGCCTTATTAAAAAAGTCCGTAGCTTTGACGGGATGGGCGAGCTTGCCTTTTCGCCGGCCTAGCACGCCGTTAAAATTAAATGAAGTCAACGGATCATAAAACCGCTCTGAGATATCCTCAACCTTGAGCCCTGCCTGGCTGACGATGGTCGGTATCACCACCTCGCAATAGCCATAAAGGCCTGTCAGGTGTTTCTCATGCAGCACATCCAGGGCCCGCCGGGAGAACCTGACCACCGGGCAAAAAATAGCTAATAATTGGTCGTCGGGGACATCAAGATTATGACGGTCCCACCAAATCCAGCGCGGATCATCCCGTCGGTGACGGACAAAGGTAGATAAAAGATCCGCCTGGTTGTCCTCAAAAGCAGTAAAAAAATCCCTCCAGTTTCCATTGAATCTTACATCATATTCTAAAACCCAATAATACTTGTAAGAAGGATGCTTGTGGTAAAAATGCAGCAGCGCATAATCCATATGGAAATGCAATCCCCTTCCTTCCCATACCCTGTAACCCATCTGCCGGATATCGTCGATGTTTGCCTTATGATAACGGCCGCCTTCCACGGCTTCGATTCCGCCGTTTGTCTCATCGAACAGGAAAACAACATCATATCTAAGCCCGCAAGCGTTCTTAATCATCTGGTATTGATCAATGATCTCGCGGTTGACAAAATGACAGCGATAAAGGATCACGCTTTCTCTATTCAATGAAACATTCCCTCCTATATAGAACCAATCCCAACAGGACGCATAACCCGCAATTGAAATTATAAATCAACAGCAAGAAAAAAGCCTTCAGCGCGAATAAAAAACCCCTTTTAGCCCGGAAAAAACTTAAGAGGCGGTGATTACTGATTAAAAACACTCCGAAAAGAACGGGGAGAAAAACCAGACCCTTTTCATTAAAAGCCCCCAGCACGCTTATGGCCAGCATAAGCCAAACATAGACAACGTTGGCCACACCGGTGGTACTGACATTCAGCGTGGGCCTGAAATCCTTATACTGAAGCATGATCTTTATCCACGGCAGCCCCCGATGGAATATATCCGTATAAATCCAATCGGCAAAAGTCAATTTCTTGAGATGCTTGACCTGGATGTTTTTGGCGTTGTATATCTTGTGGCCGCTTAACCTCAATCGATAGCCGAGGTCTATATCCATAATGGCGTTCCATAAAGAATCTAAATTAAAACCACCGAGCTCATTAAACACGTCCTTCTTTATGGCCCCGCACCCGGTCCAAAAAGACCCCACATATTCCCCTTCCTGCTGATGAATGAAGTGATGGCAAAGGAACTTAAATTGGGTGACGGTATTCCTTGGCCCAGGAGAGTCATCGTAGGAACCGATCAGGCCGGAGACTTCCGGATGACCGTCAAAAACGGCAGCGATTCGGCCTAACGTATCGGGCCGTACAATAACATCGGCGTCCAGAAAAAGCAATAACCGCCCCTTGGCCATTTCAACGCCCCGATTGCGGGCGTAATAGGCCCCTTTTCTTTGATTCAATTTCTTAAAAACTACGGGGTAGCCTTCAAACAGCTGTGCACATTGCCTCTCGGAACCGTCATCAACAATGATCAATTCAAAGTCCTTATAGGCGCTTCCAAAGATGGACGTCAGATATTCCTTGATGGTATCAGCGCTATTGTAGAAGGGTGTAATAATACTTATAGAAGGCATACGGGCTAAAGCCTGGAATCGTATAGGTTCCTTAATCGACTCTTATGAATAAATCCGGATATTTATCAGATCTGTGGTAATGAGAAAATATGCCTCTATCGTTCATGCCAACGGGAAACGGCGTAATGACCTTGGGTTTAAATTTATCGATCAACTCATAAAAACTATAGTGAGGCCTGTTTTGGAACCATCCTGACAAATTGAATGAAAACCAAAAGAAATCCAAGTCATTTCTAAAAAGATTGACCCTCATCGCCCCATCAAAAACAAAATCGCCTGGTTTGGTGATAGATAACACATATTTCATCTCTCTCAACTCCTGCGCGCATGGAGACGCTTCAATCGTATTTAAATAGGCGTTAAAAGGGGAGAAAATATAAAGTACCACGATGCCCCCCACACCCCACGAGCCTTTTTTAAGCAATAAGCAGGACACCCGCCAGATGGCATCAGCGGCCATTATAACCATGAGCGGTACTACGAGAATATAGTATTGAGGCCAGAACGCATTTATCGAGATAAGTGTTGTTAAATATAACAGGGTGACTGCTGCCATCCTCTTTTTGTTGGGGGTATCCAAGAAAAGGAGGCTTAGGGGCCAAAAAATCCAAAGCAAAGTATTCTGTTTAAAAAAATACCCGAACAAACATACGATTTTATTTACCCACGGTAAATTCCCCTGAAGCATATAAGAGTTCGCGCCCCAGTTACAAACCATATAATTGTGTAACTGGCCTTCAAATACGAGATACATATAATAGGGCAGCAAAACAGCCGTAAAGGCGAGCAAGAAGAAGATCAAGTCTCTCAACTTTATCCGATTGGAAAAGACTTCGAAGGATAGTAATGCCAGTATGACAAAAATAAAAAAAACAGCTATTTGCAAGAATAAAAACGAAACGGCTAAAAATATTGAGCTTAAAATCAGGTACTTTAAAGAATTTCTCTCAAAATAGAAAAATAGAAATAAAAGGGCAAGAAGACCAAATAGCGTTTGGGGCACCTCAGGCCTGATTTGTATGGCCCTGATTATAAAAATCATCGTGGCCGGCAGCAGCACTAAACTTATAATAGCGGATATCTTACCATATAAATTCCTTGCCACTTTATAGGTGATGACAAGGATCAAAAGAAACAACAAGAAAATCAACATCCGGGCGGCTATCATTACCATGACATTTTCTTTAAATGCCGCAACAATCGGAACCAAAAGGTAGTAGAAAAAAGGATGATGATGCTCGAAGAAATCTATGAAAATCCTCTGCCCTAAGAAGATCTTCCAAGCGTCGTGGATGGACTCAAGCTCATCCTGACCGAAAGCTTGGGCTAAAAAAAGAAAGAAAATGACACTCAATTCTATGAAAAAGAATGCTCCAAGCAACCTAAAAAAGAGCCTGTTCTGCGAATCAATGATTTCTTCAGTCGATACTTTCATTGCAGCGAATTAAGGAATTCTTGCTGTTTAAGGATACCGGCGGGCAAATACCGGATGAGTTTCTGCCGGATGAGCCGGTTTAATTCCGTCGTGCTGCCCTGCCTGCCTTCGTCCCCGCCGAACTGCAGATAAGCCATGTTCAAACAAACCATACTGTACAACCATTCCTTTTTGGCCTGGGTACGGATGCCGTATTCCCCGGCAATGTCGGCGTAAGCATGGGCCTCGGCTTCCTTCATGGTCAAAACCAACCGCGGATCACGGTTTTTCTCCAATTCGCCGATAGTCTGCCACAAAGATTTCCCATCAGCGCCGTCAAGCAATCCCTTTAAGGCCTTGACACGCTGAACTTCAATGGAAGTAAGCGGCCTGCTGTAACCGGTTTGCGGCATGAGGCACACCGCCAGGCCTAACAAGACAACCATGCATAAAGACTTTTTTTCCATACGTGCCTTTCTCATCAATAATCAAAAGGTCAAGGCCCTTAGCGCGCCCATAATATGGCGCTGGACCTGGGATTCAAATGATAATGACCCGCATTGTCCAGGCAGCACTTGCGGGTGATGCCGAAATCCTGCGTCTCCATCCAGGTGTCAATCATCCGGTACCATTGTGTCCCTGAAGGTATCGCGGGCAGATTGAAATCAACGCCCTCAAAGCCGGCATTGAACATCAAAAAAAGCGCCTGCCCCTTCTCCTCGCGGACCAGGCACGCCAGGCGTTTTTCCTGCGGATCGTTCCAATCCGGCAAACCGCCCTGGAAAGAGAACCACTGGATGTCCGCATCCGTATAGAACCTCGGCTGGTTAAGAGCCGGGTGATTGTGCCGGAAAGCGATCATCCCGCAGGTGAAATCGAAAATTTCCTTGGAGTTCGCAAGCAGGCCCCAATCGTACCAGCTTGTCGCGTTGTCCTGGCAGTACGCATTATTATTGCCGCCCTGCGTGCGGCGGAATTCATCGCCGCCCAAGAGCATCGGCACCCCGCGGGCGATAAAGAGGGTCAGCAGGAAGTTCTTGATCTGTCGCTTCCTGACAGCCTCGATCCCCGCATCGGCTGCCGTTCCTTCAAAGCCGTAATTATAACTGAAATTCTCATTGCTGCCGTCATTATTATTCTGTTTGTTGGCCTCATTGTGCTTGGCATCGAAGCTGACCAGATCGTTTAACGTAAAACCGTCGTGGCAGCTGATGAAATTGATGCTGTTAAACGGCCCCTTGCCGCCCCGCGCAAAAATATCCGCACTGCCGCAGATACGGCTGGCAAAGGCCCCCAGCATCCCTTCGTCCCCCCGCCAGAAGCGCCGGACATCGTCACGGAAACGGTCATTCCATTCAGACCAGCGCGGGGTCGAAAGGCCGCCCAACTGGTAGGCCCCTGCCGCGTCCCAGGGCTCGGCAATGAGTTTGACGTCTTTGAGGACCTCATCCTTGCTTATCTGGTCAAGCAAGGGAGAGTTGGACAATAAATTGCCGTTGGTGTCGCGGTTCAGGATGGAGCCTAGGTCAAAACGGAAGCCGTCGACATGCATCTCCTGGGCCCAGTAGCGCAGGCTCTCCACGATATGCCGCCGGACCATGGGATGATTGGCATTAATGGTATTGCCGGTGCCCGTAAAATTTTTATAAAGCCGTTTATCTTCCTGCAATAAATAATAAATCGAGTTGTCCATCCCCCGGAATGTAAGGGTCGCGCCCAGCAGGTCTGTTTCGGCAGTATGGTTGAAAACCACATCCAGGATCACCTCCATGCCGGCCTGATGGAACGCCGCCACCATTTCTTTGAATTCCCTCACCTGCCCGCCGGGGGCGGCCTGGCTGCTGTACGAGGCCTTGGGCGCCATGAACACCACCGGATCATAGCCCCAATAATTTTTAAGGGACTTCCCTAAGGCGCTGGTCACCTGGGCGTCATTGAACTCGTGGACGGGCATAAGCTCAACGGCCGTGACCCCCAGCTTTTTAAGATAAGGGATCTTTTCGATCAGGCCGCGGAAGGTGCCGGGATGCGCCACACCGCTTGAGGGATGGACCGTCGCCCCACGCACATGCGTTTCGTAAATGACGGTTTGGGCTAAAGGATGACGGGGGGGCGCATCGTCCTTCCAATCAAAGTCATCGTCGACAACCACCGCTTTGGGCATGGCGCCGGCGTCATCGGTCTTCGAAGGGACATTCCCGTAAGGCGCGGCGGGATCATAGCCCAGGGCCGGATCAAAATCCCAGCCGGACAAGGCGGTGACGGCCTTCGCGTAAGGGTCCAGGAGAAGCTTATTAAAATTAAACCGGTGGCCGTCCGAAGGGGCGTACGGCCCATCCATACGAAAGGCGTACAATTGGCCGGGCTGGATACCCTTGATCCAGACATGCCACACATCGCCGGTGCGGTTTTGGGCGGCTTCGAGATCGATGGACCGGGAGGCTTTCGCGTCCTTGGGGCTGTCAAACAATTCCAGACGCACCCGTACGGCATTCCGGCTGAAAACAGCGAAATTCACACCGCCATTGCATAAAGCGGCACCCAATGGCCCTGGCCGGCCCGGCTGGATTCTCTCGTCTGCTGAAAGCACAAAAACATTCTACCAAAAGGTTGAGCTGTGGTGGGAAAAAGTCGGAAGATATCACAGACGCCACTTTTTTCAGGCTTCCTTGTCCTGTTTGGCGGCGATTTCCGCATAACGCCGCAATTGGGCATCCACCCTGCCGTAAACACTCTCCGGAGGGTAGCGGCCCTGGTCATCCGCCTCTCCAGGCTCGAGCCCGGTCAACAATGCAATGCCTTCGTTGATGGTGCGAACCGGATAAATATGGAACTCTCTGCGGCGGACGGACTCAACGACCTCTTCCTTGAGCATCAAATTTTTGACATTGGTTTGGGGGATGAGAACGCCCTGCCCGTCAAGGCCTTTCAGGCGGCACAGGTCGAAGAAACCCTCGATCTTTTCATTGATCCCCCCCACGGCCTGTACCGTCCCTAATTGATCCACGGATCCCGTGACCGCAAAACTTTGTTTTAAGGGGATGTCCCCCAGACTCGACAAGAGGCAATAGACCTCCGCGCTTGAGGCGCTGTCTCCCTCCACTTCCTCATAGGTCTGCTCGAAGCAGATGCTGGCGGCCACTGTCAAAGGCTTGTCCTGCGCGAATTTGTGGCCGAGAAACCCCGCCATGATCATGACACCTTTGGAATGGATCCTGCCGCTCATCTGGATCTCGCGTTCGATATTGACGATATGGCCGCGGCCCACATAGGTCCGGGCCGTGATGCGCGAGGGCGTGCCGAAGGTGTAGTCCCCCATGTTCAAGACGGACAGGCCGTTGACCTGCCCGACCTTCTCCCCCCCGGTCTCTACAACCAGGGTGCCGTCGGTGAGCATTTCCTGAATTTTCTGCTGCACCCGGTTGGACCGGTAAATCTTTTCTTCGATGGCTTTATCGACATGCCGCTCGTCAATGAATTTGGCCGACTCCCGCCTGGCCCAGAAATCGGATTCACGCGCCAGGTCCACCAGGTCGGAAAGGCGCGCCGTCATTTTGCGTTGATCGGCAGCCAGGCGCGACCCCATGTTGATGATCCTGCCCACCGCCGGCTTGTTCAAAGGCAACAGCCCCTCCTTCATGCACTCCTTGGAAAGGAATTTGATGAACATCAGGACAAGATGGTCGTCTTTTTCGAGCATCGTGTCAAAATCGACCCTCACCTTGAAAATATTGCTAAAATCCTCGTCATAAAGCTGCAGGATATAATAGACCAGCGGACTGCCTATCAGGATGACCTTCAAGTCCACCTCAACCGGGTCAGGTTTAAGCCCGGCCGTGGGCAAAAACCCGTAATGCTCGGCGATGTTCTCGATCTTGACCTTTTTCCTTTTGAGGATATTCTTCAAAGCGTCCCAGGCAAAATAGTCCCTGAACAGTTCGTTGGCCTGGAGAACCAGATAGCCGCCGTTGGCCTTATGAACCGCCCCGGGCTTGATCAGCGAAAAATCGGTCATCAAAAAGCCGAACCTCGTCTTATGCTCGATCCGGCCGACCAGATTATAGTAGGTGGGGTTGTCTTCGATGACGACGGGTGCGCCCTTCATCTTCTGATTGTCCACCAGAACATTGACCTGATATTTGACGAAAATATCCTCCTGGGACAAAGACATGATGTTTCCCAGCGCAGAGGCCTGGCCGGGGTCCTTCTTAAAGGCCTCCAGGTTTTCCAAAATGTCCTTCTTGATGTTCTCCAAATAATCCTTGATGAAGGGATATTCATCATATTTCTTCCTGAGCGCCTCCACCAGCGATTGGATGCAGGCGAGCGCCACCTGCTTGTCCAATTCTTCCAGGTTTTGCTTAAGACCGCTCTCGATCTTCTTCAATTCGCTCGAAAGCGCATAAATTTTCCCATAGACTTCGTCCTGCCGCCTTTTGATCAGGGTTTTTTCCTGGTCATCGAGATGCTCGTACTCCTTTTCACTGATCTCATGGTTCTTGATAAGCGGGACGACCAATATGCCGCTCAGGGCCTTTTTAATGACCAAATTCTGCTCATCGGCGAATTTGTCCAGGTCTTCGTTAAGCCTCTCCTTTTCCTTCTCGAACCTTTCCATCAAGGACATCCGGTGCTTTTCATATTCCTCGCTTTCAAAGGCCTTGCCGACATTGTGTTTGACGCTTTTGACAAAACTTTCCATGTCCTCTTTGAAATCGCATCCTTGTCCTGCCCGCAGCTTGACGGGACGCGACTCATCGGGTCTTTCAAAGTTGTGCAGGTAACAAATGTCATCGGGCACCGGCTCCGTGGCCGCGATCTTTCTGACCGCTTTTAAGATCCGGCTGTTGCGGCCTGTCCCCGGCAGGCCGGACACAAACAAATTGTAGCCGTCCCTTTTGATCTGCAGCCCGAAATCCATGGCCTTTATGGCCCTCTCCTGGCCTATCATGTGCTCGTCCTGATGCGAAAGCTCCGCCGTGGTCTGAAAATTAAAAGCTTCCAGCGAATACTCGCTCTTTAATTCTTCAGGCTCCAGTTCGGTGATCACTGGATGTAGGTCTTGTGCCGTTTGGATCGCGCCTTCTCCTTTTTCGTCTCCACCGTGGGAGATCATTTTTTACGATAACAAGGTGTGAATTAAGAAAGGATTAAAACAAGATGAAAATGCAGACTTATATGTAAATTAAAAATAGATTTAGCCGGAATCTAAAGCTAAAATGTTACAGAAAATCTATGGGAAAAAAGCAAATTATCATCATAGGCGCAGGCATCACCGGCCTTACCCTTGCCAAAGAACTCTCCGCCCAATACGGGGCCTCGGTCGTCCTTATTGAGAAAGAACACTACGTCGGAGGCCTGGCCGCCACCCTCTCTAGGGACGGCCTGACCTTTGATCTTGGCTCCCACCGGATCCATCCAGATTATCCTTTTTTTATTTTTGATTATCTTAAAGGTCTGGACGTCGAATTGCTGCGAAGGCCCCGTTTCGGCACCGTGCAAATTCAAGGAAAATTCATCCGTTACCCCGCTAATATCTTCGATTTCATGCGGGTGATGTCTCTTACGCACTCCTTCAGATTATTTTCCGGGTATGCCTTGAACTGTTTAAAACGCCACCCTGCCGCTGTCAACACCTATGAAGAGGCCATGCTCAAAACCGTAGGCAGGGAGATCTATGCGACCTTCTATATGGATTTTGCCAAAAAACTTTGGGGCATCGATCCCTCCCTAATAGCGGTCGAGGGGATGAAACGCAGGAATGTCACCGTCAATCTGAAAACCATCAAAAAGGCCTTAAAAGGGCAAAACGATTATTTCTTCTACCCCAAACACGGCATGGGGGACATCGCGCAAAAATTAAAACAGGCCGTTCTCAAAAACCATGCCGCCGTCCTGGAAGGTTGTCTCCTGAAGAAAGTGGTTATGGACGGCAAGAACCGGGTGGCTGGGGTGCTGGTACAGGGATCCGATGATCAGGAAAACCTCATGGAAGCTTCGGTGGTGGTTTCCACCATCCCCATCGATTCCCTCCATCAAATGGTCTACGGCAATGATCCTGCTGAAAGTCTGGACTGGCGAGGCCTGCTTTTAGTCTATTTACATATTCAGGAGCCTCTTGACCGCGGCAATGATACTTTTTATTTCCCTGAGATGACGACAAAATTGGGACGGGTGTCCGACAACAGCAAGTTTTCCCCTTACCTGAACCCCTCCTTGAAAGGGGTCTTATTGACCGTCGAAATACCCGCCAGCCCCGGTGAAACATTATGGGAAATGAGCGAAGCGGAGTTAGCCGGGTTGTGCGCTGAAGAACTTGTCAAAACAGGCATTTATAAGGCCAGGCCGACCATTCTCCGTCATTTTTCCGTTAGATTGGAAAAGGCCTATCCGCTGTACAGCCTCGGCTGGGAGAGGAAACTGGCCGCCATCTATGATCATTTAAAGGGCGTCAACGGCCTCTATACCTTGGGACGGCGGGGATTGTTCCTGCACTCGAACATCGATCACGCCATCCTGCAGGGCATTGAATTATCCAAGATCATCATGGAAGGCCGCCACGCCGAGTGGGACCAAAAGATCAACACCTTCAGGGAGTTTACCGCAAGAGATTAATGGCCATTGAATTCAAGATCAATGATTTCTTCTTTCCCCTGGAGCTTTGGCGCTTAAAAACGTCGTTGGACAAAAGCCAGTGGCTGCCGGCTGACCGGCTGGGGGAACACCAATCGCGCCTGTTAAAAACGGTCGTCAGCCATGCCTATGCCCATGTCCCCTACTACCGTCAATTGTTTGACAAACTGGACCTCACCCCGTCAGACATCCAAAATGCCGGGGACTTGAAAAAGATCCCGACTCTAAAAAAAAGCGATATAAAGAAGAATTTCAAGGTATTGACCGCCGATAATGCGCCGCAGTTCCTTCCCCGGCTCTGCCGCACCTCAGGAACGACCGGCGAACCCGTTGAATTCCTTCAGGACAAACCGTCGAACATCCTGGAATTCTGCTATTACTGGCGCTACTGGTCCTGGGCCGGCTACGTGCTGGGCAGCCCCTTTGCCGAACTGACGCTCTACCACTTCCTCAATACGGATATAAACGCCGTCGCCGATCATGCCCCCATGACCAACCGTTTGATGTTAAATCCCGCACAGCTTTCCCTCAAAAACATGGATGCCTATGCATCGGCCTTTAAAAAATACCGGCCCCAATTCCTGAAAGGTTCCCCCTCGAGCGTTTTTGTGCTGGCCTCCCTCCTCGAAAAAAAGGGCACAGGCACACTCCCGTTAAAAGCCGTTTTTACCACCGGAGAATTGCTCCTGCCCCATCAACGAAAAAAAATAGAAAGCATCTTTCAATCCAAGGTCCTGGATTCTTACGGGCAAATGGAAAGAACCACGGCCATTTGCCAGTGCCCCCTGGGACACTACCACATCAATTCAGATTATGGGGTCCTGGAAATTGACAAGGGACGTGTCGTAGGGACCTCCTTGTATAATTTCGCCATGCCCCTTTTGCGCTACGAATTGAACGATACCATCGAGATACCTGCCGGCGGACAGGCATGCGCCTGCGGCCGGGGCCTTCCCGTTTGTAAAAACATCATTGGCCGCAGCCAGGATGCCCTCGTGACAGCTGACGGCCGCTTTCTCACCAATGTTTTCATCCTTTTCGACATTTTACAGAATGTTTCTTGGGCCCAGATCGTCCAGGATACGGTCGATAAAATCAGGATCCGGCTGGTGAGGGACCAGGATTTTTGTGAAAGCAATTTGCAGGAGTTTAAAAGGGAACTGCGCCTTCTGACCGGGCCCCGGAGCGAGATCGACATTGAATATTTGCCCGAAACAGCCCTTTCATCATTATTGTTGCAGAAGTATAAACCGGTCATTTCATCCGTACAAAATCAACTCTGAAAAAAACATCATTCAAATCTTAAAAACCATTAAATCTTTTGGCGGCATCAGACACTGCTTAGCGCTCCAGACCTGAGAAAATACCCTCACTACCTCTCAAATTTCCACGCCCCGGCTTATTTATAACCCGAAAAACCATGCAGCCCAAAACACCTTGAGCAAACAGGTAAATTGTCCTTCTGAATATAATGCCTGAACTTGATCGCCCTTTCACCGTTCCAAATGTCCATAAAACTTTCTTCCTTGATGTTGCCTATAATGACATCCGGCTGGCTGCCGCAGATGGCAACGCCTCCGTCGGGCTGGATCTGGGCAAAGGCCCAGGGATACATGCAAGGCCCGTCTACAAAAAGTTTTTGAGGCTCTTCAAAATAGGTTCGGGCATTAAAATCCGGAAGGTCCAGCGGGCTGTAAAGCCGCAACTTGAAGCCCCACCGCTTTGCTTTGATGCGCCGAAGCTCTTCAGCCAGGACCTTATAATCAAACCCATTGGTATTTTCCTGCATGAAACCTTTCCAGTATAATGGTGTCACGCCAAATTCTTTTTTAAAAACCTCTTCGGCTCTTTTATAAACTTCAGGAGTGGTGAAAACCTTCAACTGCAATCCCCATACATCAGGGCATATGTGTTGATCTAGGAATCTGGCCATTTCATAAAGCCTGTCCTGGTTTTCTTTGACGATGACTGTCTGAACCTGCACCAAAGGCAGGCCGCCTTTTTGGCGGCGCGCCTCAAGCAGGGCCTTAAGGCCGTCTAATGTCTTTTCAAAAGCCCCCGGTTCCCCGGGCCTTATCACGTCATTAAGCTGATCCGGGGCATCCAGGCTGCAATAAAAGTAATCCAGGCCTGAATCCACCACATCCCCGGCACACTCACTCAGCCTTGTGGCATTGGAAGTCATGCTGGTTATCAAATGGTGCGCCGAAAGGCAGCGGATGACCTCGAATATGTCCCTGCGCAGCAAAGGTTCTCCGCCTGTAAAATAAATGAACGGACGGAAAGGGGCCACTTCCTTGATAAGCCCTTCCATCTCTTTGAGGCCAAGACCATCCTTGGGAAGAGTTTCGGGAGAGGAGCGGATAAAGGTGCCATGCTCGCCCCACTGCCCACAGGCCAGACAGCGGAGATTACACTGGTAGGTCAAACGGATGGCAATGGTGATGGGAGGCGCTGAAAATCCGTCCTTCCTAAGATAATATTTCCCGCGCTTGTGCTCGCCCCCTGTTTTAAGGCGCCACATCCCTTTTAACTTTAAAGGGTCCCTCAACAGAATCCTGACTATCTTTTTTTCATAGGCAACAGACATCGTCTTACAGCATCATCCGGTTTTTATCATACAAATAAAGCGCGCAGCACTTGCTGCACACAGGCAACGATTTTTTCCTGATATATTGGCGGAACCTCTTATAAGGCTCGCCGTTCCATATCTGGTCTATGGACTTGTCGGCTAGATTATCAAATTTGAGATCAGGATAAGGATAGCAGGGCGTGACCTGCCCGTCGGTCAATACGTCCATCCTCAACCATTGTTTATAGCAAAAATTATTATATGGGTTTCTATGGCCTTCATTGATATACACATCAAGGTCTTCGGGCTTGCGCAAATAGCTTGAGATGTGGACAGCCCACCGCGCTTTCTTGATTTTTTCATATTGAGTGATAAATTCCCGGGTGCTTACAGGGTATGATGGAGTGATGTATCCTTTATGGGTCCAGGCCCTGGCCCCGAAATCTTCCTGCAGCTGCCGTTCGTAAGCGTCTCCCTGCGCCTTGCTTAAGTTCCATCTCAAATTGATGAGAACCCTGTCAACGCCTATATTCACCAACTCCCGGCAGGTCTCATACAAAACCCCTACATTTTCAGGCTGCAGCGTGAAGAGGATGGCTACGTACGGCGGCCGGCGGAAAGCTTTCAATCTTTTGATATTATTTGTCACCTTTTCGTAGACGCCCTTCCCCCTTAAAACTTCATTGACTTCCTTTGTCCCGTCTAAGGACACATAAAAGCTAAGATAAGGATTGTCCTCAATGACATCCAGATGCTTCCCAATGCCGCCTCCATTGGTGATGATGGAGGTGAAAGCCCGGCGTTCTTTTAAGAGATTGGCAAGGTCCTTAAAACGGGAATATAAAAGCGCCTCACCTCCCGACAGGATGAAGCTATGGTGTTTCCCTGTTCTTTCCGCTTCTAAAATGACCTTCTGTGCCAATTGCCAGTCAAGTTCATGGGGTACTGGTTTCTTATCCTCTGAAGTGTAAACGCCCTCTTCACCCCATAAGAAACACATCGGGCAGCGCAGGTCGCAAGCTTGATTAAGAGTCAATTTGTAGATCAACGGCGGCGGAACGCGGCCATCCTTATCAGGGTTCTTAAGCGTCCAGCAATATCTCTTATAGGATTGCACCTTATAGGCCGCCAGATGGCGCATGAAGGCAGGGTATTTTAAAAAAAGCCTGGCTGCCTGGACTGTTTGGGAAACATGCATAAAGTGTTACCAGCGGAATTTACGGCCTACCAAATAACCAAATGACACTTTCAACAGAAGAAGCAGTTTTTCAGGTGAAGCAAAATCTCTCAGCACAATCCAAATGATCCGCGGACGGAAATAAAAACGGAACGTGGCCCAATCCCTTATTTTAACAAGCTTCTCCGGCGGACATTCACAAAAAGTATTGCGGAACATCCTGGTATCCAAATCATTGTAATCAATCTTGCCCAGCCGGCCGGTCTTTTGCATTTCTTTGAAAATCGGAGCACCCGGCTCCGGCACAAAAATCATAAATAAAGCGTACTGCAGGTCTAATTGCAGGGCCATACGGATGGTCTTGTGCATTTCCTCCACCTTCTCGCCGGGATAACCTAAAACAAAATAACCTCCCGCATCGATCCCTGCCTTGTGAACCAGCCTGACCTTCTGCTTGATCTGCTCAACGGTCAACTCTTTGTTCATCAGGCTGAGGACCCTGTCGGAACCGGACTCTATCCCCAGCCAAATCTGGTAACAGCCGCTTTCCTTCATGGCCGCCAACATCTCCGCATCCAGAGAATCCACCCTCATGCCGCCGACCAGCCTCCAGGGAAGATTGTAATTTCGTGCCGCCAAGGCCTTGCAAAATTTGATGAAGTGTTCCCGGTCATGCGCGCTGTTGCTGTCTAAAATATTAAATTCCCTGATGCCGTACTCCGAGCGCAGCATGTCTATCTCGGCAAGGGTATGGTCGATGCTCCTTTTCCTGAATTTTGTCAGGCTGACGCTGCAGAACTTACATCCATAGGGGCAGCCCCTAGTCAGCATAATGGACGCCACAGGGTATCTCCTGGCATACCGGGTGTCCTGCGGCAGAAAGTCGGCGGGCTTCATCAAATCCCATGCGGGATACGGGAGCGCATCCAGGTCCTTGGCGATTACCGGGTCGTTACGCATGATGCCGCCCGGCTCTTTCCAGACAAGACCAGGGATACTGCGCTTGAGCTCTGGGGTCAATCCATCGTCGGCTAGAGCCTTGACCAATAAAGGAAAGCCGGTCTCCGCCTCGCCCCTGAGGGCAAAATCGGCAGAGATGTAATTTAATACGTTCTCGGAATCGGAATTGACCTGAGCTCCGCCGATGACAATATGAACCCCGGGAAGAGTGCTTCTGATCAACTTAATCGTATGATTAACGCTGGCGACGGATGTGGCGAACACCTTGATACAGACAACATCAAAGGCATGCTGGCGAAGGTAGGCCTTAAAATCATCTTCTTTAACATCGAGATGATTGATCAGCATGCTGACATTGACACGGTCCCCCAGTTCTTTGCGAACACTGGTGGCCAGATAACCCATGCCAAGATCCGGAACGTAAAGGATCTTCTGCGCCCTCAACGGAAGCATAAGCAACAGGTTCATTCTGGCCGTGGTAACCATTCGATCAACAGTATATCACAGAAAATTTGGGTTTCGAGACCAACCTATCATAAGTCTCCGGTGTTCTTGTAGCGTCCCCTGTCTGTTCTTGGGTAAAGCCATAGAAAATCCATAAGGGCCTTATTACCAGGCAGGCTGTTTAATATTTTTGAGACCATCTTCATCCTGCCCAGCCTGTACGGCCCTCCGCCAAACGGATTGACGCTGCAGGATGAGCAGACGCCTCCTTTTGGGCCCGGCCCCAGTAAAGCCGCCCGCGCAGGCGCCAGGTCTCTATAGTAATGAAACAGGGAATAGTCATCATTGTTTAAGTCCCCTATGATGGCCGTACGGTGCTCCTTGATGTCCGGCCTTACCTGGCAGCACAGCATACAGTGCCCGTCATAAGCGATAGCCAAGTGCATGACAGGATAAAAACAAGGCATGGTCCTGAAATAATTTTCATACCCGCTTTCTTTGGCCAAAGACCCGCCCCGTGATGACATATGCCCGGGCCTGAAATTCTTGACTTCCACGGTGATCAACAAGGAGCTGCCGGCCAATTGCAAACCCTCATATTGAGCTGTCTTGGCAGCCAATTTCAGCCCTGTGCGCTCTTCGAGGCCCTTCAATAATTTAGGCTTTTCTGTTTCATAGTCCGACAAAGGATACAGGCTCACGCGCAACTGGTCCAGCCCGGCCTCTTCCAGCCGGCTGATAACCTTATCGCTCAAATAGTCGCCGTTGGTATAGATACGCTGATAGGCTTTAGGCAGCATCTGTTTGGCTAAGCGGACATCGTCGATCATGGTTTCATCCGCCAAGGGTTCATTATAGCCGCTCCATACGAACAGCTGGTCGTAATGGATTTCCGACAGCTGCCTTAATATTTTTGTAAGTAAACCTCTGTCCATTTTGATATTCGTGCTTCTGCGGTCAACCGTGCTGTTAGGGCAAAACCAGCACGTTCGGTTGCAATAACTATGATGCTCGACTTCAACATGCTTGACATAAGATTTGAACAATTGACGGCTAAGATTAATATCAATGCCGGGATCAAAGAGCTCCGCGGGGAGCGCATTGGCTGCGGTAAACTTGAGAAAGGTCCTTAGATGGGGATTCCTGAGCCAGGAGATCATTGTTCAAGAGAGGCTCTAGAGCCTGGACCGCTCTTTATCATATAAATAAAGGCAGTCGCACTTGCTGCAAACCGAAAATGACTTTTTCCGCCGGTACTGACGGAATTTCCTGTACGGCTCTCCATTCCAGATCTCCATAATGGATTTATCGGCAAGGCTGTCGAATCTCAGATCCGGATACGGCATGCAGGGTGTCACCTGGCCATCGGAAAGAACATCCATGCGGGCCCATTGCTTATAGCAAAAGTTATTATAGGGATTTTTATATTCGTCGTTGATATAGGCGTCCAGATCCTCCGGTTTGCGTAAATAGCTCGAGATATAAATCGGCCAGCGCGCAGCCTTGATCCTGGCGCATTGGACCATAAACTCTTTGGTGTCGACTGCATAAGAGGCAGTTACATAGCCTTGTTGGTTCCAGGCTTTGACGCCAAAATCTTCCTGCAGCTGCTTTTCGTAGTCCCTGGCCTGCCGCTCACTGACATTCCACCGCAAATTAATGAGGATCCAATCGACTCCAAGCCCTACCATTTCCCTGCATGTGTCATATAAGACGTTCACATTCTCAGGCTGTAAGGTAAATTGTATGCCTACATAGGGACCGGGACGGAGAGACTTCAGCTTCTTGATGTTGTTAACGACTTTATCATACACCCCCCTGCCTCTTAGCAAAGCATTGGTTTCCTTCGTGCCGTCCAGGGATATGTAAAAAATAAGATAAGGGTTGCCCTCAATAACATCGAGGTGTTTATCAATATGCCCTCCATTGGTACAGATATAGGCGCAGGAACGGGATTCTTTCAAGAGCCCCGCCAGGTGCTTAAAACGGGAATACAAAAGAGGCTCCCCCCCGGAAAGAATAAAAAGCGGCTTCTGCCCACTTGTTTGTTGAAAAATCTTTTCTATGATTTTCCAATCAAGCTCACGGGGGACAGGGACCTTGTCCCCTGAAGTATAAATTCCCGTCTCCCCCCACAGGAAACACATGGGGCAGCGCAAATCACAGGCCTGGTTGAGATACAGCTTGTACGTTAACGGCGGCGGGACCTGGCCGTCTTTATCCGGGTTTTTCAGCGCCCAGGAATAACGGTGATGTGACTTTATCTTGTTACGGACAAGATGACCTGCATGGGTAGGATATTTCCAGAAGGTCTTAGCAATATGGACTAGATGTGGGACATACATGAATTTTTATTTTATCGCCTAATACTATATCATTGGACCGAAAGATTGTCCACAGCCCCCGTCTAGTCGGTCCTGATCAACAGGTCCGGGTAAGGTCCGGATGGCCGGTAATGCCGCGCAATCCCCGGGTATTTTATGTTCAAATATTTGTCATTCACAATGACTTTGGGCCTGAATTTATCAATTAAGGCATAGGGGTTATAGTCATGCCCCTTTAGAACTTTGTAGTACCAACGTCCGGTGTAGGTTGAAAACCAAAAGAAACTCATGTCCTTTCTGAAAATATTGCAACTCATCATTCCGTCATAAACAAAATCCTTCGGCTTTGTCACCGAAAGCACATACCTCATTTTGTTCAAAGCTCGTGACATGGGTGAACTTTTGTAGATTTTAAAATACAGCCCCATTGGACCAACAGCATAAAGGATCACCAAAAACCATACGATCAGCATTTTCCGGGAGGGAAACAGGACAGATGCCCTGTAAATCGCATATCCTGCCAGCATGGCAATTAACGGCATGACGGCGAGGTAATATTGGAAAAAATAAAATTTAAGCCCAATAAGGATAATTAATTGAACCAACGAAAAGATAGCCGCCCTCTTTTGGGCTGGGGTGTCCAACAAAAACAGGCTAAAAACCCAAAAGGCCCATAGCAATGGATTGCCTTTTAAAGTAGACCTGTAGAGGTATAAAGGTACAGGGTCTGACAGGATACTGAATTTAAAGATGTTGGTGTTCAAGGTCCAGTTATAGATCAGATACTTGTGCCAAAGCCCGTTAAGGACGAGATAAAAATAGAACGGAGTCAATACAACCGCAAGCACGGAAAAATATAAGATCACCTCTTGTGGTTTTATTTCACGGAAATAAATACCAATCACCAGCAAGAGTCCAACGGCAAATATGAAGAATACGGCCGTTTGTAAGAACAGAAACGACACCGCCAGAAATATGGAACTAAGAACCAATTGGCTTAAAGATTTGTTTTCAAAGTAGCTGAATAATAAAAATAAGGATAAAAGCTCAAACAATGCCTGAGGAACATCCGCCCTGACCTGCACAGCCGGAAATATAAAAATCTCGGTCATCAATAACAGGATCAGACTTATCAGGGCTGATTCTTTACCGAATAAATTCTTTGCCGTCTTATAAACCAGGATAATCATAATCAGTAATATCAGAAAGATTGACGCCCTGCCGGCGAGCATGACCATGACATTTGCTTTGAAAAAACTTAGTAAGGGGACCAGCAGGAAACAAAATAAAGGATGGTGGTGTTCAAAAAAATCTATGTAGATTCTCTGGCCGCAAAGGATTTTCCAAGCCGCACGCAGGTATTCAATCTCATCCCGGTCAGGGCCGTTATTAAGGGCGTACAGAAAGACAACGGCCAGTTCAATAAAAAAAAGACCCCATAGCAAGCGAAAAGACAAGGGCCCCTCCCCAAAACCGGCACTTTCCCTAATCGATGATTTAGTAAGCATCATACCATCTCTTGAAACTTTCCAGGTTAAACCACTCTGCTGAAAAATAGCCGATGGCGTGGCGGGCATTATGATCCTCGGCAACAGGCATGCCCCTCAAAAGGAATATCTTCCTGGATGCCGCATGGGCCTCAATAAGCGTTGAAAACCCCGGTTTTGTAATAATTGCCGCGCAATCATGCATAAAACCTGCCAGGGAATCCATCCTGCCATATACCCTGATATGTTCGTTGAGGCTGAAATGCCTATTTAACCTCTCCTCCAAAATGCTATTGGTACCGCAAACAAGATGGATCTTCAGGTCCGGGAACACCTTAAGCAAAGGCTCTATTAATTTGATAGTGCCCGCTGCCCCTACCTGTCCCCAGTACCCCGCCGCCACCAACAGGTTGTTCTTATCCGGCTTGTAACCGGCCATTGCAAAAAATTCCCTGCGGCACGGCAGGCCTAACTGCCTGAATAAAAGATGTGAGGAGAAAGTGAGTCTCAGTTGTTCTCGCGGTAAAACAGAAAGGAAGCCATTTACAGCTTCCCAAAAGATATACCTCCACCCTAAATTTGTGCCAAACTCG
This sequence comes from Candidatus Omnitrophota bacterium, assembly GCA_028870995.1. Classification (GTDB taxonomy): domain Bacteria; phylum Omnitrophota; class Gorgyraeia; order Zapsychrales; family Fredricksoniimonadaceae; genus JABDGZ01. Next base: position 1,167 of record JAGWOI010000035.1, on the reverse strand, counting down.
CTAAGCACTCCCCAAAGCGCGCAATCCAAATTAGTCCTTGTTTTAAGCAGAGACATCCAGAAGGAAGGCCGATGGCTAATGCAAATAATGGTATTGGCTCCAATACTTTGGACCCTCTCTTCGAGTCTTTTAAGGTCTGTCTTGAAAAACCACCTTTCACGCGCGTATTTCAAATAATAAAAAAGAGGGATGGTATAAATCAAATAAAGAAGGGGCCTTATATTATTTGAGATCCATTTATACCGCTGCAAATCTTCCGCAACCGCACTAGGCGGCAGAAAATCTTCAATGGCTATATGGTAACAAGCCGTATCCGCACCGGCTTGCTGGAGAAATGATTCACCTATACTATAGTTGCCCCTGCCTACCATGGAACTGACGATCAGGACCGGCGGCTTCATTGCCGACATGATGGACTTCAGGGTAAGGGAAGGATTAGTCATTGACAATTTTTGATAATAACAAATATAATTCATTAGTCAATCCTGAACAGAATCTATTGAGAATGAAAGACCAATTTAAGAACAGCGAACGCGGATATGTAGTCTGGCTGACAGGCCTGCCCGGAGCCGGCAAAAGTACGCTGGCCAAGGGATTATACGATATTTATCAACGCCGCGGCTTAAAGGTGGAATACCTGGACGGTGACAATCTAAGGGCCCTCTTCCCTCAAATCGGCTTTACCAAGGAAGCCAGAGATGAGCATATACGTCGTGTTGGCTTCATGGCTTCCCTGCTGGAACGCCATGGGGTAATTGTTATTGCAGCTTTCGTCTCTCCCTATCGCCAGGCACGGCTTCAGGCCCGCCGGATGTGCCGGAAATTCATCGAAGTTTACGTTGAAACCTCTTTGGAGGAATGCGAACGCCGTGACCCTAAAGGCTTGTTTAAAAAAGCAAGGACGGGAGAAATTCCTCACTTCACCGGAATCAGCGATCCCTACGAACCACCGCAAAAACCTGAAATCACTATCCGTACCGAAGGTTCAAGCATTGAAGATTCCCTGCGAGAATTAATAAAACAAATTAATACGATCTGTGATCTTTAGCGGCCTCAAGCCTCTCCTATGAAAACCGTCAATTATGTCATCCTCACAACCGGCAGAAACGGCAGCACGCTCCTTTGCAAACTGCTGGCCTTGAATGGAATATTTAAAGACGACGGAGA
>JAGWOI010000034.1 GCA_028870995.1 Candidatus Omnitrophota bacterium | reverse complement strand
CTTGCTATAAAGAACCCGCATGATTCAAGTGTATTACATTGTATTCATTTTGTCAATAAAAATACCCGATATTCGTACAGGCTTTTTGACGATCTTGATCAAGAAGAAATTCATAATTTCTTTCTCCTCTTAGGCATTAAAGAATAGGACACTGGCAGGATGATCCTCGAATAGAACTTATGTGTTAAACAATAAAATACCGGCATGATGATCAGCGAAAAGAACATGGATCCCAAAAGCCCGCTGATCATGGCCTTGGAAAAAGGCTGTAAAACCTCGGCCCCGTGGCCGATATTCAAGGCCATGGGCAAAAAGCCCGCGATGGCAGCGGTATTCGTGATCAGCACAGGCCTGAAACGCAACTGGCAGGCTGCCTGGATGGCCTCTGTCAAAGACTTCCCCTCCCGCCGGTATCTCTCCACAAAATCAATGACCAGGATGCCGTTGTTGACCACTATACCCATAACTGCGATCATGCCCGTAAAGGAAGAAACGTCAAACTCCGTCCCGGATAGGAATAATCCCAGGATAACGAAAGTAGCTGAACACACGGTCCCCGCGAAAACCGCCAGAGCAGTACGGTAAGATTCAAAAATAAACAACAGGAAAGCCATGATCAAGATAATGGAGATGCCCAAAACCTTGAGCAGTTCGTGAAAAGATGTCTGCTGGGCCCTATAATCTCCCGCCAGCTCGATGGAGAATCCGTTCCTTTTGGTGGTGGCGATGGCCTTTTTCACGGCCTTGATGACATCACTCAACGAATGAGCGGCGATCTCGGCATTGACACTGACGGCCAAAGTCCCGTTTTTATGGTGGATCTCCGGGTACTGCTCTACCATTGAGTAGGCGGCCACCTTGCTTAGCGGTAAAATGCCGCCGTTGGGTGTATAAATAGGAATTTGATCAAGCTTCTTGATGGAATTCCAGCCGCCTCCGTAAAACTGCCTTATGGGGATGGTTTCAATCCCTTTATAAATATTGGAAACAACCTGGCCATACAATGCCTGCTGGGTATATTGCGCAACTTCGTTAAAGCTCAAACCCAGCAGTGACGCTTGTTGTTGATCAGGTTCCATATGTATTTCTTGCTGGGCGGGCGGCATATCAACCATAACGCCATTCAAGCCTTGTATTTTTTCTAACTTGGCTTTAATGGAATCCGCCGCCGATAGAATACCGTTAAAATCATTGCCCAGAATATTGATCGTTACCGGCTTTCCATTGCCGGCCAGGTCTCCCAGACGGTCTCCAAGTATTTGATGGTAATCAGTGTCAAGATCAGGACATGCTTTCTCTACTTTGGCCTTGATATCATCTATAACAGCAAAGGTCGAACGGTGCCTGTGCTTGTTAAGAAGAATAAAAATCTCACCCACGGTGGGAGGGGCGTACGGAGACTCAATCAAGGTGCCGGTCTTCCTGATATAAACTTTGACTTCCGGAATTTTGTCCAGAATAGCCTCGACTTTGCGAATGAGCCCATCCGTCGCCTGCAGCGAACTGCCTGAAGGTGCCACATAATCCAGCACAATATCCCCTTCATCCCACTGGGGTAGAAAGCCGTTGGGCAGCTTAAAAAATACAAATATGCTCGAAATGATCAATACAGCATTCAAGCCGACAAATAAAGGCCGGTGCCCCAGCGCGAAATGCAATATCTTCAGATACCGCGCTTTCAGGAATTTAAAAAGACCGCGTTCATGATGAACAGAAGGTTTACCTTCGCCTATGAAATATTTGATCAAGACCGGCGTGAAGAATACCGCCAGGGCCATGGATACGATGATGGTCGTTGAAAGCGTTATGGCCAGCGGCCGGAAAAATAAACCCGACAATCCGGTGAGCATGTTCAAGGGGACAAAAATGATAATACTCACTAGCGTTGCCCACATGGTGATGGGAAGAATGAAGCTCAACGAATCGGCCAGCGGATTGTGCGATTTTCTTTCGTTCTTGAAATGGACATAATTCTCAGTAATGACTATGGCGTTGTCCGCGATAATGCCGATGGCGGCTGAGAGCCCGCCTAAGGTCATGATGTTGACGCTCTGGCCCAGCAGTTTCATGACCAGAAACTCGATGATGATCACCACCGGCAAGGCGCACATAATGGGCAGCGCATACCTTAAGCCGTTCATCACATAATAGACAATCAACAAAATGATGATGACAGCGATAAATATGTCGAAAAGGATCCCCGAAATGGAATACCGGACAAAATCCGACAGGTCCCACTTGAGGATATGAAATTGCCCGTTAAATTCCTGATTGATCTGTTTAAGTCTGCGGTCAAGCTCTCGGGAGACTTTAAGACCGTCAGCATTTTGCTGCTTTCTAACGTCGATAAACAGACCAGGATGACCATTGATGGTCACGATCCTGCGGATGGGCGCATGAGCATCTTGTAGCCTGGCAATGTCCTTGAGCAATAAAGGCTTGCCCATGCGGGTGGCTATGACCACATGGCCTATGCGTTGCAGGTCCGTCAGCTGTTTGCCGGAAACCACAAAAAACATTTTCCGGCCCTGATTAATATAACCCGAGAAGGACACCAGATTGGCGTTGGCAATGGCCGTGCTGACCGCAGCGGGGTCAAGATTGTATTCAATAAGCTTGTGGGGATCGAGCTTGACCCAGATTTCAGGCTCCTCGCCGCCCACCACATTCAAACCGTAAATACCATCGATCCCGATCAATTTTGGTAAAACCGTGTATCTAATCGTCTCGAATAGCTGCTTAGGATCGAGTTTGTCAGACCAGATACCATATTCGGACATAGGGAAAACGCTGGTCGTCATGCGCTCAGTCTCTATATTAACCCCTGCAGGCAACTGGCCGCGGACCTGACTTATTTTATTCTGTGTAAATTGAAAATCGCGGTTTAGATCAACCCCCCATTTCAAATAAACGTCAATGGTCGAAGTGCCCCGCTCTGTGACCGAAACCACCCGCGTGACATCGGGAACAGTCTTTAAGGTCTCTTCCAGTGGACGGGTGACGTTAATTTCAGTGTCCTGCAGAGAGGCAAAACCAATGTCAGCGATCACTCGAAAGCGGGGAAAATCACCATTGGGGAAGATGTCCTTGGGAAGATCAAAATACGTGGCTACACCTGCCGCCGTCAATACAAGCAAGGTAAAAATGATGGCAATATGGTTGGTATCGAGCCAGGCGGTAAATTTCTTCATTCCCGCGGCTCCTTCAAGACAGCCTCCAGTTCGGCTTTCTGGGAAAGGAAATTGTACAGGGCCTCATAAGACTGGTCTGCGGCAGTCAAATAATCGGACAAAGAACCCAACAGATCTATTTCTTTGATCTTTCCCTGACGGTAATAATTTTGGGCCGTTTCAATGCTGCTTTTGGCATTATTAAAATTATCGAGCGTCGATCTGTAAACATCCCTCAAACTTTTGATGTCATGGCTCATTTGTTCTATTTTGAGCCTCAGTTTCCTTTGATTGTCCGCAAAAAGCTCCTTTTGATATTCATAATTGTATTTGAGGCGCTTTTCTTCATTGGCCCTCTGCCCGAAATCGAAAATGTCGAAATTCAAGGACAAAAAACTGCGGTATTCCTCCACATTGGGGTCAACGGTATTGACGTTATGCTCCATGCCAAGCTGGACAGTGGGCAGATAATAAAACCTGCTTTGCTTAAAGCTTTCCCTGGCAGATTCCAGTTCGACACGGTCCAACCGGGACTCTTCAAGAGTAGAATAATTCAAGGCCATGGGCATACCCAGTCCCATGTCAGGCATATCCATGACGGAAAAATCACTCTCCTGATAGGAAGTATTCATCATCGAATTTAAGGAAAACAAAACATCCTTGATCTCATTGTTGATGTTCTTTAAATTGACAGTCAAAGACCGATATTGGATCTGTGCCCTGCCCAAATCAAAGGCAACATCGACACCCTTTGACTGCAGCTTTTTTATCTCATTGATATGGCCTTGAAACAGACGCAGGATATTCAAATAATCTTTCTTCTTCATGGACAGCACATAAAGCCTGTCATAATTCTGGGTAACGTTCTTTATCAGCTCATTGCGCGCCATGGACTCAAGGAGCCTGCTCTTGGTCAGATCCAAGCGGCTCAAAGCGGGAAAATCCGTCAAGATCTTCTGCAGGTCCCATGAAATGGATGATCCTACCCTGGTTTCAAACCCGTGCTTACGGGCCAGATCCGAGCGGTCGCCGAACTGAATATTGTCCGGCTGGTAAAAAGCGTTCAACCGGCCATAAAGTGAACTCTTGTCCCGACGATACGAATAAATACTGGATTTGATGAGATTTTCATAAGCGGCAAGCAAGGGGCTGTTTTGGAGGGAAAGTTTCTTACAATCCTGGAGGGAAACAGCAAAAGCAGGTCCTGGATAAAAGCCCCAGACCATCAATAGAATAAAAACTGTCCAAAATTTCCATTTGTCCATATCCTAACTTCACTCTGATTGAATTTTAACAAAAGGACAATTAATAAACTCTTAGGATTAAATTAACTTTAGTTAATTTTGGCCAACGTCAATGATTGCCCCCCCAACCGCCGCCTAAAGCTTTGATCAACTGTATTGTCCAGATAAACAAGGCCCCTTTTCTTTGGGAATACTTTAACTCCTCTTCCAACGCCCTGCGTTTGGCCTCTAAAACCACCAGGTAATTAACAGTCCCCTGCCGAAAGCTCTCTTTTGAAACGGCCACATCTCTCCTGGCGGTTTCCATGATCTGTTTTTCAAGAAATTGTTGCTGCTCGTTGACATGGATCTTCATCAACGCATCTTCTACTTCATTGAACGCCTCCAGGATCTTTTGCCGGTAATTGGCCACAGCCTGGTCGTATTTGGCCCAGACACGGTTATAAGACGATTTATAAACCAGATAATTTAACGGAAAAGTAATGTCCGGTCCGAAGGATGAAAACCTGTTTTTCCAATCCAACAAAGACCTGAGCTTTACGCTGGCTGTACCGACAGACCCCAGCAGGGTCACAGTGGGAAATAATGAGGCCTTGGCCTCGCCGATGGCAGCATTGGCCGCAGCCATTTGCCTTTCCGCTTCGGCGATGTCCGGCCGGCGTTCCAGCAGCTGGGAAGGCACGCCGGGGGGTATATCCGGAGATGCGGCCGTCAACGGACCTAGAGACAGGTCAAAATCCTCCGGCGGTTTTCCGCACAAAACGGCCAGCGCATTCGAAAGTTCGTTTCTTTTCAAAACAACGTCAATGACCGCCAGTTGTGCCGACTTCAAAAGGACTGTTTGTTGCCTGATATCGGAAGATCTGATAATGCCCGCCTTATACCGCTCCTGGGTGAGGTCCAGCTCTTTTTTATTGACCAAGACCATCTCCCTTAACAGATTTTCTTCAGCTTTAAGTTCCTTGAGAAGAAAATAGTCCCTGGCCGCCTCGCTTGTCAGCGTCAATAAAACAGACTGAAAATCAGCTTCACTCGCCTGAGCCTGGTCCCGCGCGGCTTCAATGGACCTTCTGACCCTGCCCCAAATATCCAATTCATAGCTAAATTCCAAAGGAATGGAATAAAAACCTTCGATATCGTTGGCACGACCGAAAAATTTATTCTGGATCGTGTCCAGATTGGTATAACCGGGATCAAGCTCAAGATAGGGAACTAAATTGGCCTTGCTTAATCCAGCCGCGGCACGGGCCTGGTTCAAATCATCAAAGGCCATTTTTAAATTTTGGTTGTGGGTCTGCACCTGGTTCTCAAGGCGATCCAACAGAGGGTCATGAAAGACCTCCCACCAACGGCCTCTGGGTAAAGCGTCACGGGGATTGGCCGTTTTCCAGGAAGGCCCCATGGCCTTCCAATGAGACGGTACGGTAACCTCAGGCCTGTGGTATTTGGGGCCCATCAGGCAGCCGCTGATAAACGGCAAAACACAAAAGACCAACAGCAGTACCTTTGTACCCTGAACCACCACAGGTTTTGAGAATTTGGTTTTGAACCGGCCCAACAAAATATAGACCGTCGGAATGATAAAAAGGGTCAAAAAAGTGCTGGTGATCATTCCTCCTATGACCGCGATCCCCAAAGGTCTGCGCCCCGCCGCACCCATGCCAAAACCGATGGCGATGGGCATGGCCCCGGCGATAGTCGCGGTCACGGTCATCATGATTGGACGAAAACGTATAAGGGCCGAGGTATAAATGGCTTCAGGTACTTTTTTACCCTTGGCCACCAACTGATTGGCAAATTCCACCAACAAAATGCCGTTCTTGGTGACCAGTCCCACCAGCAAAACCAGTCCGATCTCACTGAACAGATTGATGTCCATGCCCGGAATGCCGTAAAAATTAAAGATCCATAATAAACTAAAAGCGCCGAAAACCGCCAAAGGCACGGTCAAAATGATGATAAAAGGGTCGATAAGGTTTTCGAATTGCGAGGCCAGGACCATATAGACGATAAGAAGCGCCAAACACAACGTAAAGATCATGTCACGGCTGGACTGGATGAATTCCTGGGATTCTCCCGCCCACTCATAATGAAAATCCGGAGGCAATTCTTTTTTAATCAACTGCTGTGCGCGTTGGACGGCCGTCCCCAAAGTGACATTTACCGGAGAGCCTTCGATCACGGCAGACCTCAAACGGTCATAATGGTCAATGACATTGGGGCCAGCCGCGATTTTAAAGCTGGCCACATTGCTCAAGGGAACCAATTGCCCCCGGACATTAGGAACGTAAATACGGCGTAAATCCAATGGATTGAGCCGGTCACGGCGCAGGAGCTGGGCGATGACCTTGTATTGCTTGCCGGAAAGATTGACCGTGCTTAAGTCCATCCCGCCGAAAAGTACCTGCAAGGTACGGGCGATGGTTTCCGTGGAGACCCCTAAAGCGGCGGAGCGCTTACGGTCGATGGTTATATTCACCTGGGGTTTGTTCAATTGAAAATCGGACCTCACATCTTCCAGAAATCCTGCCGCCGACAATTGAGCACTGATACGGTCGGCATAGGCGTTGAGTTTGTCCAGGTCCTCGTTTTGCAGAACCAACTGAAACGGCTGAGCCAGCGAATCCCCTATAGCGGCGGGAGCGATCGGGAAAACGATCGCACCTTCTATATCCTGGTATAGTTTCAACGCTAGCCCTTTGGGGCCAAGCAAAATGTCCCCTAAATTGCGGCTGCGCCTTTCTTTAAGGCGGATATAAGAAAGCCCCTGGGAACAAAGGCCGGGACCGTCGATGGGCAGTGCCACGGCGGTAAAATATCCTTTGACCTCAGGAACCTTGGCGATCATTTTCTCCATTTTTTTGACCATACGGTCGGTATATTCGCAGCTGGAACCTTCGGGCGCCACGACCACGCAAAGGAACCTTCCCTTATCCTCATCAGGCAAAAATTCATGTTCAAGGTTAAAATACAGCAGGACCGCTAATGCGACGGCTCCTAAGCCTATGGCAATGACCACGGCCGGTTTTTGCAGGGCCCAACGCAGTAAATTTTTGTAAAAATTTCGTAACTTGAAATACGTTTGCTCAAACCAGAGATTGATGGGGTGATGGGAAGCTCTCTCTCCTGATCTCAAAAAATGGGCCGCAAGCATGGGGGAAAGCGTCAAAGCCACAAAACCCGAGATCAAAACCGAAGAGGAGATCACAATTGCAAACTCGATGAACACCTTGCCCGTAGTGCTGGTCTGAAAAGCCAGAGGCAAAAAAATTACGGCCAGCACAAGGGTGGTCGAGATCACCGCAAAGCCGATCTCCTTCATTCCCCAAAGCGCAGCCCCCAAAGGTTTCATGCCCTGCTGGATATGCCGGTAAATGTTCTCCAACACAATGATGGAATCATCCACCACAAGGCCGATGGCTAGGACAAAAGCCAGCATGGTCACGATATTGATCGAGAACCCAAGCCAATACAAAACGGCAAAGGTGGCAATCAGACAAACCGGGATGGCGATCGAAGGAATCACAGTCAGGCGCATGTTGTTCAGAAAGAAGAAAATAGTCAACACCACGAGGACCAGTGATAAGGCCAGCGTGACCCACACCTCGTTGATGGAACTTTGAACATAGGTGGATTCGTCATAGGGAATGGAGACGTTGACTCCGGCAGGCAGCAGTTTCTTCAAATGCCGCATTTCCTTCTTGACCGCCTCAGCCACGGTAATGGTGTTGGCCCTGGCTTGCTTGACAATACCCAGTCCCACGCAGGGTTTGGAATTAAAACGGGCCATGGAATGTTCATCTTCGACGCCAACAGCAGCACGGCCCACGTCACGCAAATGGACGGTTTTGCCGCCGGGCTCTGCTTTAACAACCAGGTCATTGTACTGCGCAACGGTCTTCAACTGCCCCTGCGTCCGGATGGAAAATTCCCTGCGCGTGCCTTCGATCGTACCGCTGGGCAGTTCTACATTCTGGCTTCTTAAAGCATCCTCTATATCGGAAACAGTGACACCATCGGCCGACATTTTCTGGGAATCCAGCCAAAGGCGTATGGCAAAACGCTTTTCCCCGCCGAAGATAACGGCGCTGACACCGGGCAGGGACTGCAGATGGTCCTTCAATGTCTTTTCGGCAATACCGGTCAGGTCAAGGGTGGTATAGGAATCGCTGTACAAGGCGATCCACAGCATGGGCTGGGCGTCCGCTTCCTGCTTTTCAATGACCGGACCCTGGAGATTGTCAGGCAGATCGTCGCGCACGGAATCGATACGGTCACGGACGTCCTGGGCCGCGGACTCGATGCTGCGCGACGGGTTGAATTTCAGCGTTATAATACTGACCTGGTCGCGGTTTGTACTGCTGATGATGCGGATGCCTTCTATGGAATTGAAGGCCTCCTCCAGGGGGTCGGTGATCCTGGTCTCCATTATCCCGGCGCTGGCCCCGGGATAGACCGTGGTGACCTTGATGACCGTGGGGCTAACGTCCGGGAACTCGCGGACAGGAAGGCGCGGCAAGTAGACCAGCCCAAGGAGGACTAGCCCTAAACTCACCATTGCGCAGAGAATGGGGCGTCTTATGCTGATTTCCGATAATTTCATGGATTTTGCTTAGCGCACCGTTACTTTAGAACCGGCGTGGACTTTTTGAAACCCTTCGGTGATGACCGTTTCCCCTGCTTCAAGCCCTTTTACGATCTCAACAAGACCGTTCAAATGCAGACCGCAAGCAACGGGTTTGATCACCACTGTTCCATTGGCGTCGACGGTATAAACAAGCGTTTCACGGCCTTTGAAAACGACCGCGCCTTCGGGAACGACAAGCGCATTGGGCCTCTCATCAAAAGCCACATCGACTTGGGCAAACATGCCCTGCCTCAGCTTTCCATCGGGATTGTCGACTTCGGCTGTAACCAGAATGGTTCGTGTAGACTCGTCCACGACTGGTGCTATAAAAACGATCTTCCCGTTGAAACGGTCCTGCGGGTAGGCATCCACTTTGACGGTAACCGCCTGTCCGTCCTTGAACCGGTTTAGATATCTTTCAGGGATCCGGAAATCAGCCTTCATGGAGCTTTGATCGACCAAAAACCCCAGACTTTCCCCCTGTGCAATAAACTGCCCCGCGCTCACCAACTTCTCGCCCATGACGCCGTCAAAAGGGGCCCTGACAAGCGTGTGGTCAAAGTCATCCCTGGCAGCATCCACCGCGGCCTCGGAAACCTTGACCTGATTGGCAGCTTGGTCAAGATCCAAGCCTGATACACCACCGTCCTTAAGCAGCAATTTATAACGGCTGAACGTCGTGCGGGCCAATGATAAATTGGCTTCAGCCCCCATTAAAGAAGCCCTAAATTTATCCCGGCTGAATGTAATCAAAGGGTCGCCTTTTTTGACTTTCTGGCCGGATGTGAAGTCAACCTTTGCAATGGTCCCGTCGACAGCCGATTTGATCTCTACGGCATCCCTGGCCTGCAAGGTACCCACCAAATTTATGGTTTCGGACAAATTTTGGCTTTTCACCTTAACTCCCACAACGGGTATGATCAAGGTGTTTAAATCTATATTCTGACTGTTTTGCTTTTCCGTGCTTTGAATGGCCAAATAAAAAAGATAAGCGGCCAGCGCCAGAACCATAACCACAATAAACACCATTCGAAAACGGTTCATATTATTACCAAATAAGAATATGTATTTAAATTATGTCAAATTCAGTATCCCATATATTTCCCTTTTCTCTAAGAATTTCTAGAAAAATATAGGCACAGCCTTAACGCGCTTAGCGGGTCGGCAGGAGGGGCGCCGTATCGGCCTCGATAAGGCCGGCAGGGGTCTCATCCTTCCTGGAAACTGTAAGATATATCACAAGTGTCAGGATGGCCGCTAAAAATAACATGCTGGTCATGGTCGTACCCAGTCCCAAGCCGCCATTCACTTGAGGCTGTGAGAGAAAATCGCCGATGGATGCACCGAGTGGCCTGGTCAGTATATAGGCCAGCCAAAAAGCAAGGACCGCGTTTGCCGGCCGGTATTTGTGCCTGATTGTCAGAACTGCTTTAAGAATGAAATGAGCGGCCGTCACCATGGCGATAAGACCGGCAAATATGAACATCGAAACCAGGTATCCCAAGTTGAATTTTTCCGCGCTGAGATCACCCGCGGCGGTACCCAGGGCAAACGTAAAAAGGATCGCCAGCCAATAAAAAGCTTCACGTCGGGCCGTTACGATGGAATGGACGGACAGCGTCCTTTCGATGCCGTACCACACCGCAAAGGTCAGCACAAGCAAAACGGAAAAAACAACGGTCGTCACCTCCAGAGGGACCTTGAGATGGTCCGTCAAATTGTCGGTGATCAAGGTCCCCACGATACTAATCAAAACAACGGCGAGCCAGTAAATACGGGGAATATATTTCCCGGCCCTGAATTGGAAGACCAGGACGGCAACAAGCAAGGTGCCCATGACAACAGATGTCCAGGTCAGCCCGAAATGCAGGGACTCATTCAAATAATCCGCCGCGGTCTCGCCTACCGTTGTGCACAGGACCTTAATTACCCAGAAGTAAACTGTGACTTCCGGCACTTTATTGAGTATGCGGCCCGCGGCGGATGGATTACGCATGGGTGACTCCTATCAGTTTTCTTAAAATTAATGTATTTTTATTTGTCTTTTTCCTGCTTTTCGCCCTTTTCTTCCGGTTCCCTGTTCATCATTTTATTTTCGCCTTTGTCAGCCATTTCCATCAAAGACAAGGCGAGCTCAGGTTTCACTGTTTTAAGCGCAGATCCAGAATCCCTTAAAAGCTTGATATGAGCCAACCGCTCTGATTTTTCCGCGGCTTCATTTTCTTCCTTGGCTCCTTTCATCTCAGCCTTCTTTTCATCTTCTTTGCCCTTAACTTCGGCAGCCTCTTCATCGGCGAATTTAGTCAGGCCTGCCGCCAAATCAGGATTCAATTGTTGGAGAGCCGACGCAGCCTCATTCAAACTCTTGATCTTGGCCTGGTCATTGGCATCATCAGCGTAAGAAACCGCCGATAAAGCAACGGTTGATCCTGATAGCATAAGCGCAATAATTAATAACTTGAAATAATTCATCGTTCTCCTCCTTAAATTGCCGGTTAGTAATATAGGAAAATGGTAACAAGCCAGCGATTAATTAATTCTTAGGATTGAATTAACTTTAGTTAATCTTAGAAAGCGGGGCAAAAGGAAGGGAGACGGTAAAAACAGTCACTTGCCCAAGCTGGCTTGTTGCTTCAATAGAACCCTGATGAGCGTCGATAATGGTTTTAGCGATACTAAGTCCAAGTCCAAAACCGGAAGAATTTCTGGATTTGTCGGCCCTGTAAAACCGTTCAAATATGTGCGGAAGGTCATTCTTGTCTATCCCTGCACCGGTATTTGAAACTGCCATCTTGGCTTCAGCCCCCTGCTGGTAAAGCTTTATCTCAATCCTGCCCTTTGAAGAGGTATATTTAATGGCATTATCAAGCAAAATAACAAGCAATCTGCTAATCTGGATTTTGTCTGCTTTAATGAAAATTTGATTTTGCAATGAAGTAGTCAGAGTGATCTGTTTCTGCTGGACCAGAGCCCTCATATTATCAACAGCGCGTTTTATAATCGCTCCCAGGTCAATGTCTTCCATCTTAAAAAAGGAATCCTTGTTATCCATGCTGACTAGGACCAGAAGATCTTCCACCAAATGGCTCATTTTCTCAATCTCATCAAGATTGACTTGAAGGACCGATTCGTAATCTTCAGCGCTCCTTTTTTTGAGCAATGAGACTTCCTGTTTACCGCGCATGGCTGTCAAAGGGGTTTTCAATTCATGCGAAATATCCTGAATAAATTGTTTCTGAATGGTAAACGACCTCTCCAGGCGCCCCAGCATATCATTGAACGTATTGGCAAGAAGCTTTATTTCTTGGTCCCCTCCCGAAACATCAATTCTTTCCTGTAAATTCTTGGTGCTGATCCGGCTCATTGCTTTAGAAATTTTTTTTACCGGATCTAAAGCCATTTTTATCATAAAGAAGCCTACGAAGATCGCCGAAAATAATGCTAAAGGTAAAAATAAATAGAGCACGGTTTTCAATCGATGGAGCTCTAACAAATTAGGCGTCAGATCAGCCCCCACTTGAATGACATAGGCCAATTTGGAATTTTTTAAAACAGGCATGGTCAGAAGGCGCAACGTATTCCTTTTAGAGTGGAGTCGTGCCTTTCTAACAGTTTGAATGCGGATATTGCCTTTCAGTAAAGCAGAGTCTATCACCGGCGCCGAAACGACAGCGGCTATGCCTTTATTAGAGATGGCCAAACTTTTCCCATGTGGATCAAAAACCTCTACAAAAGCGCTGTCTTCCTGTTCTTCATGGATCGTAGATTCGATCGCTTTCAGATATCCGGGGCTTGAGGGGGGAATTGATTTGACCGCGCTTTCAATCAAATCTTCAATATTTTCAGCCTTTACCTGAAGCAAGCTGTCTAAATTATCGAAAAGGCTGCTTTTGAAATTTTGATATATCAGGGCGCCGAAGACAAAAATAATCAGGCCCAGTGTCAGCGCATACCATACGGTCACTCTTAAATGCAGGGATTTAATAAGCATGCCTTAAGCCTTTATCATATAGCCTCTTCCTCTTATCGTTTGAATCAGAGGTTTTTTATGGCCATGATCAATTTTCCGGCGTAATTCAAAAATATGAACATCAATGATGTTAGTGGACGTGCTGAAATGAATGTCCCATACGCTTTCGGCAATATCTGTTCTTGCAACCACCTGACCATCGTGGCGCATAAGATATTCCAAAAGCAAAAATTCCTTCACAGTCAATGGAATATCCTTGCCCGATCTGGTGACCTTATGATTCATCAGGTCCATCATAAGATCAGCCACCTGAAGCGTGGAAGGTACGAGCCCCTCCTTTCTTCTTAACAAAACCCGCACTCTGGCCAAAAATTCCTTAAACGCAAAGGGCTTGGTCAAATAATCATCCGCGCCCGCTTCCAATCCCGTTACCTTATCGTCCACCACATCTTTGGCCGTAAGGATAAGAATGGGAGTTGTGATTTTATCTTTGCGCAAATTTTTGCAGACGGTTATGCCATCGAGCTTGGGCAGCATGACATCCAGTACAATCAGGTTATATTTTTCTGTCCCGGCAAGAAAATAGCCTTCCTGCCCGTCATGAGCAACATCAACGGCATAACCCGCCTCCTGCAGGCCCTGTTTAATAAAACCGGCTATATGCTTCTCGTCTTCTATGACCAAAATGCGCATTAGGATTCCCTGTCTTGCATTACCTAAAATCTGTATTATCGATGCAACATATCACAAAAAATTCCTTGTTGAATACGGTATATTATTTCCAGACTATACTTTCGCTACCAAATATCATGGTTTCGGAAATGTCGTTGACAAATATCCTGTTGTCCTTTGTCAGTAATGCTGGCGCAAATTGCTTGATTATTCGTGTTCTCGGCCACATATCGCAGACACATGCTATAGGCAAAGGGGGAGCGAGAATTATACGGATCATCGATGAACTTGAATGATTTATATTTTTCGCAATCTTCTACTCTATAATTTGTCATTAATCTACAATCTTCCCTCCCACTCGCATCCTGTAATTCATCACAAAGTTCCGGCTTCTTTAATTTGATCGCAAAATCTAGCAAACATGAAAACCTTCTACTTCTAAACTTGGAACTATCCAACGAACGGCAGTAATCCAGTCCGCCTATTTCCAAATTAACTGCTACCTTACATCCTACCCGCGCATCATCAACTGGATCTGGACCGATATCTCCAGTACCTGTCCCTTGGTTGATTTGATTACAGAGGTTTGGATTTTGGGCTTGCAAGGCCCGTTTTGATATCTCCGCATTTTTCTTGCACACATCTTCCGGCCAACATATTTGTCCATCCTCTTGAGCATAACAAGATAAAGTCAATAAAAATAACCTTGAGATAAACAAAATCGCAACGAAAATTCCTAGAAGTCTAAACATAGATCCATCCTTTAATTAGCTAAGCCTCCATCCTATTTCTCAATCTGCAAAGAGCCATCATAAATTCAATCCATAAATGAATGCAAAACCAATAATTTTAGGAAAGTATCATTTAAAAGTTTACCACATTTTAATAATTCAAGGATAAGATTAGAATTTAATCGACGGAGAAATAAAAATGCCGCCCATAACTTATTGAAATACACTTACAGACGGCATCCATGAGAACTCCCCCGCGAGGGCTAGTTGCCCTCCGGTCGCTTTGCTATCGCAAAGCTCCCTTCGAGTCAGACCCTCGCTCAATGAGGAATTCCAATAAAGACATGAGGTTAGAGATTTTAGAAGGCAAGGCCGCTTATGGTACTAGCACCGATAAACGCATCACTCGCAGGCTCTTAAAAGAGCATAGACCCGTAAGTTGTAAACTAAATCCAATTAAGATTGCCCTATAATACCAAAAAATCTACAAAGACCCATCCTTTCTTTCAATGGAAAAGGTCGCTCAACAACTTGGAATTACCCGGGCCCGCGTCAGTCAAATGCTAAACCTTCTAGAAATGGATCAACGGATCATTGACTATATTCAGGCCATTACCAACCCTCGTCAAAGTAATTTTTGGACGGAACGCCGATTACGGGCGATAGCCCAATTACCAAAAGAAAAACAATATGAAGAATTTCAGATGACTCTAACTAAAAGACCAGTGACTACACTTCAAGCCGATCTTCCGACCGCGCCACGAGGGCGTAAAGCGCAGGCATTAAGAAAATACTGATCAGCAGCCGCGAAAACAGGCCGCTGACAATGACCAGCGCAAACGGCCGCTGTGTATCAGTACCGACACCTGTCGCCAGCGCCGCAGGCAATAGCCCCAGTGCCGCCACCAGCGCTGTCATCATGATAGGCCGCAGTTGCACGATAGCACCTTCGCGGACGGCCGCAGCGATTCCAACACCACCTTGGCGCAATTCGTTAACGTAGGAGATAAAAACAACTGCTGTTTGTACCGAAACGCCGAATAAGGCCAAAAAACCGACGCCGGAAGAAACAGAGAACGGCGTACCTGTAAGCCAAAGCGCCAAAATCCCGCCCACAGGGGCCGAAAGAACAACGCCAAGCACAGTGATGACTGGAAACTTTACATTCCCGTAAAGCGCGAACAGCAAGAGAAAAATCACAAACAGAGTAGCTGGCAAAATGACATCAAGTTGCCGCTGCGACTGGGTGTATTGCTTGTATTCTCCACCCCAATCCAAACGATAACCTGCCGGCAAGGAAACCTTTTGTTGAACCTGTTTGATGGCATCACCCACCGCGCTGGCAAGGTCGCGCCCCTCCACCGAGAATTGGACACCGATGTAACGCGAACCGTTCTCGCGGTAGATGAATGATGCCCCATTCGTTACCCTGATGTCCGCGAATTCCTTAAGCGGGATCTGCTGACCTCCGGGTGTCGGCACCAGAATATTGCGAATGGCTTCGGCACTGTCCCGGTATTGAGAAGCGAGACGAACAATAAGATCAAATTGTTTTTCTCCCTGCACTACCTGTGTGGCCACATCCCCTCCAATAGCGGCTTGAATCAAACCGTTAATGTCGGCGACATTCACGCCATAACGGGCGATCTTGGCGCGGTTGATATTAATGGTCAGGCTCGGCTGACCGAGCTCCTGCACCACGGTCACATCCCTAATGCCACGCACGTGTTGGAGGATTTGCTTGATCGCCGTCCCCTTTTGTTGAAGAGTTGCCAGATTGGTTCCGAAAACTTTCACGGCCAAAGCGCTTTTCAAACCGGTTTCTGCCTCGTCCACGGCGTCCTCAGCGGGCTGGGTGTAATTGAAGATGATCCCGGGAAACGCCTGAAGCTTGCGGTTGACCGCGGCGATAAGTTCAGGCTTCGTGCGATAAGGCCCCCTCCATTGGGAATAAGGTTTAAGGCCAACGTAAAATTCGACATTGAAAAAGCCGGTGGCATCGGTGCCATCGTCCGGCCGGCCAAGTTCCGAGGCGACTGTGGTGACCTGAGGGAAAGAACGTAAAATCTTCCGAATACGTGGAGTGATCTTGGCCGCCTCATCAAATGAAATGGTATAAGGCATTGTCGCACGCACCCAGAGCGCACCTTCGTCCAAGTGCGGCATAAATTCGGCGCCGATGCGTGGGATAAGCAGTAACGAAGCAGCCAGCAGGATCGCTGAGGCAAATGTTGCACTCCAAGGATGTGCCAAACAAAAATCAAGACCCTTGGCGTAAGCAGATTTAATAGCTTCAAACACCGGGTTGCGCCTCTCTCGTACGCCTTTGCGCATAAACCAGGCACACAGCACCGGCAGCAAGGCCAGCGTAACGACCAGAGAGGCAACAAGGGCGTAAACCATCGTGTCAGCCATAGGTTTGAACAATTTGCCCGACGGTCCGGACAGGGCATAAATCGGCAAAAACCCGGCCACGGTTACCGCAACCGCGTAGAATAGCGGCCGGTCAACCTCTACCGCCGCGTCCACCACAACCTCCCGGATGTTCGTCGACACCCCCTGCCGCTTGACAATTTGGCGGAAAATATTTTCTACCATCACCACGGCGCTATTGACCAGGATACCGAAGTCCACCGCCCCGATGGACAGTAGGTTGGCCGAGGCATTCTTAAGATGAAGGCAAACAAAGGCAAACAGCAATGACAGCGGAATGGCCGTGGCGACGATTAAACCGGACCGAACGTCGTAAAGGAAAAAGATAAGGGTCACCACCACCAGCAACATGCCGCGCAACAGGTTGCGCTCCACGACTTTTGTCGTCAACGCCACCAAATGGCTGCGGTCATAGAACGGCAGGATTTTGACGTCCTTGGGCAAGATTTGGTCGTTTAATTCCTTCGTCTTGGCCTCAACTCTCTTTAGAACATTTTGGGTTTTTGCGCCGGTGCGCATGAGGATAACACCTTCCACGGCATCATCCTGGTTCATGTAACCGAACTCGCCCAAGCGAGGAGCGATGCCGATGACCACGCGGCCTACGTCTTTGACCAGCACTGGTATTCCGTTATGTACAGCCAGGACGATGTTGCCTATGTCCTCCAACGTATTAAGCCGGCCCAAACCACGCACATAATAGAATTGACCACCTTGCGAGTAAAATCCGCCTCCTGCGTTGCCGTTATTGGCCGCCAACG
Organism: Candidatus Omnitrophota bacterium; assembly: GCA_028870995.1. Lineage (GTDB taxonomy): Bacteria > Omnitrophota > Gorgyraeia > Zapsychrales > Fredricksoniimonadaceae > JABDGZ01. The sequence goes on along the minus strand of JAGWOI010000034.1, from coordinate 4,278 downwards.
CCGCTTCCACCTGCGGCACCGACAAACCAACCGCAGCGATTTTGTCCGGATTAAGTAATACCTGGTATTGCATATCGCCCCCGCCAAAACCGGAGTCGTCCGCTACACCGCGTACGGATTTATATTGCGGAGCAATAATCCAATCTTCAAAGGTCTTGAGCTCCATCGCAGAGCGGTCGTGGCTCTGCAAGACGTAGCGGTAAATCAAGCCAGAGGGCGAAGAAAGCGGCGACACTGACGGCGTGACACCGTTCGGCAGACTAAAACCGGCAAGCCGATTGAAAACACGCTGGCGGGCAAAATAGTTATCCGTACCGTTACGAAAAGTAAGAATTACGTCGGAAAGGCCGTAAAGCGAGATGGAACGGATGGTGGACATTTTGGGAACACCGTTCATCCCAAGCTCTACGGGAACTGTGATCAGCCGTTCCACCTCTTCGGCGGCATGGCCAGGCCATTGCGTGATGATCTCGACCATCGGCGGCGACAAATCCGGATAGGCATCCACCGGAAGTTTGCCGAGCGACCAGAAACCGACGGCAATCAACACAAGTGTCATGAGGACAACGAGAAAGCGCTGACGCAGCGACGACGCCACAATTCGATTCAGGATCGAAGCCGGGCGTGATGAAGCTATGTGGAAAGACGATTGGTCACTCATTGGTTTTGAAGAAATTGAACAAAGATGCCGCCTTCAACCACAATCCGGTCCCCTTCCTTGAGGCCTACAGTGATGTCATATTTGTCTTTCGCGCGATAACCCAAAGTCACATGTTGTCGCGCGAAGCTGCCATCCAGCTGGGCAACATAGACAAACGGCAAATTTTCAGAATCACGTAGAATCGCTGAAACAGGAACCAACAGGCCGGTGCTTTCCTGCTGAGCGTGAATTAATACGCGGACATACATCTGCTTCTTGAGAACGTCGCCGGGATTTTGGACGACCACACGCACCGCCACCGACCGCGTGTCAGGATCCACTTCCGCTGAAATGTTATCTACCGTTCCGGAGAAATTTTGTGTGCCGATGCCGGTTTCCACTTCAGCCTGGTCGCCGGGACGGACCGCAGCCACATCCGAGCCGAACAGGTGCGCCATAACCCAGACTTGGGAAAGATCAGCAATCGTAAAACACGGCGTACTTCCGGCTTGCAGCAGTTGACCAGGCGTAATCAATTTCTCCACCACGGTTCCCGCGATGGGCGAACGAATCATACCCTCGATGTATGGAATCGGTTGATTTTCCTGAATGTCTTTGATGGTTCGGGCACTTATATTCAATGAACGCAGCTCTTGAAGAGCAGCGTCGCGATCAGCTTCGGCGTTGACGGCGTCCGTTTCCGCCTGGCGGGCCTCGCGCTTGGAAACACCTTGATGTTGCAATAGATCTTCATCCAAATCGGCGAGCATACGCGCGTTACGCGCGGTAGCAAATGCTTTACGATAGGCACTGATGGCTGCGGCGAAGTCGGGTGAATTCACTTCTGCCAATGGCTGTCCGGCCTTTACCTGCGCGCCAAGAGACACGAGCAATTTCAAAACTGGGCCGCCAAACGGCGCCAACACCGCGGTGGCCTGGTCCCGGTCAAAGTCTACCGTACCGACGGCTTCGACAGTTTTGCGGAACTTGACCGGCTCTACTGTGTAAAGATGAATGTTCTGCCGCTGAGTTGCTGTAAGCGTTACGTTACTAGCGATCACAGAAGATGCCTGGGAGCTACTGTCGGTTTTGGACGAACAGCCCGTGAACGTTGCCGCGACAACCACCGCCATAACTGCAAAGAATTTATTTTTCATTGTTTATCCTTGGTTAAATCTGGGCGATTCCACCAGCCGCCACCGAGCGCCTCAAACAACGCTGCTGTGTCGGAAAAACGATTGGCTTGCGCTTGGATCAGGTTGATGCGTGCCTGTTGATAGGATTGTTCCGCACCCAACAGAGCCAGTTCCCCCGCATAACCAGCCTGCGTTTGTCGCCGTGTCAGATCCAACGTGACCTTGGCCGCAGAAACAGCATTGGCGGCGGCTTTTAACGCCTTGGCATCCTGTTCAAGCGCGTTAAGGGTATCCGCCACGTTCTGAAAGGCAGCCAAGACAGTGCTGCGATATTGCTCCGCCGCCTGGACATATGCAGCCTTGGCGGCCCGTTCTATGTGAAGCCGCTGGCCCCCTTCGAAAATTGGAGCCATTACTGCGGCACCTAACCCCCAAAAACCAGTACCCGAAGAGAACACCCGATCAATGGACAGAGCTGTACTGCCTGCATCGGAGGTGAGCGTAATGTTCGGCAGCCGATTGGCGATGGCGACGCCGATCTGCGCGCTGGCAGCGTGAAGATTTTCCTGTGCCTGACGTATGTCCGGACGCTGCTCGACAAGCCGTGATGGAAGGCTGACGGGCAATTCTTCCGGCAATTGCAATGTGGAAAGCTCTAATCTTCCGGCTGCTTCCTGGCTCGGGAATTTACCAGCCAGCACCGCCAAAAGATCCTGTTGCTGGGCCAATTGTTTGCGCAACGGCGGCAATGTAGCAGCAACCTGCGCCAATTGGGATTCTTGTGCGGCGAGGTCAAGGCGGCCGGCATAACCTTTCGTAAATTGGTAGCGCAGAATGCGGACCATTTTGGAATTGATGGCGATGAGCCTGCGGGTTGTTTCAACCTGCTCCTGCAATGATTCCTCCTGGATCGCCGCCACCGCCACATTGGCGCTCAAGGTTATATATGTCGCAATGAGTTGGAAACGCACCCCGTTCTTCTGCGCTCTCAATGATTCCATGGTCCGACGGTTTAGACCGAAGACATCGGGCGAATACGAAACGCTGACCTGAGGCGTAAAAAGATTGTATTGAAATTCGTTTGGCACCACAGGATAGTTGGGAGTCGGAGCGAGCAGATTTGATTGCTTCTGGCGGTTCGCCGAGAACCCTGCCGTTATACTAGGGAAATAAATGCCGCGTTGTGCCTGGACATTTTCATTGGCCACGCGCAATGCCGCCTGCGCCGCCTTAAGGTCAGGATTGTTGATAAGCGAAAGTTCAATCAACGCATTAAGCGGCGCCGAATGAAACAGCGTCCACCATTCAGCGGGGATGTTGAGTCCATCCACAAAATGTTGTGCTGCGCCTCCGGTCACATTGGGCGTACTGGCGGTGACCTGAAGACTCATGGGGCTGTAACCGTTAACGTTTGGCGCAGCGGGATTCTTGAAGTTAGGTCCAACTGCACACCCGACGACGAATAACAAGCTTAAGGTTACGGTGGCGTGCAAGGCACGCCATTTAAAAATTGAATTCATAGGTTCTGTCATATTGTGCAGGCTATACCCTGCATGGCCATTCGTTATCTAAAGCCGCAGCAGAGGTCAGCACGAGCGCCTTCTTAAATAGAGAAGGACGGGTAGAATTGGAGACTTATATGGGAAGTTAAAGCAATACGGGTGGCGCGCGGGGATTGGAAGAGTTGTAGCATAAAAGAAGCGGTTGATCTTCCCTAACCAGGTCGAAGGGCAACCATTGAAAGACTGACGCGACAAAAACAAAAGGAAGCGCAAAAATGATCAAATGGATTGCCAGCTGGTAAAGCGGACAGTTATCATGCCCTTGTTGGGTAGCATGATGATGTATGCGATCATGAAGGTATTCCCCGCCAATGGATACGGAAAGGAAGAAAGCAGCGGCAAGGAACACTAATACAAGAAGGTGATTCTTCTTTAAGATATGCATTTTGATTCTCGAATGGTAAACAAACAGTTTAAGTATATACACCAACGAGCAAATGTCAATAGTTATCGATGGAACTGAACACCGACGGGAGAATATGGTGCGCTTGAAGTAAAGTGGTTAACAAAAAGGCCGTTGCATCTCGTTTATCTACAACGATTTACAACGGCCAGGAAAAAGCTCCCCGGTCGACGTACTCAGCGCACCAATAACCGGCTTATGATCCATTTCCCAATCTATCTTATCTATAACAGCAATAGAGGCCTGGATATTAGCGAAGGCGAAGCTCCCTACAAAATTTCTACGGACAGGATCACTAAACTCCTCCTTAAACAAGCCGGACCACAAAAAGTGAAGCCAAATGTCATCAAAATCGCCTTAGAATACGATAAGGTTTACAAAAGCCTTCCCAACCCTACCCTCTCCAAAGTTGCCAAATATTTCGCTGTTAATCGTGTCCGCGTATGGCAAATGCTAAACTTATTGAAACTGGATCAGAGAATTATAGATTATCTAACCAACATCATTGATCCCAAAGAAAATAATTTTTGGACGGAA
>JAGWOI010000033.1 GCA_028870995.1 Candidatus Omnitrophota bacterium | reverse complement strand
AGCCTTATTAAATTATTTTCCTTAGCACGCATACTTGCACGTAAACTTTTGTCTTTTATCTATAATTAGGGGAACAACACTTGCGAATCGGGGGCGATTCTTTTGAATCGGGTTGATTCCTTGGTTCTTAATACCGTTGGGGGAACGTATTGGATAAATGATACTCAAACAAAAAGAAGATTGCAATAAAATTCTAAACACGGATAAATCCATGCGTTAAAGATGGATGAACAGCTATTATGTGTGAGGAACATTCAGGAATTTTTTGCCAAATGTCCGCAAGGTTTTACAGCGAGGCTGCCGCGAATGCCTTATCGCGATAGCAGCCGAGCTGTAAACCGTAGCGGACGGCAAAAATATTCCCGTTCCGCATCACATAATAGCTGTTCATCCATTCACGCATGCTTGGATTCCCGATAGAAAACCGGCGGGCGCAGGCGGTACCAGTATTTCAATTTTCTCCTCTTGAGCTTGGCCCCTGTCTTGAAACATTTGGCCAATGCAAATATGTTCCCCCTGAATTCAGGCCAGGAGGTGTCTGATTTCATCTCATTGACAAGCGAACAGGTCAACCTGACCATGCGTTTGACCCCGGGTGTTTCATGATCAAATTCAAAATAGTATGGGCTGGCGCGATTCTCCGTATCAAGATCAACACCTGTGTATTCACAAACAAAACCATGACGCTTTACATGCGCCTTAATCCTCTGGGCTGCCTTGCCGTTGATCCGCCGGTTTTTCATACAATAAGTAAAGTTACGGCAGCGCAGGCAATACTTCGCTTTGGGGTTATAGACCGGATTGCCGCAAAGACAGCATTTTTTAAATTTTAATTTTTTCATGCAGCCTTGCCTTTAAGGCCCTCCAAAGCAGGAGGCAATTGACCATGCTGGAAATACTGCTGGCCAAAGCGATGCCGCCCACCTTCAAGGGAAACATCAGGAGGGCGTTTAAAACGACATTAATCACCAAACAAATCGTGGCTGCCATCACCGGTGTCCGGGTGTCCTGCAACGCGTAAAAAGCCGAGGCCAGGATCCTGGCCGCCCCGAAAAAGGGCAGCCCCAAGGCCGCATAGAACATCACCTGGGCGGTCACCCGGGTGGAATAAGCGTCAAAAGCCCCGTGCTGAAAAACAATGCGGATGATCCAGGGCGCAAAAACAGCCATCAGGACTGCGGCCGGCACCAGCGCCAGCATCAAATTGCGCAAGGCGAAAAAAAGCGTCTCCTTAAATCGGGCCAAATCGTTTTGATGGGCCAATTTGGACAAAGACGGCAAGGCCACGGACGACAGCGCGTAACCAAAAACCCCCAGCGGAAACTGGATCAGGCGGTTGGCGTAATAAATGGCGGCAATGCCTCCGGCGCCGACGATCATCGCCAGGGAGGCGCAAAAGGTGTCCACAAAAACATTGAGCTGGTAGACCGTGCTGCCCCACAGCCGCGGCAGCATGAGCCTGCCGATCTTCAAGGCGCCTTCATGATGGAGATCCGCCCTCAGCGTCCAATGCACGCCGCGCCGCCGCAAAGCGGCCCACTGAGCCCAAAATTGCCAAATGCCGCCCACCAGGACTCCGACGGAAATGGTATAGGCCAGCGGCAGGGAGAACAGGCAGGCCACCCATACGCTTAAGATCATGGCCACATTCAGCAGGCACGGGCCCCAGGCCGGCGCAAAGAAAGCATTCAATGAATATAAAATGCCTGCCTGAAAGGCCGTCAGCGCGATCAAGATCAAATACGGGAACATCACCCGCGTCAGATCAATGGTCAACTGTAATTTGGACGGATCGGCCGTAAAACCTGGGGCTATAAGGCGGACGATCCATGGCGCGGCGATGATGCCGATGACGGTGAGGCCTCCCAGGATGAGGAGACCCCAGGCCATGACCGCATCAACACATTGCTGCCACTCGGCCTTTGACTTTTTCTCGGCGTACTCGGTCAAGGTGGGCACGATGGCGGCATTGGCAGCACCTTCCCCCACCATGTCCCTTAATAAATTAGGGATGCGCTGGGCCACAAAGAAGGCCTCAGCCAAAAGGCCGGTGCCCAAAAAGCGCGCCAGGATGACATCCCGCACAAAACCCAGCACCCGCGAGGCCAAAACGCCGCCGGCCACGATGCCGCTTGATTTCAACAGGGAATGTTTGCCGCAGGATTTATCAGTTGACATAACGATGATGCTTTGTTATTATTTTCAACTTGTTTACAACTGCATTCCCATTGGTTCGGGAATAATATTTACCTTTTGGAGAAGATATGCCACAACGCCGTAACGCCATTAAAGATCTACGCAAGAACCGCACCCGTCACCTGCATAACCAGCAGATCAAGACGGACCTTAAAAAAGCCGTTAAACAGTTCATGACCGCGGCCACGGACAAAAAAGCCGAAGCCAAGGACTTGCTGAAAACACTTTACAAAAAGTTGGATAAGGCAGCCAAACGCGGCATCATGCACAAGAATACGGCCGCCCATCGCAAATCCCGTTTTGCCAAGCTTTTACCGGCGAAGTAACACGCCTAATTCCACCACCAGCTTTTCCACCGCATATTTAGGGTCTAGACGGCTGCGCTTGATGTTTAAATCCGCTTCTTGAAGCGCGGCCAGCCCTTTTTTGAACACGTCCTTGCCGCGCACCCGTCCTTCCTTGCCCCAATACCAGACCAGGGCGGGCATGATCTGCAATGGGTGCATGTTGGCCCGGTAAAACCCATCCAATATTTTTAAGGCATCACCGCTTTTGTTCGCGGTCATCAGTTTGGTCATATCAAAGACATTGGGCCCCTCAGGCTTGGCCATCACACTGCCTTTGACGTGCAAAGGCAGGTCTTGCAAATCACCCTTCAGGACGCCTTCCGTGGATTCAAGGACAAGGTCACAATGCTTGGCCGGTTTTTGGCAAAAAGTCATCAGGACCTTGATGTCCGCGGATTTCAATTTATGCACCTGGCGCAGGAGGATGAGGCGGTGGGGCGCGATCACAGGCAGGGTCAGCAGTGCCTTTTTTAACGCGTGAGGCTCCAATTGCGAGGCATCCAGGTTATCGAAGTCAAAGGCCAGTTCCTCGGAATCCTTAAAAAATTTGCGTTTGATGTCCGCGATCTTGGCGTCCTTGGCCGCAAGGTCATCGCCCAATAGAAGATAAACCATAGATTACCAATTCTCAACGGTACGCTCAACCACGCGGGAGGCGAGGTCTGTCAGCGCTGAACTGAGGGCAGCGCTTTGCGATTGAGCCTGCGACCCGGTGAGGAAATAGGTCGTCTCGCCGGTGAAGGAAGGCTCTCTCCAGAGAACCTTACCGGTCTGGGTGTCCTGTAATACCAAAGACACGATAACGCGGATACGGTACTCCTGGACGTTCTGGTTGGCGTCCTGGCGCAGCTCATCCTGGCTGATGCCGGTCAAGGCGCCTTTAAGAACAAGGTCGGCCTTCTCCCGGTCCACCACGCGCAGGTTTCCGTCAAACAGGAACCTGTCGATGACCGCTGAGGTCACCTGTGTCTCCAGCCCCGGCACATAGATCGAAGAGCTGTTTTCATCGACGTTGTTGACCCTGTTGATAAAAGGCAGGATGGCTATTCTCTTATATTGGGGAGGCAGCAGGGAGCCGGTGGTATAGCCGCAACCGGCCATTGATACGCTCAATACTAGGCATAAAAGACGACGGAGCATTATTCACCGAGAGTCTTCAACATGGTCTGGGCCTTATACCCCCACGGCGTGTCGGCATAGTTATCGACAACCTGCTGGTAATAAATCCGCGCGGCCTTGAACTTCTTCTGCTTTTGGTAGAACTGGGCGATGATAAAATCGTTGTGGGCCTTCATGTCCTTGAGTTTGGCCATCTGTTCCTTGGCCTCGGGGGTCAATTCGCTGTCCGGATGGGACTTGACGAAATCCTTGAATTCATCCAGGGCGATGCTGCTGACCTTCTGCTCATGCTGGGCGTCCGAAGCCCTGGCGGTATCGGCCATGGCGATCTGGAATTTGGCGGCCTGTGCCCATTCGCTGTTGGGGTAATCGTTCATCGTCTTTTCGAATTCGTCGCGGGCGTCCTGGTACTGGCCCTTCTCCTTATAATAGAGCCCGATCTTATACTCTGAAATCGCCGCGTATTTGCCGTAGGGCGCGTTCTTGATCACCTTGTTCAATATCTCGATGACCCTGTCATCGCTGCCCAAGGCCACCTGGGCCCATTTGCTGCGTCCTTTGTTTTCCAACAGGTGGTTGGCAATATTGTATTCGATGGCAACGATCTGGGCCGAACGGTTGCTGAAGGGGTATTTGTCGATGACCATCTGGTAGGCTTTATAGGCATCGTAGGGCTTGTCCAGCTTTTCCAGGCATTGGCCGATATAAAATTCAGCCTCCGGCGCTTCCTTGGAACGCGGGTAGGACTTGAGCAATCTCCGGTATTGGTCTATGGCTTTTTTGCAATTGCCCTGGTCCTTGAAGCTCTGGGCGTATTCCAGCTGGTCGGCCGGGGTGGGCTTGACTTCCCATTTGGGATTGATGAACCGCCCGGTTTCGGGGGTCCAGATCCAGTCGGCTTGGGCAAAAGAAGGGAATAAAAGCAAAACTACGGCGGAAACGATAATATTTCGACGGAACATAAGGGTCAATCTAACATAGTTGTTCATCTTTGTCAATGCATGCTAGCGGCTTGTGGAACGCTTGGCAAACCGTTTGAACGGGCCGGCACTGGGTGCCGGCAGGGACGCCTTCAGCCGGATGCCGTCCTCCAAATATTTGACCTCATGCACCTGGCCCTGGATATGGGCCATGTTCACCAGATCCATGCGCGTGGGTGGCAGGATGACATCAATATCCACCGACCCTTGCGACAAGATCTCTTCAATCATCAACAACAGCTGCTGGATGTTTTCCCCTTTAAGCGCAGAAATGCCGATGCTGCAGGGAATGTCTCTTTTGAATTGCTCCAGCCGTTTGCGGTCCTCCAGCTTGTCTATTTTGTTAAGCACCAGGACCATGGGCTTGTCCAGCACCTTTAACTGCCCCAGCACCTCGTTGACCGCGTCATAGAATTTGCGGTAATCGGTATGGCTGACATCCAGCACATGCAGCAAAAGGTCCGCCTCCTGGACTTCCTCAAGCGTGGCCTTGAACGCCTCAATGAGCCCGTGCGGCAGCGCGTGCATGAACCCGACGGTATCCGAGAAAACCACCTTGCGGTGATTGGGCAGGAAGGCCTGCCGGGAAAGGGAATCAAGGGTCGTGAAAAGCTGGTCACGGGCCAGCGTCCCTGCCTCGGTCAAGGCATTTAATAAGGTGGATTTGCCGGCATTGGTATACCCCACCAGCGCAATCGTTGGAATTTCCTGGTCCTGGCGTTTTTTGCGCTTGATGTGGCGGTTTTGCGCCACTTCCTTCAGGTCTTTCTTCAATTTGTTGATGCGCTCGCTGATACGCCGGCGGTCGATCTCGAGTTTGGTTTCGCCGGGGCCTGAAGTCCCGATGCCGCCCCCTAAGCGCGACATTTCCTGGCCGTGGCCCGTGAGCCTGGGCAGGCGGTACTGCAATTGGGCCAGTTCCACCTGCATCTTGCCCTCCAGCGACACGGCCCGGCGGGCAAAGATATCCAGGATGACCTGGGTACGGTCCAGCGTCTTGACGCCGAATTCCTCTTCCAGGTTACGCTGCTGGGTGCCTTTAAGGTCGCGGCTGACGATGACGGTATCAATGCCGCCTTGCCGGCAGAGCATTTTGATCTCCTCGACCTTGCCGGTGGTCAGCAGGTGCGAGGCGGTGGGCGGCATGGTCTTGCAGAGAACGGTCTGCACCACCTCCCCCCCGCAGCCGGCGATCAGCTGCTCCATCTCTCCGGCCTCGTCTTCCGGCGACCAGGCAGCGTGGGGGCTTTCAATGACAACGGCTAATAGGATGCGTTCTTTCATAGTGTTTGTGCGTGACGATGAACAGCTATCACTTTAACGCATAAAAATTATATGGAATAAATTTGTTTTTCGAGCGTTAAAAAAATCGGCGCGGAGCGAGAGGAACAAATTTATTCCCCCTTATTGCATTCGTTATAAATAACATCCGCAACCTCTTGCGCGGATTGGTCCGCCTCGATATTGATCCACGTCAGGCGGTTGTCGCCCCGAAACCATGTGAGCTGCCTCTTGACGTAGTGCCGCGTATGCAGCTTCATCAAATACTTGGCGCGCGCCAGGTCATACTCCCCTTTCAAATAACCGCCGACTTCGGGAATGCCGATGAGCTTGGCCGCGGTGGTGCTTAACGGCAGCGCTGAAACTTTTTTGACCTCTTCCACCAGCCCTTGCGCGAACATGGCCTCAACGCGCTCCTCTACCCGGCGGTAAAGCTCTGCGCGCGGGCGGTTGAGCGCAAATATCTTGATGGGCATGCTTGCCCATAACCCCTGCCTCTTGCTTTGCAGCCTGGAGATGGGCTCGCCGCTGGAGAGCGCCACTGCCAGGGCGCGGATGATGCGCTGGGGATCGTTGGGATGAATTTTAGCAGCGGCCTGCGGGTCCAGTCCTTTGAGGCGCGCGTGCAAGGCAGCAGCACCCTGGGCCTCAAGCTCGAGCCCCAATTTTTCTTTCAAATCTTTTGGCACGTCCGGCCCCTCAAAAATGCCGTCCAACAAAACAGACATGTACATGCCGCTGCCGCCCACGGCCAGTGGCATGTGACCCCGGCGCTGGATATCTTCAACGGCCTCCACGGCCAGCTTGCGCCAGCGGGCGGCGTTGAAATCCTCGGTCACGGACAAGATGTCGACCAGATGGTGCGGCACCTGCCGGCGCGCCGTGCGGCCGGGCTTGTCGCTTGCGATATGGGCCTCGCGGTAGACCTGGAAGGCGTCCGCGCAGATGATCTCGGCGCCGAGCATGCGGCTTAGACAAAGGGCTGTTTCGGATTTTCCGACGGCGGTAGGGCCGGCGATGAAGAGAAGCTTGGGGGCTTTCATCAAGGGTAGATCAAGGTGGGATAACCCAATTTTTCCAGGCGTTTTTTCAGGTCTTCGGCGTCGTTGAGCGAGCTCATCTGCCCCACGCGCACCCGGTAATAGGTTTGCCCGTCGGAGGCGGTGGTCTCGACCACATAGGCGTACTGGCCGTTGCCTTTCAAATCATCGATGAGGGTGAGCGCACGGCCCTTGTCCAAAAAGGAACCCACCTGCACCGCGAAATACTGTTTCTCGTTTAAAAGCTGCCTGGCGATGGGCGCCTCTGGGCTTTTGGGGAAATCCGTGACGATCTTGTTTAAATAGGTGTTGGCGTCTTCCCAGCGCATCAATTTGAGGTCTGCCCCCGCGATCTTAAAATAGATGAGGCTTAAGAAGGACGAGTTGGGGCTTTTCCTGAGCAATTCAGTGGCTGTCTGCAGGGCGTCGGAATACAGGCCGGCCATATAGAAGCCTTCGGTGAGGCTTAAGGCGGCGCGGTCGTAGGAATCCTGGGCCGGATGGGCGTTCATAACACTTTGAAAAGCGCTGCGGGCATCCGCATACTGCCCCAGGCGCAATTGGGCCAGGCCGTAATAGTATTGCGCCTCAAGCCTTTGCGCGGGGTCATTGCTGTCCTTCATGATCTGGACGGACTGTTCCCTGGCCCCGGCATAGTCCTTGTTCATGATGGCCGCCTGGATATCGGGGATGGCGGCATAACCGCGGCCCGCTGACGCGACAACAAAGGCCAGGCACCATGCGGTCAAGCATCTTTTCTTATGCATACTATCCTTTCAAAGCCTGGTTGAGATCGGCGATCAGGTCGCCCGCGTCTTCGATGCCCACCGAGACGCGCACGGTCTCCTTGGTGATGCCCGAGGCCGCAAGACCCTCCGGGCCCATGGAGGCGTGGGACATGAACCAGGGGGTTTCCGCCAGGGACTCCACCCCGCCCAGCGACTCGGCCAGGGCAAAATATTTTAACTTCTTAAAGAAGGTGTTTAAAGGCACCTTCCTGGTGTTGAGTTCAAAAGACAGCATGGCGCCGAAGCCTTTCATCTGCTTTTTGATAAGCGCTTGCTGCGGATGGCTTTTAAGGCCTGGGTAATAGACTTTTTTGACGTTCTTGTGGCCTTCCAGGAATTCGGCAAGCTTGACGGCGTTGGCCTGGTGGGCCTCCATGCGCTGAGGCAGAGTCTTGACCCCGCGCAAGACCAGCCACGCATCATACGGCGACTGAGAAACGCCCAGGGCGTTGACGAGGTAGCGGCCGCGCTCCTGCAATTCCTTGCGGCTGTAGACAATGGCTCCGCCGACGACATCGGAATGGCCGTTTAAGTATTTGGTGGTGGAATGCACGACCATGTCCGCGCCAAATTCAAAAGGCTTCTGGAAATACGGGGACAAAAAGGTGTTATCAACAACGGTCAAAGCCCCGGCCTTGCGAGCCGCAGCGATCACGGCCTGCAAATCCACGATATTCAGCAAGGGATTGGACGGTGTTTCGATCCAGACCATCTTGGTGTTTTTCTTAAAGGCCGCTTTATAGGCTTTAGGATCGCGCATATTGATAAAAGAAAATTCATACCCCATGGGCTTCAAGACCGCATTGAACAAGCGGAAGGTGCCGCCGTAGATATCATCGCCGGTGATGATATGGTCGCCGGCTTTGAGGAAGAACATGACGGCGGTGATGGCGGCCATGCCGGTGGCGGTGACGGAGCAATCTATCCCGCCTTCCAAGGCGGCGATGTTGGCTTCCAGGGCCGCGCGTGTGGGGTTGCCTGAACGCGTGTAGTCATAACCCTTGTTCTTGCCTATTTCGTCGAAGAAAAAGGTGGATGTGGGATAAATGGGCGTTATGACCGAATTAAACGTCTTATCAATGTTGACGCCGGTGTGTACGGCTTGCGTGCGAATTTTCATAAGGGTATAAGTATATCAAGGCAGATGCCTTTTGTGCAACTTTAATCTGAGGGGGAAGGAATTAGTGGGCCTTTATCTTTAGGAAGCCCCAATAGGATTTGAACCAGTGTTTTCTGCCCGAGAGGCAGGCGAAATATCTGAACGCGGCGGCCGCCATTAAGAGTCGTTTTCGAACACCACTGGAGCCCCGCCAGCCTTCGACGCCGATTCAGAAACACAGCCCGCGCAAGCGGGCGTTGTGTTTCTGGACATTTAGAAAAGGCTGGCGGATAAAGGCGACCGTGGTTGAGAAAACGACTCTTAATGGCGGCCGATAGATATCGATTGCAGCCCTATGAGGGAGTTAGTCAGGAAAGCAGCATCAGCAGCTTTCAGCATGGCTGGGGTCAGATGTTTTTCGTGGACGGAAACTTTTAAAAGACGCGCCTGGCGGATCACCTGTTGCCGGGTGATGCCATTAAGGCAGCCTGAGGACAAAGGCGGGGTGTATAAGACGCCCTGCTTGAGCCAGAAGATATTGGCGCGGCTGGCCTCGAAGATATGCCCTTTGGCGTTGAGCAAAAGCGCCTCGTCGAAACCTTGGGCACGGGCTTTGGCATAGGCATCGGCAAAAAGGGCATAATCGAGCGATTTGACGTTAGCCATGCGTGCAGAGGCCGGGCGATCGGTTTTGACGAGGCAGACGCGATAAACTTTATCGGAAATTTTATAAGGCAGGGCCGCGGCCATCACATGGACGTGGCACCCGGCCTGCCAGACCATGAGCCTCACCCTCGCCGGCGAAACGCGGTTACGGCGCAAGACCTGGTTTAAGACATGCACATCAACAGCCGGAGCGCGCAATTTCAAAGTTTTAAGGCCGGCTTTTAAGCGTTTTAGGTGGGCCTCGGCATCAAGGACAACGCCGTCCAAGCCCAGCATGGTCTCAAAGACCCCCCTGGCTTTGAAAAACCCGGGGGTCATGGCCTCAAGGACCTGATCGTTTACGTTATGGTATTTGCCGTCCAAGTAGATTATCTTCATGAGAATGATTTTTTAAGGGTGTCCATGAGGGGTTTGGCCTTGTCCCAGGTTTCCTGCCATTCGGCCTCGGGGCTGGAATCGGCCACGATGCCGCCGCCGACGTGAAAGCTAATCTTATCACGCCCCAGGAACATGGTGCGTATCATGACATTAAAGTCCATATCGCCGGAGAAACTGATATAGCCCAAGGCGCCGGTGTAGAGGCCGCGGGAGCCGTGTTCTAATTTTTGGATGATCTTCATGGCCTCTATTTTAGGGCAGCCGGTGACCGAGCCGCTGGGGAAGGTGGCTTTCAGAAGGTCGAATTGGTCGAAACTGCGGTGCAGGCGCCCTTCCACCGTCGATGTGGCTTGAAAGACCGATTTGTAGGTTTCGATCCTGCGCATGGAAGTGACCTTGATGGAGGCATAGTCGCAAACCCTTCCAAGGTCATTGCGCTCGAGGTCGGTGACCATCAAAAGCTCGGCGATTTCCTTGGGGCTGTTCTTTAATTCCTCTTTCAGGCGTTTGTCCTGGGCCTTTGTGCGGCCGCGCGGCCGCGTGCCTTTCATAGGCTTGACCTGGGCGATGCCGTCTTGCAATCTTAGGAAACGCTCCGGGGAAGCGCTGAGGATCACCTGGCGGCCGTTGTCTAAGTAGGCCCCGAATGGCGACGGGAAGGACCGGCGCAGCTGTTGATAAATGGCGGCCGGCTCAGCCTGCTTCTGCCAGCCGGGCAAGGAGGCCGTGATTTTATGGGAGAGATTGATCTCATAGATATCACCGCGGCGGATATGCCCCAGCGCCTGGCGCACGGCTTGCAGATACGCGGCTTTGGAAAAGTTGCTTATGAATTGAACGTCGGGAGTCTCACGCGGCAACACCAATCCTGAGACAGGCCCCGACGAGCTGCTTAACACGGCCAATATATCTTTGATCGAAGCTTTGGACAGGCTGGAGATAATGAGCTGATGCTTCCGGTGGTCCACGGCCAGGATGGTGTCGTAGAAGCCGAAGCACATGGAGCCGTCATAACCCAGATAACCGACGGCACCGGCGGGGAATGACAGCGCCTGCCTGCGGAGACGATGTTTATCAAAAGCCTTCTTGAGGCCGGCTAAGCCGCCCGCGCGCACCGTCTGGAAGGGCTCGAAACCGATGTAGGAAAACCTCGACTGGGCTGTGCGCAGGCTGCTGTCCAGAAAAAACGCCTGCGGCCTGTCCTTGAATAGACAAAAGAGGCCAAAAGCATCCCCCTGAAAGGGACATCTATGCTGATAGACCGGCATAAATTAAAAAAGTGAGGCTTGAGATTTTTGGTTTAATTTGAAGCTGGGCTTTTCAACCCCGAACTGGCTTAAGAACACAGGCACTTGCTGAAGGTCCTTGTCCCCGGCCATCTCCAGCAGGCGCAGGAAAACAGCGACGGTAATCTCCACGTCGGCCATGGCGCGGTGGGTCTGGTTGACCACCACCCCCAGGCAGCGGGCCAGGTACGAAAGCTTGTGGTTGCTTAAATAGGGAAGCAGGTCGCGGGCCATCTTAAGGGTATCAACGGCCGGCGTATGGTCGTGCAGGCGGCGGCCGATCAGGGCCAGCTCGTAACACAGGAAGTTCAGGTCGAATTTCACATTATGCCCGGCGACACAGGCGCCGCCGATAAAATGGATCATGCCGGGCAGCACATCCGACGCCAGCGGCGCCGCGGCCAACATCTCATCGGTGATATTGTTGACCTGGGTGGCCTGGGCAGGCACCGGACGCTTAGGGTTGACCAGGGAATAGAATTTATCCACCACCTGGGCCCCTTTGACCTTGACGGCGGCGATCTCGATAATGCGGTCGCCGTCGGTGGGGGAAAGGCCGGTGGTTTCCACGTCAAAGATCACGAATTCGGTGAGTTTGATATTCATTAAAACTCAAATCTTTCTCGATACTGACCAGGAGGCCACCATTTCCGAAGGGTGGTAGGCCTGCTTGGCCGCCGCCACCTTGGGCATGGCGAAATCATCCATGGTGTTGATACGGCTGAAATTTTTCAACCGGCTGTCGCGGCAAAACTCCCTGAACATGTAGGCCGCAGCGCCTGTCATTTTTAAATCCGTGATCTCCGCGTACACGCAAAAGGTGTCCTCATCCACGGGATAGCCGAAGGTGTAACCGGCCAGACGCCCTTCCGCCTCCAGCACCCCGGCCGCAAGACCCAGCGCCCCGGCGTGCGAAAGCAGGCGCCCGTGCACCAGCCGGTTCTCCTGCAGCATGGCGCGATAAACCTCGTCGCTGTTGGCCTGGGAGCGCCGGGCGGCCCAGCGCCCGTAAAGCTCCAGGCAGCCGTAGAAATCCGCGTCCCTGTAGGGCCTGAAAACGGCCCCGGCATGATGACTGATGAAGTGGTTGCAGTCATGCCGCTGGGATTTGTAGGCATTGCCCGTGAGGGCAATCAGGTCCTCTTTGCGGTACACGTACTCTGCGGCCTTGGTAAAGTGATTATAATCACCTTCCCCAAAGGCTGACAATAAATTTCCTGGAATATTTTCGATGCGGTGCGCCCCCCTGGGGCCCGGACGGACGCGCAAATGCCCGAAAACCTCCTCCAGCGTCGAGCTGTCAAAGGACTTGCCCAGCGGCGGCAGGTATAAAAAACTGCCCGGACGGCCGTGGGCGAAGATGCATAAGGCGCTGTTGATGGTCTTGAATTCGAAATCAAAAAAATCCGCCCACGCAAAAATGCTGACAAAAGAGAAGCTCGACAAAGGCCGCGGCCCCTGCTGAAGAAAGGAATCGACCAGGGGTTTGTGCTCAAGCAGGTTGTCGTTCATAGGAAGGAAAGGTCGAACAGGTGCAGCAGTTCCGGCGCATAAGCGCTGTAATCATGGAACAGGGCCTTGTTGCGCGCAAGAAAGGCGCGCACGTCTTCCTGGCGGAAAAATTCCTTAAGATAGGACACGTAGGACTCAAAGTCCTTGCGCGGCAGATGGTCCTGCACATACGGGCAGCTTAAATGCACATAAACCTTGACCCCCTCCGGCGTCTGCGACAGCACAAAGGGGTACAGCAGGCATTCAAAGGGACGCTTGGCGTAAATGCCGCAGGTGTTGTCCGCCTGGTTGAGAAACCGGCAGAAATGCTCGCCGCAGGACTGGATGGTCTTGATATAGCCCTTCTCATCCAGCACGTCCCCGCCGGTGATGGCTTGCGCCAGGCTGGGCGCCTCGCCTTCGCCCAACTTGGGACGCCAGGGCGAATCCCCGGCTTTGTAGCGGCAGCAGCCCTTGCACTTCAGGCAGACCTCCGAGTACACAAAAGGCATAAGGGACAGTTCTGTCATAAGTCTTTATATTTCCAGGTCTTGATTAGAAACGGTCCAACTATTTCCAACTATTTCACCACGCTGCCGAGCGCAAGGTCCTTGTCCGGCGCAAGCAGGGCCATCCCGTCGGCGTTCGAGGCGGCCAGCAGCATCCCGTTGGATGCCTCCCCGCGGATGACCGCCGGTTCCAGGTTGGCCACCAGGACAATGCGCCGGTTGACGAGCTGTTCCGGTGTGTAGGCTTTACGGATGCCGGCCACGATCTGGCGGACCTCCTTGCCCGTATCCACCTGCAACACATAAAGACGGTCCGCGTTCGGGTGCTCCTTGACCTCCTTGATCTGGGCCACCACTAATTCCAGCTTCTTGAAATCTTCGATCGATGCCATAATATCCCCTTAATAAATAGTTTTGATGCTGAGCATTATACCAGAAGGGATTAAAACCGGCATCAACGAAGATGCCCTTTACAAGGACGGCTCTCTCTTTTAGAATGCTTGGCATGACTTTTCTAAAAAAGCATTCCCGTTTGCTGGTCTTATTGGCCGTCCTGGCGGCCGGCCTTATCATCACCCTGCCCTCCGTTAATTTTCAGGATTTTCTTTCTCAAGGCGACCACGGCCGCGACCTTTATGCGGCCCAGGCGGTTTACCGGGGCGAGCTTCCTTACAAGGACTTCTGGTGGGTGTACGGCCCCCTGACGCCCTACTATTACGGCCTCTTCTTTAAGCTCTTCGGCACCAAGATAAGCAGCATGATCCTAGGCAAGCTCCTCTTGCGCATCCTCGCCGGCCTGTTCATCACCCTGGGGATGTTGACTATCGGCACCTCCGAACTCGCCGCCTTCTTCGCCGGCTGTTGGTTCATGCTTTTCCAGCAGGACTTTTTCTTTACCTATAACCACATCGCCGGATTGGCCATGATCTTAGGCATCACTTCCTGCCTCATGGCCTATATCCAGCGGGCTTCCGCCAAAGCCGCCTGGACGGCCTTAGGGCTCATCTTTATCCTGTGTCTGATCAAGATCAATTTCGGCCTGGCGGCGCTGGCCGTGACGGTGATCACGGTAAGGGTTTGCGATCTGGTCCACGGCAGAGCCGCCGATATGCCCAAAAAATATTTCTTTCTCGCGGCTCTGGCCGGCATTCCGCTGGCCTCCTTTATTATTTACTGGTGCCTGCTGCACGGCCTTACCATCCATGAAATACGCCAGTGCCTTCCTTATAAAGAAGGCGACCAGCCCTACGACACCACCCCCTGGCACGCCATCAAGGTGTTTTGCCGTTCCACCTGGTCGACCATCAACTCCACCTGGGCCAACCGGGGCTTTGCGCTTTTGATCAATGCCAGCCTGTTTCGCTGCATTTACCTTGCGGTCAAGAATAAACTGGCGCCCCAGCGCCGGACCGCCCTGCTGTTGTGCTTCGGAATGCTCTGCCTTTTTTATATTGCCAACTCCCATGAATTCCTGGTCAGCGGCGTATGGTACCGCCAGTTCTGGGCCCAGCCCTTGAGCATCCTCATGATCTTTATATTGATCGACACTGCCCTGCAAAGCATGGCCCCATGGGTGAGGCTTGTGGTCTTTGCCTTGATGGCTGTGATGATAGTTTTAAGCTGGCTGGCCTTCATGGTCAGGCTCGACGCCCTCAAAACCAAAAGCCAGTATCTTGATCTCCCCCGCGGCGGCATTTATGTTTCCAACGCCCCTGCCTGGATCAACACGGTCGAACAGACCACGGTTTACCTGGAAAAAACCCTTAAACCCCATGAGCTCTTTTTTGCCTTGCCCTATGACTGCCTTTATTATTACCTGACCGGCAAGAAAACACCCACCCGGCAGCTCATCTTTTTTGAACATATTAAAATACCGCGTGCGCAGGAGCGGTCGGTGATCAGGGACCTGGAGAGAAACCATGTCAATTATATCCTTGTTTCCAACCGTGCCTTCGCGCGCCAGGAACGCGGACTCGGCATTTTAGGGACCACCTACTGTCCCTTGATCGGCAAATATATCCAGGATAATTTCGTTCCTTTAAAACGCTTCGGTGACTGGTCCGACGAGCCCGGCTGGGCCTGGAACCACGGCACCTACATTCTTAAAAGAAAGGTCCCCCTCTAACATGCGCTTAAGTTCAAAACAAATTTTTTTGCTTTTGACCATCCTGACGGCCGCTGTATTTATCTGGCCTGAACTTAACTATCAAGACCTGCTGTCCCAAGGCGACCACGGCCGCGATCTCTACGCTTTCGATGCGGTGACCCACGGAAAACTTCCCTACAAGGATTTCTGGTGGGTGTACGGCCCGCTGATGCCCTATTATTACGGACTGTTCTTCAAAATTTTCGGGGTGCATATCACAAGCGTGCTTCTTGGACGGGCCTTGATCGTGATTGCTTGCGCTGCCTTCTTTTACCTGGCCGCCGTGCGCCTGATGACGCCGGCCTTGAGCTTCCTGGCTGCCACCTGGTTTACCCAAAGCCGCCAGGAGTTTTTCTTTACCTATAACCACGTCGGCGGGATCGCCATGGAGCTCGTCATCGCCTGGTGCCTCTTGTCCTACATGCAGACTAAGACCATACGTTACCTGTGGATTGCGGTGATTGCGGATTTCATCCTGGGGGTAATCAAAATCAACTTTGGCCTGGCCGGCATGGTCGGCATGGCAATCAGTGTGGCGGGCATCGATTTTTTCAAGAAGTATCCCTTCGATGCCGAAAAGAAAAAATTTTACTGGTTGGCCGCAGGGCTGGTGCCCCTATGCCTGGCCGTCATTTACGGACTGTTGCTCGGCGGACTTCCTTTATACGCCATCCGCCAATGCATGCCCTATATGCCTGCGGACCATCCCTACCATGCCTCGCCTTCGATGGTCATCGTTTATTACCTCATGCAAAACTGGCTGACCTTCATCCATTCACCTATCGGCGTTGCCGTCGGGATCGTCCTGCATGGATGCACGCTCATAGCTGCTTATCTGTTGATAACCAAGAAAATGGACAAAACTTACCGCCAGGATGTACTTCTGGCATTGGCAATGATCGGCTTATTTTTTGTCCTGTACTTCCATGAATTCCTGGTCAGCGGCGTGTGGTACCGCTGCTATTGGTCCCAGCCTTTCGAGACCTTGTTCCATTTTGTGATGATCGCAGTGGCTTTTACCGTCCTGCCTAAGTTCCTGCGGATCGCAGTACTGGTGTTCCTGTGGGCCTTGGCGATTTTAGGGATCGTCGCCCACATCGGCAGCATCCAGAGCCAAAAAGTGCCGGCGCGGTATCTGAGCATGGACCGAGGCCGGATCTATGTGGGCAATGAACCGCAATGGACCAATACGGTCAACACCGTTACTAAATTCCTGGATACCAGCCTGAAGCCCAATGAACTGTTTTTTGCCCTGCCCTATGATTGTTTATATTACTACCTGACGGGCAAGGAAAGCCCGACGCGCCAGCTCATCTTTTTTGACCATATTAATATCCCGCCGGAACAGGAAGTTTCGGTGATCAAGGAACTCGAAGAACATCGGGTGGGATGGGTGCTCATGTCCAACCGGATCATTTCCGACCAGGAAGGACTGGGCATCTTCGGCAAGACCTACTGCCCGCTGCTTGCCAAATACATCTACGAAAATTTCCAACCCGTCGTCCGCCAGGGCGGCAACTGGAACAAGCCTCCGGGCTGGGCCGATAATCACGGGGTCATCATCCTCAAGCGCAAGACAAACCCTTGATTTAAAAACTCTTCAATTTATTCTGCTTCAGCCACTCCCGCAGAATATCCTGTTGTTCGGGCAGGACAATAACCGTGATCTGATCGCCGGTCATGATCATCATGTTCCCGTGCGGCACCGAGAACCGGCCGCTCCTTTTGACCAGGTTAAAACGGATGCCCTCCGGCAAATTCAATTCCTTGATGTACTTGCCGGCCACCGGGGAATGAGCGGTGACGGTGAAGACCACCGTTTTCATCTCTGCAGGGATTCCGTCGTGCCGAGACTGAGAAATGGCGATTTTCTGCCTCTTAGAAACATACCCGGCATAGAGCCGGAAAATATCATCGGATTTAAGCACGCCAACGATCTGCGAAGTATTGAAGGGATCGACCACCGGGATCTCATTCCAATGCTGCATGGCCATGGTCTGCGCCACTTCGTTCAAAGGTTCATCAGGAAAAGAATATTCCTTGTGAGGCACGGCAATGTCATCGGCGATAAGAAAATCCTTGCCCTCCATCATCAGCACCCGGTTGACCTCCGTTGATTTGATGATCCCGGTCAGGGTATCGCGCCCGTCGACAACAAAAATACTCTTGGTCAGATCCTTGGACATGAGGTCCACCAATTCCTGGGCGCCGGTGTCCCGCCGGACGGTCTGGAAATCCTGGGTCATGGCATCCCTGACCTTCAAGCCTTCCAGCACGCGGGACTCCTCAAAAGGTTTGACATCCACCCCCTTGCGCCTCAGGTTGGCCAGGTAAATGGAATCTTTGGATATGATTTGCGCGATGGACGTTGCGGTAACCGCCGCCACCATGATGGGCAGGATCATACCGTAACTGCCGGTCAACTCGAAGACGATCAGGATGGACGTGATGGGTGCGCGGGCCGCGGCCGCAAAAACGCTGGCCATGCCCACCAGCGCGTAGGCCCCGCTGGGTGCGATGGGGAATCCATAATGCATGGAAGCTATCTGGCCGAAAGAGCCCCCCAGCACCGCCCCAATGAACAATAGCGGCGCGAAGACCCCGCCTGAGCTGCCCCCGCCCAGAGAAACCGCCGTGGCCAGGATCTTGACCACGATCAACGCCAGGAGTATCTGTAGCGGCAAGTTGCCCTGCAGCGCATCCTGAATGCCCGGCAGGCCGGAACCGAAAATCTGCGGGAAGAAGAACCCCAGACACCCCACCATAAGCCCGGCGCAGGCAGGCTTTAACCATTCGGGGAACCGTAATTTCTCGAATCTGGACTCCGACCATTCAAGCGTGGCCATAAACAGCAATGCGGCCAGTGCGGAAAGAATGCCTAAACCGAAATATAAGAATATTTCCAAAGGATCATGCAGGTGGTAGGCATGGACGCTGAATGAGGGATGGTCGCCCAAAAAAATGCGGCTGACAATGCTCGACGATACCGCCGCCACCACGACCGTGCTCAACGCGCTGGCCCCGAAATCGCGCAGGATGACCTCGGAAGCGAACATGACACCGGCGATGGGCGTATTGAAAACACTGGCGACACCGGAGGCCGCACCGCAGGCCACCAGGTTCCTGATCCTCGACTCAGGCTGCTTGAGCCATTGGCCTATCGAGGAGCCCAGCGCCGCCCCCATCTGCACAATGGGACCTTCTCGGCCGACGGAAAAACCGCTGCCGATGGAAAAGACCGAGGCAACCGCCTTGATCACCGTCACGATCGGCCTTATCCTGGCGCCCCGCAGCACGATGGCTTTTAAAACTTCCGGGACGCCGTGCCCCTTGGCCTCCGGGGCAAAAAAGAAAATCACCGGCCCCACCAGCAAACCGCCCGCTACGGGGACAAGGATCACCTTCCAGGTGCCGGCCACCGACGGATTAAAACAAAAACCTGTCATCCATTGGAGGGATTTGATGAAGGCAACTGCCAAGAGCCCTGTACCGATGCCGACGGTGACGGCCAAGAGCAGGGGCCGCACAAAATGCACCCCTGAATCAAAGGCCATACCGCGCCGCAGTGAAAATTCTTTCAAATTAAAGCTCATGGGACGACCTGGCAGGATATCTTCATCTAAGCTGCAACCCAACTTTTATACACATCCAGCATGCGGGTAAAGTGCGGTTTTCTTAAGGACAGCTTATAGCCGCTCAAGGACCAAAGGCTCACCATGGACTGGATGGTCCCAAAAAATACGATGCTCGCCGAAGTGGGGTTAAGATCGCGGCGGAAACGCCCTGCATCCATGCCTTCGACGATGATGGCCTTGATGGTCTTTAAATATCTGTTTAAAACCTTGAACATTTTGGTCTTTAAATGTTTGTTCTTGATGCCGGAAACCTGGTTGATGATGGCAAACGAGGTCCCTTTCATCCGCTCGGAATAGGAGAGGTGTGACAAAAAAATGCCCTCCAGTTTTCTCAAAGGGTCGTTGGTTTTATCAGCCGCTTCCTTAATGGTGGCCAGCATGGTGGCCTCGATATCATCGATCAAAAGGCTGACGATCTCATCCTTGCTTTTAAAATGCCGGTAGAGGGCGCCGTTGGTGATCTTAAGTTCCTTGGCAATTTCCCTGACCGTCAGGTTTTCGATGCCCTTGGAGAAAATGACTGCTCGAGCGGCAATAATGATCTGCCGCTGGCGGATGGTGCTGGTGGGTTTCAAATCAAAGCCCCTTTCCAGGTAGAGTCCTTTTAGCATACTCCTAGCGGCGGTTAAATGCAAACTTTCGGTCCCAAATGATTTGCCGTTTCTTCTCTTCTTCCAAGCGCCTCATCCAGGCCATAAAAACGCTGGGCCGGCCCAAATAGCCAATCACCCGGCGGGCATCCTGCCTGCTGACCACCGGCAGGCGCCCCACACCGGCATCCAACATTTTATTCAACGCGTCACGGACCAGTTCATCCGGATAGGTCACCACCAGATCCCTGCTGCCCAGCTCTGCCACCGTCATTTGTGGACTTGCCCTTGAGGCTTTCATGATATCCTCACGCGTGACCATGCCCGCCAGGCAGCCCTGCTCATCTACAATGGGTATTCCCCGGTGTTTCATGAGGCCTTCGTGGTTTAGTGCCATAAGGTCCATGAATTCAGCGGCCGTCATCCGGGCTGGGACGGTCTGCACGTCCTTATCCATCACCTCGCCGACGCGCATCAGTTCCAAAGGATCGATGCTGTATTCCCTGGTGATGTGAAGGCCGCGGCGCGCAATCTTTTCGGTCAGGATGGACCGCCGTTTGAGGAAAACCGTCACGGCGTACGCCGCGACACAGCTGATAAATAACGCGCTCATCAGATTAAAATCATGCGTCAACTCCAGGGCGAAAATAAAAGCGGTCAACGGGGCCCGCATGGTGCCGCCCATGATGGCCGCCATGCTAAGCATCACCCAAAGACTGGTGTCCCCCATCGGGATCCAATGGGCTTCCAGAGCGCCTACCGCCCCGCCGATTATTAAAAGCGGCGCCAGGACCCCGCCCGATGTCCCTGACCCCAAAGCCAGACACCAAACCAGCGCTTTGGCCATCAGCAGAACGACCAGTGCTGTGCCCACCAGATGGCCGCTGAGCAAGTCCTGGATCACATCATATCCGACGCCCAGCACCCGCGGATCGACCAGGCCGCCTATGCCCACCAGCAGCCCCCCGATAGCGGGCCACCACATCCAATGGATGGGGAGCTTGCGGAAAGCATCTTCGAACCCGTACACCATCACGGTCAACAGGCTGGAGCATAGCCCTGCTAAAATGCCTACAACCAAGGCCATCATCATTTCATGGCCGCCCGGCACTGCATGCGGCACCACGGTAAACATGGGGCCCGGACCAAAAAGTTTTACCCGCAACATCCCCGCCGTGATCGAGGCCAGGGCCACAGGGATGAAACTGCGCGGTTTCCACTCAAACAATAAAAGTTCCACCGACAGCAATACGGCGGCAATCGGTGTGGCAAATATGGCGGCCATGCCGCCGGCTGCACCAGCCACCAATAATGTTTTGCGTTCCGCCGATGTCAGGTGAAAAAATTGGGCAAACAAGGATCCGAAGGCTCCCCCTGTCATAATAATGGGGCCTTCAGCACCGAAAGGCCCTCCGGTGCCGATGGAAATGGCCGACGATACCGGTTTAAGGAAGGCCACCTTGGGATCCATCCTGCTTTGCCCCATAAGGATGGCCTCCAGGGCTTCGGGGATCCCGTGCCCGCGGATCTTCTCAGACCCGTAGCGGGCCATTAAACCGATGATCAGCCCTCCCACGGCCGGGACAAAGATGACGCCATAGCCTAGGTGATGCCCCGCCGGGGAATGGAAAGCGCTGGAAAACTGCTGGTAAAAGGCAAGGTTGGTGATCACCTTGATAAGCCAAACCAGGGCATACGCAATGAAAGCGCTCATGATGCCGATCATGAGTGCTAAAAAGGAAAGCTTCCAGATCACAGGGTCCCTGTTAAAATCAGCCAACCGGTCCTTGGCTTCCCCATTAAGATCCTGCCTGTCTTTTTTCATACTCACTGTCCAAATAAAAACCTTCTTCAATAATGAAGAAGGCCTGTAAGCGCTTGGTTACATGTATGGTATAGCATCTGCCGCTATTGTCAATCCAAAAAATTAGACCCTTTGCTTGGAAGGCCTGCGCTTTGGGCAAAGGAAAGGGCTCGAATGCGGCAGAAATTCAAAAGTGGCGGGGTCGACGAGATTTGAACTCGCGGTCTTCAGCGTGACAAGCTGATGTGTTAACCAGCTACACCACGACCCCGTAGTTGAAGCGATATATTAATATCTGTTCCGTGCTTTGTAAAGTAAAAACTGGTGGGCGGTGAAGGAATTGAACCCTCGGCCTTCTGAATGTAAGTCAGATGCTCTAACCAGCTGAGCTAACCGCCCTCAATTATTCTTTCTTAAGATGATGCTTTTTAGACAACTTACTATTAAAACGGCTGTAGGTAAAATAGATAATCAACCCTATCACCAGCCAAATCACCAAACGCCACCAGGTTTCGGCGTCCAGCGAAGTCATCATCGCCAAGCATACCATAATACCTAAAATGGGAAAAAGCGGAAAGTAGGGGACCCGGTAGGTCCGCG
>JAGWOI010000008.1 GCA_028870995.1 Candidatus Omnitrophota bacterium | reverse complement strand
CAGGACAAAAAAAGCGCTTAAAAGGATGGACCGGCCCGGCACGTTACACACCGCCTCCCATTGCACCGGGTGAAGGACGAACAATAATCCCGCCCCAAAACCTGTCCCGCTGTTGCCGGTTAAGATTGATACCAATAGAAAGACCAGCAAGGCATTAAAGATATGCAGGATCAAATTGTCCAAATTATAAAAAAATGAGTCCAGACCGAAAAAGTGGTATTCCCCCATAAAGCTCAGATTGACCAGGGGCCTGTAATACGATTGGTCGTGGAAATACCCTTCTTTGAAAATGACGGGGATGTTTTTAGTGGATTTGATGGCCGGGTTATCGATGATGGAGATGTGGTCGTCCATGATCCGAAACGGGGCGTGGAGCATGGCGGCATAGGCGGTGAAGCCCAAGACGATGATAACAGCGGCGCGTAGGAGCATAGAAAAAAGCCGACGAGAGGACTTGAACCTCCGGCCTGCTGTTTACGAAACAGCTGCTCTACCAAACTGAGCTACGTCGGCAATGGGAGGTATTATAACTCATGCAGGCATAAAATCCAGTTGTTTACATCAACCTTTACGATGGCCCTGCAAGTCTGGCCCAGTAAACCAGCCTTCGCTTCCTGACCCTGGTCCCCTTCACCTTAAAATTGCGGAATTGTTCGATATAATACCAAACTTCATCTTCAGTCATGTCTGATTTCATCTCATTGAAAAGCGCAGATGTCACCACCACCTTGCTGCTGTCTCCCGGGTTCCAATGGTCCAGGGCGATGTACCAGGGGCTTTTCCGGTTGTCCGTATCAAGCTTCATGCCCGTGTAATAACACACATAGCCGTGCTGGCGCAAATAATCCCAAATATCCTTAATGGTCGAGGCAGGCAGCCGTTTGGCCGCCATGCGCCTGGCCAGCTCATGACAAACCCGGCAATAGTTCGAATGATTGGAATAGACCGGCCTGCCGCAAATGCAGCATTTCTTTCCGCGTATCCTTGGTGTCGGGCCTTGTAGCCGCATAGGAGCCTCCTCTTTTTTTAAACCGCCACATTAATCCCCAGGAATTTCTTTAGATCCGTCATCGGCGAGATACTGATAAGCACCGGCACAAAGCCGGGGGCATTGCGTAATTGTTCAAGTAGTACCGGATCAATATGAAACTTAATTGCTGCGCCCGCGCTTTGTGTCTGCAAATTCATATGAGCCTCCGTTAAATCAATACCGCCTGTTTTGGATTCGCTGGCGTTCATGGCTTGATCCGGAAACTCTATATCCTCCGGTTTTACATACCCGACTTTTTCATTATTTAAACCCAACAGTAATAATTTCTTGTACTCCGCAAGCGTCAATGGCGCCTCTTGTCCCCAATGGGCTTCGATATGCCTGAATTCTTCTTCAAATTTCTTCTTGTCGGTAAAGTAAGCCCTCCCCTTAATCCGTAAAATAACGGATTTATGGTTGTCCATATAGGGCCCATACTTAGCCTGGATGGCCCTAAGCTCATCTTTCTGGGCGCTGTCCAGAAGATCGGAAGACAATAATACCGGAATTCTGGAAAGCATCATCTGAATGACCTCGGGGCCTGCCTCGGCATATACCTGAGCATTTTCTACATTGGCCGTCAAATAAACGGTTTCTTCTTTATGACGGTCCGGGAAAGGAACCTCCTGACCCATCACCTGTTGATAATAAGCATTAAACTTGTCTATATCTGCGACATCGTAAGGTTTTCTTGACGGGTCAAGACCGTATTTCCTGATGGATTCTAAATTATTGGCCGACGTGGCATGATAAAAGACATATTCATTCTGCAGGTCATCCCAGAATTTGCCGAGTTGCGCCTCTGATATTCCCTTATTTTCAACCTTCATCGCCTGGTCCGCCGGTTCTTGACTACGTCCGTCATCCGCCGCAGGACTTGTATAATCGACGACATCCTCAATGTAAGGGCTGTGCTTCTTGATCGTGTCTTCGATAATGGACAAACGTAACGTCTTTGCCTGACCCCTAAAATTCAAATCCAAATCATCCATGGCTTTATAAAACCTAAAACCCGAAAGCTCTCCTTCCACCGTTTCCTGCATGGGCTTGCCCGACGGCATAGGCTTCAAATAGGTCACTTTTATAAGATGCCCGACCCTCAAGGAAAGGTTATGTTCATTAACAAGCAGCGGGAATACGGCATTGGAAATGCGCTCCACCGCATCCCGGATGGATTCCGTCATGTCAGACCGCTGGACCAACTCCCTGCCCAAGGCCTCCCTGAAATTCTTGCGCAACTCACGCAGCGCCTCGACCGGGGTGCTCTCCGCGAAATAAACCCCCATCCCCCGGCGCACCTGGTCATAAAGTTCCCATATGTTGATGCCATAAACCTGTTGATTGGGGCTGAAGGCTTTGACCAGTTCATTGCCATACTCCGAATCCTTTTGCAGCATGTTATATTCCTGAACGGAAACGGCCTTCGACTGAGGTGAAATCATCGCCCGGTCCGCCGGCTGGGTCGGCTTCCCGGCCGGATGGACAGTATAGGCCGGGACTGCCAGTTCTTTTAAATCGTTTGTATTCTCTATAACACCATATTTTTGCCCATAAAAATCGTCACTGGCACCTTGTAAACTATAAAATCGCACCGGATTATTTGTACTTTTCTTATCAATGACCACTTTAGTAACATCCTCCATCGGCGCGTAGGTATCAGCGCCCGTAACGGAGGCAACAACGTCCGCGACATTGGAATTGGTGCACGCCCCTCCTGTGCTGCATGAATCTAATATCACTTCCTTGACACGCCCTTCCAGTTGCTTATGCCACGCATCCATTTTGGCATTATCAAAGAGGACAGCCCCTTTGGCTCTATATGAGGATCCCGGCAAAAAAAACCATCCCCCTAAAGATTGAGGATCTCCATGGGCATGTAAAATCAGGACCGCAGGCCCAAATTGGGTAAAATCTCGGACATTTTCTATGACTTTATCAAAAGTATCCGCCTCGGTTGCCAACACGCGGTAGCCTTGCTTAATCAAATCTTTGATCATATCCAGATCTCCCATGGCCCCATTCCAATCATCAACGTCAGTAATGACCACCGCCAGCGGCCGCTTATCTTCTTTGAATGGTTTGCCTGATTTACGGTTTTCATGGGCTATCCTATTCTGATACAAATCTTGCCAATCTTTCTTGGGCAGGAGCATTTCTCTGACCATACCAAAAGCCATAATATTCCGGATGGTATTATTGAATTGCGCTTCACTTTTAGTGCCCTCGGCAAGTCCTGAAAGAAAATTCTTAGCGTCATCATTTTTCACATTCCGTACAAAATCATCAAAAAGACCGTAAGCCTTGTTGATGGAGTTAAATTTCTTGAGGAATGCTCGGGCATCTTCATCATTCATCCACTGCTTTTTCCAAGACATATCTTGATCTTTCCGGGTTATTTCACTATTTCCATAAAATTGAGGTGATAAATCCTGGGCCTGGCTGTTCCATATATTTAAAGATGACAATATGAGGACCAGTCCCGATTTCCTGATGCCTTTTATAATCAAAGAGATCATGGCCGGACTAGCTGTTTGCCTATCAATGACCGTCATAGCTGACCCCATGGCAAGGTCTGTAAAATTTTCTCCGCCTGAAAAATATTTTCTGGGCATTTCTTGCTGGGTTGGAGGATCAATCTCCTCCTTGATATAATTAAACACTCCCTTTTTGAATGCCTTCAGGTACCGCTGATAGATCTTTGCCTTCTCCTGCGGGTCGCTGTTTTGAACGCCCGCGATTTTGCCTTTGTTGGCGTAAACCTGTTCCAATAAACTGTCCTTGACCTTCTTCTTATACCAGGCGGCGAGGATCAGGCTGTTATAGACTTGCCGTAAGGGAGCAAAGTTTTTGTCTTGGTTGACTTCCTTTTCAAGCTCGGGGATCACCACCCTCCGTATCACCTGGCTGCCGATTTGATTGGTCCGATGTCCTTGTGCCGCAACAGCACCGGTTATACCTTCATGCTCCCTTAGCGACAAATAGTCCTCTTCCAGCATTACCTTTAACTTTGCCTCCACTACATACGCCGTCCCTGCCTTGGCGTTTTCATACACCACCGCCTTTTCAGGTACGATCCAGACCTTGTTGAACGTATTGATCGGGATATCCGTTGTTCCATATTCTTTTTCGGCCTTGGCATACACCTTCTTCCAAAATTCCTTGCCTATGCTGCCTTCAGGGTAGATCAAAGAAGCTGTAATCTGCTTGAGCATATAATCTTCAGCCAGCATGTCCCGGCCCATTTCAGTTAAGCCGAAGCTGCCGGGAATGATCCGGTTTTTTTCATAAGGGCTTAGGTTCACCCACAGGTCTTTTTCGGGAATGGTCAGGCCGGTTAGGAAGTACTTAATAAGCTTAGAAGATTCCTTTTTTAGCTCATCATTGCTTAATTTGCCATCGCCCTTGTCCAAAATAAAATCGAACCGGAAGGGATTATCAGGATGAACTTTAATGCCTTTAAGGATGGACGGCTCAAGAGGCTGGCTTAAAGGGACCATGACTCCAGGTGCCGGCAGGGGAAAGTCATTCGCTTGAGCTAGCGGTAAAATGCCAAAGGAATTAAGCAGAAAGGCAAAAAGAACAAAATAGCGCGGCATTGCCGCTAGCGTTCTCCAAACAAAGCAATAGGGAATATATGGGGCGCGCAGCATACATATAAAGTATGTCTGCTATTTAGATTAAAAACAAGGCAGGGGCTTTAACTGGCGCCGATCCACCAACCCGCCAGAAAAACCAGGAGCCCGCCCACGATCACCTGGAAGGAGGCGGACAGAAAAGGCGTGTCCATGTAACGCCAGCGGATCAGGGAAATGATCGACAGTTCGACAACGACAACCGCCATGGCCACCGTCATGGCCAGATGAAAATTGCGGAACAAGAACGGCAGCGTATGCCCAAGGCCGCCGACGGTCGTCATGAGGCCGCAGACCGCGCCCCTGATGGTAGGTGTCCCCCGGCCGCTGATCTTGCCGTCATCGGAGAGGGCCTCGGCAAATCCCATGCTGATGCCCGCACCCACGGAAGCCGCAAGACCGACCTTAAAAGCCGCCGCCGTGCTGGCCGTGGCAAAGGCCGCGGCGAAAAGCGGCGCCAGCGTCGATACCGAGCCGTCCATGAGCCCCGCCAAACCAGGCTGAACGTAATGCAGGACAAAAACCTTGCGTGCCACGTGCCGTTCAATATCTATTTCGCCCTGGGCTTGCTGCTGCTCAGTGATCTGTCCGGCCACGGCTTCGTGTTTCTGTTCTTCCTGGGCCAAATCCCCTAAAAGCTGGCGCACCGCCGCGTCCTTGCTCTGCCTGGCCGCTGCTTCATAAAACCGCCGGGCATCTATTTCCATCAAGGCGGCCTGCTCGCGGGCCTTTTCCGGCCGCAAGGTGCTTAAGAGGCCTATAGAAGAGCGGTTGGCCATAAACCCCTGGACATCCTGGCGCCGGACCAGCGGGATATGTTCGCCGAATTTCTTGCGGTACAGCTCGATCAACCGGTGGCGATGGCCGGACTCTTCATCCGCCATGCGCTCGAAAAGCTCGGCGGTCGCCGGAAAATTCTTGCGGAACTCATGGGCAAAGTCACGGAATATGCGGCCATCTTCCTCTTCGTTGGTAATGGCCAAAGCCAGCATCTGGGCTTCATTTAGATCAGAAAGACGCATAAATCCTCCAGAAAAACTTCAAACAATCAAAAATTGTACTATAAGCCGCGGACCTGCAGCAAGAGAATTACCGCCGAAGCGGCAATGCAATAGAAACCGAATAAATACCAGCGCCCCCCTTCCAGCCAGCTGGAAAGCCATTTCAAGGCCAGAAGCCCGGCAATGAAACTGAAGACCATGCCCAGCAAGCCCGGCAGGAACAGCTCAAAGGTGCCTGCCCCGTGCATGACCGTCCCATGCTGCGCCTTCAAGAGCCTTAAGGCTTCCCTTAAAACGACCGGGGGCGTCAGGACGACCGCCAGGGCAAAACTAAAATCCTCCGTGTACTTCTTTTCAAGACCCAGCATAAGTCCGGTGGAGATCGTGGCCCCCGAACGGGAAAATCCCCGAAAAGGCAGGCAAAGGCCCTGGACCAGCCCGATGAACACAGAAGATTTTAACCCCTGTGCCGCATATTTCGGGTTTTCTTTTCTTAACCCCGTGCAGAGGATAAGGGCCCCCACGACGGCAAGGCCGCCGGAGATGATCAGCAAATTGCCGAAAATCATCTCCACCGCGGCATGGGCGACGTTCTTCAGGAAAACCTTCTCGATGATGAGTTTCAGCAAAAGCCCGAGGATCCCTGTCGCAACCGTCGCCGCTGCAATATATTTGACCGACTCCCAAAAGACCTCTTTTGACCTGAAAAAACTTTCCTTCCATGAATTCCAGAAATAAACGATCACTGCAAACATGGTGCCGGTATGCAGCATGACCAGCAGCATTGTCATGGAAGGCAGTGTTGGATCGATGCCCATCAATTTCTCGGCCACGATAACATGGGCCGAACTGGAAACGGGCAGCAATTCGCAGGCACCCTGGACAACGGCAAGAATTAAAATTTTGGGCAAGGTAAGCATTTCGTCTCCAAGCTAGCGCACTATCCTAAACCTCTTCGCCTAACTAAGCAATAGGGAATAGTAATAACCGCCTTTTGTTATAATTTCAACAGAAGCTCCAAAAAGCTGGGTAATGTTCCGCCCGGTTAAGACCGAAGCTTTGGGGCCGTCCTTATAAATCCTGCCTCGCTTCATCAAGATGACCCTGTTGATTTCAGGGATAATATCCGACAGATTATGAGTCACCAGAATAATGCTGGTGCCGGATTTGGCGATTTTCCTTAAAGTATCCCTGAATTTAAAAAGCGCGTGCAGATCCAGACTGTTGGTGGGCTCATCCAGCACCAGCGCCTTGGGGTCATGCACCAGGGCACGGGCAATCAAAAACCGCCTGGCCTCACCTGATGACATATGGTCCATGGCCCTGTCTTGAAGATGGCCGATCTCCAAAAATTCAATAACTTGGGCAGTCTTTCTTTTCATGGCAGGGGTCAGCCGTTCCTTGAACAAGCCGATGCTGCTGAAGAATCCGGACAATACCATCTCCCTGCCCGTGATGCCGCGGTTACAGGCGTATTGCAGGTCATTGGAAACGATCCCCAATAACGAACGCAGGCTGAACACGTCCCAACTGCCCTGACCCCATATTTTAAAAGAACCGCCATCCTGCGCCAAAGGATAATATTCGCGGATAATGAGTTTGATCAAAGAAGATTTGCCTGCCCCATTTGGGCCCAGGATGGCAACGTTTTGGCCCTCAGGGATCTTCAAAGACACCGCGTCAAGGATCCGCCGGCGCCTAGCTCTGAGCAGCGTCACCTTATCGAATTCTAATAACGGAGGCTTCATGGGTTTTCACCAACGAGAATCGCTATGGGGTAAACCAAAAAGGTCTCCTTGCGGCGGCGCACCGACACCAGGCCGTTTTTGTCGTTGCTGACGAGACGGCGGATCCTGTCATCATCCCCGGGTTTTGGAAAGGAGGCGCTTAACTGCCGCTCCAGCTCTATTTCAAGACGATAAAAGGCGCTCTTGATGCGGCGCACTCCAGCCTTGCGCATCAAACCTTTGAGCTCAGCCAGGGAAAGCGCCCGGGCATGCGAATCATCCCGCAGCTTCTCCAGCAAATTATGTAAACGGGAATGCGTCGGGGACTTGGTGTACACATCAATAACCGCCACCCGGCCCTTAGACTTAGTCACGCGGGCCATTTCCTTGATGACTGCCAAGGGCTTTAAGAAATGATGGACGGAAAGCCTGGTTACCGCCGCTGAGAAGGACGCGTCGTCAAAGGGAAGCTTGTAAACATCCCCCCTCTTGAAAACCATATTGACGAGCCCTTTCTCCTGCTGCAGCAGCCTGGCTTGCTTGAGCATTTGAGGGACAAGGTCAATGCCTGTGACATGCCCGGCCTTCAGGGCTATGGCCGCACTCATCATGCCCGGGCCGCAAGCCACATCAAGCACTACATCCTTCTTGGTGATGCCCGCTGTTTTTATGATCCGGTCAAAGGCCGCCTGATTTGAATGCGCCGGGACCTTTTTGGCAAAAGGTACGGCCTGCTTGGAGAACTGCTTAAGGATACGTTTATTGTGTTGGGATTGTTGTGACGCCTTAAAACTCATAATTCTGGAAATTATACTCCTATATCCAGAACTGTCACTAATTTTGTACCGACGGGCGCTGACAAAGCAGATAATTCTGATATAATTAAATCATGAATTTGATTAATATTCTTATCATCATCGTTGTCATGGTCATGATCAATGCAGTGTTTTCCGCCTTTGAGATGGCCCTGGCCTCCATTTCCCGCACCAGGCTCACCTACCTGGAACACATCAAAACAGGCGGCGCCACCGAGGCCCTGTTCATGAAGGGCCGCATGGAAGCGAGCTTTGCCGTTGTGCAATTAGGCGTGACCCTGGCCGGTTCCATTGCTGCGGCCATCGGGGGCGCCGGGGTGACGGAGGTGCTCAATCCCTTTTATCAAAAATGCCTGGGGCTTTCCCACGGCCTGGCGGAAGTCCTGAGCCTGATCACCCTCATCATTCCGCTGAGCGCCTTTACCATCATCTGCGCGGAACTGATCCCCAAGATCTTCGCGATCCAGAATCCCGAATGGGTGGTCTTACGGCTGTCCAAGATCATGATCTACTTTTACTACGTGGCCCACCCCGTGGTTTTTGGCCTGGAATTCATTGTCAAATCCGCCATCGCCTTCATCAACAAGCAAAAACGCATCGAACGCCCGGGCATGGACACGCAGGGCAGCCTGCACGAGCTGACCGCGGCCCTCTCCATGGCCAGGACCTCGCGGCTCATCAATGCCCAACAGGAAAAAATCGCCATGGCCGCCGCCCAGATGTCCCTGCGGCCGATCCGGGAGATCATGATCCCCGCCGACCATATCAGCATGATCACCCAAACGTGCAGCCTCAACGATGCCCTGATCCAAGCCCATCTGGACATGCACACGCGTTTTCCCGTCTGCCAGAAAGCCAATGATCCCCAAACCATCGTCGGCTATGTGAATTTTAAGGACATCATTGCCGCACTCAGGATCAATCCCTCCGACCCCACGCTCGGCGGCATTCTCCGGCCGGTCATGAGATTTGCCGATAACATGGTCATTTCCAAAGTCTTGGAAAGGATGATCCAGGAAAAGCTGCACATCGGCCTCATCGAGAACGGCAAAAAACAAATCGTGGGCATGATCACTCAGGAAGACATCATGGAAGAGATGGTGGGTGAAATCGAGGATGAATTTGACCGCCTGCCCACCCATATCCATCCTTACGGCAGCCAGTGGCTGGTGGGGGGAGCTGTGCCCATGTCCACCCTGGCCAAGACGGTGGGGGTGAACTGGTCTTCTCACAACGACGGAGATTTAAAGCTTGCGGACTGGTGCCAGCGCCAAATGAGCCGACCGTTCAACGGCGGCGAAGTCATCACCGCCGGCGGCTTTCAAGTGACGGTAAGAAAGCTGCGGAGAAAAAAAATCAGCGAGGCTTTTGTGGCTAAAAGCCCCTAAGGGCCCTGGCATGGGCCAGATTGTTGCGGGCCTGCGCGTCGTGCGGATTGATTGTAAGGGCCTTGTTAAAATCAGCAACGGCCTTGTTTAAGTCGCCCTCCATCGCGTAAGCGATCCCCCGGTTGTTATAGGCATCGGCATTGCGCGGGTTTATTTCAAGAGCCCTGTTAAAATCAAAAATCGCCTCGTTGAAATATTGTTCCTGGGCAAAAGCCAGGCCGCGGTTATAGTAGGCATCGGCATTGGCGCCATCCAGCGCGATAGCCTTATTGTAATCGGCAACGGCCCTGCGCACACGGCCCTGCTTGGCAAAGCTTAGTCCCCTGTTGTAATAGGCCTTCTCATTTTGAGGGTCCAGGGCAATGGCCCGGGTCAAATCCGCGACGGCAGAGGCCCAGCGGCCCTGGTGAAAATAAAAAATGCCGCGGTTGTTGTAGGCTTTGGCATCCGGCTGGACGGCAATGGCCGTATTATAATCTGCAATGGCCTTGTCAAAATCACCTTGGGCGTCAAACACCAATCCTCTTCCCACATAGGCGTCGGTGTCGGTCTTGTCCAGGCTGATGGCTTTGTTGTAATCCGCCAGGGCTTCGGGTAAACGGCCCTGCTTTAGATACGCATAGGCGCGGTTGTTGTAGGGCCTGGCCTTATGCGGCGATTTAACGACGGCATCGTTCCACAAGGTCAGTTCATCTCTCCACACCTCATTGCGCTGATGCGCCAGGAAGGCATTAAAGGCCAGGATGGCGCCGAGAACGACGACCAGCGTCTTAAAATGATTCTTCCCCAATAGATAATAACCTCCCCCGACGAGAAATAGACTATACCCTGCCATCGGCAGGTATAGCCGGTGCTCGAAAATGATGTTCTTAAGAGGCAAAACACTTGATTCCAACGACTGCGTCAGGAAAAACCAGAAAATGGCAAAAGAAATGAGCCTGTACCTGACAAAAAGATGTTTGGCCCAATAAAAAAGAGCTGCCAGGCCTAAAAAGCTTAAGAACACCGGTCCTTCAAACAAGCTGCGGGCGATGGGCTGATCATAATCAATATTCTGGTGAATGGGCAGAAAGCAAAGCCGGATATAGGTCATCATCACCCGGAATTGGGTCAACAGATAATCCAAGGGGGAAGTGCCGCCCTTGCTCTCGGTGAATTGATGAATGGCGGCCAGCTGCGGCGACCTGGCCCAGAGCAAGGTCACAGGGATGACCAGGATGGTCAGTAAAAAAATAGAACTTTTCGTATTAAAAGCCTTTCCCTTTTCAAAAAAATAAAACTCATAAAGCAAGACGGCCAAAGGCAGGGTCACCGCGTTTTCCTTGGTGAACATAGCGGCCAAAGCAGATATCAAGGAAAACAAATATAAGAATAAGGCCTTGCCTCCTTGGGACAACCGCGATTTGATATAAAAACACAGTGAAGCCAGATAGAAAAAGGCCACCAGGCTCGTAGCCCTTTGCCAGATATAGGTGACAGCCTCGGTTTGCACGGGATGAGAGACAAAAAGCAATGCCGAGCCCAAGGCAATGAACGCGCCGTGCTTAATGATGGGATCATCTTTCATGACCGGTGTGGTCATGGTCAGCAGGACCAGCCACCAAACCAGGACAGCGCACCCCAAATGCACGGCCAGGTTAAAAAGATGATATCCAAAAACATTCAATCCGTTGAAATGATAATTGACCGCCAACGTCAGGAAAACCAACAGGCGGGTGGGATAAAATTGCCAATGGCCAAAAAGCTGCGGTAAACTCCTGATGAAGGGATTATGGACAATAAAATCCTGGTCGTCAAAATGGAACGAGGCCTGGAAGGTGTTGGAATAAACCAGCAGGCCCAAACAGACTATGGCCAGTACGGAACCAAGCCTTACGGATAGTTTCAAGGAAGTTCTCCCCCGCCCTTACCGAGCGCAAAGGACTGCAGCGCTTCATAAACCGGACCCTGCGGTGTCAGTGTGCTCTGGTACAGGATGATCGTCTCGAATTGCTGTTCGATCCTATTCCGAAAAGAAATTTGC
The DNA here is from genome assembly GCA_028870995.1 of Candidatus Omnitrophota bacterium. Classification (GTDB taxonomy): domain Bacteria; phylum Omnitrophota; class Gorgyraeia; order Zapsychrales; family Fredricksoniimonadaceae; genus JABDGZ01. Next base: position 73,520 of record JAGWOI010000008.1, on the reverse strand, counting down.
TTCACCGCTGATATTAAATTTCTTAAATGTGAGCCTGACCTTATCCTGCCGAGGGTAAGATGGGGTTTGAAAGGACGTTCTTCCCTGGAAAAACCGCACTGGGCCAATTCGTTCTCCAGAACGCGGACAATGGTTTCCATGGTCCGGATGGAATCATCCAAGCCGGCCCAGATGATTTTAGGATGGTGGAGATCGGGAAAGGCATCGATTTCAGTCAAATAAGAAGCAAAGACGGAAAAACGTGACGCCTGTTCAGTGAGCACCGCCGTGATCTTCTTAAGGTCCTCTGGTTCGATGTCCCCTAAGAATTTAAGCGTCAGGTGGATATTTTCAGGTTTCACCCAGCTTGTGTCGGCGCCGGTCTTTTTAAGATCGCCCAGGAGGCGCTCGAACTCTTCTTTTAGCTCCCCGCTGATGGGAAAAGCGAGAAATCCGCGCATGCTTTATCTTAACATATGTACGTTAGAAACTTTGAAAATCTAACTCATAAAATTTCCCGTTCGATAATTTCGTCGAAGTCTTCATTTTCCTTCTGGGCCTTTAAATTAATGCTGTCTTCGGCCAGCTCATTAAGGCTCTCATCGGCCTCTTTCTTTTCCTTAAGGGTCTCGTTCAGGAGTTCCTGGATCCGGTGGTGGCCCAGCATCGAGGCATGGCTCTTGGCCGTGCCGTAGCCGGCGATCTCATAATGCTCCACCGTCTGGGCGGTGCCGATGATGGCCGCATCCCGTGCGGGACATTTTGCCGATTTGCGGACGAGCTGCTGCCCTTCCTGGATCAGGCCCATCATGCCTTTGCACACCACATGATCAGGCTCTGTTTTAAGCTCTTTGAAAATCACTTTCAAGCGGTTGGCCTGCATCTTGGTCTTTTCCAATTGATCTTCGATGATGGTACGAAGCTCCTGGGAATTGATGGCTTCGGTGATCCGAGGTAGGGCCTCGATCAACTGGTTTTCCGCGTTATAGAGACCTCCCAACTCTTCTAAGAACAAATCATTGAGCGTTTCGATTTTCTTGGTTTTCATGGCACACCTCCTCTTTAATCCTTGCCTGCCAAATTCAAACACACTTCCCAAGGTGGATATGTGCATCGTCCGGTAATATTGAATCATGTTGCCTTTGGTATAGCCTTCCTGCCGGTACTGCAGGATAAGACATATACCGACATAGCCTGCTTTTCGGGGAGGTAGCCGATGGAGCAAAAGTACTGCTTCATTAATAATTCAAATGCAAATGGCTTTCCTGCACCGCGGTGTAAAGCCTGATGGGATATTAACCAAACCGAAATTGATGGAACCCGTCCAGATGGAGCGCATCATGACACCCTCAAAACGATCTTACTCTCGGTATGACGGGCCAGGATATCGCCCCAAGCTTCCTGGGCCAGCGTCAGGGGATAGACCCTGCTGACATGTGCTTTGATAAGGCCTTCGTCCAGCAAGGCCCCTATCTGTCTTAACTGGTCGACCGAAGGTTTCATGGTCATCATCAGAGCATTCACCTTATACCTCTCCCCCTCTTGAGGCGACGGAACACTCACCGTCGAAACCAAAATGCCGCCTTCCTTGATGACCTTAAATGATTTTTCCTGTGTCTCGCCGCCGATAAGGTCAAGCACCATATCGACCTCTTTGACCACTGTTTCAAAAGGAGTGGTCTTGTAATCGATCGCGGCATCGGCGCCCAATTCCATCAAATAATCAACGTGGTCCCCGGAAGCAGTGGCCAGCACCTTGGCTTTCATCCAGTGGGCCAGCTGGACGGCAAAGCTCCCCACCCCTCCAGCCCCGCCGTGGATAAGCACCGCCTGTCCCTCCTGCAGATGCCCATGGTCGAACAGGGCCTGCCAGGCGGTGAGGCCCGCCACTGGAACGGAAGCTGCCTCGATAAATTTGATCCTCTGGGGTTTGGGGGCCAGATGAGCGGCCGGCACCGCCAGGAACTGAGCGTAAGCACCTCCGGAAGGCGCGTTCCCGTAGACTTCGTCGCCCCTCCGGAAGCTAAGCACATTTTCCCCCACCTGTTCAACGACACCTGAAAAATCACATCCAGGGATCCATGGCAGCGGTGCTGCTTTGTTGTTCAGCACCGGCCTTAAGGCTCCCGAAGCCAGTTTATAATCAATGGGGTTGACCGAAGCCGCATTGACCTTGACCAGGATGTCGGTGGGTCCCAACGCAGGCACAGGGATGTCCTCACACCGCAACTCTTGAGGCCCTCCGTATCGGTGCACCCTCATGGCTCTCATCAGACCCTTACCAACCGTCGATTGCTCCAGTTCCTGTTGACTTGCCGTCTTTTCCATTACATCGCCTTTTCGTTGATCTTCTGAAGTTGTAAATTTTCGTCATTGGTCAAATTGTCTATTTTTTTGGTATGTCTGATCTCGAGCTCTTTTAAAGTATTGTCGAGTTTGGTGGGATCGTTCTGGTATTTCTGTTTGGTCTTGGAGACTTCATTGTTATAGCGCTGATTCTCGGCGCTGATCAGATTTTGATATTTATGCTGGACTGCGGATTTCTGGCTGTTGACATCGGCCCATACCGGACAAGATACGGCCGCGGCCATTAGGACCGCCATTAGTGTTCTTTTGATATCCATATATGCCTCCTGCTGGCTTATCCACGCCGGCCGACCGGCTGTGGGATGGTTTCATGTAACTTTATCGATGTGAGCCCTGGCCATGCCCATTTCCCTCTCATGCTGCCGGAGGCACGCGTCGTCCGAAGATCAAAGAAATCACAAAAAGGACCAGAAAGAGAAGGAACAGGACCTTGGCAATCTCGGTGGCTGTCCCCTCAATACCTCCAAATCCAAAAAAACCCGCAACGATGGCGATGATCAAGAAAGTGATCGACCAATTTAACATGACAACATACTCCTTTTATATGGCCCCGGCGGAACGAGGCGACTTCTGGTTGGCCTGGGCATTGACCGACTCTTGCGCGATCTGGTTTAGCTTGCTGTCCGCCTCTTTTTCCTCGCCCAGGGTGTCTTCCAGCAGTCTGCCGATGCGGTTATACCCCAAAAGCGACGCATGGCTCTGGGCCGTCCCATAGGCGGCTATCTCATAATGTTCGACGCGCTGGGCCGAACCGATGATGCCCGCATCACAAGCGGGACCCTTATCAGATTTGCGAATCATCTCTTCGCCTTCTTCAATCAAGCCCTTCATCGCTTTACAAGTGACCTGTGAGGGTTTTTGACCCAATTCCTTAAAAACCTCTTCCAGGCGGCTGGCATGGTTCTTCGTTTGCTGCAAATGATTTTCGATGGTCATCCTTAACTCGTCCGAGACGGTCGCCTGGGCCATCTTGGGCAAGGCCGAGATCAACTGGTTTTCCGCGCTGTAAAGATCCTTCAATTCTTCCAAGAATAACTCATCCAAAGATTTGATTTTATTCATATGCGCCTCCTCATCCTATGCATTCAAATTCCTGACCTGTTCGACAACAAAGTTAACAGACTGCAAATGAAGCCATCATGAAAAAAAAGTTAAAAAGTACTGTTCCGGGTCTCTTCATTGAGCTGTTCATTGGCCTCTTCATTGATTTCGTTGGTTTCCTCATTGACTTCATTACCGGCGGCGTTCTTCATATTTCCCGGGGCCGGCAGGGTCCCCTGGTTTAAAACCGGCGATTCGTCGGCTGAGGAAGGATTAGCTCTCTCAATTTCCCCGTTCACCGGAGCGCTGGAACTCCTGGTTTGTGCCAGCATAACCCCTGCCATGCCTGCAAGTGACAACAAGACAAGTATTCTGATCTTTTCCATAGGACCTCCTCCTGACGGCTATCCCTGCAGGCTGTTACACTGCAACCCATCGAATAAATAACCAACCACTTCTTCCACTTGATATTCCACGGCCCAAATATTGCCGCCTATTTGATAAAACCTGGCTTTATGGTCATCGGCATAAAGCTTGGCCGCAGTCGGATTGTTAAACAAAACCTTGATCGTTTCTTCCTTGATCTTCTCGTATTTAATGCACTCATAGGAAACCCGATAACCGTTCATGGTCTCAGCAAAGGCCGGAGCGGTTAAAATAAATAAGCTGAACATTACAACTGATCTCATAAACACCACCATTGATGAGGCCTTCTTTTTAAAAATAACAAACCGGAGATTAAGAAAAAGTTAAAATAAAATGAGAATGGTTTTAATGCCAGCTCGACCAACAGTACAGCTCAGTCACTGGTGACGGCCCAAGAAAGTCTTTTTCCCAGCGTTTCCTAAAATTTTTTTGCTTCTTTTTGATGTTAGTCTTTTCGATTTTGATTAGTTTTTGTGCCCAGGAACGACCGGAGCCGGACAAAATCTCAATGACAGCGATGGAATCCTGGCGGTTCCCCAGCAGGCCCTGGAATCCGACAATGAATTTTAAGGCCCTCCGCATCCGTGTGCGATGAATGTCCTTGAGAAATTCGCAGGCATAGCGGGCTTTCTTAAAAGCAATGCGGATTTTATGCAGGTTCCTGGCATGCGGCGGTTTCTTCCTGTATTTCAAAACTCTCTCCAGTGTTTGTTTAAAAGGATTTTGAACGATGAAATGAGTATTGGGGGTGACAAACTTCCCGATGCATCCTTGAAGCTCATCTAAAAGGCCTTTGTAGCCTGCTGACTCCAACATCCGGCTCAACGCCCTTTGAGAGGAGTGTTTTAATGACTCAACCCACGTGTTTATATCCTCGATCTCCGGAACGGTCAACGGCAGCTTTTTTAAATCCTTATTTGTTCTGGAAGAAAGGATATCGAGGTTCCTGGCCGCCCCCAATAGCCTCCGGATTTTTTTGATCCTGCCCTTTAACCTTTTGATCTTCCCGGCATCCGCCGTCTGTCCAAAAAATTTTAAAGCAAAATCCACCTTCAGTGCAGCTACCCGTAGATCATGAACGGCATCCTGATTGTAACCGGCAGCAAGCTTGCGAGTATTACGCCGCATTTGCTCGATCTGCGTTTTCAGGACCGTGTTAAACAAATTGCGTTTCATCGCTCATTCGTATAACAGGAGGCTTACCTACGGCTGCAAGGCATTCCGGATGCTTTCAGCGGCGTTGCGTCCTGCGGCTTTAAGATCATGGCCGGCGTCGTGGACCGTGGCATTCACATCAGCGCTGGTATTTCGAAAAAGCGGCCTGCCTCCGGCGATCACCCAGATCAACAGAATGATCAGGACCAGGCCCAGGGCCCCGCTGGGGCCGAATCCCCAGGCGGCGCTGTAAGGCCACGACGGCCAGAAAGCCAAAATTAAAATGATAAGTAAGAGTAAACCAATGCTTCATTGGTCATAATTCCTCCTTCGATCCTCTCCATTGGGCAAAGTACCTGATCATGTCGGCGCGGGATTTCAGCCGGCTGACACGCATATCAGAAGCCGATAAATGCAGGGCATACCCGGTTTGATCCTTGATGATCCGCTCGATTGCAGCCACTGACGTATGTTTGGGATCGAACCTGATCGTTCGCAAATCGGTCGTTGAACTTACGCGGGGGCCGGCAGGTAAATACACCCATCGGAGAAATCAACGGCAAAAGCAATGGCGCCCGGGATAAGGAAAAACAAAAGACCGACTGCGTCAAGAATGACAATGCCTATATCCAGACGTCCTCCGAAATGCCCCCGCCGTTCAGGATAAAGGAGCGTCCCGCAGCCTGCCAATTGGAAGACAAGCACGGCGATGACGGTTCTTTTTAAATAATTATTTATCTGTGTCCACATAGCGGCGTGCCTACAGGGCTCCCTGGTAAGGAGCCCTGTAGGTAGCTGTCCATTTTTAAGATTGACGGGAAGTCAAAAACATCTTGCCGGCGATCGATGCGCCGGTCAGGAAATCTGCGACGCCGACACAGAGAACGGCCACCAAGGCCATGACCAGCGGCACGATGCCGACCAATGCCAAAACCCCCAAGGTAATGGCAGCGATGCCAATGACGATCTGAAGATCGGCGCTGGCAGCCACCGCCTGCTGGGCCAGCTTCTTGGCCCTCTCAGCACTGTAGGGGATATCCAGGGTGTTAAGACGAAAATTGATGCGGCTTGCCAGGATAATGGCCACTCCGAATACTATGGCGGCCACCGCATTTAATACCATGGGGAAAATACCGATCAACGCCAAAATACCAAGGGCAATACCGGCTATTCCTCCGATTGTCTCGACGGAAACGCTGCCCCTCAGCTCCGCGCCAGATTGGACGGCAGCGGCTTCAGCTTCACTCAGGATGGCCGAGAAACGCGCGGCCACGGCCATGCCTTGCAGCAGCAAACCGGCGCCGATGGCAATAACAGCCACAGAAAGCATCATTTCCGGTATGATTCCGGCCAAACCGATAATGGCCAGGACCATCCCTCCTATTCCTGTCAATCCCTCGATCAATGACCCGCTTTCAACCGAGAAAATCGTTGTACGGTCCAAAAGTACTCCTTGTCCGTGATCCATATGAATCACCTCCTTTTCATTTCCTACTCATTCCATGACCATGGCCAGGCGCCTGTTGACCTCGTCCCAGTTGATGAGGTTCCAGAAAGCAGTAATATAATCAGCCCGGCGGTTTTGATATTTCAAGTAATAGGCATGTTCCCACACATCCATGCCGAGAATAGGGAAACCCTTCACCGGGGCCACATCCATCAAGGGGTTGTCCTGGTTTGACGTTGAGCAGACCACCAACCGCTTACTGTCATCAACGATCAGCCACGCCCAACCCGACCCGAAACGGTTCATGCCGGCTTCGGAGAATTGTTTTTTAAACGTTTCAAAAAAACCGAAGGAATCATTGATGAAATTGAGCAGGTCGCCGTGCGGCGTCCCCCCTCCTTCAGGAGACATGATCGTCCATAGCATGGCGTGGTTGTAATGCCCACCGCCGTTATTGCGGACGACCGCAGGATATTTAGAAACCTGTCTGCAGATATCTTCGATACTCGCATTTTCCGCCTCCGTACCGGCAATGGCGCTGTTCAAATTGGCCACATATCCGCCATGGTGCTTGTCATGGTGGATTTCCATGATCTTGCTGTCGATATAAGGCTCCAGACTGTTGGCAGCATAGGGTAATTCCGGCAGTTTGAACGGGCCGGTCATTGTCATCGTTGGCATAAGGCAACTCCTTTCGATGAGAAAGTATCAAAGGTGAAATTAAAGAAGAGTTAAAATAAGATTAAATCAAACGCGTCCTGCCGTTTGCCGCTCCTTGCTGAACAGCCCGATAAGTTCATCCTGGTCCAGCACATGGCCCTGCATGGCCTTCTCGATCTGCGCCTTGGTCTGGCCCTCAGGCAAATCAAGCTTGGTATCCAGGGCATAGGCCTTGAAATAATAATGATGCACCCCCGAGGGCGGGCAAGGGCCTCCGTAATTGCGGCGTTTAAAATCGTTGATGCCGGTTGTTCCAGGAACGCTGTTTTCTTTAATGTGTCCGGTGACCGGGATATCATAAACCACCCAATGAATAAAGGTGCTGCCGGGCGCGTCGGGATCATCGACGATAAGCACCAGGCTTTGCGCTTGCGGCGGCAGATCACTGATGGAAAGCGGCGGATTGATATTCTCCCCCTCACAGGTGTAAACGGCAGGGATCATCTCATTATGTTGAAATTTATTGCTGGTCAGCTTCATCGTATACCTTCCTTCCCTAAAGCAAATAATCAAGGAACCATTGAGACGCCAGCTGGGCCACCTTTTCCAGGGCCCCCGGCTCTTCAAAAAGGTGGGTCGCATCCGGAACGATTTCAAGTTGTTTCTGCGGCACCGGTAGTTGCTCCAGCGCATTGCGGTTGAGCTCAAGAACGACCGGGTCGTTACCGCCGACAACGAGCAGGGTCGGCACCTGCACAAAGGCCAAAGAGGCTGAGGCCAGATCCGGACGGCCTCCCCTGGACACCACCGCCCTGACGACAAACGGGCGCTTGGTGGCCGCCGCCAGTGCGGCCGCGGCACCGGTGCTGGCACCAAAAAACCCGAAGGGCATATCGAACAGCCCGAAATGCTCCCGCAACCAGTCCGCGGTCACGACCAGCCTGTCGGTCAGAAACTCGATATTGAAACGCAATTTCCCGGTCTCGTCATCAAGCTCCTCCTCCTTGGGGGTCAGCAGGTCAAACAAAAGGGTGGCGAAACCCGAATGATTAAGATGGTCGGCCACAAATTGGTTTCTGGGACTGAACCGGCCGCTGCCGCTGCCGTGGGCAAAAACGATCATCCCGTGGGGGTCCGTGGGCACCGTCAGGATACCGCCCAGGGCCTTTTCTCTGATGGGAATTTCTAATATCCTTTCTGTCATTTGCGCGGGCATAATCATCCCCTTTTTCAGCAGCAAAACAGGCCTGCCTAATCCATAACCGACCCTTCCCTGATACCGGCGGGCCATAAATGGGGCAGGATCCTTTTGATGGAATTGATCTCCCCCTCTCCCATCCTGTTTTCCAAGAACCTAAGAATGCCTTCCGTGACGTAGGTTGGGTTCAAACCTTCCCGGATGTGTTTCTTTATTTCATCAATAAATTGCTGGGGATTATGGACCCTCTCCGGCTTCGGCCTGGGGTCCCATCCCTCATAGTAAACGCCCCTGATAAGCACAGGCAATTGGGCACCCAATTGAGCCACCTCATCGGTGCTTAAATGGTCCCTTAAGCCGTGCAACACCGCCCGTAATGAAGCATAGGCATCCAATTCACCTTCCAAATGAAGTTCATTCTGTATTTCTTTCAACCATTCATTGGCCTTCATGAGCGTCTTGTCCAAATGGTGCACTTCCTTGCGGTGCTTGGCCGCTTGACGGGAATTTATTCTGATCATAGTCAACCCTCCTTTCTTAAGACGAAGAACGGCTCTTTTTCCTAGGCGGCAACTTTAGACCTGCCCTGCGGGCTTTTGACAAGCCGATGGCAATGGCTTGCTTGCGCGACTTGACAGGGTGCTTGCCTTGCCTGGCGTGACGCATTTCTTCCTCGATGAAATGTCCAGCTTGAGTAGTGGCAGCCTTGCCTTCGCGCTTGTCCTGGGCTGCTTTTCGTAATGTTTTCTTTTCCGGCATAAAAACCTCTTCCATTGATGTCAATTGCTTGGAATTGAAATCCACTTATAAAATAACAAGACCAAGATTAAGAAGTAATGAAATGAACATGAAAAGATTTTTTTAATGATAACTTCATCCTGCCTTCATGTTCGGCATGGTATTTTGTAACCGGTAGCCATGAAGATATCCCTCTTGGCTGACGAAAAATGTTTCCTCCAATAGAGGGGAGACATCCTCAGAAAAATATCCACCGCAAAAGTGGGTATACGCTGATAGTTAGCACAGGAGGGTTTTTTAATGGGTATTTAATTCAATGCCCACGGGGCAATGGTCTGAGCCCATGACGGCATCGAGGATAAATGCCTTATTGAGCTTACGCCTAAGAGAGGACGAAATGCAGAAATAATCAATGCGCCAGCCGATATTGCGCTGACGGCAGTTATTAAAACGGCTCCACCAGGTGTACTGGCCGCCGGCCTTTTCAAATTCCCTGAAGGTATCGATGAAACCCGCCTCGATGATCTTATCAAACCCAGCCCTTTCCTGCGGTGTGAATCCATGGTTCTTCACATTGGCTTTAGGATTGGACAAATCGATTTCCTGATGGGCCACGTTCAAATCCCCGCAAAAGACAACGGCTTTCTTCTTCTCAAGAGTTCTTAAGTATTTCAAAAAATCAACGTCCCATTCCTTGGTACGATAGCTTAAACGGCTGAGATCCCGCTTGGCATTAGGCACATACACGTTGACCAGGAAAAAATTGTTGAATTCCAGGGTGATCACCCGCCCTTCCTCGTCGTGTCGGGGGATTCCGATGCCATAGGCATGGTTGAGAGGTTTGATCCTGGTAAAGACGGCGGTGCCGGCGTAGCCGGCTTTCCGCGCATGGTTCCAAAACTCCTCATAGCCCGGAATCCTGACATCCACCTTATCACGGGTCTTGGTTTCCTGAAGGCACAGCACGTCGGGCTGGTATTTCTCTACAAAAACCGCGAATAATTCCTTGTCCAGCACCGAACGCAATCCGTTCACATTCCATGACAGGAGTCTCATAGGTTTTCTCCCAAAAGTTTCCTCAATTCTAACGCATTACCAACGGCATAGCCATGGGCATCATTATTAAAAAATGCCATGATGTGCTCACGCCAATGCTTATAATTCCAACCGCTGGTCCCTACAAAAATCCTTTTCATGACATACTCTTTCTCTAATATAAACACCGCTCACCGCGGCCTTAATGCCGCCCTGAAAAACATTTTGAACCGGTGGGAAAACGGCCGGGACAAGGTGGGCGATTCCACATCCCGGCCGAATATGGGCCTGATACCCAAAACACTGAAAAACAAGGTGTAGCTGTGCACTTTGCGGTAGGCGACCCTGACCTCATGGACTTGGGGAAAAATCAGCCACTGGGACATCAGGCGGAAAAATGAAGAGATCATAAAAAGAAAGAATAAGCGGGAACCGTCCACCAACGGCAAATGGGAGCCCAGCACGCCTCCTATCGAGGCCCCGGAAAACAAGGCGATACCGTTGACGATGTTGGAGTAACAAATGTATTGCACCCGTTTATGGGGAGGGGCGGCATCATAAATGAAATTAGTGGCGCATAGGTTGAAACCTGCCCAGATAAAACCATTGAATACTTCGACCACGCTTAACTGCCAGGGCGTGTGGCTGAACATATACAGGATCGGCGTCCAGGGGATCAGCCAGCCGGTCAGTTTCAGCACTTTAAGGTTTCCCAGAATGTCCGCATGCCGGCCCCAGATGGGAAATGAAAGGAGCCCGGTAAACATGGAGGCGAAATTGACGCACATGTAGCTCCAATAGCTGAAATTGAGATCTCTTAACATGTACACGCTCGTGTACGGTGAGGCCATCTGGGTGGCGAAAGTGATGGCGGCTGTATAAAAGACAAAAAAAAGGAAGTTGGTATTTTTCAACCCCATCCTGACCTGGTGCATTTGAGCCGATTGCGACGGATGCACTTCAACCTGCCTGCTCATGTAATAGGCAGAGAAAAGGCGGAACAGCGGCGCGCACAAAAAAATGACAAAAAATCCCTGCATTTCCAATTTATAATTTTTCATGAAGAACAGGAACAGGCCCCAAAAAACCATGCCGATGATCCCGGCGATGCTGATGATCTGGGTCCGGCGTCCAAAAAAGGCTCCGCGTGAATGTGCCGGCAAATACTCGCTGACCATACTGCCCCAGGCCGGTCCCATGAAAGAACCAGATACCCTGAACAAGGTGGCCAGAATAATCAACAATTCGATGCGCAGGGACCGGCCATGCAGGAACAATAGAAACGGGATGGCCAGGATGAGAAAAGCTTGAAACAAGGCCACCCGCACCAAAAGATTCCTGCGGTTTCCCATGCACCGCACCGCGCCGGTGGCAAAAACCTGGGAGAATGCGGACAGAACACCGGGTATGGAGGCCAAAAGACCGATTTCCAGCGTCGATCCCCTTAAAAAGATGGCCAAGGGGTTGAGGTAAATATCAAAAATCCCGATCATGATCTGGGAAAAAACCCCCTCCTTGACGCAGGACTTGAGGCTGCGATTGACTTCGGGAGATATGGATTCGCTCATATTTTCCTGGATTTCAAATTTCCTGCCTGGATACCCTCTTGGCGGCGGACAGAGACCCTCCTTTACAGACACTTCATAGCAAAGAAGGAATTAAGGAGAGATTAAAACAGGATAAAAAGAGACACAGCAGCGGCAATTCTTTAACATGGGCCCACTAGGACTCGAACCTAGGACCAAGGGATTATGAGTCCCCTGCTCTAACCGACTGAGCTATGGGCCCGAAATGGTAATTACTTATACCATCCATGCACGAATAATGCTAATTCTTTTTTGACTGCCTGAGGGCTTCTGCGGACTTTCGTTTGAGTAAGCTTATGCGGGCGGCATCGACCGGGTGCCCTAATACCCTGGCCCTCTCAAAATCAGCCAGAGCGCGACGGTACTCCTTGAGCCGCTCGTAGGTCACGGCCCTGTTATTGTAGAAATCGGCATCATCGGGATTTAAAGCGATGGCTTTGTCAAGATCGGAAATCGCCTGGGCAAAAGCTCCTAGCCTGCAATAAAGGGTGCCTCTATTATAATAATCATCCGGCTCGGAAGGGTCCAAGGTAATGACCTTGGAATAATCGGCGATCGCTTGCTGGAAATCCCCTTTGCTTTCCCAGGCATAACCACGGCACAGGTACGGCCTGGCCTTGTGTGGTGATTTTTGCACCGTGTCCTGCCATAAAGTCAAATTGTCCTGCCAAACATTGTTCCTGGCATACGTCAGTGCCGAAAAGCATACTACAATGACCGTTAAACCTAAGGTCATGGCTTTAAGATGGTTCTTGCCCAGAAAATAATACGCTGCTCCGGCCAGGGACAGACTAAAACCCACCATCGGCAAATAAAGCCTGTGCTCAAAAATAACGTCCTTGATGGGCAGGATGCTCGATTCAGGCACAAGGGCCAGAAAAAAGAAGAAAATGCCGAAGGAAACTAATCTGTACTTGGGCCATAACCGCTTCGCCCCCAGAAGGACGGCAGCAAGGAACAAAAAGCTCAACAGGACAGGCGTCTGGAAAAAACTTTTGAAGACCGGATAATCATAATCAAAATCTTGATGGACCGGCAGGAAAAGCAGTCTTATATAAGTGACAATGACCCTCAACTGGGTCAGGAAGTACTGCCAGGGGGATATGCCTGGTTCGCTGCACAAGTGATGGATCCTTGCGGGGCTGTTTTCCGTCAACACCATGGTGACAGGTATGACCAGGAGGGACAACAGTACAGGGATAAGCTGTTTCCAGTCAATATCCTTCCACGCCCTTAAAAAACTGACTTCGCATAATACAATCATCAACGGCAGGGTGATGGCCGTTTCCTTGGTATACATGGCAGCAACCGTCGAGAGCAGGCAGCCGGCATAAAAGCTCTTCCAGGCAGGCTTTCCCTGCTCCTGCAAGAGCCTTGCTTTGAGGTACAGGCAAAGGGACGCCAGATAAAACATGGCCGCCAGGGAGGCGGCCCGCTGCACGATATAGGTGACCGCCTCGGTCTGGACGGGATGCGACACAAATATTAAACCCGCCCATAAGGCAATCGCAGGAGCGTGTCGGGCGATTTGGTCTTCACGCAGCACCGGTGTCGAAAATGTCAGCAGGGCCAGCCGCCACACCAGGACGGCTGCCGCCAGATGGACCGCCAGATTAAACAAGTGCCAGCCGCAGACATTAAGCCCGTTAAAATGGTAATTGAAGGCAAGAGAAAGATAAAGTATGAACCGGCGCGGCAAAAAATGCCAGATGCCATGCAGGTCACCCAAGTTTTGGATGCAGCCATTGTTAACAATGGAACTGAAATCATCCAACTCAAAAGGGCTGAAGAAAGTGTTGGAATAGGCAATGATGCCAACGCAGGCAACGATAATGACGGAGCGCCAGGGGCTGTTAGTCGATGGTACCGGATCGCTCATTCGGAATTGGGATTTTGCACGGGATAATTCGTGTATTGGCCTGGATCGTCGCCGCTGCGGCCGGCGTTGGCGCCGGAGGGCCGGTACAGCTGCGCCTGCATCTGTCTCCATTCGCTTAATTGGTACGGCTGCAAGTACTGGGACAGCTCCTGGGTTTCCGCCGCCTCCAACTGCTGGCGCTGACTGTCGACGGCACTGGGATTGATGGTCCCCTCATGGATGCTTTTTTGCAGATTGGCAAACAGCACCACATAACGCTGGATGATCGGCGTGATGCCCGCCACCTGATCAGGCTGCAGATCCAGAGTGGTCCTCATTTGGGCAATGAGATTGTCGGACTCCTGCATTTCCTGAGCCAGGACCGGCAGGGACAACAAAACCATAAAAACCGCAAAAACGGGGACAGTCCCCTTTTTTAACGTCCATAAAATATTTTTCATATTCATTTACCCTCCTGCTGCCTGCTACCAGCTTCTTTGATAATACGCATTAATTGCTCATTAACCTTATACCCCAGGCCCAAGGCTTTTTGCAAATCGCCCCAGGCCTTATGATATTCCTTTAGGCGGTAATAAACAATAGCGCGGTTATTGTAGGTCTGCGGGATGTTGGGATTAATCTCAATGGCCTTGGTGAAATCAAGCCTGGCCTGGGTGTAGTCATTTAATTGGACATAAATTTTACCACGGTTGGTATAGGCCTGGGCATAAGCAGGGTTTAATCGTACGGCCTTGCTGAAATCATTGATAGCGTCGATGTATTTGGCCTGCCGGTCGTAACACAGGCCGCGGTTGTAATACGCCGTGGCATTGGCGGGATCCAAGGCAATGCTTTTAGTCAAATCGGCAATGGCCTTATTTGTATCACCCGCCTTATACCAGGACAGGGCCCGGTTGTGGTAGCTTCGCGCGTCCTTGGGGTCTATTAAAATGGCCTGGGAAAAATCAGCGATGGAACGGGCCGTATCACCCAGATGGGCGAAAACCAACCCGCGGTTATAATAAACAGCGGCGTCCTGGGGCGTCAGGACCAACGCTTTATCATAATCCGCCAACGCCTGGGTCAAATTATCCAATTGAACATATGCCCCGGCCCTGGCTTTATAGGCGCCGGCATCCTTGGGATTGAGGCTAATGGCTTTGCCGAAATCACCGGCGGCCTTGGCCCAAAGACCTTGTCTTTCCCAAAATAGGCCGCGATTATAGTAGGCATCGCCGGAATCCGGATTAATGGCAATGGCCCGGTCTAAATCCTCGATGGTGATCGCATGCACGTCCCGGCAGGCGAAACCTGAGACACAGGCAAAAGCTATCCCGATCCTCAAAATGAATGCTCTCATTTGTCCTCACCCCATCCCCCGCCCAAATATTCAATAAGCCGCACGCAGGCTTGCAAACGCTGACCAATGAGAGAAATATCGGTCCTCTGATCAGCCAGGCTCGTGGCCTGGGTGGTAATGACGTCCAGTGCGCTGACGGTCCCTGCCTTATAACGGTCAGTCTCCAGGGCGACGGCTTTTTGAGCATCCTTCAAAGCCTGGTCCTGGATGGCCTGCTCCTCGGCGAAGATCCGCAAAGCGGACAGATTGTCTTCCACCTGCTCAAAGGCGGTCAACACCGTCTGGCGGTATGAAGCAACCTGCTGGTTATAAACAGCCTTGGCCTGCGCCGTCTGGGCCCTCCGCAGCCCCGCGTCGAAGATGGTCTCGGCAAGCGCGGGACCCAGCGACCATAAGGGGTTGGGCGAGGCAAACAAGTTGGCCAGATTGGAACTTTCATAACTGCCCGAGGCGCTCAAGGTCAGCGTCGGGAAATACGCCGCTTCCGCCACCCCGATGGCGGCATTGGCCGAGGCGACCGTCCTTTCCGCTGACGCTATGTCCGGCCGCCGTTCCAGCAGTTGTGAAGGAAGACCAGCAGGGACAGAGGGCACCTCTGCCGGCAGCACCAACGCAGGCAGAGAAAAATCAGGGGCAGGTTTGCCGACCAGCAAAGCGATCGCATGCTCCAACTGTGTACGTGCCACACCGATATCGATCTGCTGGGCCTGGGCACCCTCCAACTGGGTCCGCGCCTGGATGACATCCGCCAATGCCGCGACACCTCCGGCATGGCGGTTCTCGGTCAGGACCAAAAATTTCTTATAAAGCACGACCGTATCATCCAGAAGCCTTTTTTGCGCGTCGAGTGAGGCCAGCCCGAAATAATCAAAGGCCAGTTGGGCCTGCGCGCTTAACCGGGCATTTTGAAGGTCGGCGGCCGAGGCCTGGGCCTGCGCCTTATAGGATTCCATGGTCCTGCGGATCCTGCCCCAAAGGTCCACCTCCCAGCTGACATCAGCCTTAAGCAGCGTCTGCGAAGTGGCCGATTTTGAACCGGACGCCGCATGGGACCGCGTGTAGGAACCCGTTGTGGTCAATATAGGAAAAAAAGCCGACTGAGAAGCTTTCACCAGGGCATAAGATTGTTCGTACTGCGCCTGGGCCAGGGCAATGTTCTGATTGGAAATATCGACCTGGGTCTCCAGCGCATCCAGGCGCGGATCGTTGAAAACCTTCCACCATTCGCCCTTAAGATAGTTGTCGCGGGGCTGGGCCGGCTTCCAATCCTTGTTCTCCTTATAGGCGGCAGGCACCGTCACCGTCGGACGAACATATTTTGGCCCCATCGCGCAGCCGGCCAGGAGAACGAGGCAGGCGGCAGCAAATGTTTTAATCGTCACGTGATCCTTGAATGTTTTCATATTCAACCCGTCGATAGTCTATAATTTTTTCTTAATCCTTTACTCCAAATTTTAAATCGCTCCATATAGAGATAAATCACCGGAGTTGTGTATAGGGTGAGCATTTGGCTGAAGATAAGCCCGCCGATAATGGCAATCCCTAGCGGCCGCCGCAGCTCCGAGCCCATGCCCTGCCCCAAGGCCAGCGGCAGCGCCCCCAGGATGGCCGACATCGTCGTCATCATGATGGGGCGGAAACGCAGCAAACAGGCTTCATAAATGGAATCATGTGAATTCTTGCCTTCCAGCCTTTCAGCATCAAGGGCAAAGTCCACCATCAGAATCCCGTTCTTCTTGACCAAGCCGATCAACAGAATAAGGCCGATCATGGCAATAATGCTTAATTCCGTATGCGTGATTAAAAGCGCCACCAGCGCCCCGACACCGGCCGAAGGCAGGGTTGAAAGAATGGTGACCGGATGGATATAACTTTCATAAAGGATCCCCAATACAATATAAACAGCCAGAAGGGCGGTAAAAATCAATACCGGCTCGGAATGCATCGACGACTGAAATATTTTTGCCGAGCCTTGAAAACTCCCCGTGATGGTCGATGGCAGCATGATCCGGCTCATGGCGGCATTCACGGCGCTGACCGCGGTCCCCAGCGAAACTCCCAGAGGCAAATTAAAGGAAAAGGTGATGGCCGGGAACTGGCCTTGATGGGCAACCGCCAGGGCCGTTGTTCCCCGCTCGTAATGGGCAAAGGCGCTTAAAGGGACCAGGACACCCATGTTATTAGCGACATAAATGTCCTTAAGGCCCTCCGGCCGCTGCCAATATTCGGGTGCCACTTCCATCACCACATGATATTGATTTAATTGTTGGTATGTCGTCGATACCTGCCGCTGTCCAAAAGCATCGTACACGGTGTTGTCAATGGCCTGGGTGGTCACCCCCAGACGGGATGCGGTGGTATGGTCAATGATCAAATTCGTCTGCAGCCCCCTGCTTTGCTTGTCGCTGTTAACATCCGCCAATTGGGGCAGCTTCTTTAAAGCAGCTTCAATCTTAGGCGTCCAGGCATTTAATTGCTCCACATCACTGCCCTGGATGGTGTATTGGTATTGGGCAGAAGCCATGCGCGCGCCCGGCAGGTTCAGATCCTGCACATTCTGCAGGATCGTCAGCGCCCCTGGCACTGAAAGCAGCTTGCGTCGCAGCCTGGCAATCACCCGGTCTGTTGAAATCTTACGCACTTTTGGACTTTTAAGCGCGATAAACATATGCGCGGAATTCGAACCTTCGGTAAAAGCGGTCACGCTGTCAATCGCGGGATCACTCATGATGATCTTGACGACGCGGTTTAATTTTTTCTCCAGGGCCTGAAAAGACAGATCCTGCGAGGCCATGACATTAGCCATCAGGCGCCCGGTATCCTGCTGAGGGAACAAGCCCAGCGGCACAACGGTAAATAAATAAATGCTCAAGACCAATGCCCCAATGGTCACACTCAACATCATCCCTTGATGGTCGAGGGCCCATAATAAGGTCCTTTCATAAAAACGGTGCAACCCATTAAAGGCGCCTTCCATGACATTGAAGATACGCCCATGCTTCTCTTGAGGGCCGTGTTTTCTTAAAAGCATGGTGCACATCATGGGCGTCGTGGTCAGGGAAACGATCATGGAAATCA
The DNA here is from genome assembly GCA_028870995.1 of Candidatus Omnitrophota bacterium. Classification (GTDB taxonomy): domain Bacteria; phylum Omnitrophota; class Gorgyraeia; order Zapsychrales; family Fredricksoniimonadaceae; genus JABDGZ01. Next base: position 55,592 of record JAGWOI010000008.1, on the reverse strand, counting down.
AAATAGCCACCGACATGGTGAGGGCAAATTCCCTCAAATAACGCCCTATCACCCCGCCCATCAGCATAATGGGCAAAAACACCGCCATCAGGGAAAGGCTGATGGAGAGAATGGTAAAACCTATTTCCCCCGCGCCTTTTAACGCCGCCTCGCGCGGGGCCATTCCTGCTTCAATATAACGCGTGACGTTTTCAACCACCACGATCGCATCATCCACGACAAAACCTGTGGCCACGGTCAAGGCCATGAGCGAAAGATTGTCGAGGGTGAAATGCAGCAGGTACATCACCCCAAAGGTGCCGACTAATGCAACAGGCACAACGATCGCAGGGATGATGGTGGAACGCCAGTTGCGCAAAAAGGCAAAAACAACGAGAATGACCAGCATGCCCGCAATCACCACCGTGCGTTGGGCCTCGGCAATGGAGGCCCTGATCGAGGGGGAACGGTCCAGGACAGTGGAAAGATCGATGGCGGCGGGTATGGCCTCCTTTATCTGCGGAAGAGCGGCCTTCACCGCGTCCACGGTCTTGATGATATTGGCCCCCGGCTGGCGGAACACAATGATCGGGGTGGCAGGCTTGCCATTGACCAGCGCCAGATCGCGGATATCGGTCTGTGAATCCACCACCTGGCCCACATCCGATAAATGCACCACAACGCCCTGGGCACTATGCGCGACAATGAGAGGCTTATAATCACGGGCCACATACAGCTGATCATTCGTGGAAATTTCCCAAGACCGCCTGTCGTTGGAAAACTCCCCCTTGGGGCGGTCGGCATTGGTGCTTTGAATGGCGGCACGCACCTTATCTAAAGAAATCCCGTATTTGTTCAAGGCCTTTGGATTCAGTTCCACCCGTACCGCGCGGGCGCGGGAAGTACCTCCGCCGATAGTCACCTGGCCGACCCCGGCGACCTGGGCCAGTTTTTGCGCCACAATAGTATCAGCCGCATCATAGACTTGGGCTTTCGTCATCGTGTCTGAATGCAAGGCCAGGATCATGATAGGTGCTTCCGCCGGGTTGTACTTGCGCCAGGTGGGATGTATCGGCAGATCCGCCGGCAGATACGCCTGGGCGGCATTGATGGCCGCCTGCACATCACGGGCCGCCCCGTTAATGTCACGGCTCAGATCGAATTGCACGGTGATATGGGTCTCCCCCAAAACGCTGCTCGAAGTCATCTCGCTGACGCCGGCAATATGCGCCAGCTGGCGTTCCAAAGGAGTTGCCACCGTCGATGCCATGGTTTCGGGACTGGCCCCGGGCAAGGCTGCGCCGACACTGATGGTGGCCAGATCAATTTGCGGCAAGGTCGAGACCGGCAAATAAAATGCCGCCAAAAGCCCGGCCAGGACAAGACCTGCCGTCAAAAGCGAAGTGGCGACCGGACGTTTGATAAAAATCCCTGAGATGTTCATGATTTTTCTGCCCCAAATCGCTTGGCTAACCTGTCGAACCACAGATATATGACCGGTGTCGTAAACAGCGTCAGCATTTGACTGATAATAAGCCCGCCGATGATGGTGATCCCCAGCGGCTGCCGCAGCTCCGAGCCCATCCCGCCGCCGAAGGCCAAAGGTACGGCACCAAGGATCGCAGACATCGTGGTCATCATAATAGGCCTAAACCTTAACAGGCAGGCCTGGTAGATGGCTTCTTCAGGTTTCTTGCCTTCCTGCCGCTGGGCATCCAGGGCAAAGTCCACCATCATGATGCCGTTTTTCTCGACGATGCCGATCAAAAGGATAATGCCGATAAGGGCAATCACGCTGAAATCGTTATGAAAAATCAACAGGGACAAAATGGCCCCCACCCCTGCCGATGGCAAGGTGGAAAGGATCGTCAACGGATGGACATAACTTTCATACAAAACGCCCAGCACAATATACACCGTTATCATCGCCGCCAGGATCAAGAACAGCTCGTTGCCCAGGGACGATTGAAAAGCCGCAGCCGTGCCCTCAAACTGCCCGGTGATGCTGCCCGGCAACCCCATGCTCTTGGTCGTCGATTGGATCGCCCTGACCGCCTCTCCCAACGCGACACCCGGCGCCAGATTGAACGATAATGTCACCGCTGGAAACTGGCCCAGGCGGCTTATGATCAGGGGGGTCTTGGTCTGCTTGACCTTGGTCATGGCCAATAACGGCACCTGGGCGCTGTTGGTCCCGCGGACATAAAGGTCATTGAGCTTAGCCGGGTCTTTTTTAAACGGCGGTGCCACCTCCAGGATGACCCGGTATTGGTTAAGCTGGGTGAATATGGTCGAGACGATCCGCTGGCCGTAAGCACTGTAAAGAGTGTTGTCGATAACTGAAGGCGTCACTCCCAGCCTTGACGCCGTGCTGCGGTCAATCGTCAGGGAGACTTGAAGACCCTGGGCCTGTTCATCACTGCTGACATCGCGCAATTGCGGCAGGGTCCTCAAGGCATCCTCCACCTTGGGCGCCCAGGTGTTGAGTTCATCGCCGTTGGGGTCTTCCAGGGTGTATTGATATTGCGTGCGGCTGACGGTGTCATCAACGGTCAGGTCCTGCACCGGCTGCATGAACAGGGTGATCCCTTTGACTTGGGCCAGTTCTTTCTGTAAGCGGCGTATGCAATCGGCGGCGGAAATTTTACGCTCTTCCAGAGGCTTGAGGTTGATGGCCATCCGGCCGCTGTTGAGGGTGGTATTGGTGCCGTCAACGCCGATAAAGCTGGAAAGGCTTGCCACCGCCGGGTCTTTGAGGATCACGGCGGCCAGCTTCTCCTGGAGGCTGGCCATGGCGGTAAAAGAAACCGTCTGGGGCGCCTCTGAAATACCCTGAATGATCCCGGTGTCCTGGATGGGGAAAAACCCTTTGGGAACAAAAATATATAACAACACCGTCAGGACAAGTGTCCCCAGGGCCGCCAACAAGGTGAGATGCTGATGCTTCAAGACCCATTGTAGGGACTGGCCGTATTTCCCGATGGTCCGGTGGAATATTTCTTCGCAAGCCCGGTAGAACCTCCCCTGCCTTTCCGGGGGTATATATTTAAGCAGACGGGCGCACATCATGGGCGTCAGGGTGAGCGACACGATGGCGGAAATCACGATGGTGCACCCTAAGGTGATGGCGAATTCACGGAACAGGCGGCCGACCACATCGCCCATAAACAACAACGGAATAAGAACGGCGATCAGGGAAATGCTAAGCGACATGATGGTAAACGCCACCTGTTTGGAACCTTTAAGCGCCGCCTCCAGGGGCTTTTCGCCCTCTTCGATATAACGCGAAATGTTTTCGATCATCACAATTGCATCATCGACGACAAATCCCGTGGCGATGGTCAGGGCCATAAGCGAAAGGTTGTTAAGACTAAAGCCGAACAGGTACATGAGGCCGAAAGTACCGACGAGCGAAACGGGGACCGCAATGCTGGGGATGATCGTGCCGGAAAGGGTGCGCAGGAAAAGGAAGATGACCATCACGACCAGAGCCACGGCCAGCATCAATTCAAACTGGACGTCTGCCACGGAAGCGCGGATCGTGGTGGTGCGGTCCGTCAAGACGGACACCTGGACCGAGGCCGGCAGGGCGGCTTCCAAGACAGGGAGCATCTTCTTGATCCTGTCCACCACGGCAATGACGTTATGCCCCGGCTGGCGTTGAATGTTGATGATGACTGCGGGCGAGGTATTGAACCATGCCGCCTGTTTGACATTCTCCACGTCGTCGATGACACGGGCCACGTCGGAAAGAAAAACCGGATTGCCGTGCTGGTAAGCGACCACCAATTTCTTATACTCCCGGCTGGACTGGATTTGGTCATTGGCATTGATGATGGACGATTGCCTGGCCCCGTCGAAAGAGCCTTTGGCCTGGTTGACGTTGGCCTGTCCTATGGCCGTACGCAAATCTTCGACGGTCATGCCGTAAGCGGCCAGGGCGGTGGGATTAGCCTGGATCCTCACCGCCGGACGCTGGCCGCCGCTGATGGCAACAAGTCCTACCCCTGAGACTTGGGAAATCTTTTGGGCCAGCCGTGTGTCGGCCAGGTCTTCAACCTGGGAAAGCGGCAGGATCTTCGAGGTCAACGCCAGCGTGAGGACCGGCGCATCGGCAGGGTTGACCTTGCTGTAGACCGGCGGATTGGGCAGGTCTGCCGGCAATAAACTGGCGGCCGCGTTGATGGCGGCCTGCACTTCCTGCTCCGCGATATCGATATTTAAATCCAGATCAAATTGGAGCGTGATGACTGAGCTTCCGCCCGACGAGGTGGAGCGCATCTGTTTCAGGCCGGGCATTTGACCGAACTGGCGCTCCAGAGGGGCGGTGATGGCCGTTGACATCACATCAGGACTTGCGCCCGGATAAAAAGTCACAACCTGAATAACAGGATAGTCGACCTGGGGTAAGGCGGAAATGGGTAATTGCAGAAAAGCCACGGCACCGGCCAGCAGGATGGCCGCCATCAACAAGACGGTGGCCACCGGCCGCATAACGAATATGCGGGAGGGGTTCATGGGGCCTCTCCGGAAACCTTTTGCCGCCTCTGCCCCATGGAGAGAATGACCTTGCTGCCTTCTTTGAGTTTATCCGCCCCTTCCACCACAACCACCTCACCCGCCGCCAAGCCTTGCTTGACGGCCACGCTGTCCTTTTGGGTCGTACCCAATTTGACATCGCGCACCGTCACCGTATGGTCCGGCTTGACCACAAAAACAAAATCGCCTTGCGGCCCCTGCTGGACGGCAGCCACGGGTATGATGACCGCATTCTTCTCGACCTGGACAAGCAAATGAATATTGACGAACTGGTTGGGAAATAGCGCATCGTCCTTGTTGTCAAATACCGCTTTCAACTTGACCATGCCGGTGGCCGGGTCGATCTGACTGTCCACAGCCTCCAAGGTGCCCGTTGCTATTTGCTTCGTATCTTCGCGGTTAAAGGCCAAGGCCGTGAGTTTTTGGCCGGACTGGTAGGGCTTCAGGACCTGGGGGAGATTGTCCTCAGGAATGGAAAAAACCACTGTAATAGGCTGCAGCTTGGTGATCACCGCCAGGCCGGTGGTGTCGCTGGGAGAGACGATTGTTCCCGCATCTTCCAGGCGCAAGCCGATGCGGCCGCTGATCGGAGACGTGACGCGCGCGTAGGTCAACTGCAGTTGGGCATTGCTGACCTGGGCCTGATCCACCTTCACCGAGCCCTCGTATTGCCGGACCAGGGCGGCCTGGGTATCCAATTGTTGTTTGGGGATGGCATCCTGACCGGAGAGGATCTTATAGCGCTCCAGGTTTAATTGCGCATCTTCCAGCAGGGCCTTGTCATGCAGCAGCTGGCCTTGGGCTTGGGTCAGTTGGATTTCAAAAGGCCGTGGATCGATCTGGGCCAGCAAATCCCCTTCCTTGACGATCTGGCCCTCCTTGAAAAAAACCTTCACCAACTGCCCGCCGACAAGATACCGGACGGTAACGGTGTTCAGGGGCGTGACCGAGCCAAGGCCGTTGAGATAAATTTCAATGCTGCCGGTATGGGCCGTGGCCGTGACGATGGGCGACTCGAAGGATATCCGGCCGCCCTGCTTCCCTGCGGCCTGCATTCCTTGAGGGCCTGCTGCCGGCTTACTATACCAATGATGAACACCCCAGACAGCCAGAAGAATAACAAGGATGCCCCATACCCATCCCGGCGGCCCTTTTTTAATGTGCGCTGCTTGTCCCATTACCGTTGCTTTCTTCCCGGCCGCCGTCCGCAAGACGATCCTTATGCCTGGCTTTATACAAGGCATCCCACCGGCTCAATTGAGCGGCACTTAAATATTTGGCCAACTCCCGGCGCTCCTGTTGCTTTATTTGTTTCATTTGAGGGCGGGCATGGGCCGTGCTTAAAATCCCATTTTTCAGGCTTTCCCGTAATTCCTGGCGCTGGGAAGCATATTTCTCAACGATGGGCATGACGGCATCCACCTGGTCTTCGGTCAGGCTTAAGGAGTCCTGTATGTTAGGAAGACCGCCCGGCGCATTTGCAGAGATATCTTGCGCGAAGGCAGGCAGCAGCATTCCGCATAGGGCGGCGAAGGTTAAAAGCCATTTCATGCCCATATTATATTCTTCTTTCTCTTCTATTTAGATTAAATTCAGAACTTTTTATCTATAAATTACCTGAACTCCCGGTTGATAGACCACCGGCGCCACCGGCGGGTTGACCGGAACGTAATTGCCGTTGATATAGGTGTAATACCATCCATTATAGTAATAATACTGCTGCCAGCCCACCCGGACAGGGACAAAACCGGCAGGAACATACTGCGCACGCCAGCCCCATTGCGGATGGTTATACCAGCCGTAAAAACGGTGGTCGTCGCGGTCGTGATGGCCGTCGCGGTCGCCCACGCGGCCCCCTACTCCCCAATCGGCATACGATAATTGAGGAACAGCTAATAATACCAACATCAAAATTCCCATGAATATTTTATTTCTCATATTCCCCTCCCTTATTCACTCCATGCTCGAAGCGCTCATGCATGCGGTGCATCATCTTCATCTGCCTCTCCTTCTTCAAGGCCATGTATCCGGCAAACTGCTGCGGCGTCAGAATCTTTTTGACGGCCAGGATCCCGTTTAAATGATCGTCCACCATTTGGGCCTGGATGCTCTTCAGCTTGGTTTGAAGGTCATTGATTTTATTCATGTCCGGTTTTTCTTTAGCGATTTCCGCCTCAAAATCCTGCCGGTTGGCCTTCATCTGTTCGAAGACCGCCTTCATTTGGGTCCTTTGCTGTTCATGAAGCGCCTGCAGTTGTTTATCCTGAGATTCTGTCAGATTAAGGACCTCGCCCAACCTCTTCCCTTTATCTTCATGGTGCCAGCCTTTGTGCATATTCCCGCCGCCCATCGGTCCGTTGTCCGCGTAAGCCGCAGAAAAAGACAATAACCCCATCAACGCCACGGCCAATCCTGCCATTTTCATTTTTGCTGTCATATGACCTCCTGTTGAAATTGTTTCTCTCTCATCCTTCACTCATTTAGACAAAGAGAGGGCCGAAAAAGTTCCGCTCAAGAAAAAATAGGGATCTGTCCCTATTTTTTCCAGCCGCCGCCAAGGGCTTTGTAGAGATTGATGAGGTTGGTGAGACGGTCCAGGCTTACCTGGATGAGGGTTTGCCGGGCGCTGTACAAATCTTGCTGCGCCAGCAGCACGGTCAGGTAACTGTCGATGCCGTTAAGGTAACGGGCCTGGGTGAGGACGTAACGTTCATGTTGGGCGTCAACCAGCTTTTGCTGGGCCGTTAATTGCGCGTTATACGTATCGCGGGCGATAAGCCCGTCGGAAACTTCCTTAAAAGCCGTCTGGACGGTTTTTTCATATTGGGCGATCTGGATTTTTTTTTGGACCTGGGCCGCATGCAAATTGGCCAGGTTGGTATTCTGGTTGAATAACGGCAACGAAATTTGGGGCGAAAAACTCCAGACATTGTGCTCAAAGAGCTTGGCCAGCTTGACGCTGGCGGTCCCGTCGGAAGCGGTCAGGGTGATGCTGGGGAAGAAAGCCGCCCGCACGACACCGATGTTGGCGTTGGCAGCCTTGAGATTATGCTCCGCTTCCAGGATATCCGGACGCTGCTGCAGCAAATCCGACGAAAGTCCTGCCGGCAAATCCTCTATCAGCCTCTGTGAAGCCAGACTGCCTGACGGCGGAAGGTCTGCGGGCAAGGCCTCACCCACCAAAAGCATCAGACCATCCTTCGCCTGGGCCTCAAGGCGTTCATCGCCGGCAACCGCCGCCTCGATCGTCTGCACCTGGACTTCAGCCAGGCGCACGTCCAAGGCAGAGGCATTGCCGATTTGATAACTCTTTGTAATCAACCCATAATAAGATTCAACGTTCTTGAGCGTATGCCGCAGCAGGCGCACCTGCTCTTCCATCGCAAGCACGGTCAAATACTGCTGGGCCACGGCGGCCACAAGCGAAATCCGGGCCGCCAGGGCTGCTTGACGGGTGGCGAAATATTGCTCCACGGCCTGGGCCTGGAGGCTGCGGATATGACCGAAAAGGTCCACTTCATAGGAGGTATTGATGTTCGCCTGATAGGAAGTCAGCGACGTAATGCTTTTACCGACCAGACCGCGTTCACGCGTGCCCTGGGCATCGATCTGGAAGGTCGGAATCAAGGCATACCGAATGATCCTGTACTGATCGCGGATCTGTTCCACATTCAACATGGCCACACGGTAATCACGGTTGTTGGCCAGGGCCAGCCCAATAAGCTTTTGCAGCCGCGGGTCCTTGAAAAAGGCCTGCCAGCCGATGTCATAGGCAGGTGTTCCTGCCGTCTGCACTTTAGGATTGGCATGCGTAAATTGTGCCGGCACGGGCGGGGCCGGACGCTGGTATTTGGGAATAAAGGTGCACCCGGAGAAGGCCATGGAGAAGGTCAGCGCGGTTGAAATAATGACTTTTAAAGGTCTTATGTTCATTTCACCTTACCTTTATTCTTCGGCATGAACAACCGGCGCACGGAAACAAAGAATATCGGGACAAACAGCAGGGCCAGGAAGGTAGCGGTCAACATGCCGCCCGCAACGCCAGTGCCGATATCGTGCTGGCTGGCCGAACCAGCCCCGTTGCTGAATATCAAAGGGCTGACCCCTAAAATAAAAGCCATGGATGTCATCAGGATGGGCCGCAGGCGCAAATGAGCGGCCTCCAGGGTGGCTTGGACCAATTCCTTCCCCTCTTTTTGCAGGTCCTTGGCAAACTCAACGATCAAAATAGCATTCTTGGCTGATAAACCGATGATGGCCAAAAGACCCACTTTAAAATACACGTCATTGGGAAGCCCGCGTAAGGTGGCAGCCAGCAACGAGCCCAAAATCCCCAACGGTACGACCAGCATAACAGCAAAAGGAATGTTCCAGCTTTCATAAAGGGCCGCCAGCGCCAGGAAGACGACAATTAAGGAAAGCATAAACAGGGCCGGTGCCTGGGCGCTGGATAAAAGTTCCTCGTAAGACTGGCCTGTCCATTCATAACCGATACCCGGCGGCAGTTTTTTGACAAGGCTTGCCATGGCTTTCATGGCCTGGCCAGTACTCTTGCCGGGCGCGGCACTTCCCACGATCTCGATGGCAGGAACACCGTTGTACCGCTGCAATTGCGGAGAACCATAAGCCCATTGCAGGTGGACAAGCCCCCCCAAGGAGACCATCTTCCCCTGGTTGTTGCGCACATAAATTTTATCGATGTCCTGGGGAAGCATGCGGAAAGGCGCGTCAAGCTGGACCATCACACGCTGCACCCGGTTGCCGTGCACGAAATTATTGACATACAGGGAACCCAGATCGGCTTGCATGGTGGTGTTAAGCTCCGCGAGGGAAATTCCCAGGGCGCTGGCCTTGTCCTTGTCGACATTAACCTTTAGCTCGGGCACGTCCTCCAGGCCCTGCATGCGCACACCCGACACATTGGGGTTTTTAGCGGCCATACCCAGCAATTGATGGACGGCCTGCATGAACTTTTCATGGCCCAGCCCCTCTTGATCCTCCAATTCCATATCAAACCCCGAGGAGGTACCCAGTTCCGGGATAGGCGGCAGATTCACCGGATAGATAATGGCGTCCTTGATCCTGGAGAAGGCCATAAATGCCCGCCCGATGATCGCCGGCGCTTTATGAACCGCGCCGGGACGCTGGCTCCAGTCCTTCAGGCGGATAAAGGCGAGCGCCGAATTCTGGCCGCGGCCGTTGAAACTGAATCCAGCCACGGTGATGATCTCCCGGACTTCCGGCTGTTTCAGGAAATATTGTTCCACTTGTTTGAGCACCTTCAGTGTCCGTTGCTGGGTAGCGCCCACCGGCAGCGAAACAAGCGTGATGAAATAACCCTGGTCCTCTTCCGGCAAGAACGACGACGGCAGCCGGGAGAACAGAACAACAATGGCGGCAATGATGGCCAAGTAGATGAGGAAATACCGCACGGTGCCTTTCATCATACGGGCGATGATGCTCTGATAGGTGTTGCGGCTGTTATCGAAAAAGCGGTTGAACCAGCCGAAAAAGCCGCGCTTTTGGTCATGATGTCCCGGCGGAATGGGCTTGAGCATCGAGGCGCACAAGGACGGGGTCATGGTCAGGGCCAGAAAGATGGAAAACAGCATCGAGGCAATGAGCGACAAGGAGAACTGCCGGTAAATGGCCCCCACTGACCCGCCGAAAAAGGCCATGGGGATAAAGACCGCCGTCAGTACGAGCGAAATACCAACGAGCGCGCCGGTGATCTGCTCCATGGCCTTGATGCTGGCCTCCCGGGGACCTAGCCCCTCCTCCCGCATGAGGCGCTCAACGTTTTCAACCACCACAATGGCATCATCGACCAGCATGCCGATGGCCAGCACCATGCCGAACAGGGTCAACACATTGATGGAAAATCCAAAAGCCTTCATGGCCGTGAATGTCCCCATCAAGGCCACCGGTACTACGATCGTGGGTATCAGGGTCGTGCGGAAATTCTGCAGGAACAGATACATGACCAAAAACACGAGAAAGATGGCGATAAGCAGGGTCTTGATGACCTCCTGGATGGAGATGCGCACGAAGGCGGACTGGTCCAGAGGGAAATTGACCTTAATATGCGGCGGGAAGTATTGGGAAAGCTCGGCCACTTTCGCCCGTATCGCATCGGCGGTCTTGACGGCATTGGCCGTGGGGGTCAATTTAATGGCCACGGCCGCCGATGGCCGGCCGTTGATGAACGCCTGGGTGGTATAGTCCAATCCGGCCAGGGCCACCCGTGCGACATTACGCAAGTACACCCGTGAGCCGTCGGGATTCACCTTGAGAAGAATATTGCCGAACTCCTTGGGGCTGCGCAAGGTCCCCTGACCCTGAAGGGTGATGTTCAATTCCTGCCCCTTGACCGCGGGTCTCGCCCCCAGCTGTCCCAAAGGCACCTGGATGTTCTGCGCCTGAAGGGCTGCGATCACGTCCCCTGCCGTCAATCTGTAGCTATAAAGTTTTTGCGGATCCATCCAGACGCGCATGGCATACTCCGTGCCGAACAAATCCGCCTCGCCCACTCCCGGTAGGCGGCTGATAGGTTGCAAGACATGGGCGGAAATATAATTGCCGAGGTCGACGGCATTCATGCTGCCGTCGGTAGATGACAAGGTGAAGAACATCAGGAAATTACGCGTGGATTTAACGACGGTGACGCCGGCCTGCTGGACGACGATTGGCAGGCTCGGCAGGGCCAGCTGCAGCTTGTTCTGGACCTGCACCTGGGCCGTATCGGGATTGGTGCCGGGTTCGAAATAAAGGGAGATCATGGCCTGCCCGCTGGAATTGCTGGAGGAGGACATGTAAAGCAAATGATCGATGCCGTTGAGCTGCTGCTCGATGACCGAGGTGACCGTCTCCTGCAGGGTCTCGGCGGAAGCGCCGGCATAGTTGGCAATGACTGATATCGACGGAGGAGCCACGCTTGGATACTGGGCCACGGGCAATTGGGTAATGGCCACGATTCCCATGAGCAAGATCAATAAAGAGATGACCCAGGCGAATATCGGTCTATCTATAAAAAACTTGGACAGCATGTTTTTCCTTAAACTTTATAGGGAATACTGATTGTCCGTCTTGAACGGCACAGGTTTGACGGTCATGCCGGGCCTGGCCTTCTGCAGGCCTTCAACAATAATGCTTTCCCCCGCCTTCAGGCCGCCGGTCACGACCCACTTGTCACCGATGGCCTGGCCTATGTTGACGGGCCGTGATTCCACCTTGTTGTCAGGCGTTACCACCATGGCACTGGCAGTCCCGTTAGGACCGAGAATGATCCCCTGCTGAAGCGCCAAAACCGCCTGGGGATTGACCGCCTGCTTGATGCGGCAGCGGGCGAACATCCCCGGCAGCAATAAATGGTCCGGATTGGGGAACATGGCACGCAAGGTCACCATGCCTGTGCTGGGATCCACCGTGGTATCCGTGAACAATAGCTTGCCCGGTTGTTTATACTCGCTGCCGTCTTCCAATAACAAGGTGATCTTGGCTTCATGGGGCGCGACGCGTTGCAGCTTTCCCCCTTCAAAGGCCTGTCTCAGCTTCAATTCTTCCGTACTGGATTCGGTAAAGTCAAAATAAATCGGGTCAAGCTGCTGGATCAAGGCCATCGGGGTGGCATCGGTTTGGCTCACCAGAGCGCCTTCGGTCACGAGTGCCGGCCCAATGTGACCCGAAATGGACGCCGTCACCGTGGCATAACCCAGGTTCAGTCGAGCCACCTCCACCGCGGCCTTGGCCGACTCGACATCCGCCTTGGCCTGCAACCCTAAGGCGTTGGCATCATCATACTCTTGTTTGCTGACGGCATGGATGGCAGCCAGCGCCTTGTAGCGCTCGGCCTTGATTTGGGCATCTTCCAGGTTCGCCCTGGCCTTGGCCAGTGCGGCCTTGGCGCTGTCCAGGCTCGCCTGCAACGGTGCCGGATCGATCTGGAACAAGACATCCCCCTCCTTGACCTCCGAGCCTTCCTTATATATTTGCTTAAGCAGGATACCGGTGGCGCGGGCCCGGACCTGGGCGGTGCGCACGGCATCGATGCGGCCCGGCAGTTCAGCGGTGAGAGGCACATCCTGGGATGTCACCTGCGCCACACTCACTTCCGGCGGCGGCATGGCGGGCATCCCGCCCCCTTGCTTGTGGCTGCAGCCGATAAAAATAACGCTCACCGCAACGGCCGGCAACAGTCGGAAAAATCTTTTCATAGGCATTTGTCTTTCTTGGTGGGTTCAATAGGATGGGAAAAACTGTCGACCAGCTTTTCAATGATCCTTAAATATTCTTCCCTTTCGGCCTGGGAAACCCGGCTAAAAACCTGCATGAAAACCTTCCGACGCTCCCCATGCACCTGGTTTAAGACCTTGCGGCCTTTGACACTCAAATCCACCAGGACAGTGCGGCGGTCCTCCTTGCCGTGTTCGCGCCTCACAAAACCCATTTTTACCAGCCTGTCGATCATGGCCGTAACGGAGGGAAATTTGGACTTAAGGGCCTCAACTAAAATATGCATCTTGCAGAGCCCGCAGGTGGAAAGGCATTCCAAAACCAAGAGCTGGGTCTCGGTCAGGTCGCTCTTGATCAGGGTGTTGTTTTCGTAACAGCCCATCTCGATCTTCAATTTGGGAAGGAGCCCGACCATCCGGTCCCCAAACTCTTCCAGTTTAAGCTGTCCCATATTTTATGCAACCTCCCATTTATTTCACTATGTGAAATATTCTACTGGTTAAATATACATGATAGGAAGTAGCGTGTCAATGGCGGGAATAAAAAAACCGGGACACATTGAATTTTTATTAAAAAATCCTGTGTCCCGGTTCTTTAACGATTTTTTACGCTAGGTCACTTCACGTACATGGCTTTAAGCTCGGAAACCTTGGGAAATTCCGCGTAATACTCCCCTTGCGGCCCCACATAGCCCTTACCCGATCTTTTAACGACCACCGTCGTATAGCCCCCGCTGTTGTTGGGCACATTCACGGTGAAACTGTCCTGGCCATAGCTGGTGGGCGGCGCCGGAGGCGGCGTCAGCACCTGCGGCTGTTCCACTACAGGCGGGGCGACCACTTGATAACCACGGGCGGTTAAAACATAATAAATGCCCTGATCGGTATAATAGGTAATCCCGTTAATGACCACAGGGTGAAAATCCGGCGGAATGGCGTTGACAAAAGCTCCTGCCGGAGGGTTGACCAGCATATAATCCCCGCTGGCATAGGTGTAATACACGCCTCCGCAATAATGATACCTGATGCCGTCAGACCAGATGGTGTAGCAATCCGGCGGCAAATAACGCTCCCGATAACCCCAGCGGGGATGCTCGTGCCATTCATGCCAGCGGTCCCTGTCATGATCGCGGTGATAATCAGGGTTGCCTACGCCGATCCCCACGGACCAGTCGGCATAAGATAATCCCGGCAGCGACAACAACAGCAACAAGCCTGCCGCCAAAACCTTCTTTACATGACCTGACATATTTATCCTTTCTAAAGCAATTAATTGTCCTGTGCCGGCTCTTCCGTACCCACAAAATCCCCGTTTTTAAAGTAGCCTTCGTGACGGCTGCCGTCTGCGCCGGTCAAAACCCCCTCGCCGTTGATCTGACCTGCGCTGAAATTCCCCTTATAAGACCCCCCGTCGGCCCAAGTCAAATCCCCGTGGCCGTCCAGAAGCCCCTCTTTAAAATGCCCCTCGTATTTGCTGCTGTCGGCATAAACCAGGGTCCCTGGGCCGTCATAAAGCCCGTCCTTGAATGCTCCGGTGTATTGCACCCCGTTGGGACAGGTCACGGCCCCTTGGCCACCGGGGACGTCGCCCTTGAATTGACCCTCATAGGTACAGCCGTCGGCCAAGGTCTTTTTCTGGGACGGGACCTCCTGGGCTTGAAGATACCCGCTCCACAAAGTGAAAATCATGGCCCCTGTCAGCAGCCGCTTTAACATAGCTTATTCTTGATCAGTAACAAATCTTCAATGATCTTCACCGTCTCATGGATCCCCACGGCATCCACATTGATGACCAGGTCATACAACAAAGGATCGCTATTATCCTTATCGAAATACTTTTTAGCGTAATTCTTCCGGTTGGCGTCTTTTTCAAGGATAAACCTTCTGGCCTCCTCGCGGCTGACCTTTAAATACTCCTGCATATGCTCAATGCGTTTTTCCAAGGGGGCTATCAACCGCACATGAACACCGCCGGGGATTTTGGCAGTGATGATGCCCGAGCCCCTGCCCACAATGATGGCATGGCCGAGCTGGGCCAAATGCAGGATGGTCTTGCTGGTCTCCTGGACCAGCAGGTACCGGGAAGGATGCAGTCCGAAGAGCTCCTCCATCAGATCCTCGATCTCGGTAATGGTCGATTCCGAAAGATAAGGAAGAACCGTTTCCGGCAAATTTAGCTCATGTATCACCTTATCAAGGATCTCTTTATCAAAAATGGCCCATGGACAGTTTTTGAACTGGGGGACCTTCTTTAAGGATTCGCAAAGTTTTTTGGCAATGGTCAGCCCCCAGGCGCCTGTTTGGCGTGAAATGGTCACATAAGGCTGGATCCGGCTTTTCTCCAGGCCATTTTTCAAATTCTTGACTTGGCAATGGATGTATGCAGTATAGTCCATAAAAAATTACTCTAAACCTCCCTGGCCTGTATGTCAATGATATTACCGCTCCTTTGGCGGCCGTAGGACTTTAACGTCAACAGCCATTGGCTATAGAATTTCGTGACATAGGCGAAGATGGACCATAAGGCCAAATGGGCAGCCACATGCCAGGCCCCCTTGGCCAGCGCGCCGGCGAGCGCGATAAACCCCAGGTATTTGAAGAAAAAGGCAAACACCACGCCGAGGAACCCGAAAGCGCGGATGACAAACAGAAAAGCCAATATCCAGGCAGCCGTACCCAGGCAATAGGACATCAACAGTGAATACCTGCTGAGGGCAGGGCGCAAACGCTTAATGGAGGTGGCCGGAAGGAACCCCATGACAAAAACAATGATCGTCAGGTAAGAGACCACGATCAATAACGGCAGCAGCAGCTGCATGATGGCCGTTATACCCCAAAAGAAAACCAGCAAAAGCAGGAAAATTCCCAGGATAAAAAAAAGAAGGAACCCGAAACCTCTCGAACCTGAATATATCCTTATCATATCCCGTTAGCGGCCCATGTCCGCCTCGTGCAGGTCGTGGATGCCTTTTAAATTGATATGCACCTTCTTATCCTGCCATATTATGATATCTTTAAAACGCCGGTTGTAAACAATGTCTTCGACGGAATACGCATGGCGGGCCATGATGGGCTGGGAAAAAGTCTCGTCGGTGCCGGTCAACGACGCCAGGATGCCCATTTGGGCTTCCTTCATTTGTTGTTCATCCATGCCGAACAGGGGGCTGTATTCGTCGATAAAGTGCCTCACCGTCCAGCTTAACGAAAACAAGGGCGTATGACTGCGCTCCAAGTTAAGGTCATAAAATTTGCGGGTATGTTCCCCTTCCCGGCTGACCTCATTTCTGGTCATGTGCAGGGACATCCGGGCTTCCGCAATCTGGTTCAAACGTTCATTGGCGATCCTGAAAGAAAGGCACGTCCTGCCGTTATAAGGAGCAATGGTGATTTTATTGCTGAAAATGACCCTGGCGGTGGCCCTCGAAAACCGCGCGTAAAAAAGACCGGTGATCACGGCCAGGGTCAGGAGCCCAAGGAATGCCTGGACCGTCATCAACAGGTACACCCCGCCGCTGCCGCGCTCCACCCTGCTGTAATCGACGGCCGTCATATTTTCGACGCTCAATAAAAAGCAATGACTGAAACGTTGGAGGCCTGATGCCTTCTTTAGGATATCCACCCCATCGAAAAAATAGAAACTTCCAAAACACAGGTTGATCAACAGATAAACGGCGGCGATACAGAGGAAGAACTTGGGCCAGGAGAGAGAAAAAAGATAATGGTAAAGGTCCAACAGCGGATTATGCCTTTCCCTGGAGCTGTGGATATTCGATCTTCCTTCTCGATTGATAAGGGCGCGGAAATGGGCAAACTGCGGATGCAGAGACCTTTTTTCCATAAATTTTAAAAACCGAACATGTGGTCCAGACAAAAGGCCTTGCCGTCGTTGATCAGCCCGTGATAACCGAACAGGCGGCAGGTCATGTCACGGATGATGATGTAGGCATTCTTGCCCGCGCGCCGGCGCTCTTCTTGACTGAACATCTCATGATAGCGCCAGAACAAGGAACCGCTGCAGGGAATGCGCACGGTTTTCTTGTGCACCTCCCGACCATCGGCATCGGTCAGGATAAGGTCTGTCATAGACTGAGCATGCCAGGGCGTTGAAGCCGGATAGATCAAATGGCACAAGGTATCGACTTCCTCACCCGGCCACAGGCGCAAAAAAAGCCGGGTGCTCAAGCCCGGCGGTCTGCCCGCGTAAGACTGCGGCTCATTTTTATAAACCAGTACGGTATTAAAAATATGGGAACCGAAGCTGGTTTCTGCGTTATGACCGCTTTGAGTGTCTTCGTAGCGCACCAGCCCATGCAGCCAGCCGTCGGCCTGACCGCCTTGCGAAAAATCATAGGTCAATTCCACATGACCGAATCCTTCGGGAAAATCCTCTGGAGAACGCTTGCTTAACAAATCATTGATATTGAAATCCTTAATGGAGGCGCGATCCAATACCCCCAAAAAATGAGAAGCCACTTTCTTGCCCTGACGGTCATAGATCGACAAGGCCAGCGGCAAATTCTTCTGCGCCGTGGACATCGGTGTCGGCAGCACGATCGTCTGCCAGCGGTCGACCGGCAATACCGGCATGGGCAGGATGTAAATTTTGCCCATGACGCGGCCCAAGGCCGGAATGGCCGGATCGGCCTTCAAATCAGTGCGC
The DNA here is from genome assembly GCA_028870995.1 of Candidatus Omnitrophota bacterium. Lineage (GTDB taxonomy): Bacteria > Omnitrophota > Gorgyraeia > Zapsychrales > Fredricksoniimonadaceae > JABDGZ01. The sequence goes on along the minus strand of JAGWOI010000008.1, from coordinate 38,183 downwards.
TCGACGTTGGTATGCGCAATGAGACAGCGGCCTTTGACCTGATCGATCACTTCGTACCGGGGGCGGACAAAATACCGGCCCGCATGAACTTCAAACTGCTGAGGCCACCTGGCCTTCGGGAAAAACTCTGCCGTATCCAGCTCAACGGTAGCAAAACCACCGATCGGTTTATCATACACAACCACCTCATCCGAACCCATGAAACTTAAGCCGATGCTGTTGGCCGGAATCGGGCAGGGATGGCTGTTTTGCACCCACAGCAACACCTGGCTGCCTTCCTTGGGCGCCGGCAGACCGGCATAAAGATCCGCGGGCCAGGGATTGGCATCGTGCGTGCAGGAAAGCACGGTTTCAACGTCGCCGTACGTATCCAAGGCATATTTGGCCACATCATGGCCGGCGACACCGGTAAAATGCACAAACAAACTGCCGGTAAATGACCCCAGCTTCAGGCGCTCCTTGATTTCCTTGCTGTCGAGCGTGATGGTATGAACGCTTTTTTTAAGTTTCTCCCACCACTGGGACAAGGCCTTGCCGTCCTTGTCGAAAAGGCAGCACCAGAGGCCCACCTCCTTCTGGCTGTATCCGGCCCAATAATTGGCCGTGACCAGCCGCGTGTGGTGGCCTGCCTCTTCCCTGAAGAAAACAAAATTGGTGGCGAAATTCAAAGGATCAAGGTAATGACGGGTGTTGGTGAGAAATTCATCGGGAAGGCGGACATCATCAAAGGACAATATCTTAAGGCCTTGAGGCAGTAAATGCTGGATTTGGGCGACCAGGCGGGCCGCGTCGAAAGCTGTCACCACCAGTGCATCGGCCTGGGCCTTTGCTAAATCCATCACCGGCTGTGTATTCTTACCCAACAGCTGCTTGTCGAGGTCGGCCACATTCTGGACAAAAACAGCGGCAATTTTAACGGAAGAGATATCATAAAGGGCCTGCCACTCTGCCGCCTGTCCCAGAGGATCATAGACCGCCACCCTGCCCAACGAGGACAAGGAACTGATAAGACCATTCATCTTAGATGCGGTCAAGGGATGACCGAGCGCTTTAAACAGCGCGGAAGAACCGCCTGTATTATTAAACGTTTTAATGTCCAGAGATCTTTTCTGAGTGAGTACCGGTGTTATCATGTCCTTCCCCACCTTTCTTTGAGTCGCAAGCGAATAAAATCAACGGCCTTTTGGGTTTCATTGAGCGCTGTTGCCTCCCAGGGCTCAATACTGCCCTTAAAGAGTCTCACCAGGCCCTGTCGAATAAAACTCTCCAAAAAAATTTTATGCCTTTTGCCGGCGTTTGGCAATTCATATATATAGACGGGTTTGCCGCTGGAACAGGCTTCGGAAATCATGGAAACGGAATCGCTGGTGACCACGATGGCGTCCCCTAAGCCCAAAAGGCCAAAATAAGGATTCTCACCGCTGCCGTCCCATATATAGGAAGGCACAGCCCGTAGTTCCTGGCGCAGGAGGGCCTCGTTGGCGGCACCCGTCCGCCGCGAAGGCGAGACCGCCAGCCCCCCGCCGCTGGCTTTTGCGGCCGCCAAGAGCTTGCCGGCCAAGTCACGGGCAATCACGGTGGAAAAGTCCTGGTGCCTATTGGAGCCGCCTACCAGCACGCTGACGAGCGGCCGCGGCAGGCGGCCCAACAACGGCCTGAAATGATCGGCCGCCTCTTTAAGCTTCTCCAGGGTCACATGGTGCACCGATCCCTGGCTCACAAAAACATTTTCCCCCCGCACCTTGTCATGGCTGGGAGCCACCACCACATCAAAATGCTTAGGCGCCATGGCCGGGTCCTGGATATGGATCGTGAAGGTCTTGCCTTGACTCGCCCGGCGCACAGCCACGGAAAGGCCGGCGCTCTGGCACCCGCAGGTGATGAGCACATCGGGCCAGGGCGGCAGAAAACCGTATTTTTCAGGGGGCAGCGGCCAAGGCCGCCAGCCGCGCGGTTTTTTGAACTCTTTTATGGTGAAAGGAAACCCCAGCGCCCGGGCAAGCCCTTCGGCCTGGTTCTGGAGGCCGATAAGGCCTTGACTGGCGACCCAGCACGATAATGTCGGCAGATCGGTTGCGGCCATGGTTTTAATACGACGGGGAGAATATTTTGAAGAGGGCGGACCAGCGGTGGCGTTTTTGCTCCTGGTCCACGAATTTCTGGTGTGTCACCCAGTTCATCTGGATCACCTTGCGCACACCTTCAAAAGGCAGGTGTCCGTGCCAGGAATGATCGCAGCGTTTGAATACCAGCAGGGTCCCTACGTCCGGCGGCACTTCGGTCTTGATATCGTCGATGTTATTGCTGTTCAAAAGGCGCAGCCGCCCCCCCTGGTTTTCCCAGGAAGGGTTCATATAAAGTAGGACGGTGATGATCTTGCTTTCCGAATCCGTATGGACCTGACCGTCCTTAAGCCGACATTTGCCGCGGACGGTAAACATTGTCGGTTTGTCTTTAAGATCAAGGGAAAATTTGGATTCAATGGCACGACGGAAATCTTCGGAGTTCATTTCATCGATCAGCTGCTTGAACTCGGGACTGCAGGAAACAGTCGTCAACGGAAAACTGCCCGCGGCCTTAAGTTGCGGGTAGCTGGCGATCAGCTTGTCCTTCCATTCGCCCCGGATAAAATCTGAAACCACGATGTACTCGTAAGGGGACTTCTCCAGCTTGGCGCTTTCGACCCTGCTCACATCGATCATAGACAAAGATGAACCCATAGCCATGTCCTTTCCTTCGCTGTTTTCAGCGAAGAGGTATTATAAGCAAACCCGATCCAATTGACAACGAAATGATTTATAAGAAAGGCTTTACCTTGATGCAATCGGCCTCAGTTTTATTTAAAGAAACAAAGTACTGACCGATCTTGACTTCAATACGGTCGGCTTGGGCCCGGACCACTTCCAATATTTCCCCTGGCACAAAACCCATCTTTTGAATATGTTCCCCTTGATCGGTATCAACGGCAAAGGCGGCAATCAAGGCCTTTTGCCCCACAGGCATATTACTTAGGGTCGTCAGTTGTTGGCTGTCTTTAGGCATGGCATTATTCTAAAAAATGGTGCCGAGTCCCAGACTTGCACTGGGGACGCCAGGATTTTCAGTCCTGCGCTCTACTACCTGAGCTAACTCGGCATGATGGTAAGGCCGCTTAAGGAAGTCTTATTCTACTTCAAAAGTCCGTATTGTCAAATTTTAAGCTTCCCTTAAATAGCGGGCCGCATCCTGCGGGAAGGTGGGCACAATATGCAACCCTGTCCCCCATTCAAAACCGACGCTACGGGTCAATTTGGGAATGATCTCGATGTGCCAATGGTAACAGGCCGGGTTGGCATATCCCAGCGGCGCCGTATGCAGATAATAATTGTAGGAAGGATTGCCCAGGGCTTTTTTGACCTTTTTAAGGACATCCTGCAGGATCTGGGCCAGGTGAAACTGGGTTTGGTCATCGGCGCCGGCAAAGTCCGCGCTATGGCCTTTAGGGATGATCCATGTTTCAAAGCAATACCGCGGGGCATAGGGACAGAAAGCCAGGAAGCTGGTGTTCTCGGCAACGATACGTTCCTTATCATGATATTCCTGGGAAATGATGTCGCATAAAACACAACGCCCATGGTACTGATAATAATACTCGGTGCCTTTGAGCTCTTCCAACACGGTTTTAGGCACCATGGGCAAGGCAATGATCTGGCTGTGAGGATGTTCGATGGTGGCCCCGGCCGACTCGCCAAAATTCTTGAAAATCACGATATATTTGAACCGGCTGTCCTGGGACAATTGGCGAAAGCGGCTGCCGTACTGGCCTATAACGGCGCGCATCTCTTCAGCCGTCAGCTGGTCGAGATTCTTATCATGATCAGGACCTTCGATCACCACTTCATGGGCGCCGATGCCGCTCATCTGGTCATAGATACCGGCCCCTTCCTTTTTAAACTCACCCTCGCTGCCCAGCACCGGGAATTTATTGGGGACCGTGCGCACCAGCCAGCCCGGCGAATTGGCAGCGCTGCCCGATGGGCGGACCGCATCCACTTCCGGCGGCGTTTGATGTTCGCGGCCGGGACAAAAAGGGCAAATCGCCTGCCGTATAGGCGTGTTATCGTCCTTGGGAAAATCCTTGGGTGTTTTAAGGTGCTCGCTGTCAATGATGACCCAGCGTCCAACCACCGGATCACGTCTGAGCTCAGGCATGGATATCAACCTCTTTTAAAAAATCGGCGGTCATCTCCGGTGGGATGGGGCAGATATAAAAACCCGTCCCCCGCTCAAAGCCCGCCACCCGGGTCAACCGCGGCATGATCTCGATGTGCCAATGATAATCATCCTTGAATGCGGATGGCCTTTTGACCGGCGCGGTCTGGATCATATAGTTGTAGGCCGGATCATTTAATCCTATTTTGAAACGTAATAATACGTCCTTTATCAGGGCGGCCAGGGAATCCTCGAAGCCGACGACCCCTTGCGCGAAATCGCAATGATGCTCCTTGGGCAGGATCCACGTCTCAAAGGGAAAACGCGGGGCAAAGGGAGTGACGGCCACAAAATGCTCGTTTTGGGAAACCAATCGTTCGCCCCGCTTTAATTCCTGGGCCACGATGTCGCAAAACAAGCAGCGCTCGTGGTAATCGAAATATTTTTCAGCGCCCCTGGTCTTGTCCTTGATCCGCATGGGCAGGACCGGTACGGCCATGATTTGGGAACGGGCGTGCCCGATAGCACGGCTGCCCGCGGCGACGCCATAATTCTTATAGGCCAGCACATACTCGACAAAAGGGTTCTCCCGATGGGCTTGCATACGCAAGGCATAGGTCTGGAAAACGGCCGTAATTTGTGCCACGGGCAGGTCCGCCATATTGGCCACATGCTGGGGCGTTTCCACCACGATCTCGTGGCTGCCGTGACTATGCGCCACTTCGTAAAGCCCGTGGGCACGGCGCTCAAAAGGCTTGCTGCCGTCCAGGATGGGGCCGCTGCTGTTGATGACCCTGACGCCATGGGATTCATGCACCACCTTTGAGGCGGTATCATGGCAATAAGGACAGTTCTTGGGATCGGTCGCACTGGATTGGGGATCGACAAAAGCCGCCGGCCGACGGGCCCGTTCTGTGGCCACGATCACCCAACGACTGACAACAGGATCTTTGCGCAGTTGCGACATCCTTAAAATTCCATTAAGCTTTTCCACTGATTCAAAGTGCCGCTTTCCTTAATTTTTATTGCAGCGAAAGCGGCCATAAACGAAATTATATCATTAAATAGGAAGCTCTCCCTATTTTTATTCTAATAAACTCCCTTGTATTACTTTATACCCGGCCACAAAGCTTGCGGCAGGCATCACCCGGCCTGCTTCAGGCTGCACTTCCTTGACCAGCAGGGCCTTGTCCGCACAGGCCACATAAAAACCATTTTTGTCCGTCTTTATCACCTGGCCCGGCGAAAAGCCGCCGCCGGCTTCAGCCGTGACCAGCAACTTGATTATTTTAAGCATTTTCCCTTTATAAAACGTGTACGCGCCAGGCCAGGGCTGCAAGCCGCGCACCTGATTATTGACGGAGGCGGCAGTCTTTTTCCAGTCGATCCTGCCCATGTCCTTGGTTAACTTGGGTGCATAAGTGACCAAGGCTTGATCTTGCGGGATCAAAGGGAAATCCCCCTGCGGATGTTCCTTCAAAATCTTGACCAACAACCCGGCTCCCACCCGGCTCATGCGCCCTCGCAATTGTCCGGCATCTTCATCCCCGCCGATCGTCATTTTCTCCTGGGCAATAATGTCTCCGGCATCAAGACGCAGCACCATCTTCTGGATGCTCACGCCGGTTTCATTATCGCCATTGAGGACAGCCCAATTGACCGGTGCCGCGCCCCTGTATTTTGGAAGCAGCGACCCGTGAACGTTCATGCATAAAAAGCGGGGGATATCCAGGATCTCCTGCGTCAACAGATACCCGTAGGCCACGACCACAAAAATATCAGCCTGATAGGCTTTCAAGGCTTCTGTGACAGCCTTATCTTTAAGCGATGCCGGCTGAAGGCAAGGGATTTGCCGATCCAGCGCCATTTGCTTAATGGGCGGGACGGTAAGTTTCATGCCGCGGCCTTGCGGCTTGTCCGGACCGGTGACGCAGGCAGCCACCTGCTGGCCGGCGGCCAATAAAGCCTCCAGATGTACCGCTGCAAATTCATCACTGCCGAAGAAAACAATGCGCATCGGTTCCTTTCACGGATCGACATTGATCGTCGTAATCACCCCGCTGGTCCGTTTGACCCTGGCGATGGCTGATTTGATGAAGGCCACGGCAGGCGGCACCTCATCGGCCTGCACCATCACCTGAAAACGAAACTGGCCCCGCTTGCGGGCCACCGCTTCAGCGGCCGGTTCGGTGATCAAACAAACTTGGGGAGCCGCCTTTGCCAGTTCATTATACACATGACAGGCCGCTTGGTGGGTTGATTTTTCCGATGGCCCGCGCCAGCTTATTTTGACCCAGTGTTTAAAGGGGCTGAAGCCCAATTCCTGCCTTAATTTCAATTCTTCGTCGTAAAATCCCCCCATATCAGCCCGGGCAAGGCATTGAAGCACATGATGATTGATGTTACGGGTCTGGATGAACACAGTCTGGGCCATGCCGCCGATATGCAAGGTCAGACTGAAGGCCTTAAAGCCGGCAGACATGTCCAGACGGTTTAGCTGACTGTCAAAATCGATAAATGCGGCGACCCCGGCCTGCCATTGTCCCTGAAAGCGTAAGGCTGCCTGGGTGGCTATCAGGATATCGGCACGGGCGTCCACCTCTTGCCGGCGTGCCGAAGATTTTGTCTCGCGCTCGAAAGCGGCGATCCGCGCTGTCGGGAATATTTTCTTTAATTCCGCCTGGACCTGCTCGACGCCGATGCCCTGCGAACGCCAGCTTTGGTTTTGGCATTTGGGACATACGGTGTCGCCGGGGGCCGTGAATGGGCAATGGCGGCAGAGGTATTTGCCCTCGGCCCTTGAAAAATAAAGAGGACTGTCGCAGCGTTCGCATTTGAGGATCTCGGCGCAATCCACACAGCGGGTCAGGCGGTAGGAACCTTTACGGTTTAAGATCAAAAGCCCCTTCTGCCCCGCCTTCAAGGCATTTTCCAGGGCTTCCCGCACCGGCGGAGAGACCAGGCCTGGAATAAATTTGTAATTGGACAAGTCCACCAACCTGACCGTGGGAACATCAACGCGGGCCGCCTCAAGTTCTTGGATCTTGCCTTCGCGCACCAAAGCCATCAATTCCACCGACGGTGTAATCCCCACAAAGGCCACATCGAACCCATAAATGGCGGCACGCTGCAAGAGCACCTGACGGGTCTCATACATGGGGCTTTGCTCTTGCTTGTAGGAGGCATCCTCTTCATCCACCATGATGACACAGTCATAACGGCCGTCGGTTTCGAACACCAGCGAACGGGTGCCCATCTTGACCTCTCCGTCGACCGCGGAAGAAAGCATCCGGCCCCTGAAGGCATCAGGGACCAGGATTAAAAAACGCCCTTTTTTGTACCCTTCCCTGACCGCCCGGATCCGGGCGGCGTAATCCGCCGGGCTGCAGCGGCATAAAACAAAGCGCGGCGAGCCTTCCCGCCGGACGGAAGGTCCGGCCTCCTGCTTATTCCTTAAAGTGGCAGCCAGGGTCTCTCCAAGGCTGCAGCCGTAATAGGCGCTGAAACTTCTGGCAAACTGAAGGTCCAGATCATTAAAATTACCGCTGTCCTCCACTGCCAGGACCGGTTTTAGTTTAGGCAGGGCGCTTTGTGCCAATAACCCCACCACAAATCCGGTTTTGGGACGGAATCCAAAGGAAACCCTGACCCGGCAGCCTACAGCCACCCGGGAGGCCAGAGGCTCCGGAATGAGATAATCAAAAGGCCCCTCGAGGGGCAGGTCGAAGGCCACCTGTGCGATCATATCAGAGAGATTATATCGACAACGGCACGGGGATGCGCCAGGGCCGCCAGCCGCCCGCGCAGCGCCGCTAATTGTTGTGGATGGGAATGCCATTCCCGGACGGTCTTGACAATCTGGTCCAGGGAACACTGTCCCTGGGCGGCCTGATAACTGGCCAGGACCTTGATATTGTTGGTCTCCTGGCCGGGAATGGCGCTGAAGAATATCATGGGCAGGTTCTTGACCAGGGCTTCCGCAATGGAGAGCCCGCCGGGCTTGGTGACCATCATATCAGCGACCGACATCAATTCATGCATGTTATCGACCAGGCCCAGGACCAGCACATGTCCGTCCTTTTGCATTAATGGTTTTAATTGTTCATAAAGGCTGCGGTTATGCCCGCAAACGATGAGCAGCTGATAGTCTTTCAGCAGTCCGGCCAATTGTTCGATCGGCCCCATCCCGAAAGAGCCGGTGGCGATCAAGATAGTCAATAGATTCTCCTGGATCCCCAGTTTCTTCTTTAAGGCGGTCTTGTCCTGCGTCAGGTTGAATTTGGGGTCAGTCGGTATGCCGGTGATGAAGATCTTATCGGGAGAAACCCCGAGGCTCTCAAGCTTGTTCTTTGTGTATTCACACGCCGCGGTATAAATATCCGTGCCCCTGTTGACCCAAATGCGATGGGCATCAAAGTCCGTCACCACACAGATGAGCCTGGATTTGATCTTGCCTTCCCTTTTAAGATAGGCGCCCACTTCCGCCGACAAAAAATGCGTGGCAATGATCACGTCAAATTGTTCTTTGATGAGCCATTGCTGTAAAGGGGCGGCATTAAAGCCATTGTACAGGCGGCGGGCCAGGGCAAGCAGCGGCTGCATCCAGGGTCTGTCGAGCAGTCCGAAGAAAAAGCCCCATGCCCAGGGCAGGCGTGTGACCATAAAGGTATACACCCACGGATAAGACTTTTTGAAGAAAGGATTGGTGTAATCCAGCGCGTCGGCAAAGATAACCTGGTGTCCGCCTTGGGACTCAAGCCCCCGGAAGACCGCCTCGGCGGCTTTTTTATGCCCCGCGCCGGCTGTTGCGTGAATGATTAGAATTCGCATGTTGAATGATCGAAGCGGCGGCCTTCAAATCCTTGACGATATGATCGGGTTTGACGGTCCACTTGCGCATGTACCGGCGGTTTTCCCGGCCTGAAAGCACAAAAATGGTCTTGCAACCGGCATTATGCCCGGTCTTGATGTCTCCCTCGGTGTCGCCGACGAAAAAGGCCTTCTGGGCGTGGGCAATGGTCTTGTTGAGGGACTTCAAGGCTTTTTTAAGCATCCCTATGCCGGGCTTGCGGCAATCACAGCCGGCGTCGGAACGATGGGTGCAATAAAAGCTTTTGCGGATCCTGCCGCCGGCCTTTTCGACACCTTTGATCATTTTGGCGTCGATGCGCTGGAGTTTGTGCCGTGAGTAAACCCCCTTGCCCACACCGGCCTGGTTGGAGATGACAAAAATTTTATGCCCGCTTTGGGTCAAATCCCGGATAGCTTCGACGGAGCCGGGGATGAAATGAAAATCCTTGACCTTGGTCACATAGGCGCCGTTGCCCGGGAATTTGTTGATGACCCCGTCTCTGTCCAAAAAAACGACCTTCATGCTATCAGGCCCTTGGCTTTAAACCGGTCCAGGTAATGTCCCTTTTCCTTCATTTCCCTGTACTTGCTGTAAACCGCCAACTCATTGAAACTGCTGACCACCGCCGCCACGAAACCAAAATAACCGTCCTTGTAACCTTTTTTAGCAACGAGTCTCCGGAAAAAACGGTCCCAGGCGCGCCACAAAGCCTTGATCAAAGGCATATCCCGTTTGTCCATGTACCACTTGAAGGCTTCCATGGTCGAATACCGGTTGATCTTGGCCACCAGGTCCTCGACATTACGGAAACTATAATGGATGGTGGCGGATTTCAAATGGCCTCCGCGGAAGCCTTCCTTGGTCTTGATGCCCGGATGGATGACATCATAAACCGCTTCCGACCATGACATGCGATTCTTGTTATACAAACGAATATGCGGGCTCGACCATCCGCCGTGCAGCAGCGGCATGTCGCCCAAATAATTGATCTGCGGCGCCCAATAGGCGGCGATCTTAGGATCCGGCTCTTTAAGCACCGCCGCGATCTCTTCCTTAAGCTCCGGGGTCGGGCGCTCATCGCAGTCCAAGAGCATGATCCAGTCGTTCTTGGCCTGTGAGGCGGCGAAATTACGCTGCTTGCCCTCCAGCTCCATCCGGCGGCTGTAAATGGCCGGAGTGTATTTCAAGGCAATGGCGCGGGTGTTGTCGGTGCTCTCATCGTCGATCACCACGATCTCATCGGCCCATTCATGCACACTTTCGATGCAGTCCTTGATGCGGCCGGCTTCATTCTTGGCGATGATGACGACACTTAAAGGGGCCATGTTATAAAGATTTTTTCAAAGCTGCCACCACCGTCTCAACCTGTTCCCTGGTCATATGGGGAAACATGGGCAGGCTCATGACCTGATCCGCCACCTTCTCAGCCACGGGGAAATCTCCTTTTTTATAACCCAATTCCGCATAGGCCTCCTGCAAATGCAAACCGATGGGATAATGGATCAGCACGCCAATGCCTTGGGCCTTCATGGCCTCCATCACCTTGTCGCGGTTAGGGACAAGAACGGCATAGGTCTGAAAGACGTGCGTGCGGTCCGGCTTGGTCACCGGCGCCACCACATCCTTCAAAGGCTTTAAAAGCTCCGCATAGGCAGCCGCATTCTTGGCGCGCATCTGGTTCCATTGGTCCAAATGTTTCAGCTTGGCGTTAAGGATCACCGCTTGGATCGTATCCAGGCGGGAATTAGTGCCCTTGATTTTATGCTCGTACCGGCCCTGGCGGCCATAATCGCGCAGCATCAGGGCCCTTTCATAAATCCCCTTATCGCTGGTGACGATCATGCCTGCATCCCCGCAAGCGCCAAGGCTCTTGGTGGGATAAAAAGAAAAGCACGCCACATCGCCCAATGATCCCACCCTGCGGTTCTTATACCGGGAGCCGTGCGCTTGAGCGGCGTCCTCGACGACCTTGATACCGTGCTCGCGGGCGATGGAGGTGATCTCATCCATATTGGCCGGCTGGCCGTAAATATGTACGGGGATAACCGCCTTGGTTTTCTTGGTGATCGCCTTGCGGAAAGCTTCGGGATCGATGTTATAAGTGTCCGGTTCGACATCCACGAAGACCGGCTTGGCCCGGCAGAAAGAGACGCACAAAGCCGTGGCGATAAAGGTATGCGTGGGCAGGATCACTTCATCGTTCTCGTCGATGCCAAGCGCCAGCAAAGCCAGGTGCAGCGCGTCGGTGCCCGAATTGACGCCCACGCCATGTTTGGCTTCACAGTAACGGGCGAAAGCCTCCTCAAAAAGACGGGCCTGTTCGCCCAGAATATAGTCGCCTTTTTCAAATACTTTCTTAAAGCCCGTATCGACCTCGGCGGCGATCAGGCGGTTCTGTTCTCTGAAATCAATGAAGGGAATACTCATAGGATGTCGGCAACCTTTCTATAAACTTCTTCGACGGATAATTCTTTCAAACAATTGATGTGTTCGCAGCGGGCCATGCGGAACCGCCGGTAACACGGCTGGCACGGCAACTCTTTCCTGACCACCACATGGCCTTGTGCAGGATAAGGGCCGTAAATCAAGTGGTCTTGGGGGCCGAAAATGGAAACAGTCTTGACGCCCGAGGCCACCGCCACATGCAAGGGCCCTCCGTCATTGACGAGGACTAAGCGGCATCGCGCCATCAACGCCGCCATACGGGTCAAAGTGGTTTGGCCTGTGGCGGAATAAAGCGGAAAATGCACTTGAACGGCAAGGTCCCTGCACAACTCTTGTTCGGTTGAATCTCCCATCAGTATAACGGCAGCGTCGAAATTTTCAATAATTTTATCCAATAATTCTGCATATTTAGACCCAGCCCACCGCCTAAACCCGGCGTTTTTGCCCCAACTGGCGCCGGCGCCCGGTACCACCCCTATCAAAGGTTTGGATGAGTCGATACCCTGCTGCAAGACCCATTGGCGGGCCCATTGGATGTCTCCGTAAGGGATGGCGAGGCTCATGCGATTGGTCGCCACTGGTATCTGCAAATAGCGCAGCAAATCCAACTGGTGTTCGATGACATGCTTCCCTTGGTAACCCTCAAAAGGAAGACGGTCAGTCAGGAACCGGCCGCGTTTCTTATAATCGAACCCAACCCGTTCCTTGATCCCGCAGGCTGCTGTCAGAAATCCGAAGGTGCTGTTCATGGAAAAATCGAGGGCCAGGTCGAAGGCCTCCTGTTTAATGGTTTGAAAAAGCTCAAACCACTTGCGCGCAAATTTTAAGGGATTCTGGCGATAGGCTTGGACAAATTCGTCGCGCTCATAAACAAAAACACGGGTTATATCGCCATCGGCTTTAAGGAAGCTGGCCGTCCGTGCATTGGCCAGGTAACCGATCGCAGCTTTGGGAAACGCCAAACGCAGATTTCTAATGACGGGGGTGGTGAATAAAACATCCCCGATGCCGTAGGGATTGATGATAAGGATCTTGCGGTAATCCATCAGCCTTCATTCTTATTGTTTAAATTCAGGACGGCCACGGTGAAACCCGTCATCAGCCAAAATAAAACCGCCAACTGGACAGAGACCAGGGAGTTATCGAAAAAGCTCTCTCCTAAGAATCCCAATAAACCAGCCAGGCCAGCCTGGAGCAGAATGTTCGACCACGAGCCCATGCCGATGCCAATCCCCTTGATCCCCTGACGGAACAATACGAACAACATCCATAAAAAGCAGGACAGTCCTACGAGTCCGGTTTCAGCGCCGATCTGCAGGTAGCCGTTATGGGCATACCAGTTAGGCAGGGAGAATTTCTTTAACATCAGCGCATAGGTATTTAAGCCGCTGCCCAGGGCCGGATATTTTTTGATGATAAAGATGGCGCTCTTCCAAAAATTGATGCGGTCGATGCTTTCGAAATGCCCGATCGAATTAAAAGGATTGCCCAAATGGGGAAGACTGTTTGACGTCAAATCCACATGCCGGATTTCGCCCAAAAGCGGCAGGGAGAAGGACAGAAAAAGCCCCAATAGAAGAACCAAATAAAGGATCTTGCCCCGGCCGGTGAACATCAGGAAGAAGAGGGACAGCATAAATCCCCCCCAGGCCGCACGGGAAAAGGTCCAGGTCATGCAGAACATCGCGAGGAACAATAAAATAAGCAATCCGCCCAGCGTCCACGAAAACCTTTTTCTCAAACTCTCGACATACAACTGCTGAACGACAACAGCCAGCACCACGACCAGATAAATCCCCAAACTGTTGGGAAATTTAAACGATGACGAAAGCCTGCCGTCCGGGGCCAAATGCCGCCCTGCCAAGAAGTCCACCCCGTAGATATGCTGGGCCACTCCGCTGAGGCAAACAAGAAACGCGGAAATCAAAAAAACCCACACAAAAACTTTCATCCGCTTGGGAGTAACGAAGGTTTCGACAAAACTGAAATAGATGAATATATATTTTAAGAATTTCCCGCCAAATGCATAAAAACTTACCCCTAAAAACTGGCTTTGGAGGACGGACAGGAAGGTCACCAGCGCCAGGATGGCGATGGGGCGCTTCAGGATGCTGGGTGCCGGGGCCATACCCCGGGCGGTATATTTTATTTTATCAAACAGCCTGTTACCCGGAGCTGGCCATGCAAGGACAAGCCCGTGGATTTTCTTCAGGAGATAGAAAAACACTGCCAGTGCGGCAAACGTATCCGTCAAGGCAATGGAAATGGGCAAAAAGTAAATCAGGGCGCAAAAGGCAAAGAACACCACCTTGTCGCAGCCGCATCCGAAATCAAAACCTTTATTGGTATCCATATACGACCTGTTCTTAAACGATTTTCTCTTTGACCCTCTGCCCGGTTTTATGCCGCAGCCGCATCCAAAAAAACGGATTCCACCAAGAGTCCCTGCGGATATGGCCAAAGTCCTCCTGGCTCAGCCGATGCCCTTGCACAGCCTCATGCATGACGGACGGGTGCGTGCCGAAATACGAGGGAAAACGCCCCAGGTCGCCATACCCACCGTCTAAAGAATTATTCTTGTCCTTATCCATAAAACCGATCTCAGCCGCGTTGGCGCATCGCCGACGCATGTCTTCGCTGGAATTGACCCAGCCGTAATGATAAAGAAAACAGAAGACCGGACGCACCCTTAATTTCCCGCCGTCGACACGCCTGAAGCTGAAGGCGTCCCCGCAGGATTCGATCTGTCCATTGTTGCGGATGATCCTCTCCTGCTTTTGATACCAGCCCGCGTCGATACGGTAACGCCAGAAAGAGCCGTAAAAGTGAAGCCACTTGAACCGCAGGGCATCCACCTCCTGCCGGTCCAAATAATAACGCATCCAAAACTTCAATTTGTTTAAATCCTGCTCGTGGATGACCTCATCCCCTTGCAGATAAAAAGCCCAGTCGCCCCGGCATTCTTTTAACGCCAGGTTGGTCTGCTCGGAGAGCACCTGGGACCCGCGGCCCATGTCCCAGCGGTTTTGGATGATACGGATCTTAGGGCTGCCGATCGAGCGGATCAAATCCAGGGTGCCGTCCTCGCTGTCCCCCACATTAACGATAAACTCGTCACAAATAGGCAGGATCGAACGGATGGAAGCCACAACCGGATAATTGAATTTGACCGCATTGCGGACTATGGTAAAACCGCTGATCTTCATGTTCTTAACCCGCAAACCGGTATACAAAATAGCTCGGTGTTTGATAAACAATCCTGTAGTGCTTATTCAGGAATCGCATGATGCTCTCGTGTTTGACGCGATTGGCCGGCACTAAGAAATAGACTTTATTAAAACAGTCCGCCATCACCTTGTTGACAATGGCAAATTTAGGAGGATTACTTTTGAGGACGCTCTCATATTCGGCAAACCAAGCGTCATCCATCCAGGACAGCGTAGCCACGGGAAAACGGCCCACCCAGGGTCTCATGAGTATAAAATTCAAGCTGCCAAGCTCCGGATACATCCATATGGCCTGATGCGCAGGCACGTGTTCATTGACGAAACGGCTCAGCTCCTCTAAATCCTTGGCCTGCCATACGGGCACGGTCATATGGCGGATGCGGGGCAAATCAATAGGCGCAGCCGGCTGGCCGTTGACCAATTCCTGTTTTCCCTTATTCTTATCTTGGATCAATTGACAGACCCAGGAAGGTTTATAAAATCTCGTTTTAAAGCGGCCGATGGTATAGATGCAGGATGACAATACAACCACCGCTGTCAGCGCGGCCCCGGTCCATTTGAATCCAGGATACTTTTGCCGTATCCAGCCGACAGCTTGCACCCACAAGTAAAACAAAACTATTTTCTCAGGCTGCAAAGACATTTCATAAACAGGCCCCCCCACCAGACGGAATCCCGTCAAAAAAATGCCCAGCCCATATACCGCGACCGCCAAGGCCGCATGGTCCAGAGGCGCGGCTCTTTTATGAAACAGGCGCTGAAAATAAAACGGGAAAAAGAATATATAACAGTAAATAGGCGTCACCTTATAAAAATTCTTATCCAAGGGGAAAATCATGGCATGCAGGAATCTGGGCACGGTATCCGGTACCGGCCCTAATTGATAAAAAGTTTTTTGCATGTGGGTCACCACCACCCACTGAGCCTGGACATAGGGTATAAAGGCATTTTGGCTTAATAGGTACAGGCTATAAGGTATACAGACTACCAGGAACCCGGACAAAAATGCCCAGGCCCACCGCCGGTATTCACGGACAAAAACCATGACCGCTATAAAAGCCAACACACTGATGACCCCGATCTCAATGCTCGTGCCCCCGCCGATCGCGGCCAAAAACCCTGTTGCCATAAGCCAACCGGGACGTTTAGTTTTAAGGAAGCGCACCAGGCACCATACCGCCAACAATCCCCATACATAACGCAACCCTCCCCAGAAAGTAAAAACTGAACGCGGAAAGGTCCGGGTGATCAGAATGAAGACGAAAGAATACAGTAAAGCCCGGGAGGGAATCAGTTCATAAGCGATTAAAATGGATACCAGGATGGTCAGGACCGTGCCCAGATAAAAATAGGCGGCCAGGACATCGGCCCTGAAACCGAATATTTTCATGAACAGTGCGGGCGCGTACAACTCGAAGGGGCCTCGCAAATGAAAGAAATCCCTGTAAGGCACCAGTCCATGGGATACGGCGTCAATGCCGGGCAGGTAAAGCCCCCATTCAAACAGGTTCAGTTCCTGGTGCAGGTATGACGGCCACCAAAGCACCAGCACTGACCACAAGAACAATAAAAAAAGGTCTTGGGGCCGGCACGGGGCTTGAAGAGCTTTAGATAATCTTTCGATAAACATCCAGGGTCCTTTGGGCCATGGTTAAGAAGGAAAACTCCCGGGCACGCTTCAGGCCAGCCTCACGAAGGGATTTCTTGAGGACCGGGTCGGCCACCACCTGTTCCATGGCCTTGGCGATGGACTTGGGCTCCAGTGGATCAGTCTTCAGCGCCGCTTCCCCTGCCACTTCACCGCAGGAAGACGTCGAAGAGGTGACCACCGCGGTGCCGCAGCAAAAAGCCTCCAGGATAGGAAACCCAAATCCTTCATATAAAGAAGGGAAAACGAAAACCTCAGCCCTATTATAAAGCAGCCGTAAGGTTTCGTCGCTAATAAAACCTGTAAAAATTACATCCTGTTCAATTCCTAATTTCTTGATCCTTTCACCCACATCAGACATCATCCATCCCTTCATCCCGGCAACGACCAGTACTCCCGAAAAAGCTTTTCTCGACTTGAGCAACGCAAAACTCTCTAGCAAGCCATGAAGATTTTTGCGCGGTTCAATGGTGCCCACATACAACACATAAGGCCGGTCAATGCCCAGCTGCCTAAGCTCATGGCCGGCCCGGCCGTCCTCGGCGGCAGACAAAGGATAAAAATTATTATGGTCGACACCGTTGTAGACAACACAGGACTTGTGTTCGGGGATATCAAAGAAAGTATGCAGGTCCTTGCGGGTATTCTCAGAAATGCAAATGATGCGGTCAGCCCTGGAAGTCACCAAGCGCATATGCTTTTCTAAGTATTCAACGGCCTGCGGTGTGTGTGTCTGAGCAAAGGTTTTATAAACAAAATCGTGGATGGTGACGATGAGCTTTCCCGTACAGGAACTGACATCATCCAGGCAGGGAAAATGATAAACATCACACCTGTTGACCCCCCGCTTGAAATAATCAGGATATTTCCTTAGGTTCTTATATTTTGAGAAGTCCGGCAGGCGGCGCTTGAAATCGAACAAGGACCGGGGGGCGTGAAGGATATACTCATTGGCCTTATCGATTTTGCCTAAACTTTCAAGCAAATTGTAAGTATACCGTCCGATCCCCGTACGCCGGGCCATGAGAACGGACCTGCAATTGATGGCAATGCGCATGCCCTTAGACACGATACCCTTTAGCTTTGAGGAATCCTTCGACCGTTGCGATGATATGGTCCATTTGCCCGATGCCGACATCCTGATGGCAGCCGATGTGGGTGCCGTGGTCGGAGCAGTATTCGGCTTCAGGAAAATCGCCCTTTTCGTGGCCCATGAATTCATAACTGGCGGTTTGAGTGGGGATGGAATAAAACAGGTTGCGCGAATCAACGCCCTGTTTTTCCAAATACGTGACAAACTCGTTTTTGGTGAAATTAAGGCCTGGCTTTAGGATGAGGGAGAAGGCATGCGGACCCAACACTTCGTCCCTGTCTTCTTTCAGGTACCAAAAATAATCGTCGAATTTCTTGAAAGCCTTGATGAGGTGGCGCACGTTGGCCCGGCGCTTTTCAAGGATGTCATGGAAAATCCGGATATTGCCCAACCCCACCGCCGCTTCGATCTCGTTCATCTTGGCGGAGAAGCCGATGCGTTTGAATTGGAATTTTCCGTCAATGCCGTGATTGCGCAAGGACCGCGCCGCCTCAGCCATCCGTTCGTTGTTCGTAATGAGCATGCCGCCCTCGATGGTGGTGACGATATGCGCGGCGTATAACGAAAAGCAGGCCATGTCCCCCATGGCGCCGATCTTACGGCCTTTATATTCCGCGCCGTGGGCTTCGGCCGCATCTTCGATCACATGGAGATCGTGCTTTTGAGCGATGCCCAAAATTTCATCCATGGCCGCGGGCTTGCCCATCAAATGTACGGGCATGATGGCGCGGGTGCGGGGCGTAATGGCCTTCTCGATTTTTTCGGGATCGATGTTAAGGGTCTCCCGCTTGACATCGACAAAAACCGGCGTAAACCCCGCCTGCAGCACGGCGTTGCCTGTCGCCACAAAGGTCAGGGCCGGCACAATGATCTCGTCCCCCCTTCGGGCGCCGAAGTCATAAAGCACAGCGCAGGCGATCGCGTCCGCGTCCGTGCCGCTGGAAACCGCGATGCCGTATTTGACGCCGAAAAGAGCGGCAAACTTCTCTTCGAATTCCTTGACATATTGGCCCTTGGTCAGCCACCGGCGCTCAATGGCCTTATTGATCAGTTCTTGGGCGTAAGGTGTAATGGACACGGTTCCGAAAGGGACTTTATAGGATGATTTAGCCGCTTCCTGGCCGTCTTTGATGGCTGTCGTTTTATTAAAATCCATGGTCGCCTCTTAATGTTCCCAAATGCTGTTGGGCCCAGGAATACCTTTCCGGGGTGCCGATGTCGATGAAACGGTTTTCCACTTCAAAGGCATAAAATCCTTTTCCCACCAAATGCGGGAAAAAATCATATTCAATCGAAAATTTATCCGGCGTATCCACAAGAGAAAAAATATCGCGATCAAAACAATAGGTGCCGGTGTTGATAAAAGCGGCCGCAGCCAAGGGCTGCTTTTCTTTAAAAGCCTCGATGGCGCCGGTCTTGGCCACTTCAATGGTCCCATAATCTTGGGGCTCAGGCATCAAGGTCACCGCCAGGGTGGCTTTGGACCGGTGCTCGTGGTGGAATTTGATCAAGCGCCGGTAGTCGATCACGCAGAAACAATCGCCGTTCATGGCCAGGAAGCGGCCGGTCTTAACATGCCGTGCCCCTTCCTTGATGGCGCCGCCGGTGCCCAGAGGGGATTCTTCCACGGAAAGAACAATCTCCCGGTCATTATGGTGTTTGTGGAGAAAGTGCGCAGCCACCTCGTGCCCCCCGTGGCCGACACAGAGGATAAAGCGCCTGCCGCCCTGGGAGGCGATATAATCAATAAGGATCTCCAGGAAAGGCCGGCCGTTGATTTGGGCCAAAACTTTCTGCCTGCCGCCGGTGACCGACTGCAAGCGCTTGCCCAATCCTCCGGCAAGAATCACCACATCTGGAAAAGTTTCGCTCATATCCTTCCTATTTCCCGTTATGGTTGGTAAACGATAACCTGCGTGCCCAAATTTTCGAATTTAAAAGGAACTTCGAGAAGGTTTTTGAGCGCCTGGCGTATTTTAGGCTGCCGGGAAGGCTCGGCGAAAAACAACACGAATCCGCCGCCTCCCGCCCCCAGCAATTTACCCCCGATGGCGCCGTTTTTGAAGGCCGTGGCATACAGCTCATCAATGTAAGGACTGGAGATCTTATCGGACAAGGTGCGCTTAAGCTTCCAGCTTTCATCCAGCAGCCGGCCGAATTTCAACAAGTCATTGCCATTTAAGACCTCGACCGCCTCATGGACCATCTCATGCATGCGGCTCAACTCCACCTTCTTCTGCGGGATGTTGTCGATCTGGGCCTTGGCGATGGTGGAAGCATTGCGTGAAAAACCGGAGAAAAACAGCATCAAATGATCCTGAAGGCGTTCCATTTTTTCCGCCGGAAGGGTCATCGGCACCACACGCAGGTGATTGGACCCCCCGAATTCGATCAAATTAAACCCGCCATGGGCCGCCTGCATCTGGTCCTGGCAGCCGACATTTTCCTTGATCATGCTTTGTTCCACATGGATGGCTTCCTTGGCCAACCTCTCCTTGCTGACCATCTGCCCCTTGAGGGCATACAGGCTGTTGAGCAGGCCAACGGTAAAGGCCGAGCTTGATCCCAAGCCGGTCCTTGCCGGCAAGTCGCCGTCGTGGTGGATCTCGACACCTTCATTGATCCTTAAAAACCGCAGGCATTCCCGCACCGAAGGGTGATTGATCTCATCAATGGATTCCTTGACATGTTCCATCACCGAATAGATGATGCGGGATTTATGTTCGAAAAAAGGCGGCAGGTAACGACAGGTAATATAGCAATATTTATCGATGGTGGTAGCCAGGACAGCGCCGTTATGGTCCTGGAACCAGCCGTTGTAATCCGTGCCTCCGCCGAAAAAGGACACACGGAAAGGGGTACGCGAAATGATCATGGAGCGATAGAAGCCTCTTCTAGGATTTTACGTTTTAATTTGATTTTAGTGGATTTGACCGTCTCATCCACAGCCGCCTGGCCGAATTTCTGTTTCAGGAGATCCAAAAACTTGCCGCTGGTGTGGTACTTCATCCAGGCCTCATCCCTGAAGGCCAGGACCTGCTGGGCGGTCAAATGCTTGGTCGGCAGGGGCTGGCATTCATAGGAATGCTGGGAGAAACCGGCGTAGCTTGACGGCAATTTCCAGCCCTCCTTGCGGGCCAGGCCGTGCAGGGGTGAACCCGGATAAGCCATGGCCGAATAGAAATTGGCCTCCTCGGTATTCATCTCCATGGCCAGGTCAAGGGTCATCTGCATGCTGCTTAAGTCATCCTCCGGCAGGCCGAAAATATAGTTGCCGATGACATTGATGCCGTGCTCGCGGATCTTGGCGACAACGCCGCGGATATCCACATCTTCAAAGCGCCCCTTGGTGACGTCCTTACGCACCTTGGAGACGCCGCTTTCGATCCCCAGGGCCAGCCAATTGACCCCGGCTTTCTTAAGGGTGGCCAGGTACTGGTCCTTGACCGTGTCCACGCGGGAATAACACCAGATGTTGAATTTATACCCGCGCTGGATGATCAGCTCGCAGAGTTTCAGGAAATGGTCGCTTCTGAGCACAAAAAGCTCATCGGCGATCTTGATATTGGTGATGCCTTGGGAGGCAAAATAATCGAATTGTTGGATGATATGATCCGGCTCCCAGTAGCGGAACACCGCCGAACCGTCGGAAAACTCATTCTCCTGGCGGTTGATGATATTGATCATGCAAAAGGAACAACGCATGGGGCAGCCTAAGGACGTGTACAGGGCCGCGAAAGGCTGGCGTATGGAATTATTCGGATAGGAATGCCAAAGCGAGGTGCGGTAATTGGCCGACGGCAACAGGTCCCAGGCGACACCTGGCATCTCGCGGGGCAGATCGGCCTTGGCCACGATGGGCGAAGGCCTGTTCAACATAATTTGCGCCCCCTGACGAAAACCAAGACCGTCCACCTTGTCCAATTGATCGTTGAGGTTGGTCTTCAATAAATTGGAAATGGTGTAAACGCCTTCGTTCTGGCAGACAAAATCGATGGCCTGATGCCGCTCCAGTACCTCCCGCGGCAGGGCCGCCACATGACCGCCGACAAAAATGATCTTCGATTCAGGGGCAAGCTTTTCGGCAGCCTCCGCCAGGCTGGTTGCCCCGGCCATGTTCTGGGAGCTGGCCGAAGGCTGCTGCCCGTAAACCACAAAACAGACCAAGCGGGCCTTGGCCTGCGCTATGCTGTTGGCGGACTGCTCCTCATCCAGATGCAGGGCTTCGCAATCCAAAATATCGACGGAAAACCCTTTCAGCCGGCAATGACCGGCCAGCAATCCCGCCCAGATGGGCGGCTCGATGGCGGAGAAGTCCTTGGCCAGGTCCTGGTAGATCCGCCGGGAAGCGTTGGCGTGCACAAACAAAACATCGAGCTGTTTCATAGGCTTTTAAATATTGGCAAATTGGTTACGCTTGATGACTTGATACCCTTTGATCAATTCCTGTAGACCTTTTTGAAGGGAAACATCAGGTTTGAAGCCGGTCTTTTCGATCTTTTCGTTACTGACGATGTAGTCACGCTTATCGGGGTCCTCGCCGATGGTGGCTTCCACAAAATAAAAATCGGGGACGAGTTTTTTAATTTCCTGGCATAATTGCAGTTTGGTTAAATTAGCGTCGCTTAAGCCGACATTATAGGGTTGGTTCTTCATCTTGTCAAAATTATTCAACGCGTGGATAAAAGCCTTGGCGATGTCCCGCACGTGGATGTAATTGCGGTTGAAATGGGCCTCGAACAGGATCACGAACCGGTCGTACACGGCCCGGTAGGTGAAATCATTGACCAAGAGATCCAGGCGCATGCGCGGGGAAACCCCAAAAGCCGTGGCCAGGCGAAGGGTTATCCCGTTGCCGGCAGAGAGGATGGCGTTCTCCGCTTCGACTTTTAATTTCCCGTACAAGGAAATGGGGCGTAACGGGGTTTCTTCCGTGCAGTGCTTGCCTTTCTCCCCGATCCCGTAGCCGCTGTTGGTGGTGGGAAAAATGACCCTTTGATCCCGGCTTCGCAACTGCAGGATCATGTTGACGGCATCCAGCAGGATGGTCTGTGCACCGACGGGATCCTTGGCGCATAGAGGCGCCCCGGTCAGGCAGGCCAGAGGAAAAATAGCGTCGGCGTCCTTCATGAGCCGGGTCATCAGGGCCTTGTCACGGGTGTCGCCCCGCACGATGGTCAGGCGGTCATGGTAACAGACATCCAGCAAAGAAGATTGGTTGTACATAAAGTTGTCAAGTGCAATGACTTCATGCCCTTCGGCCAACAGACGCGGCACCAAAATGGAACCGATATACCCTGCTGCTCCTGTCACTAAAATCTTCATACTACTTCCTTTCCATTAATAGATTTAATCTTTAGAAATTTAAGTTGAAACAATGCGGCAATTAAAAGCAACGTCGCGATCGTTACATTGCTGCATAGATTGCTGTCATTCTCCATGACCTTGCCGAGGACGTCCCTGGCAAAAACAGAGCTTAGCACCGCTGCCATTATAACGCTCATTGTCACAAAGGAGTCTTTCCATTTTACCTCAATTAAATATCCAATCAATAATATATACGGCAATCCCAAAGCCACAAAGTTCAGCTCCCACCCATTGGGATTAAAAAGAGCCATAAAGCAAAAAAGCAGGGCCGCATCAAGCCCCGCCTGTCCCGGTTGTCTTTTCCCCTTAACCAACACCAGCGCATAAAGCAGCGCTGAAATGGCAATCCCCAGGATCTTTCCCTGCTCAAAACTCAAATGCATGATGTTGACGCCCATGCCGCTGGCGCTGAAGGACCGGATGACCATCGAAAACAAGGATTGGTTTTTGATGTCGATATATGATAATTTGTCCAGCGACGTTTGCGTAATAAAGGGCAGCCATGAGCCCAAATAAGAAATGTCTTTCTGGACTCCCACCACCATCGACGGCAATACAAGTCCAATGACCAAAAAAGCCAAGGTCCACGCAACCGCTTTAAACTTTTTCTGAAGAAGCAGGTACGGCAAGAAAACGGCCGGTACATATTTAATCAATATGGCTGCGGCCAGGCAGGCCCCTGCCGGCATATCCTTACCCTTGGAGACCAACATCAAACCGGCCAGCACCAGGACACACATTAAAATATTGACCTGGCCTGAATCCCAGACCAGGAAAATAAACCTTGCTGAAAATAAAACCGCCAACCCGTAAAGCAGCGGCAGGGCGCCGGCCCGGGCCGCGGCGGCCCTTACTTCAGCAATATCCGCCGCCAGGCGGAATAAAACGATGGTCAGAATAAAATTAAGAGCAAAAAACAGGCCCGCGGCAATTTTGATGGGCAAAAGCCCTAAGGGAATAAAACAAAAAGCAAAAAAAGGCGAATACTTAAACGGTGTTACCGCCATGGTATCGCGGACATAAATGTCCTCCCCGGCCGCCATCCTTACGGACGCATGATGATACACGCGAAAATCGCAATAATGCCGTTTGGGCACCCTGTCCAAATACCTGCCTAAAAGCCCGGTAAAAACGACCGCTGCGAGCAGTCCCCACAGCCATTTGCGCCTGATGCTCATAAATTTTTTACATACCAGCGGTAGGTTTTTTCAATGCCTTCTTCCAGACCCACCTTCGCCCTCCAGCCCAGCCTGCGCAGGCGGCTGCTGTCCAGAAGTTTACGCATCACCCCGTCGGGTTTGGAGGCATCGAAGATGATCTTCCCCTTGAAGCCGCTGACCTTCTTGAGCATTTGGGCCAATCGCCTGATGGGCACATCATGACCGCAGCCGATATTGACAGGTTCCTGCCCGTCGTACTTTTCCATTAAAAACACACAGGCGCTGACAAAGTCGTCCACATAAAGGAATTCCCTCCGGGGACGGCCTGAACCCCAAACCGCCACCTCGCCGTTGCCTTCGGCGGCGGCCTTATGGAATTTAGCCGTCAAGGCACCCAGCACATGGGCGGATTCCATGTCCGTGTCGCTGCCCGGACCGTAAAGCGTGGCCGGCACCGCCACAACGGACTTAAAACCGTATTGGGCGCGGTAGGCCTGGCACATTTTAATGCCGGCTATTTTGGCGACGGCATAGGCCTCGCTGGTAGATTCCAGCGCTCCCGTCAATAAAGACGTTTCCCGGATCGGTTGTTTGGCCAGGGCCGGGTAGGCGCAAGAACTGGAAAAATATAATAACTTTTTAGCCTGAGCCACCCGGGCGGCGTCAATGACCAAACTCTGCGCCTGCAGGTTTTCATAAATAAATTCCGCCGGGAATTTTTGGTTGGCGATAATGCCGCCGGAACGAACGGAGCCTAAAAAAACATATTCCGGCCGGAAACTCTTAAAAAATTTCTCCACCTGCAGCTGGTCCAGCACATTAATGCGGTCCTGGGTATTGGAAACAGCATGGCGAAAGCCCTTGGCTTGAAAATAACTTTTAAGGGAATTTTCAATGCTGTCGTTGTGTCCGACGATAAATATCCTGGAATTACGATGCATACCTTCAGCGCTGGGTGCTGATCATCCGCTTGGCGTAATATTCTTCGTTATAGAAATTCCCGTGCTCGATGATCATCGTCGATTTGCCATCCGTGCGGTTCAAGGCCTGGTTGTAGGCCGGGAAGATCTCCTCGGCGCTGTCAAGCTCCACCACCTCAATCCATTTGAACATTTCCCGGAAGGCCTTGGCATAATTGCCGATATGCTGGTGTCCCGGATGCACCGGCGCATCGGGACCGGTGGCCACCCGGATGATCATTTTCAACGGCCATTTCCCCCCGGAGATCAAGGGGATCTTGTCAAGCATATTGGCCATATCTCCAGTGGCCAGCAGCAAAAAGTTCTGCCTAGGATAAACCGAAATGGGCACATAGCCGGTCAGGGCCAGCCCTATCGTAAACTGCATCTGGAAACTTTCATTGATGGGCATCTCCAGGCAGCGTTCCTTGGGGCAGTCGCGCAGGGTCTGGTACATAAAGGTGCCGGGTCCGGCCACCGTCTGTCCCACAAACATCACCTTGGGCTGCTGGGCCAGCCATTCCATGGTCCTTTTTAATTCATCGAAGTATTTAAGCTGTGTATTGGTCGTCATAGTTTTAAAATTTGATGAGTTTACCAAGGCCGGAATGCGGGTAGCCGTTGGTGTATTTAAAATAGATGATCTTGCTTTCGTACTTGGTGCCTTTAAACCAGGGGTCGGAGCTTCCCCATGCGGCGCGGGTGTCGGTCATGACGCTGACCCCGTTGTCACAGACAATAAAGACGGCGGGCAGGTCGAAATTAGTAACATATTTGACCGCTTCATGAAAAATACCCGTCTCCGAGGACATGTCCCCGCAAAACAAAAAAGCCCTGCCCTTTTGCTGCTGATGCTTCAGGGCCCAGGCCACCCCGGCGGCGGCGCCCATCAGGCTGCCCACGATCCCCGAACACAAAACCTTGTATTGAGGGAAACACAGCGATATGCTTTTGCCGTCCAGGATGGCTTGTTTCAATTCCTGGGGCGGCACGCCCTTCAAAAGTGCCAGCTCATGGGAATCCCAAAAACCGAACACGTAATCATCGTCGCCGATATGATGGTCCTTGAAGATTTTGATGAGCATCTCTTCCCGGCCCGCCCGCAGGTGCACCGGAGCACGAATAACGCCGGTCGCGAAGACCTCGGCGATATCCATTTCAAAAGCAACCAATTCTTCCTTGGTAATCATTATTTTCGTCCATTGTTGATGTGTTCTTTAAAATAGGCGATCGTCTTGACGATCCCTTCTTCCAGGCGGACCTTCGGTTCCCATCCCAGTTTCGTCCTGGCCTGGGTGATATCCGGCCGGCGCTGCTTGGGGTCATCCTTGGGCAAGGGCTTAAAAACAATCCTGGCCTTATGGCCCCCCTGGGTTTTGACGACCAGGTCGGCAAATTGGCGAATGGTGAACTCGCGGGGATTACCCATGTTCACCGGACCGGTCAATTTGGAGAACAAAAGCCGGGTGATGCCCTCGACCAGATCATCCACATAGCAAAAAGACCTGGTCTGCCTGCCGTCGCCGAAGATCGTCAAAGGTTTGCCGTGAAGGACCTGGTCAATGAATGCGGGGACCACCCTTCCGTCCTTAAGCCGCATGCGCGGCCCATAGGTATTGAAAATGCGGATGATCTTGACATCCATCCCGTGCACCTTTTTATAAGCCAGGGTCAGGGCCTCGGCAAAGCGCTTGGCCTCGTCGTACACGCCCCTGGGCCCGATGGGATTGACATGGCCCCAATAGGTTTCCTTTTGCGGATGTTCCAGGGGGTCGCCGTAAACTTCCGAGGTGGAGGCCAGGAAAAAGACCGCTTTCTTGGCCTTGGCGATCCCCAATGCGTTATGCGTGCCCAGGGCACCGACCTTCATGGTCTGGATGGAAAGCTGCAGATAATCGATGGGTGATGCCGGCGAGGCAAAATGAAGCACATAATGGACCTGCCCCGGTATCCGGATAGGTTTGGAAATATCGTGCTTGATAAACCGGAAGTCCTTGTTCTTGGCCAGGTGCGCAATGTTGCCCTTGTTGCCGGTGATCAGGTTGTCGACGGCAATGACTTTAAAGCCTTCCTTGATGAACCGGTCGCACAGATGGCTTCCGATAAAGCCCGCTCCGCCTGTAATCAGTACTGTTTTCTTAGGCATCATTCACTCCTTATCCTTTTACAAAGATTTTCCCCGGCCAACGCCGAAGTATTCAAAGCCCAAATCCCTTAAGGCCGTCCCGTCCAGAAAATTGCGGCCGTCGAAGATCACGGTCTGGCTCATCGCGTCGCGTATCTGGACGAAATCGATATCCGCAAATTCCGGCCATTCGGTCAGCAATAAAAGGCAATCGCAACCTTCCGCCACCGCATAAGGACTGTCGCAAAAAACCGTGTTCCGGCTTAAGACCTTCCTGGCGTTGTCCATGGCTTTGGGGTCATAGGCCCGTATCCTGGCCCCTTCCGCCTGCAAAAGCTGGATGATCTCAAGGGCCGCGGCGCTGCGGATATCGTCGGTATTTGGCTTGAAGGCCAGGCCCCAGACGCCGATCATCTTGTCCTTGATATTCCAAAGCTTTTCCTCGATATGGCGCACGAACCAATGGCGCTGGGCCTCATTGATGCGCCGCACTTCCCTAAGCAGGGCAAATTCATAACCACTCTTTTCACCGACCCGGATGAAGGCATCCACGTCTTTGGGAAAGCAGCTGCCGCCGTAGCCGACGCCTGCGTCGAGAAACTGACGGCCGATGCGCTTGTCCAGCCCCATGCCCTCCGCCACCTTGAGCACGTCCGCGCCCACCCGGTCGCAGATCTGGGCCACGGCGTTGATAAAGGAGATCTTGGCGGCCAAAAATGAATTTGAGGCGTGCTTGATCATTTCAGCCGAGGCAATGTTGGTGACCAGGACCTTGGCCTTCAGCGGCTTGTAAATTTCCTTCAACAACTGTTCCGCCTTTTTGCTCTCGACACCGATGACAACACGGTCCGGGTTCATAAAATCATGCACCGCGCTGCCTTCTTTGAGGAACTCGGGGTTAGAGGCCACGTCGAAATCCAGCAGGATTTTATTGCCGCTTTTATACTTCTTAGGCAGGTTCAAATGAATGGTACGCCTGATCTTCTTGCCGGTCTCCGCGGGGACGGTGGATTTCTCTACGATCAATTTGTAGGAATCCATGTGCTGGGCGATCTGGCGGGCCACGTTCTCGATATAGGTCAAATCCGCGTCCCCGTTGGCCTTAGGCGGGGTCGGCACCGCCAGGAAAATGACTTGCGATTTTTCTGTGGCCTCGCCGATGGAACCGGTGAAAGAAAGCCGCTTTTTGGCGACATTGGCTTTCATGAGCTCCAGCAACCCCGGTTCATAAATAGGCAGCTTGCCTTTCTTCAAAGTCCTGATCTTATCGGGATTATTGTCCACACAGACAACATGGTGCCCGATTTCGGCCAGACACACCCCGGAAACCAAACCCACGTAACCTGAACCTATGATGGCAATTCTCATTCCTTTGACTCCCTTACTGGTTGTTCGACCCCGCCCTCGACGGCTGGAAGGTGGATTGTAATAAGTTAAATTTCATGTCCGGCATGGCCTTCAAACGGAAGAGAATATAAAATACGGAGCCCCTTCCTTCGAGCCTGTCAACGGTCATGTCCATTTCCCATTCATGCAAGTCACGGGTCAGCGTGATTGCGGTCTCGCGGGCATTGCTTGCAGACCCATCCGTCGGGGAGGTCAACGGCTGGGTCCCGTAAATCCTCACGCGCCATTTGGGGTTGATCGTATAATCCCATTCGCTGGTAATGGCATCGCCCTCACCGCGGGTATAGCGGTTGCCCAAAGCAAAAGACCAGCCCTTCCCATGGAACTCGGTGTCGAAGTTCTCGGTGTTCCAATGCCCGAAATGAAAATCATATTCGTTGTCGTTATGAAAGCTCAGCCAATCCGTGGGATTCACATCAAGGATGGTGTCGAAGGGATTGAATCCGCGGCGGCTGTTCGACAGGCCGGCCATGGGGCCGAGGGTATTGACCTGCGGCTCACCCAGGGTGGTGCCCTTGAGCCCATAATTGGTCAGGATCACGAACCTCGCCAGGTCCACGATTTCCCCGTGGCGCTTGGTCTGCAGCTTGTTCGCCAGCGAAAACTCAATCTGGTGGATCCGGTACAGATTGTCGATGGCCGGGTCGAATTGGTTAAGCCTGGAAGAGGGGAAGGTCGGCCTCGATTGGTAAAGATACGTAATGCTTGGGATCACCACATGGCGCAGGCGGTTGATGTCCAGCCCCATAAAATCCGTATGGTAGTCCCATACCCTGTAGAATTTGGTGCTCATGTCCAGGCTTCCCCTGAACAGGCCCCGGACGATGTTGTTCTCATTGATATCGGCAGTACGGCTGTAGTAGGTCTCTTCCCCGCCGGCATGCGGATTGAACGAGATGAATCCGATCTTAAAGGGGTGCGAAATATCGTCATTGGAATCAAAACGCATTGTTTTTTCGTTGAAGGTCTTGGGATAATTCTGATAGGTCAAATTCGAAAACGTGTCGGTGGTTTTGAAATAAAATCCTGTCCTGCCGATCTGCTGGTTATTAAGGATATACTGGACCTGCGGCAGCCGCTCCACCCCGCGCAGGGCAGGGTTCTGCCGGCTGGTTTCAACATTGAAAACAAGTGTACCGTGCGGCAAATTATGCGTCAATAGGAAATATGAGTCGAAATTGGAAGCTTGGGCTCCCTGCTGGTAATCCCGCGGAAAATACAATTTCAAGAAACGGTTGTTGGCGATATCATAATCATGGATCCTGTACTCCTGCAGAACCACATCGGTATTAGGGTCAACCCTCCAATGGTGCCGCCAGATGATGCGGTACAGGGTGTGGTGCTCCGTGGGGATATTCTTGGAGTCCCAGAAATGCGCGCCTGGGATCAAATTCTCATCGGTGCGGTACACGCTCAACAGGCCGCTGCCGAAATGAGGAGTGTTGTAACGGACATCGGCCCCCTCTCCGAAACCCGTACGTTCACGTGCGTCAAAATGCAGAGAAACAGTCGCATGAGTTCCGGCCATTGAGGTCCGAAAGCGTGCGGTGGTCAATAAAAAGAGCCCGAAGTTCTTGTTATCCCCCGGTATGAAAGTGAGCATCGGACGGTTGCGCAGGTCTTGGGAAAAATAAGGCAAGTACATGATCGGGACTGTGCCCAAATACACCTTCATGCCGCGGATAACGGCCTTGTCCCTGGGATAGATGTCCATCCGGCGGGCAAAAAACCGGTAATGCGGCTCATCCAGGTCGCAGGTGGTCAAATACCCGTCCTTCATGACCATGTGGTTCTCGGAAACTTTTTGGATTTGCTTGCCCCGGATCTGATAGGGGGCCATCCATACCCTGGCGTCGCGGAATTCACCGGTCTTCTTATCAAAACTATAGGTCAACCCCTGTGCCAGCACCTGTTCATCGGGCGTATCGAGATAAACGTTGCCTTCGGCCACCACCTGCTTGATGGTGCGGTCCAGGTCCAGCCGGTCGCAGAACAACTGCTGGTTTCCGGATTTAACCGTCACATGACCTTCGGCATGAGCTTTGTTGTCGGCTTGGGAAAAGCTCACCTGATCGGCCTGCAAGGTAACTTGAGAGGGTTTTTTCAGTTTATCTTTACCGAACTGTCCCTTGATATCGGGCATGGGCAGCGGCGCAGAGACGGCCTGCCTTGTCAGCAATAATAAAAAAGCCAGGATATATAAACTACCTTTGCGCATTCGTCACCAACACGTAGGCACCGATGATCCCCGCGTCATCTTTAAATTGAGCGCGTTTGATTTTAAACGCCTTTCCCTGCAGGCTCATGGCACGGCGGCGGATGGTTTGGGCGATGGTCTTAAACAGAAATCTCTCATTATTGGAAACACCGCCGCCGATGATGATCAGGTGCGGATTCAATAAGTTCACAATACCGACCAGGCCGTTGCCGATGCGCTGGGCCGCGGTTTTCCAGAAAAGCAGCGCTTTTTTATTCCCCTTTTTGGCCAGCGCGAACATGTCCTGGGTGGTCATGCCGGGTTTTTTCATGATCTGCGAAGCCAGGGCGAACAACGAGCGGTTGCCGACATAGGTTTCAAAGCACCCTTCACCGCCGCAGTTGCATTTGGGCCCATGTTCGTTGAGCGGCATATGCCCCAATTCGCCGGCGGCATTATCCTCGCCGCGGTAAAGCTGACCGTTTAAGATCAATCCCGCCCCGACCCCTGTGCCCAAGGTCAGGCAAACGAAATTCCTGGCGCCGCGGCCGGCCCCGAACTTAAACTCGGCCAGGGTGATGATTTTGACGTCATTATCGACAAAAACAGGGAGTTTTATCTTTTTTTCAAGGATGGATTTCAAATGGACATTACGCCAGCCCGGGATGTTAGGCAGGAAGCGCACAACCCCTTTTTCATAGTCAACCAGTCCAGGCAGGCCGATGCCGATGCCCGCGATCTGGCGGCGGTGAAGGCCGGCGGTGATGATGCTGGCCTCGATCTCGCGGGCCAGGGCCGTGATCAGGTGGCTGTGATGAGAGGCAAAAGGCTTTGTGGCAAAGCTGGTTCTGACAAGCACTTTTCCGGCAGGGTTCACGACACCCAACTTGATGTTGGTGCCGCCGACATCCACGCCAACGACGTACTGCTTCATTAAAATCCTTAATTTTTTGGGGATTTAAGGGATATTTAAATCTTAAATATTAATTTATTCTAACCCAAAAACCTATGCCAGCAATAGCTTTTTAAGCTAATTTTATATTATTAACCGGATAAGTTTAATACAAGGGCTTAGCAGGAATGAGATTTTTGGGGATGGTGAAGATGAACTTGGCACCTTGGCCGGGAATGGATTCCACGCGCACTTGCCCGCCCTGGTCTTCCACGGCCGCCTTGACAATGGCCAGGCCCACTCCCGAACCTTCAAATTGGTCGGTGTTGTGCAGACGCTTGAAAATATTGAATATATCTTTGTGGGAATCAGGATCAATGCCTATGCCGTTGTCCTGGACGTAGAACTCGTGGTCCTTCTGGGTTTCGGTAACACCGATCCTGATGATGGGCCTCTGGCCCGGCTTGGTGAATTTGATCGCATTACTGATAAGATTGGAGATCACGGCGGTCGTCTTGATGCGGTCGCAAACGATCTGCGGCAGAGGTCCCGCGACCTTGATCTCGGCATTCGACTGGCGGACAATAAAATCGCAATTAGCCGTGGCCGCTTCGACAACTTCCTGCATATCGACCTTGGAATAGGGGTTCTTGACGCGGGTCATGCGGGTCAATTCCAGCATGTCCTTGATCATCACGTTGAGCCTCGAGGCGCCTTTGCGCACCCCGCTGATGGAATTCTTCCCCTGTTCATCGAGCTTGGAGGCATAGTGCTTTTCAAGGTAGGCGGCATAACCGATGATGGTGGTCAGCGGCCCTAAAATATCATGACTGACGGTATGGACGAATTTGTCAAGTTCCTGGTTTAACTTTTCGAGGTCCTTCTTTTGCGCGCTTAATTCTTCCAGATTCTTCCTGAAAGCAAACAGCAACAGCCCCAAGGTGGCGGTCAGCAGCAAACTGAACCAGAAAATGAGCCTGGATTGTTCGCGCCAGCGCTTGCCCTTGTTCATGGATTCGTGCACCAGGGCCCATATCTGGGCACTGATGGTCTGCACGTGCTCGGTGAGGACCTTTTGCTTGGAATCCGTCGAATCCAGATCTTCCAGCGACAGCTCAAAACCGCCCCTTTCCACTGACTTGAAGATCGCCTTGACGGTGCTGTCGAAATCCTGCATTTGCAGGCGCATCTGTCCAAAGGAACTTTTAAGTTCGTCCGGCACCCCCGATAGTCCGCCGATCTTCTGGATCTGCTTGTCGGCCTCATGGATGTAACTGTCGTACTCTCCTTCCAGCCCCCTGACATAATCCCCCAGGTACTCCTGCCGGGAAGGCCGCAGGCGGCCTGAGGCCAGCTCTTCCGATGAAGACGTAAGCCTTGTGAAAATGATTTCCTTCTTCAGCTGGATATCGTTGAGGGTGGTGGCTGTTTCCATCAGGACCAGGTCCACCTGAGCCACGTGGTCGAATTCGGTCAGGATGCTGGCCATATGGCGCACGCCCACCCAGGCGAGGCTCGCCAGGAAAGCCAGCAGCAATAAAACCAGGACAAAAATTTTAGATGGGGTCTTCATTCCTTGTAGGATCCGAAAGCAACCACACAATTGCGCCCTTGGGACTTGGCACGGTACAAGGCCCAATCCGCCTTGTCCATCAATTCTTCCAAAAGCTTTCCGTCGGTGGGAAAAGCGGCGATCCCGATGCTTAAGGTCAGGCGTACCGTATTGTCATACGCCCTGATGGATTTCTTTTCGGCGGACTTGCGGATACGTTCAGCCACCACCCGGGAACCTTCCGAATCGGTATCCGGCAGCACGACGCAAAATTCTTCCCCCCCGAAACGGCCGACAATATCGATCTCGCGCACGTTCTCACGGATGATATTGGCCACCTCCTTGAGAACAGCGTCCCCGGTCAGGTGGCCATACTGGTCATTGATGGACTTAAAGTGGTCGGCATCGACCATCAAAAAAGCCAGGCTGCTCTTGCGCAGGGCGCTGCGTTTGATTTCCTCGTCGAAACGCTCGATAAAATAACGGCGGGTGTAGACGCCGGTCAGGCCGTCCGTGATGGCCAGGGTCTCGATGTCCTTATACAGCTTCAGGCGCCGCAAAGCCAGGGCGAACTGGTGGGCCAGGATGGCAAACTTTTCCTTATCCTTGTCGGCCAGCCCCTTATACAACAAAACCCCCAATTTTTTCTCCTTGCTCTTGAGGATAAAGGTGGCATAGCCGCTGGGCAACACGCCCCCCTTATAGCCTTCGGCGATATCATGGACCAATTCGCAGTCCTCGACATGGACGCTCTCTTTGAGTTTGCTTAAGAAAATACTGAACGCCCCCTGCTCGTCGAAATGCCGGGTGATGTCACGGGTCATGTCATAAAGGGTGAAGATCTCCACAGCCTCGCGTTCCAGCTTGACTTTTTCTGCCTGGGACTTGTCCTTCTGCTCGATGATCTTCTGGAAAACCTCCTTAGCCTTCAGCACATCCTCGTCGGCTTTCTGCTCTAGTCCCAGCACCACCAGCTTGGCCAGGTAGAAGACTGCGCCTATAAAAACTGCCGTAGCGATGAGAAGGACATAGATCATGCCGCACACACCTTGTTGCGCCCGCTTTCCTTGGCCTGGTACAGGGCCTCGTCCGCTTTAAAAATAAGCTCGTCCCGGCCGGCCGCGTCCTTGGGGAAGGCCGCCACCCCGATGGAGACCGTTACATTTGTCTTCTGACGGCGCAAAATGATCTCACGGGATTCAACCTTCTTTCTTAGATCATTGGCCAGTTGCACGGCCTTGGCCTTGGAACAGTCGGGCAGAAGCGCGCAAAACTCTTCGCCGCCGTAACGGCAGACGATCTCGCCGGGATTGTGGAAATGGTCCTCCATGATTTTGGCGATCGCTTTAAGCACGATGTCCCCCGCCATATGGCCGAAGGTATCATTGTACTGTTTAAACCGGTCGAGGTCGAGCATCAGGAAACTCAAATCGCGTTTGCGCCGCATTTCGCGGGAAATTTCTTCCTGCAGGCGGTCCAGCATGTGCCGCCGCAGGTACAGGCCGGTCAACCCGTCCTTGATGGCCATGGTCTCCAGGCGCTCGTAGAGCTGCGCATTTTCGATGGCCACCGAAGTCAAATCCGCGATGGTGCGCAAAAACCGCAGGTCATCGGTGGCAAACTGCCCCGCCACCGAGCTGTCCACCCGCAATATCCCCAGGGTCTTTTCACCGACGATCAAAGGCGTGGAAATGAGCGAACGGATGACACGCTTGTCTTCGCCGCTGAGCCTGTCCAAATCAAAACGGAAATCGGTTTGGGCGTCTTCCACGAGCAACGGGTGCAGGGTCTTGACCACAAACTGGTCGAAGATGTCACCCTTCTTGGCCTTGAGGTTGACCTGCATCTGGCCTTTTTGTGACGAGGAAATGCCCAACTCTCCCGTGGTGGAATGGAACAGATACAGGATCACCGTCACATCCTTATGACCGAAAAGTTTGGCCACTTCCGTGGACAGGGTGCCGGAGGTATCCTGCAGGCTTAAGGAAAGACTGAGCTTTTCCGTCAGGTCCTTGAGCTGGGAGTAATTGATGATCTTCAGCCGCAGGGAGGCGATGGTCTCCCACTCGCGCTGCAATTCCACCTTGAGCAGGTTGGCTTTTTCGAAATATTCTTCTTTTAACAGGGAAATTTGGGATTGCTTCTTCAGGTAACGGCGGTGAAAGGCCATGAGCATCAGGATGTCGGCCAGAAGAGCGATCGCCAGGAAAACGTAGGCAACGGAATTGCGGGTGGCATAGACGAAGAAACCCGCCAGAGGCACTACAAAAGAAAAGAGGACGAGGAAATAAAGCTTAGATAATGGTTTCTTCGGTTTTTGAGTCAAAGAAATGCACCTTGCTCATGTCGAATACCAGGTCCATGTCGCGGTTGACGTCAGGGCGGTCATGGGCTCCGACGCGAGCGATAAAATTATGTTTGCCGGAATTCAGGTACAAAAAGACCTCGCTGCCCAAAGGTTCCACCACCTCGCAAGTCGCCCGCACGGTATTTTCCGGGGAGGCTTCGGAAGCAAAAAGCTTGTCATAGATGTCTTCGGAACGGACACCCATGATCACATCACGGCCCTCGTAAGGGGCGATCTTGGGATACATGCCATCTATAAGTTTAACCTGGAATTTACCCTCATCAAAGAAATATTTGCGCTCGCGCCTGGTGATCCGCCCCTGCATGAAATTGATGGGCGGCGAACCGATGAAGGAAGCCACGAACTTGTTGACCGGCTGGTCGTAGACGGTCATGGGGTCCGCGCATTGCAGGATGACACCCTTGTCCATGACCACGATGCGGTCGCCCATGGTCATGGCCTCCGTCTGGTCATGGGTCACGTAAATAAAGGTCGTCTGCAGGCGCATGCGCAGCTTATGGATCTC
Source organism: Candidatus Omnitrophota bacterium (assembly GCA_028870995.1). Taxonomy (GTDB): domain Bacteria; phylum Omnitrophota; class Gorgyraeia; order Zapsychrales; family Fredricksoniimonadaceae; genus JABDGZ01. The sequence goes on along the minus strand of JAGWOI010000008.1, from coordinate 2,195 downwards.
GGTGCGCATCTGCACACGCATTTTGGCGTCCAGGTTGGACAGCGGCTCATCGAACAAAAAGACCACGGGTTTGCGCACGATGGCGCGGCCTAAGGCCACACGCTGGCGCTCGCCGCCGGAAAGTTCGCGCGGCCGGCGCTCCAAATACCGGGTGATCCCCAGGATCTCAGCGGCCTCATAAACGCGTTTTTTGACCTCGGCCTTGGGGTAACTGCGCAGCTTGAGGCCGAAGGCCATGTTTTCGTAGACATTCATGTGCGGATAAAGTGCGTAATTCTGGAACACCATGGCGATGTTGCGGTCCTTGGCCGGCACGTCGTTGACCAGGCGGTCGTTGATCCAGATCTCACCGGAAGAAATGCTCTCCAGGCCGGCGATCATGCGCAAGGTGGTGGATTTGCCGCAGCCCGACGGACCGACCAGGATCAGGAATTCCTTGTCGCGGATCTCCAGATTGACATTATGAACGGCATCCATGCCGCCGCCGTTGTAGGTCTTGCACAGGTTTTTTAATCGGATGTTCGCCATATCAATTCCGACAATAATTAATGGTGTGCGCCAGCACGTTCTTGAGGTCCTGCCTCTCGACGATCATGTCGATCATCCCATGGGCCAGTAAAAATTCGGAACGCTGAAAGCCTGACGGCAGTTTCTGCCGGATGGTCTGCTCCACCACACGGGGCCCGGCAAAGCCGATCAGGGCCTTGGGTTCCGCGATAATAATGTCGCCGACACCGGCAAAGGAAGCCATGATCCCGCCCATGGTGGGATTGGTCAGCACCGAAACGTACAGCAAACCGGATCCTGAGTGGCGCTGCAGCGCCGCACAGGTCTTGGCCATCTGCATCAGGGAAATGGCCCCTTCGTACATACGCGCCCCTCCGCCGGAGCCGGAGACAATGATGACCGGCAGCCTGTTCTTGGTGGAATACTCGATCAGACGGGTGATCTTTTCCCCCACGACGGAACCCATGGAGCCCATAATAAAACGCGAATCGGTGACGGCCAGACCCACATTACTGCCGTCGATGGCGCCATGCCCTGTGATGACGGCATCCTTAAGGCCGGTGATCTCCTGGTCGCCTTTAAGTTTTTCCTTATACGTCTTGGGGCCCTGGAACTTCAAGGGATCGGCCGAGATCATGTCCGCGTCATGTTCGACAAAGGTGCCCTCGTCGATCAAATGGGCAACACGTTCAGCGGCGTTTAAGCTCAAATGAAAGCCGCACTTGGGGCAGACATTGAGGTTGTTCTTCAATTCCTTGGAATAGGCGGGGGACTCGCAGCCCGGGCATTTGGTCCATACCCCGGCGGGGATTTCCTTGCGTTTGACCTTGATGAAGGTATAGTTGGATTTGCCGAATAGGGACATACCCTCTTTAATCCATCTTGTAAATCGTCAATCCCGAAAGCACCTTGGGATAAAAGTAGGTGGTCTTGGGCGGCATGCGCTCGTCATTGAGGGCAATGGCGCGCAGCTCATTGACGGCGACAGGATTGAGGATAAATCCGGCCTCGGCCTGCCCCTCGTTGACCGCCTGCAGCACCTCGTCCGGGTCCTTGGAAAAAACGATGTCCTCTTCCACAACACCCACCTGGTCAAGGATAAAGGCCTTTAAAATGGCGGCGTCCAGGCTGCGGTAGTCCCTGGAACCTTCCTTGACCATCTTATCGATGAGCGTTTTATTCTTTAAACGCAGCAGGAACATCCCCTGCTTATTGTAGAGGCCGAAGGCATGCTCGTTTTGCCCGGCGCGGGCCAGCAGCACCAGCCAGTCGACCTTGGTCTTGACTTTATCGATGCGGAAATACTGTTCCAGCAAATTGACGCTGATGGGAAATTTTTTGACGATACGGTGGATGGGAAAGATCTGGAGGTCCTTGGAATCCATATTGGTGAAATAAGTCATGACATAGTTGAACGGCTCTTCGCCGGTCAGCTTCTTGACCTTCTTCAACGCCTCCCGCCGGATCTGATTGGCCACCTCGAAGCGGTGATGGCCGTCGCAGATGAACAAATTCTGTCCGTCGATGACCTTGGCGATCTCCTGGATCTTGTCCGGGTCTTCCAGCCGCCAAATGGTGTGCTTGACCTTGTCGTGGTCCGTGGCCTCCAGATAGGGCTTGGTCATGGCCAGTTCTTTTAAGAAAACCCGGTCGATCCTGCCCCCACGGTCCGAATAGCCCACAAAGAT